>NZ_LT629771.1:5083191-5683882 GCF_900105175.1 Jiangella sp. DSM 45060 | reverse complement strand
CGGCATCCCGCACATCTACGCCGACACCGCCGAGGACCTGTTCCGGGCGCAGGCGTACGTGCACGCGCAGGACCGCTTCTGGCAGATGGACTTCCGCCGGCACGTCACGTCCGGCCGGCTGTCGGAGCTGTTCGGCGAGGACCAGGTCGAGACCGACGCGTTCGTCCGGACGCTCGGCTGGACCGACGTCGCCCGCGCGGAGTTGCCGCTGATCAGCCCCGAGAGCCGGCGCTACTTCGACGCGTACGCCGACGGCGTCAACGCCTGGCTCGACCACACCGACGGCGGCGAGCGCGGCCTCGCCTACACGCTGCTCGGCCTGACCGGCGGCGACGACGCGCCCAGCCGCTGGACCCCGGTCGATTCCCTGAGCTGGCTCAAGGCGATGGCGTGGGACCTGCGCGGCAACGTGCAGGACGAGTTGAGCCGGTCGCTGCTCGCGGGCAGCGGCCTGCCCGCCGACCGCGTCGAGCAGCTCTGGCCCGAGTCGCCGAGCGGGCTCACGCCGCCGATCGTCCCGGACGAGTACGTCTCACCGCGGCTGCCCGACACGCTGACCGGGCCCGACGGCACACCGGTGCCGCTGGCGCCCGCCGCGGCCGACGCCATCCAGCGGGCCGCCGACGGCCTCGACGCCGCGCCGGTCACGTTCGGCGACGGTGACGGCGTCGGCTCGAACTCGTGGGTGGTCGCCGGCGACCACACCGAGTCCGGCGCGCCGCTGCTGGCCAACGACCCGCACCTGGCGCCGTCGATGCCGTCGATCTGGTACCAGGTCGGCCTGCACTGCCGCGACGTCGGCCCGGCCTGCCCGTTCGACGTCGTCGGCTACTCGTTCGCCGGCCTGCCAGGCGTGATCATCGGCCACAACCAGGACGTCGCCTGGGGGTTCACCAACCTCAGCCCGGACGTCACCGACCTCTACCTCGAGCAGGTCCGCGGCAACTCCTACCTCGTCGGCGACGACTGGGTGCCGCTGGAGGTCCGCGAAGAGACCATCCGGGTGGCCGGCGGCGACGACGTCACCATCACCGTCCGCCGCACCCGGCACGGCCCGCTCGTCTCCGAACGCGACGACGACATCGAGGACGTCGGCGCCGAGGCGCGGGTCGAGGATGAGCCACCGCCGGACGACGGGTACGAGGTCGCGCTGCGCTGGACGGCGCTCGACCCGGGCCGCACGGCCGACGCGATCTTCGCGCTGAACCGGGCCACCGACTGGGAATCGTTCCGGTCGGCGGCGGTGCTGTTCGACGTCCCGTCGCAGAACCTCGTCTACGCCGACACCGACGGCAACATCGGCTACCAGGCGCCCGGCCGCATCCCCGTCCGCACCAGCTACGACGGCCGCTACCCGGTGCCCGGCTGGACCGGCACCTACGAATGGGCCGGCTACATCCCGTTCGCCAGCCTGCCCAGCGTGCTCAACCCGGCGCAGGGGTACGTCGTCACGGCGAACCAGCCGGTCACCAGCGACCGCTACCCGTTCCTGCTCACCGGCGACTTCGACCCCGGGCACCGGGCCGGGCGCATCAACGAGCTGCTGGACGAACGGGTTGGCAGCGGCGAGCCGCTCGGCGTCGAGGACATGGCGGCGATCCAGCTGGACTCCTACAGCGACGCCGCCGACATCCTGGTGCCGTACCTGCTGGAGCTCGACGCGCCCGAGGGCTACTACGGCGACGGCCTGCGGCTGCTGCGCGACTGGGACAAGTCGATGACGGCCGACTCCGCGGCGGCCGCCTACTTCAACGCCGTCTGGCGCAACCTGCTCGAGCTGACCTTCCACGACGAGCTGCCCGAGGACGAGTGGCCCGACGGCGGCGGCCGCTGGTTCGAGGTCGTGCGCAACCTGCTGCAGGTCCCCAGCGACCCGTTCTGGGACGACGTCAGCAGCGAGAACGTCACCGAGACGCGCGACATCATCCTGGTCGAGGCGGCCCGCGACGCGCGCGACGAGATGACCCGCGAGCAGGGCAAGGACGCGTCCAAGTGGGAGTGGGGCCGGCTGCACGGGCTGGAGCTGACCGAGCCGACGTTCGGCACGTCCGACATCGGGCTGGTCGAGTGGATGTTCAACCGCGGGCCGGTCGAGGTGGGTGGCGGCGGCTCGATCGTGCTGGCCAACGCGTGGGACGCGGCCGAGGGCTACGAGACCGTGTGGTCGCCGTCCATGCGCATGATCGTCGACCTCGACGACCTCGACGCGTCCCGCTGGATCGACCTCACCGGCGTCAGCGGCCACCCGTTCCACGACCACTACGGCGACCAGACGGACCTCTGGCGCGACGGCGAGACGTTGCCGATGCGCTGGGACGAGGACTCCGTCCGTGACGCCGGGGAGCACACGTTCACGTTCCGGCCCCCCGAGCCGTCCGCGTCGCCGTAGCCGCGACTGCCGCCCGTGCCGTGGACCGCGTGAATTCACGTGGTAGGTGGACCCCTCCCTGGCCCGGGTGGGGCCCACCCTAGGGGCGGGCACCGACAACGTCGGCCGAACGCGGCTCGCGCTGGGCGGACGGGCTCGGGCCGGCGGGCGGGGCTCGCGCTGGGCAGACGGGGCTCGGGCCGGCGGGGCTCGGCTTGACGGGGGCTCGGCTTGACGGGCAGGGCTCGCGCTGGGCGGACGGGCTCGAGCCGGCCTACGCGGCCCACCCTGACGGACTCGGCCGACCGTCACGTGAACGGCGTGAATTCACGTGGTAGGTGGACCCCTCCCTGGCCCGGGTGGGGCCCACCCTAGGGGCGGGCACCGACAACGTCGGCCGAACGCGGCTCGCGCTGGGCGGACGGGGCTCGGGTCGACGGGGGCCCGCGCTGGGCGGACGGGGCTCGGGTCGACGGGCAGGGCTCACGCTGGGCGGACGCGGCTCAGGCCGACGGACGTCGCCCTCTCGGGACTTGGCCCTCAACGCAGCCGGTGCACCCCGCCCGGCGTGGCAGCGGCGTCGACGGGGACGTCGTGGGGTTCGCGGGGGACCGGCATGTCCAGCACCTCGCCGTCGTGCAGCAGCACGCAGGTGAACGCCGGCGGCGACGACGCGAGCAGCCGGGCCAGCACGCGGTCGTACGACCCGCCGCCCCGCCCCAGCCGGTGCCCGCGCCGGTCGACGGCCAGGCCGGGGACCAGCAGCACGGCCGCCGCCGTCACCGCGTCCGGGCCGAGCCGCTCGCCGTCCGGCTCGAGCAGCCCCCGCGCCGCCGGCGTCAGACCCTGCGGCCCGGTGTAGCGCGCCCAGTCGAGGTCGCCGCCGGGCAGCAGCACCGGCAGCAGCACGTCGACGCCGTCGTCGCTGAGTGACTCGATCAGCGGCCCGGTGCCGGGCTCGCGGCCCACCGACACGTACAGGGCGACGGTCGAGGCGGCGGCCACCTCGGGCAGCCCTCGGACGACGTCGCTCAGACGGGCCGCGGCCGATGCCAGAGCCGTGGCGTCGAGCTCGCGGCGCCGGGTCAGGATGCGCTCGCGCAGCGCCTCCTTGGCCTCGCGCACCGTCGTCGTCACCCCTTCACCGTACGGCCGATCGCACGTCACCCTTCTGACTGTCCGCCGGTGTTTGTAGGGTGACGCCCATGACTGCAGCGCACACGGGACAGCACGGCGCGGTGACGAAGGTGGTCATCCCGGTCGCGGGCCTCGGCACGAGGTTCCTGCCGGCCACCAAGGCGACGCCGAAGGAGATGCTGCCGGTCGTCGACAAGCCGGCCATCCAGTACGTCGTCGAGGAGGCGGTCGCGGCGGGGCTGTCCGACGTGCTGCTGGTCACCGGGCGCAACAAGGACGCCATCGAGAACCACTTCGACCGCGCGTGGGAGCTGGAGCGCGCCCTGGAACAGAAGGGCGATCAAGAGCGGCTGCGACGCGTCATGAAGTCGCAGGTCCTGGGCGACATCCACTACGTCCGCCAGGGCGACCCGCGCGGTCTCGGCCACGCCGTCCTCTGTGGCGCGCTGCACGTCGGCGACGAGCCGTTCGCCGTCATGCTCGGCGACGACCTCATCGACCCCCGCGACCCCCTGCTGCCGCACATGCTCGACGTCCAGAAGCGCCACGGCGGCAGCGTCATCGCGCTCATCGAGGTCCCGCCCGAACTGGCCCACATGTACGGCTGCGCGTCCGTCGAGCCGGCCGAGGACGACGTCATGCGCGTCACCGACCTCGTCGAGAAGCCCGAGCCCGGCACCGCGCCGAGCAACCTCGCCGTCATCGGCCGGTACGTGCTGAATCCGGCCGTCTTCGACGTGTTGCGCCAGACCGAGCCCGGCCGGGGCGGCGAGATCCAGCTGACCGACGCGCTCAAGACGCTCGCCGGCATGCCCGCTGACCAGGGCGGCGGCGTCCACGCGGTGGTGTTCCGCGGCCGCCGCTACGACACCGGCGACCGTCTCGACTACCTGCGCACCATCGTCAGCCTGGCCAGCGAGCGCAGCGACCTCGGCGTCGACTTCCGCGCCTTCCTGCGCGAGTTCGTTGCGCAGCTTCCCCCCGAGGTTGAGGATGACTGAGTGAAGCGCGTCGCCGACCATCTCTCGGACATCCTCGCGGCGGTCCGGCCGCTGAGCGAGCTGGACTTCCAGCTGCTCGACGCTCACGGTTGCGTCCTCACCGAGGACGTCATCGCGCCGTGGTCTCTGCCGCAGTTCGACAACACCGCCATGGACGGCTATGCCGTGGTGGCCGACGACGTCGCCGGGGCGTCCGCCGACGAGCCGGTCGAGCTGCCCGTCGTCGCCGACATCCCGGCCGGCGACGCCCGGGTCAACGCCATCGGGCCGGGACTGGCCGCGCGCATCATGACCGGCGCGCCGATGCCGTCCGGGGCCGACGCCATCGTGCCGGTCGAAGACACCGACGCCGGCACCGTGCGGGTCCGCATCAATACTCCGGCCAAGCCGGGCGCGCACATCCGGCGGGCCGGCGGCGACGTCCAGGAGGGCGACGTCGTGCTGGGCGCCGGGACGTACCTCGGCGCCGCGCAGATCGGCCTGCTCGCCGCCGTCGGGCGCGACCGCGTCGTCGTGCGGCCGCGCCCGCGCGTCGTCGTCGTCTCCACCGGCAGCGAACTGGTCGAGCCCGGGTA
Source organism: Jiangella sp. DSM 45060 (assembly GCF_900105175.1). Lineage (NCBI taxonomy): Bacteria > Bacillati > Actinomycetota > Actinomycetes > Jiangellales > Jiangellaceae > Jiangella > Jiangella sp. DSM 45060. Next base: position 5,678,801 of record NZ_LT629771.1, on the reverse strand, counting down.
CCCGCTGAGCGCCGGGCAGATCTCCGAGTCCAACTCGTTCACCCTGACGGCCGCCGCGCGCGAGGCCGGCGCCGTCGCCTACCGCGTCCCGCCGGTCCCCGACGACAAGGACCGCCTGCTCGGCCTCATCGAGGACCAGCTGATCCGCGCCGACATGGTCATCACGACGGGCGGGGTCAGCGCCGGCGCCTACGACATCGTCAAAGAGGTGCTCTCCGGCCTCGGCACCGTGAAGTTCGACTCCGTCGCCATGCAGCCGGGCAAGCCGCAGGGCTTCGGCACCATCGGCGACGACCACACGCCGATCTTCGCGCTCCCCGGCAACCCCGTCAGCGCGTTCGTCTCGTTCGAGGTGTTCGTGCGCCCGGCCATCCGCAAGATGCTCGGCTCGCCGCGGCTGCACCGTCCCAGCGCTAAGGCCGTCCTGCAAGAGCGGCTGCGCTCGCCCGAGGGCCGGCGGCAGTTCGCCCGAGCCCGCGTGCAGACCGCGCAGGACGGCTCGTACCAGGTGCGGCCCATCGGCGCCCAGCAGTCGCACCTCATCGGCGACCTCGCCTACGCCAACGCGCTGATCGTCGTGCCCGAGCACATCACCGAGGTCGCGGCCGGCCAGGTCGTCGACACCGTCCTGCTGGAACGGCGACGAGAGTGAGCGGTTCCGGCTTCACGCACCTCGACTCCGAGGGTGCGGCACGCATGGTGGACGTGTCGGCGAAGGACGTGACGGTCCGGACGGCGACGGCGTCGGGCCGCGTGCTGGTCGCGCCGGCCGTGGTCGCGGCGTTACGGGCCGGCGACGTGCCCAAGGGCGACGCGCTCGCCGTCGCGCGGCTGGCCGGCATCATGGGTGCGAAGAAGACGCCCGACCTCGTCCCGCTGTGTCACCCGCTGGCGCTGCACGGCGTGGACGTGTCGCTGGACGTTCTGGACGACTCCGTGCGCGTCGTCGCCGTCGTGCGCACCGCCGACCGCACCGGCGTCGAGATGGAGGCGCTGACCGCCGTCGCGACCGCCGCGCTCACCGTCGTCGACATGGTGAAGTCCATCGACAAGGGCGCCGTCATCACCGACGTCCGCATCGAGGAGAAGACCGGCGGCAAGTCCGGGACCTGGCGGCGAGCATGAGAGCCCTGGTCGTGACGGTGTCCACGCGCGCGGCCACAGGGGTGTACGAGGACCGCGGGGGACCGCTGATCGTCGCCGGCCTGAGCGACGCGGGGTTCGAGGTGTCCGAGCCGGTCGTCGTGCCCGACGGCGACGACGTCGGGGCCGCGCTGCGCTCCGCCGTCGCCGAGGGCTACGACGTCGTCGTCACCACAGGCGGCACTGGGCTCAGCCCGACCGACCACACGCCCGAGCAGACCCGTCAGGTCCTCGACGCCGAGGTCCCGGGCCTGGCCGAGGCGATCCGTGCCTACGGCGTCGCCGCCGGGGTGCCCACCGCCGCGCTCTCTCGCGGCGTCGCCGGACGGTCCGGGCGCACGCTGATCGTCAATCTCCCGGGCTCGCCCGGCGGCGTGCGCGACGGTCTCGCCGTCCTCACGCCGGTCCTCCCGCACGCCGTCGACCAGCTCCGAGGCGGCGACCACGACCGTCCGGGCGGTGCGTCGTGAGAGCGCGGTCGACGCGGCTGGGCTGGCCGGTCGAGCTGCACGAGGGCCCCGTCGGGCTGCGGCCGCTGCACGCCCGCGACCTGCGCGTGTGGTCGGAGGTGCGGCAACGCAGCGAGTCGTGGCTGCGGCCGTGGGAGGCGACGCCCCCGCCGCCGGCCGACCCGTACACCATGAGCTTCCGGCAGATGGTGCGCCTGCACGCCGCGCAGGGACGCGCCGACGAGTCGCTGCCGTGGGCCGTCACGTACAACGGGCGGCTGGCCGGGCAGCTCAACGTCTCGAACATCATCTGGGGCTCGGCCCGCATGGGCACCGTCGGCTACTGGCTCGACGTCGACCTCGCTGGCCGCGGCATCATGCCCACCGCCGTCGCCATGGCCGTCGACTACTGCTTCTTCGTGTGCGGGCTGCACCGGCTCGAGGTGAACATCCGGCCCGAGAACCGCGCGTCGCTGCGGGTCGTCGAGAAGCTGGGCTTCCGCGAAGAGGGGCTGCGGCCGAAGCTGCTGCACATCGACGGCGAGTGGCGCGACCACCGTTCGTTCGCGCTGACCTCCGAGGACGTCCCCGAGGGGCTGCTGCGACGGTGGCGTTCGTCGCGTCTTGCGCCCTGAGCTGTTCCCCTCACTCCCGGCTGAGCTGCGGCGATGACGCTGGGCGACCGTTTCGGCCCGGTTCGTCACCATCCGTTGCTGTTTGATTGTGCGATTATTGCCGCGTAACGCAATGAGGCGATGTCGAATCGATGCTATCGGGGGATTGCATGAACGACTCTGCTGGCGTGCGGCTGTGGAACGGGGCGATGCTCCCGACGCCGGGCGTCTTCCAGATCGATCCTGCGCACACCACCGCCGGCTTCGTCGCCCGGCACCTGATGGTGACGCAGGTGCGCGGCCGGTTCGAGAACGTCGAGGGCACGGTGCACGTCGCCGAGGACCCGCTCGACTCGTCCGCGAACGCCGTCATCGACACCACGTCCATCACGACAGGTGCCGCCGAGCGTGACGCGCACCTGCGCAGCGCCGACTTCCTGGACGTCGAGACGTTCCCGAAGATGAGCTTCATCTCGCGGCAGGTGCACGGCGGCTCGTCCGGGCCCAAGTGGACGGTCGTCAACGGCCAGATGCAGCGCCGCCGCCGCGGCGGCGCCGGCAAGTTCGTCTGCGTCGGCGACCTGACCATCAAGGGCGTGACGCGCCCGATCGAGCTGGATGTCTCTCTCGACGGCGTCAAGGGTGATCCCTGGGGTGGCGAGCGGCTCGCGCTGTCCGCCACCGGCGAGATCGACCGCGAGGCGTACGGCATGACCTGGAACGTCGCGCTCGAGGCCGGTGGCTGGCTGGTGTCGCAGAAGGTGCAGATCGAGATCCGGGCACAAGCGATCAGGATGACCTGACGCCCCTCTCGTCACACCCGTCACGTGCGTTGCGCGCGACACACCGGCGCAGGTCCAACGAGTGCGTTGCCTTGCACCGTAGCGTTTTGTGGCATGGGGTACAGCGGTCTCATCTATGCGGCGATCGTCGCAGCGTGGGCCGCCTTCCTCGTGCCCCGCTGGGTTCGCCGCAACGAAGAGGTCGAGCGCGCCCGCGAGGTCGACGTCGAGCGTGGGGTCCGGGTGTTGTCGCGCAAGGCCGGTCCGCCGCAGGCGCCTCACGGTGCTGTGAAACTGCCCCCGCCGTCCGCCCCGGCTGCTGCGCCGGTTCGGGCCGGCGCTGAGCCGGCGTCGCGGTTTGCGGCGCCTTCTCCGCCCTCTCCGTCTGACGATGCCTTCGCCCTCGCCGCCCGCCGTCGTCGCCGCATGCTGGGCGCGCTGTTGGTGCTGCTGGTGGCCTCCGTGGCCCTTGTGCTTCTTGGCCGCGCGCCCGCCTGGGCTCCCCTGGGGCCCGGCGTGTTGTTGGGAGTCTTCCTCTTCCTCGCCCGCCGCGCCGCCGTCGTCCAGGCCCGCCGGCGCCGCTCGGAGGCCCGTCGTGCCGCCGTCGAGCGCCGCCGCTCGGCCACCACTGATGCATCTGTCGTCTGGGCCTCGCCCGACGAGGCCGCGGAGGACGGCGCCCAGCGTCGCCTCGTCCTCCCGGACGAGGTCGTCGCCGCCGCTCCGCCGGCCGGTGAGGGCGACGAGTGGTCCCCCGTCCCGGTCCCCTTGCCCACCTACCTCACCAAGCCCAAGGCGACGCGCGCCGAGGCCCGCAAGATCGACCTCAGTCAGCCCGGTGCTTGGACCTCCGGCCGCCTCGACCCGGCGTCCTCCATCCAGCTGCCCCACCGCGCCCCGGACGAGCGCCCCGCCGCCGCGTCGCCCTCGTCCTCGCCCGAGCCCGACGCTCCCGAGGAGACCATCGAGCAGCACCGCCGCGCCGTCGGCGACTGACCCGGCCGATTGGGTCTCCGGCCGGTCCGGATGGTAAAGTCGCGGGGGTTCCAGGGGCTGTGGCGCAGCTGGTAGCGCACCTCGTTCGCAACGAGGGGGTCAGGGGTTCGAGTCCCCTCAGCTCCACCAACGAAAGTCAGGCCGCACGCCGGCATCTATTCGTGTGTGTGGCGAAATGCATCGAGATCGAGCAGCACGCCTTCGCTTGCTTGGATGAGGTCGACCTTGTACGCGAGGGGGACGACTGCGCTGTCGATGATCGACCAAGGATGCGCGAATCGCACCCGGCCTCCGGTGGCGACGGGTCGACTCCCAGTACGGTCGAGCTCGATGGAATGCACAACAACAAGCGCGTTGCTGGGATGCATTCGCTGATGCAGCTCTAGTTCCGCTCGCGTGATCAGGATCGCCTCGCCGTGCGACGTCGTGCCCTTGACCTCGACTGAGATCTCCTTGCCATCTTCGTCAGTACAGATGAAGTCACACGATGCAGTGGTGTGGACGTCGCGATACTCCCAGCCACGGCTCTTGAACAGTTCCTCGGCTACCGCCATGGCTCGCATCTCAATGGCCTGTCGGTCAGCGGCGGACTGGTGAAAACCCTGGCTGCGCTGCCGTTGCCTCAACGCGCCGGTCCCGATAGCTATGGCATGGGCGGCGTCTAGCAGCTCAGGAGAATCCTCAACACGCTCGACCGCACCCTTGCGATCCTCGGCGTCGTACAAGGTGTCGAGCAAGTGCAGAAAGACGTCGAGGTCGCGCGCCAGCGTGGGCTCGTTAGGGACAGCTCCCTGGGAGTATTCGACGGCAAGGACGTTGCCCAGCTCGTATGATCGTCCAAGATCGCTTCCACGGGAATCGAGGTGGATGTGCGACGTGAAGGACGGATCGATCGTCGTTGCTTGGTTGAGTGTTCGGTGCGCCCACGCAACGCGGTCCTTGATCTCGTGCTCGGGCCGCGGGTTTAGGGCACCCGGCAATCGCGTGCCCTGATTGAGGGAGAGGAAGACGCGCCCACCCTCTGCCGCAAAGAGATAGACCACATACCAACCCTTGGTCGCTCTCGGTGAACGGGTCGGATCGAAGACCCGAACCCACGGGACCGCGGACTTGGAGCCCGAACCGTCGCTGCCATTCACCGCGAGGGCACGGCTGGTCCGCCCGACGAGCCTGGACCGGAGCCAGTCAGGTGCAGCCTGGCGAATGAGCTCGCCCCGCCGTTGCATGGCCGGGGTGCTCTTGCTCGACCACTCCCGTTGCAGAAGGAGGATCTCTTCCAACAACGCACGCATGCTTCGAACCCTAACTGCGCGGTATTTGAGGCGGCGCTCTCAGGCGTTCCGCGCTGGTCGAGCCTGGACGCCGCTCAAGCATGCCGACAACCCAGGACATTTGACTAACACGGCGACGCGAGGCGAACTGCCGCCGGGAGGCATGCAGATAGGCTGTGAGTCTGATGGACGCCGCGGCCGTAGGGCGGGTCGTACGCGGCCTGCGCACGGAACGTGGCTGGTCGCAAGGTCAGCTTGCCGATTTCCTCAATGCAGCCGCTGACACGCCGACGCTCACCAGGAACGACGTATCGCGGTGGGAGAACGGGCGGCGTAGTCCACGGTTCTGGCTGGCGCACCTCGCTGCCGTGTTCGACGTCGAGGTCAGAGAGCTGGCGAGCGCCGGGCGCCCAGGGCCGCCGCAGCGCAGCCACGGCCTCGGCGATTCTGTCATCGTCCCCACGATGGATGGCCTGGCCCCGAGTGAGGCGATCACCTCGACCATGCAGTCATTCCGTGCGGCGGACCGCAACGTCGGCGGCGGACACCTCTATCCGGCCGTGATCCGCTATCTCCAGACCGAGGTCGCGCTGCGGCTCTTTGACGCCGACGGTGGAGATGATGGTCGAGCTGTGTTCAGGGCCGCGGCCGCGCTCACGGAGATGGCGGGCTGGATGGCTCACGATGCCGGACGAGACGACGCCGCTCGCCGCCACCTGGCGCGGGCGCGCGATCTGGCGCACGTGGGCGGCGACCGACAGCTGAGTGCTCATATCTTGGCCAGTCTGAGCCACCATGCCCGCCACGTGGGCCGGCCTGCGAAGGCGATTCAACTGGCTCAAGACGGGCGCGACCTGGTCGCGGCCGGCCCGTGGCAGCCTGAGCTGGCTGCGCGACTGCTCGCGATGCAAGCGCGCGCCCACGCCGAAATGGGCGAGGCTGCACCTGCGACTCAGCTGCTACGGCAGGCCGAAGACGCACTCGGCGCGGATGAGGAGGAGCAGCTCTCGCCGTGGGTGAGTCGCTTCGACGAGGGTTCGCTTGCGAGCGAGGCGGCCCGTTCGTTCCTGCGGTTGGGTGACACCAGAGCCGCGCGGGCACAGGCTGAACGGATTCTGCAGATCAGGGCCGCTGACCGCACTCGGAGCCGAGCGTTTGCACAACTGGCTCTTGCCCGCGCCCTGATCGCCAGGGACGAAGCGGATGAAGCGTGCGCCGTTGTGGACCAGGCGTTGGATGCGACGCGACAACTCAGCTCCTTCCTCGTCATCCAGCAGCTCGGCGAGTTGCGGCAGCTCCTGGCAGGTCAGGACTCGAGTGTCGTGACATCGTTCCTGCCTCGTTTCGAGTCGGAGCTGGCGCAACGATCGTCGCTCTACGATTGGCTACGGCGTGGCGACCACGAACGCTCGAGCGCTCGGGGGACGGAATGATGGCCGAGGCTCCTCTCTATGACCGTGACCCGGAAGCCTGGCGAGCTCACCTGGCCGAGGGCAACGCGAAGCAGCCGCGGAAGCGAGTGAGTGCCGACGTCCTGCTGTTCGATCACGCTGGGCGGATCCTGCTCGTCAACCCGAAGTACAAGCCGGACTGGGACCTCCCCGGGGGCATGGCGGAGGCCAACGAGCCGCCGCACGAGGCTGTCCAACGGGAACTGGCCGAAGAGCTCGGACTGAAGCTGCAGGTCGGTTCGCTGCTCTGCGTCGATTGGGTGTCGCCGCACGGCCCCTGGGACGATCTACTCGCCTTCATCTTCGACGGCGGGCAGCTGGGAGACGAGCGGATAGCCGCGCTGACGCCACGCGATGAGGAACTCGACGGGTTCGAGTTCTGTACCGAGGCGCAGGCCGGGGAGAGGCTGCGCCCATACGTGTGGCGCCGGGCGGCCGAAGCGTTGCAGGCATCGCGGTCCGGACAACCTCGCTACCTCCACGATGGTCGCCGCCTCTAGTCCGGCCGGCGCTGGCCACTAGTTTGGCCACCTTGTGGCTACCCACTCCGCGTCGGATCCACGACAGGATCGAATCACGAACTGACGAGGTTCGAGGCGGGCCGCCGGTGACCCCTTGCCGCCCGGCGGCCCGCCGACTCCTGTGACCGTCATGGGCCGTCCAGCTTGGTCACGTGACACCTCTGAGGAAGGAGCCGTCGATGACGACGCGCAGCCCACTCCCGTACGGCATGCGGTTCATGTCCGGTCCGGCAACTCAGGCCGCCATCGATTCCAGCGTGACGTACAGCGAGGAACTCCAAGTTCTGGTGACGGCCGATGGGAACCCGTGGCAGGGCATCTCGAAGGGCGACACAAGTTCAGCGACCAACAACGACAGCCAGGACGACGAAGGCACCGACCTGTGGTGACGTCCACGGACGAGGCGGCGGTATGGGTCCTCAGCGGCCAACAGGATCCAACCGCCGACCTGGTCGTCCGCGAGCTGGCGCAGCGCGGCGTCCCGGTCTTTCGCTTCAACACTGCCGACTTCCCGACGACGCTCGTGATGGCGGCCGAGCTTCGGGACAAGGGCTGGTCGGGAACGGTGCGTGCGCCATGCAGAGCCGGTGCCCTCGACAGCGTGCGGTCGGTCTACTACCGGCGACCAGAGGAGTTCCGGATCGACGGCGATCTGCCAGCGGGTGCCCAAGAGTTCGCGCTCGGACAGTCCCGTGCCGGTCTCCTCGGTGTGCTCGGGGCGTCGCCCGCCCTCTGGGTGAATCACCCAGCACGAGAAGGCGAGGCGAACTACAAGCCATGGCAGCTTGCGGTTGCTCAGTGGGCCGGTCTCGACCCGCCGCGAACGCTCATCACCAACGAGCCCGACGCTGCGCGACATTTCGTCAAGACAGCGCCAGGTCCAGTGATCACCAAGTCGCTCGTCGGTGGCGTGCTGGTCGACGGACAGCGTCGCGGTGCGGCGACTACCGTTGTCGACGCCGGGGAGCTGGACGACAGCATCGGCCTGTGTGCTCACCTCTTCCAGGACTGGGTGGAGAAGGCGCACGAGGTGCGGCTGACCGTCGTCGGCGACTGCTTCTTCGCTGTCGAGATCCACGCAGGATCCGAGGCGGCACGGATCGACTGGCGAAGCGATTATCCGAGCCTGACGTACTGCGTGACCGAGGCGCCGCCGGCGGTGCGCGATGGCGTCGTTCAGCTGATGCGCCACTTCGGTCTGGCCTACGGTGCGTTCGACTTCGTGGTGACTCCGACGGGCGAATGGCGATTCCTGGAGATCAACGCGAACGGTCAGTGGGGTTGGCTGGAAGCGGAGACGGGTCTGCCCATCGCAGCCGCGCTGGCGGATCTCCTGGAGAGAGGAACGTCGAAGTGACCGTCGATGGTGAGCGGAGCGTCGAGCGACGTGCTGCCCTGGCTGACCAGCTCCAGGATGTAGGTGACATCAGGTCCGACGCCTGGCGGACGGCGTTCCTGGCGGTGCCGCGCGAGGTGTTCGTGCCGCGCTTCTACGAGCAGGGCACGAACGCGGATGGCTTCAGCGCGTACCGTCCGATCACGCCTGACACCGTCGGCGTCGATCGGTGGCTCGACCTCGTCTACGAGAATACCACCTGGGTGACGCAGCTCGACCACGGTGACGCGTCATGGGGACGGAGCGGCCCACAACTGGGCACGCCGACGAGCTCGTCCACCAAGCCAGGCGTCGTGGTGCGCATGCTGGAAGACCTGAGTGTCGACCGCGGCATGCGTGTGCTCGAGGTCGGCACCGGAACCGGCTATTCGACGGCGCTGTTGTGCGCGCGGCTGGGCGATGGGCGGGTCACGACCATCGAGCACGATGCCGTCCTTTCTGAGCGGGCGGGTCAGCGCTTGGCCGGCCTCGGCCATCGTCCAACGCTCGTAGTCGGAGACGGTGCTGACGGACACCGAGGTGGCGCGCCGTATGATCGCGTCGTCGCCACGTACTCGCCGGCGCATGTTCCGGCCGCGTGGATCGAGCAGGTCGTTCCCGGCGGCGAGATCCTCGTCTCGGTGGCCGGTGGATTGGACACCTACGGCTACGTCCGACTCACGGTTGGCGATGGAATGGCCGAGGGCCGGATCATCGACGGCGACGTGTCGTTCATGCCGTCACGAGCCGAGCGTGGGCCGGAGCTGGGACCGCTGATGCGCGTCGCTCGCGAGCACAGGCTCAGCACCGACGGCCGCGCCAGCCGGTTCGAGCCAACGCTTCTGGACGACCGGGCGCTGCGATGGGTGTGCCAGCTCTTCGTCCCTGGCGCGCGAACTCTCCGGGACTGGGACGAGAAGGGCGCCCAGCAATGGTTCCTCGACCCCGACGGTTCATGGGCAGTGGTCGAAGGCGCACGCGTTTACGAGGGCGGCCCGCGGCCGATGTGGGCGCGGCTCGAAGCGGCCGTCGATTGGTGGGAACGGCATGGCCGGCCGGCCATCGATCGGTTCCACCTTCGGGTCACGGCGGACGCGTACACCTACAGAGTCGACGGCGCCGAAATCGAGTGGGCGCGGCAGCTCTGAGCCGAATACTGTGCAGGTCCGGCCACCGAAGCCATGTGGGAGCGGTCACATGCACAACGCACGCACCTTGCTGCAGTTGGGCGAAGGCGCGGTCAAGCGTCTCGCTCGCCGCGGCTACACGCTCGACCTGCCACGGCTGGAGGAACTGCTGTCGCGCAGAAACGCCGCCGTCCAGGAGGCCGAGGCGCGGCGGAGTGAGTCCAAGCAGGTAGCTCAGCAGGTGCAGGCGGCGGCGAGGTCCGGGCAGGACACCACCAAGCTGAAGGAGAACGCCCGCGAGCTCAAGGAGCAGATCCGCCGCCTTGAGGAGGACCAGCAGCGGTTCGACGCGGCTCTCCACGAACTGCTCCTGGACATTCCCAACCTGCCGTCCGACGATGCACCCGATGGCGACTCCGAGGACTTCGCCGTGGAGGTTCGCCGGGTCGGCACACCGCCCTCGCCGGCTTTCGAGCCGCGGGACCACGTCGATCTCGGCGAGGCCATGGGCATCCTGGACCTGCGCCGGGCGGCGAAGCTGTCTGGCGCGCGGTTCTCGGTTGCGGTGGGCGCCGGAGCGAGATTGGAACGCGCGCTGGCCGCCTTCCTCCTCGACCTTCACGCCGAGCACGGCTATCTGGAGTACTCGTTGCCGTACCTGGTCAGCCAGGAGACGATGACCCGCAGCGGGCAGCTGCCCAAGTTCGAGGAAGACCTGTTCAAGACCGGCACCGCGTCCCGCGATCTCTACATGATCCCCACCGCCGAAGTGCCGCTCGTCAACCTCCATGCCGACGAGATCCTCGACGGCGCCGGTCTGCCGCTCGCCTACACGGCGTGGACCCCGTGCTTCCGGTCAGAAGCCGGCTCCTACGGCAAGGACACCCGTGGCATTCTGCGACTCCACCAGTTCACCAAGGTCGAGCTCGTGCGGGTGTGCCGGCCGGAGGACTCACGCTCGGAGCTCGAGCTGATGCTCGGTCACGCCGAGGCGTGCCTCCGGGAACTCGATCTTGCCTACCGCGTCGTCGCGCTCGCCGCCGGTGATATGGCCTTCACGGCGCAGATCACCTACGACATCGAGGTCTGGCTGCCCAGCCAACAGCGGTACCGCGAGATCTCCTCCTGCTCCGACTGCGGCACGTTCCAGGCTCGCCGCGCCGGCATCCGAATGCGCGATGACCACGGCAAGCGCACGCCTGTGGCGACCCTGAACGGGTCCGGGCTCCCGATCGGCCGGACGCTGGCCGCCATCCTGGAACAGCACCAGCAGGCCGATGGATCGGTGACGATGCCGCCGAAGCTCGTCCCGTACCTCGGCTTCAGCCGCCTGGCGCCTGACGGCACGCCAGAGTCATGATTCCCAGCGGTGCCTCCGACAGGGTGCCGTGACTTGTCAGTCCCGGCGGCTAGCGTGGTCGGCATGTGGCCGGGTATCCAGGCGAACGACGAGGCGGGTCTGAGGAAGGTGGTAGACCCGTCGACGTTCGTGCGTGGGCTGATGTATGCGCAGCATGGCGCGGTCACGGATGTGGAGTGGGGCGCGGGCGAGGAGCTGCTGACGGGGCGGGTGGCGGGGAGTGCGCGGACGCCGTACTCGACGGTGGCGGTCCTGAAGAAGGCGGGCGCGGGCCAGCACACGTTCGTCGAAGGGCGGTGCAACTGCCCGGTCGGGTTCGACTGCAAGCACGTCGTCGCGCTGGTGATCACGGCGTTGAGCGGCGGCGAGCCGGGGCGCGGGCGGGCGGCGGAGGCCAAGGCACTCGACTGGCAGCGGTCGCTCGACTCACTGCTCGGGCACGGCGAGCAGGCGCCGAATCGCGATCCGAGGGCGGCCATCGCCGTCGAGTTGACGTTGTCGAGCCGGCCACGGGCGACGGGGCGGTGGGACGACGCCGCGGGGACGCGGCCGCGGGTGCTCGCGAGGCTGGTGCGGCCCGGACGCGGCGGCTGGGTCGCCGGCGATCTGAGCTGGTCACGGCTCCGGCTGAGACCCGAACTCGTCGCCGGGCCGATTGAGCAACTGCGCTGGCTGCGCCAGTTCTTCCTGCTCTACGAGGCTGGCCGCAGCGACACCACCTATTCCCCGTACGGACGCGACGAGAAGCACCTCGACCTCACGGCCTACGAATCGGGTCAACTGTGGGCGTTGCTCGACGAGGCCGCCCGGCTGGGCGTCCGGTTCGTCCGCGGCAAGAAGGGCGGCGACGTCGGCGGGTATCGGGCGGCGCGGGTGAGCCTCGACGTCACCGAGGACGAGGCCGGCGTGCTCGGGGTGGTCCCGCTGCTGACGGTCGACGGCGAGGACGACGAGGTCGCGCCGGTCCGGTTCATCGGCGACGACGGGCACGGCGTGGTCTACGCGCCGCGCGCCGACGTCGACGCCACCACGAACGTGCAGGCCTGGCGGTTCGGCCTCGCCAAGCTGGACCGCCCGGCCGGCCGCGAGCTGCGACAACTCGTCCTCGACGACGTCCGGCTGACGGTGCCCACAGCCGACGTCGGCCGGTTCCGCGACGAGTACGTGCCGCGGCTGCGGCGGCTGGCGGCGGTCGAGTCGTCGGACGGGTCCTTCGAGCCGCCGGAGATATCCGGCCCGACCCTGGTCGCGCGGGCGACGTACGGCGACGGGCACGGGCTGGAGCTCGACTGGGAGTGGCAGTACCAGGTCGGCGACGCCGCGCGCCGGGTGCCGTTGGGCGAGCCGGTTCCGGACGGTGTGGGCGACGGGTTCCGCGACCATGCGGCGGAACGGGCGGTGCTGGCCGGCCTCGATCCGGAGCTCCTGGACCTGGGCGGCCCGCCGGTCGAGCATCGTCGGTTCGACGGCCTCGACACCATGCGGTTCAGCACCGAGGCGCTGCCCCGGCTGCGCGACCTCGACGACGTCGAGGTCGAGGTGACGGGCGAGCCGGCCGACTATCGGGAGGTCGGCGACTCGCTGGTCATCGGCGTCTCGGCGGAGGAGAGCCAGGGCGAGACCGACTGGTTCGACCTCGGCGTCAGCATCACCGCCGACGGGCGCGACGTGCCGTTCACCGACGTGTTCACGGCGCTGGCGCGCGACGAGCCGTACCTGCTGCTGTCCGACGGCGGGTACTTCTCGCTGGAGAAACCCGAGCTGCAGTCGCTGCGCCGGCTGATGGACGAGGCGCGGGCGCTCGGCGACGGGGCCGCCGGCGACGGCACCAGGATCAGCCGTTTCCAGGCCGGGCTCTGGAACGAGCTGGCCGCACTGGGCGTCGTCACTCACCAGGCCGACAGCTGGCAGCGTCAGGTCCAAGGGCTCCTGGCGCTCGGCGAGCTCGACGACACCGCCGTCCCGCCCGCCACGCTGCGGGCGCAGCTGCGCCCGTACCAGCTCGACGGCTACCGCTGGCTGACGTTCCTGTGGGAGCACCGCCTCGGCGGCATCCTGGCCGACGACATGGGGCTGGGCAAGACGCTGCAGACGCTCGCGCTGTTCTGCCACGCCAAGCAGGCCGACGCCGACCTGGCGCCGTTCCTCGTCGTCGCGCCGACGAGTGTGGTGTCGAACTGGGTGACCGAGGCGGCCCGCTTCGCGCCCGGGCTCATCGTCGTGCCGGTCACCGACACGCTGCGCCGTCGCGGCCGGCCGATCGAGGACGTCGTGGCCGGCGCCGACGTCGTCGTCACCACGTACACGCTGTTGCGGCTCGACGCCGACGCGTATGCGCAGGTCACGTGGTCGGGGCTGGTGCTCGACGAGGCGCAGCACGTGAAGAACCACCAGTCGAAGACGTACCAGGCGGCGCGGCGGCTGCCGGCGCCGGTCAAGCTCGCCATCACCGGCACGCCGGTCGAGAACAACCTGATGGAGCTGTGGTCGCAGCTGTCCATCGCCGCGCCCGGCCTGTTCCCGCATCCGGGCCGGTTCGAGGAGTACTACGGCAAGCCGATCGAGCGGCAGGGCGACGCCGAGCGGCTGGCCCAGTTCCGCCGTCGCATCAAACCGCTGGTGCTGCGCCGGACGAAGGAGCAGGTGGCGGCGGACCTCCCGGAGAAACAGGAGCAGGTGCTCGAGGTCGACCTCCATCCGAAGCACCGCAAGGTCTACGACAAGTACCTACAACGCGAACGTCAGCGCGTCCTCGGCCTGCTCGACGACGTCGACAAGAACCGGTTCACCATCCTGCGCTCGCTCACCCTGTTGCGGCAGCTCAGCCTGCACGCCGGTCTGGTCGACGACGCGCACGGCGGGCTGGCCAGCGCCAAGATCGACCTGCTGATCGAGCAGCTCGGCGACGTCATCGACGGCGGGCACCGGGCGCTGGTGTTCAGCCAGTTCACCGGGTTCCTCGGCCTGGTGCGCGAGCGGCTCGAGGCGGCCGGCATCGAGTACTGCTACCTGGACGGGGCCACACGCCGCCGCGACGAGGTGATCGGCCGGTTCAAGGAGGGCACGGCACCGGTCTTCCTGATCAGCCTCAAGGCCGGCGGGTTCGGGCTCAACCTCACCGAGGCCGACTACTGCTTCATCCTCGACCCCTGGTGGAACCCGGCCACGGAGGCGCAGGCCGTCGACCGCACCCACCGCATCGGCCAGACCCGCAACGTCATGGTGTACCGGCTGATCGCGGCCGACACCATCGAGCAGAAGGTCATGGCGCTCAAGGACCGCAAGGCCAAGCTGGCCGCCAGCGTCATGGACGACGGCAACGCGTTCGGCGACCGTCTCGGCGTCGACGACATCCGGCAACTGCTGGAGTAGTGCCGCCGTGGCCGGCCGGATCAGGCCGCCACAAGCCGTCGCGACCGGGTGTACGCTGCAAGTTCAGGCGTTGACACGTGGGCAGGTCAGTCCCCAGCGGCGCCGACACCATGGATGTCGGCCGAAGAGGCCGGAGACGGGCCGCGCTCATGCGCCAGCTCTTCGCGGCACAGCCGCCCGATGACCGGGACGTTCGGTCGCGGCTACGGCGGTGTCGTCCATGCTGACGCGCAGACCCGACGCCCGTTCGCTGGCGTTGGCGATCTTCCTGCGGCGATGGGCCGGCGCGTTCTCCTTCTCCGCGGACGCCCTCGACTCACCGGACACCGCGCGAGCGGGCATGACGCTGCTGGACGCGGCGCAGCGTGCGGAGCAGCTGGCCCCTGACGATCCGGTCATCGTCGTGCTGTCCGAGGCGGGGCACTTCGAGTCCATGCCGGGCGGCCGCGCGCGGTTCGTCGAGACGGTCGAGGTTCGACGGGCGGTGCTGCGGCTCATCGTCGGCCCGACGTTCGACGGACGCCAGGTCCTGACTGCCATCGCTTCGGCGAGCGGACCACCATGAGAAGGCCCGACGGTCTGCCGCATCCGCTGGACACGCTGTTCGCGGACATCGTCGCCGCGCGGGCGGAACGGCGCAGGCAGGCGGCACAGAAGGTGCGCGACCTCGGCGCACAGGCCGCCGCGCTCCAGGAGTGCCTCCGCGCCCTGGAGGCTTTCGCCGACGCGCTGGAACATCGACGACTGCCGGTGCCTCGCCAGATCCAGCAGGACATCCGCCTCCACCGGGCGTTGTGCCGGTTGCCGAGGAGGTGAGCCGCTCCCGTCTCTCGGCTCAGGCGTCGGCGACGGTGATGAGGACCTTGCCGGTGACGCCGTCCTCGACGGCGCGGTGGGCGTCGGCGGTCTGCTCGAGGGCGAAGTGGTGCACGAGCAGGCCGGCGTCCTCGCCGATGCGCAGCGCGCCCGCGGCCATGGCCGCGTTGATGTCGTCGCCGGCGGCGCGGAGCTTGTCCCAGCCGACTGTGTAGAGCAGGACGAACTGCAGCCGCGCGTTCAGGCCCATGTGCGCGCGCACGTCCAGGTCGAATGGCTGGTCGCCGTTGTTGGCGTAGATCGCGACCGTGCCGCGCGGCTTCAGCACGCCGGCGTTCGTCGCGGCGTTGGCGCCGGCCGCCACCTCGACGACGAGGTCGACGCCGTCGGGGACGATGGCGCGGACAGCGGCCGCGACGTCGGCGCCGCCGCCGTAGCGCACGACGTGGTGGGCGCCGGCGGACGTGGCCAGCGCGGCCTTGACGTCGGAGCTCACCGTCGCGATGACCGTCGCGCCGGACCAGCGGGCCAGCTGGATCGCGGCATTGCCGACGGCGCCCGCACCGCCGGCGACCAGAACGACGCGGCCGTCCAGCGCGCCCGGACCCAGCCGCGCCGGCCCGTCCTCGGCGACCGTCAGCGCCCGGTGCGCCGTCCCCGCCGGGATGCCGGCCGCCGCGCCGAGGTCGAAGCCGGCGCCGTCGGGCAGCACGAACACCCGCTCGACCGGCACGACGGTGTACTGCTGCGCCGTCCCGCTGTCCGGTCGCTGGTACGCCGCCTGCGTCACCCACACCCGATCACCCACGGCCATTCCGCCGACGCCGTCGCCGACAGCGTCGATGACGCCGGACCCGTCGTGGTTGGGCACTGCCTCGGTCCCGGGCACCGCGCCGAAGCCGCCGCTGCGCGTCTTCCAGTCGGTCGGGTTCACCCCCGAGACGACGACCCGGATGCGCACCTCGCCGGGGCCGGGCTCGGGAACCGGCCGCTCAGTGAGTCGGAGAACGTCGGCGGCGCCGGACTGGTCGTGCACGATCGCCTTCATCGGGGTCGAATCCCTTCCACGGGCCGGTGTGTCTCTACCGGCAACCGGTCCGGCCGCGCCCGCATTCCGCGGCGGTCAGGGCGCAAAGAAGCCCCGGCGCGCAGTGAACCACGATGTGGAGGACACGCCAGGGCCTCAGCCGGGATCAGCGGTGTTAGAGCACCTCCCCCAGCCGCATACAAGGCTACCCCGTTGACGCCTCAGCTGTCTCCCTGTCATCCTGGACGGCTAACTACATCGGGAATCCGCCCGGCGTAGTCCAGAGATGGGCTACCGGGCGGGCTGTTAGAGCGGTTCACCGGTGCCCTCAGCAGGTAGGAGGAATCCTCAGCGAACCGCAACGACAGACGAGGAACGTTGCTGGGCAGGCTACGAGAGCTGCGCGAGCACACCGAGGTCGTCGGCCAGATCCTCAGGGATCTGTGGCCGGTGGGCGTGGTGATCTCCTCGATTCTGGGTGTTGCCCCGCATCAGTTCGGCTGAGGCCGAACCGCAGGGAGCGAACGGGGTCGGCTGAGGCCGGCCCCTTCGTGTGTCCGGGGCCGCGATTCCTCCGGATGCCCTGCCGGGTCTGTCCGCACAACAGCCGCCACATGGCGGCGCGGACGGAAGGAATCGGCATGTCCTTGGAATTCGGCATCTTCCTGCCGGTCGGCTTCGGCGGCGAGCTGGCCGCGTTCGCCGATCCGGTCGAGGCGGCGGAGCGGGTCGTCGAGCTGGCGCGGACGGCGGAGGAGTGCGGCTTCGCGGCGGCGTGGCTGCCCGACCACCTGCAGACGGTCCCGCCGTCGACGGCGCCGGTGTTGGAATCGTGGTCGATGCTGGCGGCGTTGGCTCGCGACACCGACCGGATCAGGATCGGCCCGCTGGTCAGCTCGAACGGCTACCGGAACCCGGCGCTGCAGGCGAAGATCGCGTCGACGGTCGACGTGCTGTCGGGTGGGCGGCTGACGCTGGGGATGGGGGCCGGGTGGTACGAGCCCGACTACGAGGCGTTCGGGTACGAGTTCGGCGACGCGCCCGCGCGGCTGCGGCAACTGCGTGACGGCGTGCGGACGATCAGAGCGATGTGGACCGAGCACCCGACGACGTTTCCGCGCGGCGCGCAGCGCCCGGCAATACCGCTGCTGATCGCGGGCGGCGGGGAGCGGATGACCCTGAAGCTCGTGGCGGAGTACGCCGACGCCTGCAACGTCATGGTGTCGCCGGCGGACGCGGCGCGGAAGTTCGGCGTGCTGCGGGAGCATTGCGCGGCGGCCGGCCGCGACTACGACGCCGTCCTGCGCACCGCGACGACCGCCTGCCTCGTCGCCGGATCGGACGAGGAGGCGCAGGCCGCGCTGTCGCCGGCGATGAGCCTGTTCTATCCGGGCGACCCCGCGTCATACCTGCTCTACGGGACGGCCGATACCGTGAGGCGGCGCATCGCGGCCTACGAGGAGGCCGGCGTCCAGCAGCTGATCGTCGGCTTCCACGAGGCGACGGACCCGGAGGCGATCCGGCGGTTCGCCAAGGAGTTCATCGGCTGACGACGTGGGCGCCGGGCGGCTGCGTCGGCAGGCAACGTCGGCGAGTGTGTCGGCGAGTTTGTCGGTGCCCGCCCGTAGGGTGGGCCCCACCCGGGCCGGGAGGGGTCTGCCGTACCACGCGAGCTGGTCCGCGCGAACCGACCAAGCGGCGCGGCGAACGGGCAGATGCGGCGGACGGGCCGATGCGGCGGGCGGACGGGGCGACGCATCGAGCGGACGTGGGCGACGCGACGGACGGGCGACGCGGCGGGCGGACGGGGCGACGCGGCGGACGGGCCGATGCGGCGGGCGGACGGGGCGACGCGGCGGACGGGCCGATGCGGCGAGCGGGCGGGGGCGACGCATCGAGCGGACGTGGGCGACGCGGCGGACGGTGAGTGGACCGGGGCGACGGGCGGGCGACGCGGCGGGCGGCGGGCCGATGCGGCGAGTGGACGGGGCCGGCGCGGCGCGCGGTGAACGGGCCGGGGGCGATGCGGCGGGCGGGCGGCACGGCGCGACGGGCGCGACGCGGCGGGTGGCGCCGTGCGTCGTCGTCTGGGGCGGCTGGACGACGGACGGCTGGAGGCCGCGGTCAGGGGAGCGCCGCCGGGAGGCCGAACCGGGGGAGCAGCTCCGGCATGGCGAAGACGGTGACCCGCGCGATGCCTGCCGCGGTCACCGTCAGCACCGCCATCCCGAACGCCGACCCGTCGCGGAGGTACGCGCCGAAGGCGGGCTGGCCGTTGGCAACCGTCGGGAGCTTGCGCCAGTCGCCCGCCCCGCCGACGACCTCGGTCATCAGGTACTCCACGCAGGCGACCTTCCCGGAGAACCAGATCGCGGCCTCCGGCGACTCGAGAACGGCGTCGGCGCGCAGGGCCTCCTCGAACGCGCGCGCGTCGGCCGTCGCGAACGCCGTCATGTACCGTTCCAGCAGCTCACGGGCGCGCGGGTGGTCCGGCTCGAGCACGTCGTCCATCGACGGCGTCACCTCACGCAACCGCGCGCGGGCCCGCTGCAGCAAGGACTTCACGGCACCGACCTCGAGGGACAGCGCCGTCGCCACCTCGGCAGCCGGCCAGGCGAGCACGTCGCGCAGGATGAGGACGGCGCGCTGGCGCGGCGTGAGGTACTGCAGCCCGACGATCAGCGCGAGCCGCACGCCGTCGCGCACCTCGGCGACCACGGCCGGATCGGCCGACGGCGGCGTGACCAGCGCGTCGGGCAGCGGCTGCAGCCAGCCGACACCGGCGGCCGGGCTCTCCGGCCCGCCGTCCGGCCCGGCCCCGAGCCCGCGGGGGACGGCGCGCCGGTCGCTGCGCTGCAGGGCGTTGAGGCAGGCGTTCGTCGCGATCCGATACAGCCACGTCCGCAGCGACGACCGTCCCTCGAACCCGTCGTACGACCGCCAGGCCCGCAGATACGTCTCCTGCACCAGGTCCTCGGCGTCGTCGAGCGAGCCCGTCATCCGGTAGCAGTGCGCCAGCAGCTCGCGCCGATACCCCTCCGCCTGCCGCATGAACTCGTCGCGCACGTGGTCCTCCCTCGCCCCATCCTCGTACCGACCGGCGCCCGCCCGGAAAGGAATCGTCAGTAGTCCGACGGCGGCGGCGCCGGCTCGAGCCCGGGCGGCATGGCCCGTCGGATGGCGGCGGAGAGGTCGCCGGCCGCGGTGGCACCGCCGTGCACCACCTCGGTCCGGTGCGCCGGCCGGACCCGGCGCGGATCGAACACGCACCAGCCGGAGCGCCAGCCCCAGGCCAGCCGTCCCCGCGCGTCGGCCTGCCGGTCCGGCCAGACGACGAGCAGGTAGCGCCACCGG
This sequence comes from Jiangella sp. DSM 45060, assembly GCF_900105175.1. Taxonomy (NCBI): domain Bacteria; kingdom Bacillati; phylum Actinomycetota; class Actinomycetes; order Jiangellales; family Jiangellaceae; genus Jiangella; species Jiangella sp. DSM 45060. Next base: position 5,659,143 of record NZ_LT629771.1, on the reverse strand, counting down.
TGCTCGCCCCGTCGCCGCCCCCACGCGACCAGCCGCCCCTGCACCCGCCGGCTCGACCGGTCGCCCATGACGATGGGCACGGCGGTGTAGAGACCGGACGGCTCGGTATGGGCACGGAGCTTGATCTCCAGCCGTCCCGGATCGAGGTCCAGGAGATCGAGGGGAGGATCGTCCAGCCAGCGAGCACCAGTCATGTCGCCAGTATCGAACAGGTGTTCGCATGATCGGTAGTTTGTCGCGCTCCGTAGGCGCCTGGTGACGGAGGGTGCCGACGCGGGCGGACGGGCTATCCGGACGGCGGACGCAGGGCCGCGAAGGCCTCGAGCTGCCGCCGCTGGTAGGCGAGGTCGTCCGGGTCGGGGTCGCCGACGCCCGACGTCGCCCGGTCGTACGCGACGTCGGACCGGATCCGGGCCCGGACGAGCTGACGCAGCGAGCGTTCGGTCAACGCCGTCGCGGTGCCGCCGGCGTCGAGGTAGTGCTGGACGAACCGCTCGGCCGGGGCGAGGTCGAGCGTGCCGAGGCCGTCGCCCCACTCCCATGCCGCGCAGGCCAGTTCCCACTCCGGTGGCGCGACGGTCGCCTCGTCCCAGTCGACCAGGGCGACGATGGTGCCGCGGCGCACCAGTACGTTGGCGGCGTAGAAGTCGCCGTGGACGGCGTGTCGCCGCAGCCCGCCGGACCAGAAACCGTCCAGCCACTCGTCCAGGGTGGCGTCGGCGAGTTCGGGCACGGGCGCTGCCGGGACGACGCGGGCCGGCGGGGCCTCGACCCTTGCGCGGGCTAGGGCCCGATGGACACGCGCGAGCAGTTCGGCGGCCTGCCGGCGCTGCTGCTCGTCGTGGTCGTCGCCACGGTCGCCGGACACGAACGGCCAGACGGTGACCGGCCGGTCTCCGGCGCGCACCACCGTCGCGCCGTCGAACGTGGGCACCGGCGCGATCGCCTCGGCCACCTCGGACGCCGCGGCGGACGCCACTCGCCCGGACCACCGCAGGTCGCCCGTGGTGCGCCACGGCGTGCCGACCCGCACGACCCGGTCACCGAGCCGCACGACGGCCGACTCCTGTCCGCCGGCCAGCCGTTCGGCCGCCTGACTCACGTCGAGACCCCAGCGGTCCTCCAGCACCGCCAGCACTCGGTCGTCGAACACCCGGCCACCCTAAGCGAGCGGCGTCGCGCACCCGTCAGGTCGTCCAGGGCCGCAGCTTCTCCGGATTGCGCACCGCCCAGACGCGGGAGATCCGGTCGCCGGCTACGTCGAACGCCAGCACCGCCCCGGTCACCCCGTTCTGCTGGACCACCAGGCCGGGTTGCCCGTTCACCGTCCGCTCCAGGAACGTCAGGCCGGGCGGCGCGTCCTCGGCGAGCTCGACGAGGGCACGGGCGATCGCCTGGCTGCCGTCGAGCGGCCCGAGTGCGGAGGCCAGGCCGCCGCCGTCGGCGACCGCCGTCGCGTGCGGGTCGAGCAGGCCGACCAGCGCCTCGATGTCGTTCGACTCCCAGGCCTGCCTGAACTCGCGGACGAGGTCGGCGCGGCGGGCGGACGGGGTCGCCGGGGCCTCGGCGGCGCGGAGCCGGCGCCGGGCGGACGACGCCAGCTGGCGGCAGGCCGCCGGGGTGCGGCCGACGATCTGGGCGACCTCGGCGAACGGGTACCGGAAGACGTCGTGCAGGACGAACGCGACCCGCTCGGCCGGCGTCATCGACTCGAGGACGACGAGGAAGGCCATGCTGATCGACTCGTCCAGCGTGACCCGGTCGGCCGGGTCGGTCGCCGTGCCGCCCGGGCGCCCGCCGACCCATTCCGCGTGGTCGGGCACCGGCTCGGGGATCCACTCGCCGACATAGCGCTCGCGCCGGGCCCGCGCCGACCGCAGCAGGTCGAGGCAGATGCGGCTGGCGACGGTGGTCAGCCAGGCGCCGGGCACGTCGATCGCCTCCCGCTGCTCGGGCGGCAGCGCATACCAGCGGGCGTACGTCTCCTGCACGACGTCCTCGGCATCGGCCAGCGAGCCGAGCAGGCGGTAGGCGAGGTTGATCAGCTGCCGGCGCTCGCTCATGATCGCGGACAGGTCCGGGTCGGTCATGGTGGCACCTCCTCTCACCTTCCCGACGAGACAGCCCGCCGCAGTGTGCGGCCTGACGTTTCGCCGTCTCGTCTCGTCGTACCGCTGTCCAGGCATCGCCACCAGAGTGACAGCAGGAGGAATCCGATGACGACGCAGCAGACCACGACGGCCGTGCGGGGACGGCAGCGGGGGTGGCAGCGGGCCGCGTGGGCGGTCGCGGGGGCGACGGCGGCCGCGATCGTGCCGTGGGTCGTCGCGGCGATCGCCGGCGCGGACCTGGAGGTGACCAGCGTCGGCGTGACGATGGACGTCGGGCCGGCGTTGGTGCTGGCCGGCGCGCTGACGATGTCGCTGGCCGGCTGGGGGTTGCTGACGTGGCTGCTGCGGCGGCGCGGCGGAGACGGACGGCGGGTGTGGACCGGGGTCGCGCTGACGGTGCTGGTGCTGTCGCTGGGCGGGCCGCTGGGCGCCGAGGCGGACGCCGACGTCAAGGTCTACCTGGTGCTGATGCACCTCGCGGTCGGCGCGGTGCTGATCCCGGGCCTGCGGGCGGCGGTCCGCGAGTGACCGTCCTGGTGCGCGCCCAGCGAGGGGTGGGGGCGAGCGCCGCTGGACGGGCGCGGCCGGGGGACTGCTGTTGGACGGAGCGCTGCTGGACGGGCGCGGCCGGGCGAGCGCTGCTGGACGGATGTCGGGCGGGCGAGGGTTGGCGAACGAACGTTGTCGGTGCCCGCCCGTAGGGTGGGCCCCACCCGGGCCGGGAGGGGTCTGCGTACGGCGACGTCGAGCGCGGCGGTCACACGGCCCGACCAGCGGGTTGTTGTGCAGCTAGCGGTCGCAGCGGCGCGGGCGTTGTCGGTGCCCACCCGGGCCGGGAGGGGTCTGCGTACGGCGGTGTCGAGCGCGGCGGTCACACGGCCCGACCAGCGGGTTGTTATGCGGCTAGGGAGTGTCTGACGGATCTTGGTCTTTGTTCGGTCCAAGATGCTGGGTGTGGTTGAGCGGCGGGTGTTGTCGGATGAGGCGTGGTCGTGGTTGGAGCCGCGGCTGCCGGACCGGACGCCTCGGCGGGGTGGGCGGTGGCGTGATCACCGGCAGGTGATCGAGGCGATCGCGTGGAAGTTCCGGACCGGGGCAGCGTGGCGGGAGATCCCGCAGGGGCGGTTCGGGCCGTGGCAGACCGCGTATGAGCGGCTCAATCGGTGGAGTTCGGATGGCACGTGGGCGCGGTTGCTGGCCGCGGCGCAGGCCGATGCTGATGCTCGGGGCGAGTTGGATTGGCTGGTCGCGGTGGACTCCTCGCTGGTGCGGGTGCACCAGCACGGGGCGTCGGCTCGGCGTGTGGGTGGCAACGCCGCGACCGTGTCCGGGCCCGCACCGGCGCCGGACGCGGGGGGCAGGACCGAATGACAGGTGTTCGCGTGGCGATCACCCCGTCGCCGCGGTGGTGGCCGAGCCGGCCGATCATGCGATCGGCCGGTCCCGGGGCGGGCTGACCACCAAGATCCATGCACTCGTCGACGGGCGGGGCCGGCCGCTGGTGCTGCACCTGACGGCGGGCAACGTCAACGACACCACCCAGTTCCCGCAGCTCATGGCCGGATTACGGGTGGCCAGGCCCGCAGGCGGGCGGCCACGCACCCGGCCGGACTACGTGCTGGCCGACAAGGGCTACAGCTCGCGCGCGAACCGGGAACTGCTCCGTCGCCGCAACATCGCCCACACCATTCCAGAACCGGCCGATCAGCAGGCCAACCGACGCCGCCGCGGCTCAGCCGGCGGGCGCCCGGTCGGGTTCGACAAGACCCTCTACCGGCGACGCAACGTCGTCGAACGCGGCTTCTGCCAGCTCAAACACTGGCGCGGCCTGGCCAGTCGCTACGACAAGCACGCCCGCAACTACCTTGGTGCACTCCACCTCGCCGCGCTACTCACCTGGCTCCCATGATCCGTCAGACACTCCCTAGCGGTCGCAGCGGCGCGGGCGTTGTCGGTGCCCGCCCGTAGGGTGGGCACCGCCCGGGCCGGGAGGGGTCTGCGTACGGCGGGACGAACGCGGCCGTCAGGGTCCGACCAGCGGATCGTTGCGCAGCCAGCCGTCCCAGCCGGCGCCGCCGCCCTGGTCGTCGCGCACGGCGCCGCTCCAGTCGGGCACGTGCGCCGACATCCAGGCGACGAGGTCGTCGCACCAGGCCAAGGGGGTGGGCGGCGTGGTCTGGGCGATCCAGTCCTGGCAGGTGACGAGCAGCCGCTCCGGCGAGCCCCACGCCATCCAGGGGCTCCGGCCGGTGCGGGCGATCGAATCGGCCAGCCAGGCCGCCAGCGCCGAGCACCGGTCCTCGTCGTCCCCGAGGCCCGACTGGTCCGGGCGTCCCGACGGGTCCCGGCGGTCGGAGCCGGCCGGAGGCGCCCCGGCCGTCCACTGCTCGCAGGCCTGCTGCACGACGGCGACCTGGTCGGCCGGATCGCTCACCACGGGCCGTGAGCCGTCGTCGCTGATGGCCCAGACAGCGGACGCCACCGCGGCCGAGGTAACCGCGGTGACCAGCACCAGCGCGACCCCCGGCCACGCCGGTCCGGCCCGCGTGCCCCGCGCCACGTTCCCACTCTCGACCCACCGGCGCCGCTCCTGCAGGGCCGAAAGACCCCTGTCGTCTTGCGGTCAGGGGCCCGTACCTGATCGGCTGGGACGATGGACGAGACGAGGTCGCGCGCGATCGCCTGGAGCCGCCAGCTCGCAGACGTGCACATGACGCTCCTCGACCGGGTGCAAGAGCTCCGCGACGGCTCCGCCGGCTCAGCGGACCTGCTCACACACTGCCTGAGCTTCTGCTCCGCGCTCACCACCCACCACGAGGGCGAGGACGGCGGCCTGTTCGCCGAGCTCGTCCGCGCCCGCCCCGATCTCGCCGCCACCGTCGCCGCCCTGCGCGAGGACCATCAGTTGATCGGGAACATCGTCGAGGCGGTCCGCGACCTCGCGGCCGAGTCGCCGCGGGCGACGCCGGAGCGGCAGGCGGCGATCCGGGCCGAGCTCGACGGCCTGGCCGCGATCATGGAGTCGCACTTCCGCTACGAGGAGCGCGCGATCGGCACCGCGCTCGACGGCGGCATCGAGGACACCGGCTGGACCCGGCCGGTGTTCTCACCGCGGACCTGACCGCGGCCGTCGTCAGGCCGGCGCAGGCCGGTCGCCCGGCGCCCGCCAGACGAGCAGGTAGCGGCCCATGAGCAGCCGCGACAGCCGGGTGCCGGGCAGCACGGCCCGGGCATCGGCGCCCAACTCGCGATAGGTGTGCGGCGGCGGCCAGCACAGCTGCGCCGAGTGGTCCCATTTGCGCCGGACCCGGTTCGCGACGCCGAGGGAGACGAACGCGGCGGCGGCCCAGGGCAGGTCGCGCCGTTCGGTGCGGGTCAGGCCGACGATCGCCAGCACACCGCCCGGCCGTACCAGCGCGCCGAGCCGGCGCAGCGCCGCCGCGGTGTCCGGCAGGTGGTGCAGGGTCGCGTTCGAGACGACGGCGTCGAAGGAGCCGAGCTCGAACGGATAGGACAGCACGTCGCCGTGGCGCCAGTCGACGGCGGCGTCGGGGAACCGGGACCGCGCGCGCTCCAGCACCGCCTCGTCGACGTCCAGGGCGACCACGCGCCGTGCGCCGTCACCGTCGGACGCGAGCCGTCCGGCCAGCCGGGCCGCGAGGAACCCGTCGCCGCAGCCGACGTCCAGGACAGCGCGGGAGTCCGCCGGCACACAGGCCGCCAGTCGAGCGTCGTAGTGGATGTTGGCGTTCCAGGGGTCACGCACGGAGGGCCTCCGGGTCAAGGCCGCTCAGACGGTCAGGGTCGTTGAGCACGTCGATCGTCGTGATCCGGCCGTCGGTGACGGTGAACGCCATCACCGCGAACACCCGCCCGCCGATGACGGCCACCGCGCCGGCCGTGCCGTTGACCAGCACCGGCCGCACGTGCTCGGCCAGCCGCCGGGCCAGCGTTGCCTGGCCGGCGACGTTCCGCGCGCCGCGCAGTAGCACCGTCGGCCGGACCGGGTGCGCGCCGCCGTCGGCCCGCAGCACGACGTGGGGGTCGAGCACCGTCACCAGCGCGTCGAAGTCGCCGTCGCGGGCGGCCGCGTAGAACGCGTCGACCGCGGCCCGCTGCTTCGCGAGGTCGGCGTCGGGCGCGGGCGCGGCGTCCTGGACCCGGCGACGGCCGCGGCTGGCCAGCTGGCGGGCGGCGGCCGGGGTCCGCTCGACCAGCGGCGCGATGTCGTCGAACGGGACGGCGAACAGGTCGTGCAGGACGAACGCCAGCCGCTCGGCCGGCGCCAGGGTGTCGAGGACGACCTGCATCGCCAGCCCGACGGAGTCGGCGAGCAGCGCCTCCTGCTCCGGATCGGGGCCGGTCAGCGGGCTGACGACGGGGTCGGGCAGGCGCACCTCGGGCTCGCCGTCGTCGAGCGGCACCTCGCCGCGCGTCGTCCGCGACCGCAGCAGGTTGAGGCAGACCCGCCCGGCGACGGTCGTCAGCCAGGCGGCGAGGTTCTCGACGCCGGAGGTGTCGGTGCGCTGGTAGCGCAGCCAGGTCTCCTGCACGGCGTCGTCGGCCTCGGTGAGCGACCCCAGCATGCGATACGCGACGGCGCGCAGCTGCGGCCGGTGCCGCTCGAAATCGAGGTCGTCCATCCGGTCACATTCCTCCGTCGCCGCGGGTCAGAGGAGCATGACGACACCTCTTCTGGTGACCGGTGGCACCGGCACCCTCGGACGTCTCATCGTGCCACGGCTGGTCGAGGCCGGCCGGACGGTGCGCGTGCTCAGCCGCACACCGCACGAGCCGGGCTCCGGCGTCGAGTACGTCACGGCCGACCTGCGCTCGGACGACGCCGGCGACGCGATCGCGGCCGCCGTCGACGGCGTCGACACGGTCCTGCACCTGGCCGGCGGCGCCAAGGGCGACGGCGAGGCGGCGCAGCGACTGGTCCGGGCCGCCGCGCCGGCCGGCGTGAAGCACCTGGTGCACATCTCGGTCATCGGCGCCGACCGCGTGCCGATCGCGTGGTTCCGGAGCAAGCTGGCCGCCGAGCAGGCCGTCACCGGGTCCGGCGTGCCGTGGACCATCCTGCGCGCCGCCCAGTTCCATGACCTCGTCCTGAAGACGGCGGCCGCCATGGCGAGGCTGCCGGTGATCCCGGTCCCCGGCGGCCTGCGCTTCCAGCCCGTCGACGCTCGCGACGTGGCCGCGCGGCTGACCGAGCTGACCCTCGGCGAGCCGGCCGGGCTGGTCGCCGACCTCGCCGGCCCGCGGGTCGTGCCGCTCGGCGACCTGCTGCGCTCGTACCTGACGGCGGCCGGCAAGCGGCGGCCGCTGCTGCCCGTCCGGATGCCCGGCAAGGCCGGCCGCGCCTACCGCGACGGAGACAACCTCACCCTGGACGGCGCCGACCTCGGCACCCGGACCTGGGAGGACTTCCTCGCCGAGCGGCTCGGCTGATCGGCGGCGTCTGGGTCTGGCAACTGTCCGGCCGCGCTGTGACACTGCACCTGTGACAGAGACCCGCGAGCCGGTCCCGCAGGACGACAGTGCGTGGCCGGCCGGTGCGCTGCTCATCTCCATGGTCGCGGGCCTGGCGATGAGCGGCGTCGCCGTCGGCCTGGTGGTGGCGATGTCCGGCGACGGTCCTGTGCTCTTCGGGCTCGTGCTCGGCGGCACCGTGGTCGCGGCGGCCGGCGGCTGGGCGTTCATGACGCGGGCCCAGCGCGACCGGCTCGGCGGCGGCGGGTCGAAGCGCAGGTTCCAGTGGATCGAGCTGGCCGCCATCGGGGTGTTCCTCGCGGCCGTCTTCGCGGATCAGCAGGCCGGCTTCGCGCTGATCTGCGGCTTCCTGGGGCCCGCCATGCTGGCCAACGCGCGGATGGTCCGCGTCGCCCGCGCGAACCGCCTGCTCGTCGCGCGAGCCAACCCCGTCGACGACGGCGTCCGGCTCGCGTCACCCGAGCCCGCGTTCCGGCCGCAGCATGCGGCGCCACCGCCGCCGCGGCCGGCCATCGGGCAGCTGCTGCACGACGCCGTGGCGGTGCGGCAGCGGCGCTGGATCGCCTGGCTGGTCGCCGCCGCCGTGTCGATCCCGGCGGCCGCCGCGCTCGGTGCGTGGGACGAGGCGATCGGGCTGATGAGCGTCCTGGCGGTCGTCGCCGTCTCGGTGTCGCTGCTGCGCGTCTGGCCGGCCTCGCGGTCGCGGCGCCGGTTCGCGCGCGGAGACGCTCCGCCGCGGCGGGCCTTCGTGGTGGTGCCGTTCGACGCGTTCCCGCATCTCAAGCCGATGCTCGCGATCTGGACGCGGCAGCCGACCCTGAGCGAGGGCCGGCTTGCGCCGCCGGAGCGCACGTACCGCATCGATCCCCGTCACGACGGACTCGTCGGCGACCAGGCGGACCTGGAGGTGCACGAGGCGTGGGTCGACACCTCGTCGCGGCGGCCGCGCTGGGTGCTGGCCGACGCCGGCCTCGCGGTGCCGCGGCGGTGGTCGGCGTTCGGCCGGTTCTACCTGTTCAGCAACGCGGCCCGGGTGGCGCTGCCGCACTGGCTGACCGTCGCCGCGCCGCACCCGTCGACGGAGCCGGTCGCCGACGCCCGGTTCGCCTGGGGGCGGTTCGGCATCGCGCTGGCGCAGCGGCTGGCCGTCTTCGTCGTCCTCGCGCTGATCTTCAGTACGGAGTGAGCCGGCGGCGTCAGGCGACGAAGATGCAGAAGGGGTGGCCCGACGGGTCGGCGTAGACGCGCAGCGGCTCGTCGGGGTCGTCGATGCGGTCGAAGATCATCCGCCCGCCGAGGTCGAGCACGCGGTCGTGCTGGACCAGCAGCTCCTCCATCGACGGCACCGTCATGTCGAGGTGCAGCTGCTGCGGGACGGCGGGATCGGGCCACGTCGACGGGGTCAGCTGGTCGGTCTGCTGGAAGGCCAGGCGCCGGCCGCCGTCGGGGTCGAGGAGGACCAGCCAGTCGTCGCCGGCGGGATCGACGGACTCGTGGCCGGGCCGGTACACGTAGCCGAGCAGCTGCCGGTAGAACTCCGCCAGCCCGCGCGCGTCGGTGGTGTCCAGCACGGTCTGCAGCACGCTGGGGTAGGTCGTCATGCCGGGACGGTACCCGCCGGGTCCGACGTTCATCGCGCGTCCGCGCAAGTGTCAATGGCGGGCACTACCGTTCGCCCATGAGCAGGCTCACCGGTCTCCTCGCCGCCGGCCTCGTCGCCGCGGCGCTCGTTCCGACGACCACGGCCACCGCCGCCACGGAGAACCCGTGGCTGGAGCGGCGCGTCCTCAACATCGCACACCAGGGCGGCGAGATCGAGGCGCCGTCCGACACCCTGTACGCGTTCCGGACGGCCCTCGACAAGGGCGCCGACGTGCTCGAGCTGGACGTCCACGCGACGGCCGACGGCGAGCTGGTCGTCCTGCACGACACCACCGTCGACCGCACGACGAACGGCGCCGGGCGGGTCGATGCGCTGACGCTCCAGCAGATCCGGGCGCTCGACGCCGCGCACTGGTTCGTCCCCGGTTGCGGGACGTGCCACGGCCAGGACGCCGCCGCCTACGCGTTCCGCGGCGTCGCCACCGGGGAGCGGCCGGCGCCCGACGGCTATACGGCCGCCGACTTCCGCGTCCCCACGCTGCGCGAGGTGCTCGAGACGTTCCCGGGCGTCCTGCTCAACGTCGAGATCAAGCGCACCCGCCCCGAGACGTCGCCGTACGAGCGCACGATGGCCGACCTCCTCGCCGAGTTCGGCCGCGGCACCGACACCGTCGTCGCCTCGTTCTCCGACAGCGCCGTCACCCGGTTCAAGCTCTACAACCGCGACGTCAGCACGTCGCCGGGCACCACGCAGGCCACGGCGTTCTGGCTGAACACACTCGGCCCAGGAACCGGCATCACGCTGCACGGACACCACGCGCTGCAGGTGCCGCCGTCGCAGTCGGGCATCCCGGTCGTCACGGCCGACTTCGTGGCCGACGCGCACCGCCGCGGCCTCGCCGTCCACGTCTGGACCATCAACGACCGCGCCGAGATGGAGCGGCTCATCGACCTCGGCGTCGACGGCATCATGACCGACCGGCCCACGCTGCTCCAGCAGGTGCTCGACGACCGCGCCGCGGCCGATCCGACCGGCCGGGCATAGTTCACGGCCCCGGGCGCTTGTAGCAAGGCAGTCGCGACGACGCGACTGGACGAGAGGACGCCGCGCCGATGAACTCCCAGGCTCGCCGCATCCAGAGCATCTACATCACGCTGATTCTCGGCAACACCCTGGCCGCCTCGTTCATCTGGGGCATCAACACGCTGTTCCTGCTCGACGCCGGGCTGAGCAACCTCGAGGCGTTCGCCGCCAACGCGTTCTACACGGTCGGCGTGGTGCTCTTCGAGGTTCCGACGGGGGTCATCGCCGACACCTGGGGGCGCCGGGTGTCGTACCTGCTCGGCACCGTGACCCTCGCCGTGACGACCGCGCTGTACTACCTGATGTGGCAGATCAGCGCGCCGTTCTGGGCGTGGGCCGTGGTGTCGGCGCTACTCGGCCTGGGGTTCACGTTCTTCTCCGGCGCGGTCGAAGCGTGGCTGGTCGACGCCCTGCACCACGCTGGATACGACGGCAGCCTCGAGACGGTCTTCGGCCGCGGCCAGATGGTCTCGGGCGTGGCGATGCTCGGTGGGTCGGTCGCCGGCGGCGTGATCGCCCAGGTGACCGACCTGGGGGTGCCGTTCCTGCTGCGGGCGGGCGTGCTGTTGGCGATGTTCGTCGTTGCGGGTCTGCTGATGCGCGATCTCGGCTTCACGCCGGACCGGTCGGCGGGCGCGGCGCGGGCGGTGCGCGGCGTGTGGTCGGCGTCCATCGAGCACGGCCTGAAGAATCCCCCGGTGCGCTGGATCATGCTGGCCGCGCCGTTCGTGTCCGGCGTCAGTTTCTATGGCTTCTACGCGATGCAGCCCTACCTCTTGGAGCTGTACGGCGACCCCGACGCCTACTCGATCGCCGGCCTGGCCGCAGCCGCCATCGCCGGGGCCCAGGTGGTCGGCGGATACCTCGCACCGCACGTCCGGCGGCTGTTCCGCAAGCGGACGACGGCGCTGATCGGCGGCACGGTGGCCAGCGCGGCGATCCTGGGGCTGCTCGGCCTCACCGAGGCGTTCTGGGTGGCGATCGTGCTGCTGGTGCTGTGGGCCCTCGTGTTCGCCGCGGAGACGCCGATCCGGCAGGCCTACCTCAACGACATGATCCCGTCCAAACAGCGGGCGACGGTGCTGTCGTTCGACTCGCTCGTCGGCAACACCGGCGGCATCGTCGTCCAGCCCGCCCTCGGCCGGGCCGCGGACGTGTATGGCTACGGCACGTCGCTGGCGATCGGCGGCGCGATCCAGCTGCTGGCGGCGCCGTTCCTGGTGCTGAGCCGCCGGCAGGGCTCGTCGGCGGACGTCGCCGTCACCGTGTCCGGCGCACCGGTCGTGACGGATCCGCCGGTTCCGCCCGCTCCGCCCGCGCCGCCGGACGAGAAGCTACAGCGTTGACTTATATAAGTAGATGTCGATAACCTAGCCGCATGCATGCCTTCGACGTGCTCGGCGACCCGGTGCGCCGCCGGATCCTGGAGCTGCTCGCCGACGGCGAGCTGACCTCCGGCGCCGTCACGTCGGTCATCCAGCAGGAGTTCGGCATCTCGCAGCCGGCGGTGTCGCAGCATCTCAGGGTGCTGCGCGAGTCCGGGTTCGCCACCGTGCGGCCCGACGGCGCCCGCCGGCTGTACGCCGTCAGCACCGAACCGCTCCGCGACGTCGACGTGTGGCTCGACCGCTTCCGCCGGTTCTGGACCCCTCCGCTGGACGCGCTGGCCACCGAGCTGGCCAGGGGCAAGCGGCAACGCCGGCTGCAGCAGCAGGCCGGCCACGATCCGGACCAGGAGAACTCCCCATGATCGATGTCGTCGAACAGGTCAACGCCGTGCGCCGCCAGGTCGGCTCGCGGACCATCGAGGCGGGTGAGGCCCGCACCGTCACCATCAGCCAGACCTACCCGGCGTCTGTCGAGGACGTCTGGGACGCCTGCACGAACGCCGAACGCATCCCCCGCTGGTTCTCCCCGGTGACGGGCGAGCTGAAGCTCGGCGGGCGGTACCAGGTCGAGGGCAACGCCGGCGGCACCGTCGAACACTGCGACCCGCCCAAGAGCTTCGCCGTCACCTGGGAGTTCAACGGCGAGGTCAGCTGGGTCGAGGTCCGGCTCACCGCCGACGGCGACGAACGGACCCGGTTCGAGCTCGAGCACATCGCGCTGGTCAACAGCACGTCGCTGGAGTTCTGGGACCTCTACGGCCCGGGCGCGGTCGGGCTCGGCTGGGACCTCGCGTTCATCGGCCTGAGCCTGCACTTCGCCTCCGGCGGCGAGCAGGTCGACCCGAAGGCGGTCGAGGCCTGGACCATGGGCGACGGCGGCAAGCAGTTCGTCGGCCTGGCCAGCGAGCGCTGGCGTGACGCCAACGTCGAGAGTGGGTTCGCGACGCCCGAGGCCGCGCAGGGCGCCGCCGACCGGACGACCGCGTTCTACACCGGCGTCGAGGCGCCGCAGGGCTGATCGGACGGCGCGCTGGCGGCCACGAACCCGGACGCGCGCCGGCCCAGTAGGCAGGCCGCGCATCGAGAGCGGACCTTGTCGGACCCTCGGACTAGCGTTCGGCCCCATGACGATCATGACGGACGCCGGCGAGACGGTGCGCTGGCGCGGCGGGTACGGGCGGCTGTGGTCGGCCGCGGTCCTGTCGCGCTTCGGCGACGCCGTGCGCAATGTGGCGTTTCCGCTGGTCGCGGCTGGTCTGACGACGTCGCCGTTCCTGTTGTCGGTGGTGTCGGCGGCCGGCTACCTGCCGTGGCTGCTGTTCGGGCTGCTCGGCGGCGCCCTGGCCGACCGGGTCGACCGGCGCCGGGCCATGTGGATGGTCGACGTCGTGCGGGGGCTGCTGGTGGCGGCGTTCGCGGTGGCGCTGGCGCTCGGGCAGGCGCACCTCGCCGTGCTGGCGGTGCTCGCGTTCGCGCTGACCACCTTGCAGACGCTGTTCGACAACGCGGCCTCGGCCATCCTGCCCACCTTGGTGCCGCGGGCGGCGCTGCCGTCGGCCAACGCGCGGCTGATGACCGGTCAGGCGCTGGCCGGCACGTTCCTCGGCGCACCGGCGGCCGGGCTGCTGGTCACGGCGGGCGTGGCGCTGCCGTTCGCGGTCGACGCGGCGACGTATCTGGTGGCGGCGGCGCTCATCGCGTCGCTGCCACGGTCCGCGGTGGGGGTGGCGGGCCGGCCTGCTGGGTCGACGCTGCGGACGGAGATCGCGGTGGGCGTGCGGCGGCTCTGGCACGACCGCCTGCTGCGCGGCGGCTGCCTGGCGAACCTGCTGGGCAATCTGGTGATCGGCGGGCTCCAGGCGCTGCTGGTGCTCATCATCACCCGCTGGGCCGGCGCCTCCGACGTCGTGTTCGGGCTGGTGCTGGCGGCATATGGCGCAGGTGGGGTGGTGGGTGGGCTGGTGGCGACGCGGGTCGGGCGGTGGGTGGGCGGCGGGCGGCGGCCATGGTGCTGGCGCTGGCCGTGCAGACCGGCTGTCTGCTCGTCATCGGCGGCGTGCCCCATCCCGCGGCGACGGCGGCCGCCCTCGCGGTCTTCGGGGTGGCCGGCATGGTGGTGAACGTGCACTTCGTATCGCTGACGCAGCAACGCACACCCGACGAGCTGCTGGGGCGGGTGAGCTCCGCCGAGCGCACGCTGGGCATCGCCGGCGCGCCAGTGGGCGCGTTGCTGTTCGGCGCGCTGGCAGAGATCACGGCGGTCAACGTGCCGGCGCTGGCCGGCGCCGCGATCATGGCGCTGGCCGCGATCGTCGTCCGCCGGGTTGCTCGGGCCGATGCCGCGGCCCGGGTCGAGCCAGGGGGCGCGGGCCACTGAGGGCGCCCACCCGTCGGTAGCCACAGGCGCCGAGCATCGGGCGCGGGCTCCTGCGCCGCCCCGCCGGCAGCGTCCGCTCAGGCCGGGTTGCGATCGTGATCCACGCCTCAGCGCTGCGGGGTTGTGGACCCTCTTAAAAGAAGGGATATTCGTTTTGCAACCTGGCCCCGAACTCACGGAGGAACCCCGTGACCATCGACACCTGGCGCGACTCCGCCCCGACCGCGGGCACGGCCGTCCGTGGCTACGTCGCCGACGCTGCCCGCGCCGTGGACCTGCCCGGCGACGTCGCCGAGGTTCTGGCCACCAGCTACCGGGAAGTGAGCGTCCAGGTTCCGCTGCGCCGCGACGACGGAAGCCTGGTGGTGGCGCAGGGCTACCGCGTGCAGCACAACGGTGCTCGCGGCCCGTACAAGGGCGGGTTGCGCTATCACGCCGATGCCGATCTCGATGAGGTCCGTGCCCTTGCCGCGCTCATGACCTGGAAGACCGCACTGCTCGACCTGCCGTTCGGGGGCGCCAAGGGCGGGATCCGGATCGACCCGGCCACGCTCTCGCAACGTGAGCTGCAGTCGCTGACGCGGACCTTCGCGTTGTCGCTGAGCCACGTCCTGGGCGCCTACCGCGATATCCCCGCGCCCGACGTGAACACCAATGCGCAGGTGATGGCGTGGTTCATGGACGCCTACAGCAGCCGGCACGGGTACACGCCGGCCGCCGTCACCGGCAAGCCGATCGAGATGGGCGGCGCGCCGGGGCGCGAGGCGGCGACCGGGCGTGGGCTGGTGTACGTCGTCGAGGCGGCGGCGCGGCGCTGGGGGTGGGATCTCACCGGGAAAAGGGTGGTCGTCCAGGGTTTCGGCAACGTCGGCTCGTGGGCGGCGCGGGAGTTCGCGGCCCTCGGCGCCCGCGTGGTGGCGGTCAGCGACGTGCGTGGCGGCGTCGTCAATGATCGCGGCCTCGACGTCGACGGACTGGTGCGGACGGTGTCCGGGGGCGGCTCGGTCACGGAGATCGACGTCGCTCACACGCCCATCGGCCTCGACGAACTGATGACGATGGAGTGCGACATCCTCGTGCCGGCCGCGCTCGGCAACGCCATCACCGAGGACAACGCCGCCGCGGTCGCCGCGGCGGTCGTCGTCGAGGGGGCGAACCATCCGGTCACCCCGGCAGCGGACCGTATCCTGGCCGATCGCGGCGTCCGAGTCGTGCCCGACATCCTCGCCAACGGCGGCGGCGTCACCGGTTCGTACTTCGAGTGGACTCAGAATATCCAGCAGTTCCGCTGGAGGGAGGAACGCTTCAACGCGGAGCTGGGCGATCGCCTGCAGAGCGCTTTCACCCAGGTCGCCGACAGGGCCGAGGACACCGGCTCCAGCTACCGGTTGGCCGCGTACTCGATCGCCCTCGATCGCGTCGCCCGCGCTGTCCGGCTGCGCGGTTACGTCTAGAGGCCGGGTATGGACGAACGACGGCGCGGCAGGCTCGTCGCGGTCGGCGGCGAGGGAGTCGGCCGGTGAACCGCAGGGTGTGAGGCTGCCCACGTCGGCTGGATTCCCGATCACCGATCCCGGTAGGCTGGGTCCCAGCGAAGGGGAGTAGCCCCCAATGTCGCGGTCGACATACTGACGCTCCGGCGTCCGGCCGCGCGGCCTCGTCAAGAGGCGGGCGAGACCTTCGACCCATGGCAGTAGTTGCCGGGTCGGAGTCTCGCAGCTTCCGGTCCGGCGTGACCGGAAGGGATCCGATGGCCGACCTGTGGGCCGCGTTCCTCGTGAGCTTCGGCGTCATCTTCGTGGCCGAGCTCGGTGACAAGTCCCAGCTGATGGCGCTGACGTTCGCCACGCGGTTCAAGGCGTGGCACGTCATCCTCGGCATCACGATCGCGACGACCGTCGTGCACCTGGCGTCGGTCGCGATCGGGTTCGGGTTGGGCGAGGCGCTCCCGACCGGCTGGATCAACGTCATCGCGGCGGTCGCGTTCTTCGGTTTCGCCGCCTGGACGTGGCGGGGCGACTCGTTGACCGACGACGAGAAGAGCAAGGCCGAACGGACCACCAAGGCCGCCGTCATCGCCGTCGGCACAGCGTTCTTCCTGGCCGAGCTGGGCGACAAGACGATGCTCGCCACCATCACGCTGGCCGCCGACAACGACTGGGTCGGCGTGTGGATCGGCTCGACCGTCGGCATGGTCGCCGCGGACGCGCTGGCCATCGTCGTCGGCCGCTACCTGGGGCAGCGGCTGCCCGAGCGGCTGATCCAGGTCGGCGCCTCCGCTCTGTTCGTCCTGTTCGGTGTGTGGCTCATGATCGAGGGCGTCGCCGAGCTCACCTAGATCCAGCTGCTGAACCACATCCGCGCCCGCCAGGCGTCGTACGAGATCAGCTGGTCGACGTGGATGGGGTAGAACCAGGCGGCGACGGCCACGACGATCAGGACGTAGCCACCGGCGATCGCCACCCCGACGGCGCGCCGCCGCGGCGAGGCGTCCGGCGGCCCGATGATCAGCCCCAGCACGAACGTCACGGCCAGCACCAGGAACGGCACGATCGCGACCGCGTAGAAGTAGAAGATCGTCCGGTCGGTGAAGAACAGCCACGGCACCCAGGTCGCGATGATTCCGGCGAGGATCGCACCGGCCCGCCAGTCGCGGCGGAAGAACCACCACCACAGGCACACCAGCAGCGCTGCGCACGCACCCCACCACAGCGGCGGCGTGCCCAGCGCGAGCACCGCCTGACTGCACCGCTCGGCCTCGCAACCGGCCTGGCCGAGGTCGTACCCCTCGTAGTCGAACGACACCGGCCGGCCGAGGTAGAGCCACTCCCACGGCTTGGACATGTAGTCGTGCGGGGTGTCGAGGTCGCGGTGGAACCGCCACATCTCCGAGTGGTAGTGCCACAGGCTGCGCGCCCAGCTCGGGAACAACTGGCCCAGCGCCGACGGCGCGTTCTCCGTGGCCCACTGCCGGTGGTAGCCGTCGGACGACGTGATCCAGCCCCACCACGACACGACGTACACGAACGCGGCGGTGACGACCATCGTGAGGAACGCGACCGGCCCGTCGCGCAGCAGTGAGTTGAGGACGGGGCTGCGCAGCCCGGCCGCGCGCCGCGCGCCGATCTCCCACAACACCGTCATCAGCCCGAACACGGCGACGGCGTACAGCCCGCTCCACTTCGTGCCGCAGGCCAGGCCGAGCATGATCCCGGCTGCCAGCCGCCACGGCCGCCACCAGAACAGCGGGCCGTCGCCCGGTTCCGTCAACCCGCGGGCCAGCCTGGACTCGCCCCAGTCGGCGTACTTCGCCCGCATCTGGTCGCGGTCGATCAGCAGGCAGCCGAACGCGGCGACGATGAACATCGCGAGGATGCCGTCGAGCACCGCCGTCCGGCTCATCACGATCGACAGGCCGTCGACGGCGAGCAGCAGGCCGGCGACGCAGCCGAGCAAAGTCGAGCGGAACAGCCGCCGCCCGATGCGGGCGAGCATGACCACCGTCGCCACCCCGCACAGCGCGACGGCGATGCGCCAGCCGAACGGGTCCATGCCGAACACGTCGATGCCCTGGCCGATGATGAACTTGCCGACCGGCGGGTGCACGACGAACGACGGCTCGTTCAGGAAGACGTCGAGGTCGCCGCTGAGGATCCGCTCGTTGGCGTCCTCGGTGAACTTGCGCGAGTAGCCGAACAGCAGCTGCGAGTAGGCGTCCTTGGCGTAGTACGTCTCGTCGAAGATGATCTTGTCGGGACGGCCGAGGTCGACCAGTCGCAGCACCGCCGCGACCACACCGACCAGCAGCGGGCCGATCCAGCCCCAGACGCGGTCGGACGGCATCGGCCGGACGAGGCGGGCTCGGAGGCCGGCCGCCGAGCGCTCCGTCTCGGAGGCCTCTGGGGCGTCAACCGTCTGGGTCACCGGGTCATCCTACGAGTGCTCGCTGTGAACCAGCGGCTTGCGTTGCGCGAGGATGGGCGGGTGGCGAACTCGACGACGGACGGTGTCCTGGTGCTGGCCGGCACCCCGATCGGCGACGCCGGCGACGCTCCGCCGCGGCTCGCGGCCGAGCTGGCGGCTGCTGACGTGGTGGCGGCGGAGGACACCCGGCGGCTGCTCCGGCTGACGTCGTCGCTGGGTGTGACGATCGCCGGGCGGCTGGTGTCGTACTTCGAAGGCAACGAGTCCGCGCGCACGCCGGAGCTGCTGGCCGCGCTGACCGACGGCGCCCGCGTGGTGCTGGTGACCGACGCCGGCATGCCGTCGGTGTCCGACCCCGGGTACCGACTGGTGGCGGCGGCGGTGGCGGCGGGCGTCCGGGTGACGTCCGTACCCGGGCCGTCGGCGGTGCTGACGGCGCTCGCCGTCAGCGGGCTGCCGGTCGACCGGTTCTGCTTCGAGGGCTTCCCGCCGCGCCGGCCTGGGGAGCGGTCGCGGACGTTCGCCGCGCTGGCCGACGAGCAGCGGACGATGGTGTTCTTCGAGTCGAGGCACCGGCTGGCCGACACGCTGACGGCGATGGCGGCGGCGTTCGGCGCGGACCGTCCGGCGGCGGTGTGCCGCGAGCTGACCAAGACGCACGAGGAGGTCCGGCGCGGGCCGCTGGGCGAACTCGCCTCGTGGGCGACGGCGGACGGGCCGCTCGGCGAGATCACGCTGGTGGTGCAGGGCGCGCCACCCCGCTCGGCGACCGCCACCCCGGCCGACGCGGTGGCGCAGGTGGTCGAGCGCGAGGCGGCCGGTGTGCGCCGCAAGGAGGCCATCGCGGAGGTCGCCCGGGAACTGGGGTTGCCGAAGCGCGAGGTCTACGCGGCGGTCGTGGCGGCGAAGGACGCCGCCGACTGAGCCGTTGCGGCGTCAGGCCTGGCCGGTCGCGAGAAGGCTGATCCTGCCGTCGACGACGGTGAAGGACCAGGACGTGCGCATCTGGCCCCACGTGTCGTTGCGGTAGGCCGCGACCAGCGACCGTCCGTCCGACGACTGGGACTCGACCTCCAGGTGGCCGTTGACGGTGAAGATCTCGCGGTCGATCCAGTCCTCGAGGTCGCGCTGCGAGCCGTCGTCGGTGAGGACGGCGTCGGGGGTGAGCAAGCCCAGGAAGGCGGCGCGGTCGCCGTCGTTGATGGCGGCGACCAGGGCACGGACGGTGGGATCGGTGAGCTGCGCGGCGGGGATCATGCCGGCTCCTTCGGGTCGGACGTGTGCCGTCATTGGCCAACCTATGCGTCAGGGCAGCAGCGCGCGCGACAAAGCCGTCAGCCAGGGCACCGCGACCGCGACGGTCGGCACCGCCACGAGCGCCGCGGCAACCGCGTAGGCCAGCCCCGCGATCAGCCACGGCTGCGGGCCCGGAGCGGCGGCGAGACGGCGGATGCGGACCGCGGGCGTCACGGAGCCGGACCCGAGGGCGCCGGCGGGCACGGGGGCGTCGGCCATGCGGGCCAGCGCCCGCGCCAGTGGCACCGCGCCGCTGCGTCGCCGGGCGGCGTCGTCGGCGAGCATCTCGACGAGGCCGGCGGCGGAGTCGAGGGCGACCGAGCTGCGCACGAACCGCGGGAACGCGTCGTGCAGCACGCCGAAGCCCTCGAGGACGAGGTCGTGGCGGGCCCGGACGTGCGCCCGCTCGTGCGCCAGGACGGCCGCGGTCTCGTCGGAGCCCAGCGCGTCGAGCGCCGGCGCCGACACCACCACGCGCGAGCGCACCCCCGGAATGCAGTACGCCACCGGCCGCGCGACGTCGACGACCAGGGCGCCCGGCGCGCGCTGGTCAGGGCGCCCGACGAGGTCGACGACGTGGCGTTGCCGGCGACGGCGGGCCCGCAGCGTCATGCCCAGCGTGTGCGCCGACCACAGCAGCCGTGCGACGACCACCACAGTCAGCAGCAGCGCCGCCGCGTGCAGCACCACCAGCCAGACCGACGGCGACGGATGGGTCACGACGAGCGTCCCCGCCGACGCGCCCGCGCCGAGCGCCGACAGCACCGCCGCCAGCGCGACCGCCTGCCACAGCACCAGCGCCGCCCGCGGCGCCCGCAGCGGCCACGACGCCCGGGCCAGCAGCGCCGGCGCCGGGCCGGTCAGCAGCAACGCCAGGACCAGCAGGACAACGGGCGTGGTCTCGGTCACGCGGAATCACGAGCCGACCGCTCCACCGCCTCGAGCGCCTCGCGCAGCGCCCGCGCGTCGTCCTCGGAGGCGGACCCGACGAACCGCAGCAGCGCGGCCGTGCGGTCGGAGCCGTCGACGGTGTCGAGCGCCTCGTGCATGAGCTCGGCCGTGAGCTCGTCGCGGCTGAACGCGGGCCGGTAGCGGTAGGCGCGGCCGTCGCGGATCTGCTCTGCCGACCCCTTGCGGGCCAGCCGATCGAGCACCGTCATGACCGTCGTGTACGCGATGTCGCGCGACCCGGCCAGCGCCTCGTGCACCTGACGGACGGTGGCCGGCGCGCGCAGCGCCCACAACTGCTCCATGACGGCGCGTTCGAGTTCACCGAGTCGGGCACGTCCTGGCACGTTCACCAGTGTACCGACCACTCGTAGTACTACAGTATGTCGTAGCATCTACGACGTAACGTAGTACGCACCCGAAGGGCAACGCGCATGGACGTGCTGGACCTCGCCCGCTGGCAGTTCGGCATCACGACGGTGGTGCACTTCTTCTTCGTCCCGTTCACCATCTCGATGGCGTTCCTCGTCGCGATCATGCAGTCGGTGTGGATGCGCACGAAGAGCGAGCGCTGGCTGCGGCTCACCAAGTTCTTCGGGAAGCTGCTGCTCATCAACCTCGCCGTCGGCGTGGTCACCGGCCTCGTGCAGGAGTTCCAGTTCGGCATGAACTGGAGCGACTTCAGCCGGTTCGTCGGCGACGTGTTCGGCGCGCCGCTGGCGATGGAGGCGCTGCTCGCGTTCTACCTCGAGTCGGTGTTCGTCGGCGTCTGGATCTTCGGCTGGGGCCGCATCCCGCCGAAGATCCACCTGGCCACGATCTGGGTCACGGCGTTCGGGACGCTGCTGTCGGCGTACTTCATCCTGGCCGCGAACTCGTTCATGCAGCACCCCGTCGGCTACGAGATCAACGAGGAGGCCGGCCGCGCCGAGCTGACCGACATCTGGGCGGTGCTGACGAACAAGGTGCTGCTGGTCACGTTCCCGCACACGATCTTCGCCGCGTTCATGGTCGGCGGCGGCGTGGTGGCGGCCGTCGCGATGTGGCACCTGATCCGCGGCGCGCGCCACCCGGAGGACGCCGAGCCCGGCGCGCCGTCGGACCGTGGCGCGTTCCGTACCGCGCTGCGCATCGGCGCCGTCACCGTCCTCGTCGGCGGCATCGGGGTCGCGGTCTCCGGCGACTTCCAGGGCAAGGTCATGACCGAGGTGCAGCCGATGAAGATGGCCGCCGCCGAGGCGCTGTACGAGACGCAGCAGCCGGCGCCGTTCTCGCTGTTCACCATCGGCACGCTGGACGGCAGCGAGGCGATCTACTCGATCGAGGTGCCGCAGCTGCTGTCGTTCCTCGGGACCGGCTCGTTCGACGGCGAGGTCCAGGGCATCAACGACCTGCAGGCGCAGTACGAGGAGGAGTTCGGCCCGGGCGACTACAGCCCGAACATCCCGGTCACGTACTGGACGTTCCGGATGATGATCACGATGGGCGGGCTGGCCGGGCTGATCGCGCTCTGGCAGCTGTGGGCGACCAGACGCGGACGGGTGCCGACGTCGCCGTGGGCGCTGCGCGTCACGGCGGTGCTCCCGCTCCTTCCGCTGGCCGGCAACGCCCTCGGCTGGATCTTCACCGAGATGGGCCGGCAGCCGTGGCTGGTGTTCGGCCTGATGCCGACGGCGTCCGGCATCAGCCCCAGCACCACCGCCCGGACGGTGTTCATCTCGCTGGCCGCGTTCACCGTCCTCTACGCGGGCCTGACCTGGCTGTGGGTGCACCTGCTGGTCAAGCACGCGCGGCCGGGCCTGCCCGACGTCGCGCCACCGCCGCCACGCGACGAGGACGACGACGCCGACAAGCCGCTGAGCTTCGCGTACTGAGGGGAGTGCAGATCATGGAGTTGAGCACGCTGTGGTTCCTGCTCATCGCGGTCCTCTGGATCGGCTACCTCGCGCTCGAGGGCTTCGACTTCGGCGTCGGCATGCTGACCCGCCGGTTCGCCCGCGACGACACCGAGCGCCGCGTCCTCATCAACACGATCGGCCCGGTCTGGGACGGCAACGAGGTCTGGGTCATCACCGCGGTCGGCGCGACGTTCGCCGCGTTCCCGGAGTGGTACGCCACGGCGTGGTCGGCGTACTACCTGCCGCTGGTGCTGATCCTGTTGACGCTGATCGGCCGCGGCCTGGCCTTCGAGTACCGCGCCAAGGGCGACACCGCGACCTGGCGGAACCGCTGGGACCTGGTGATCTTCGCCGGCTCGGCGGTGCCGGCGTTCGTGTGGGGCGTGCTGCTGGCGGCGTTCGCGCAGGGGCTGCCGCTGGATGCCGGTCACGACTTCGTCGGCGACCTCGGCGATGTCGTGACGCCGTACACGCTGCTCGGCGGTGTCGTGACGCTGGCGCTGTCGCTGCTGCACGGCGCCCACTACCTGGGCCTGAAGACGGTCGGGGAGATCCGGGAGCGGGCGCGGCGGCTGGCCGGACGGCTCGCGGTCCCGGTCGCCGTCGTGCTGGCCGGGTTCCTCGGGTGGACGGTGCTGCGCGACGACTCGCCGTCGTGGGCGGCCGGCGCCGCGGCGATCGTCGCGGTGGTGGCGGTCGCGGCAGGTGCGACGGCGAACGCGCGCGGCCGCGAGGGCTGGGCGTTCACCGCGACGTTCGCGACGGTGGCGGCGGTCGGCGCGACGCTGTTCGCCGCGCTCTACCCGGACGTGCTGCCGTCGACGCTCGACGCCGCGAACGGCCTGACCACGACGAACGCGTCGTCGTCGGACTACACGCTGACCGTGATGACGTGGGTGGCGGTGCCGTTCGTGCCGGTCGTGCTGGCGTACCAGAGCTGGGTCTACTGGATGTTCCGCAAGCGGATCGGGGTCCAGCACATCCCGTAGCCCCGCCCCACTCCGAAGTTGATCTTCAAGATCAACGTGGGCGGGGTCGGGGGAGTGGGCGGGCCGGCCCGCTAGCCTGCCAGACGATGCAGTTGCTGCTCGTGGTGGTGGGCGCGATCGCGGTGACCGCGGTCGCCAACCGGCGCGGGCTGCAGCCGTCGATCGTGGTCGTGGTGCTGGCGTCGGCGGTGTCGTTCGTGCCCGGGCTGCCGCGGTTCGAGCTGGAGCCCGACCTCATCCTCAGCGTCGTGCTGCCGCCGCTGCTGTACTCCGCGGCGCTGGACTTCTCCGTCTACAGCCTGGCCCGCAACCTGCGCCCGATCCTGTCCCTCGGTGTCGGCATGGTGGTCGTGTCGACGCTGGTCACGGGCGTGGTGGCGAACTGGGTGGTGCCGGGGCTCGGGCTGGTGTCGGCGCTGGTGCTGGGCGCGGTCGTGGCGCCGCCGGACGCCGTCAGCGCGGTCGCGATCGGGCGGAAGCTGGGGCTGCCGAAGCGGCTGATGACGATCCTGACCGGGGAGAGCCTGGTCAACGACGCGACCGCGCTGACCATCTTCACGCTGGCGGTGGCCGCGGCCACCGGCAGCCACCCGTTCATCGGCAACGCGCTGCTGCTGTTCGTGTACTCGGCGGTGGTCGGCGTCGGTGTCGGCGTCGCGCTCGCCGCGGGCGTGCACTGGACCCGTCAGCGGCTGGGCGAGAGTGGCCTGGAGACGGCGCTCGGGCTGGTGGTGCCGTTCGCCGCGTTCCTGTTCGCCGAGGAACTGCACGCGTCCGGCGTCCTCGCCGTCGTCGCCGCGGGGTTCTGGCTCGGCCACCACGACGCCGACGCCGGGTTCGAGACACGGCTGCAGGGCCGGCAGGTCTGGCGCAGCCTCGACACCCTGCTCGAGGCGTTCGTCTTCGCCTACATGGGCCTGCAGTGCAGGTTCGTCTTCGCCGACCTGGGGCTGGCGGACGGCGAGTGGGCGCGGTTCGCGCTGTCGGCCGTCGTCGTGCTGCTGACGGTGCTGCTGATCCGGCCGTTCTGGGTGTTCCTCACCTACGGCCAGCGGGTGCTGCGACGGCGCTACCTGCGGCTCCCGTGGCGACGGCGCCGGCGGCGGCCGCGTACCCACCAGCCGCTGCCGCGGGCGCAGCTCACGGTGCTCTCGTGGTCCGGCATGCGCGGGGTGGTGACGCTGGCCGCGGCGGCCGGTGTGCCCGCCGTGACGGCGTCCGGCGAGCCGTTCCCGGGCCGCAGCACCATCCAGGCGCTCGCGTTCGTCGTCGCCGTCGGGAGCCTGCTCATCCAGGCGCCGACGCTGCCGGTCCTGGTCCGGCGCATGGACATCGACGACGACGCGGAGCGCGAGGAGGAGTCCGAGGAGGTCCGGCGGGCACGCCGGATCGCGCGGGCGGCGGCCGAGCAGACCCTGCGCGACCTGCTCGACCACCCGCCGCCGGGCGCCGATCCCGTCGCCCTCACCACCATGCGGGACCGCTTCGCCGCCGCGATGCGGGCCCGGCACTCCGCCGACGCTCTGGACGCCGAGGTCGAGGAGGCCGAGCACGCCCCCGCGGTGCGCGAGACCATGCTCGCCGTCCGCCGCGAGATCCTCGCCGCCCAGCGGCTGGCGCTCACCGCCGCCCGCGACGCCGGTGAGCTGGACGACGAGATCATGCGGCGCGAACTGGAGCGGCTGGACTACGAGGAGGCGGCCGCCGCGGCCGAGTGACCCGTCACAGATAGAAGGGGTACGGCGGGTACGCGTAGCCGGCCGCCCAGAACGGCGGGTAGCCGTAGTACCCGTACAGCTCCTCGTAGTACTCGCGGGCCGGCACGAGGTCCGGGTCATACGCCGGCGCTCCGGCCACGTGGCCGCGGTCCTGGGCGATGTGCACCTTCTCGTCGATCCGCACGATCGCGTCGACGGGGATCAGCTGCTTGCGCTCGCCGAGGCCGAGGAAGCCGCCGGAGCCGACCTGCAGGAAGCGCACCTTCTTCTCCTCCGGGTCGATGACGAGGTCGTCGACGGTGCCGACCTCGTCGCCGTTGCGGTCGACGACCTCGCGGCCGCGCACGTCGTCGTCGGCCGTCACGGCCAGGCCGGAATCGGTGAGGTGGACCAGCGTGTGCGGGGTGTCGGTGGTCATCGGGAACTCCCTTCCTTCACCTGGTCAGTACCCCCTCGCCGCCGGGGCGATCCGCCGTTTACGCCGTCCGATGGTGGGTAGCCGCCGAACATGGCACATCACGGGCATCGGCGCGCGGCGATGCGGAGCGAACCGCGGGAGCCGGACGAGGACTACGACCTCGTCGGCCAGTACCTCCGGCAGATCGGCGCCACGCCGCTGCTGTCGGCGGCCGAGGAGGTCGAGCTGGCCCGTCGCATCGAGGCGGGCGTCTACGCGGCGGAGCTCTTGGAGACGGGCGCCGGAGCGGCCGCCCCGGCCGAGCTGGAGGCGCTGGTCCGCGACGGCGAACGGGCCAAGGACCACATGATCCGCGCGAACCTGCGGCTGGTGGTGTCCGCGGCGCGCAAGTACTACCGCAACACCGGGCTGTCCTTCCTGGACGTCGTGCAGGAGGGCAATCTCGGGCTGATCCGTGCCGTGGAGAAGTTCGACTACGCGAAGGGGTTCAAGTTCTCGACCTACGCGATGTGGTGGATCCGCCAGGCCATCGAGCGCGGCAAGGCCGAGCGGGCCCGGACGATCCGGCTGCCGGTGCACGTCCTGGAGAGCATCGCGAAGCTCGGGCGGGTGGAACGCGGGCTGCAGGCGGCCCTGGGTCGCCAGCCGACGATCGCGGAGGCGGCCGCCGAGTCCGGCCTGACGGAGTCGCGCGTCGCCGAGCTGCGCCGCATCGCCCGCGACACCGTCAGCCTCGACACCCCGGTCGGCGACGAGGGCAGCGCCAGCATCGGCGACCTCATCGAGGACACCGAGATCCTGCAGGCCGCCGACGTCGTCGAGTACCACGCGCTGGCCCAGGAGCTGCGGGCGCTGGTCGACACGCTGCCGCCGCGCGAGGCACTGATCATCACGCTCCGGTACGGCCTGCACGACGGCCGGGAGCACACGTTGCAGGAGGTCGGCGAGCGCGTCGGCCTCACGAAGGAGCGGGTGCGCCAGCTGGAGAAGCAGTCGATCGCCGAGCTGCGCGACCCGCAGCGCCGCTCGCCGCTGCTGGAGTGGGCCGGCTGATGCCGCCGGGCTGTCGGTGCCGCGTGGCATCGTGGAGGTAGCGGCGGCCGAC
This sequence comes from Jiangella sp. DSM 45060, assembly GCF_900105175.1. Taxonomy (NCBI): domain Bacteria; kingdom Bacillati; phylum Actinomycetota; class Actinomycetes; order Jiangellales; family Jiangellaceae; genus Jiangella; species Jiangella sp. DSM 45060. The sequence continues at coordinate 5,632,792 of NZ_LT629771.1, read as the reverse complement.
GGAGGTGTCCATGCGGGGCGACAAGGTCGAGATCGTCATCGATGCCGGCGACACCACGCGCAGCTACGAGATCGTCGCCACGAAGGCCGGCCGCCGGGTCGACGTCAGCATCGGCCGCGGCGTCGTCGTGGTCGCCGAGGTCACCCGGTCGGGCACGCCGGTGCGCACCGCCCGGTTCATGTCCAGCCGGGTCCTCGCGCTGGTCGAGCACCCGGTCGCCGAGGCGGCGCTGGCGCAGGAGGCCCCGCCGCCGGAGCCGGGCTGACGCCCGGGGGTCCCTCTATGGTGGTGTCATGTCGTCCTCGCAGGTGCTGGAGGTCGCCGGGCGTGAGGTGACGATCACCCATCCAGACAAGGTGATCTTCCCCGACGGCGGCCACACCAAGCTGGACCTCGTCCGCTACTACCTGACGGTCGCCGAAGGCGCGTTGCGCGGCGTCGAGGGCCGTCCGATGATCCTCAAGCGGTTCGTCAAGGGCATCGACCAGGAGGCGTTCTTCCAGAAGCGCGCTCCGCAGAAGCGGCCCGACTGGATCGACGTCGCGACGCTGCGCTACCGCTCCGGCACGTCCGCCGACGAAGTGGTGGTGCGCGACGCCGCGGCGCTGGCGTGGGTGGTCAACCTCGGCTGCATCGACCTCAACCCGCACCCCGTCCGCGCCGAGGACCTCGACCGTCCGGACGAGCTGCGCATCGACCTCGACCCCAACCCGGGCATCGAGTGGGCGCAGATCCTCGACGTCGCGCAGGTGGCGCGCGAGGTGCTGCAGGACCACGGGCTGACCGCGTGGCCGAAGACGTCCGGCTCGCGCGGCTTCCACATCTACACCCGCATCGACCCGCTGTGGTCGTACCGGCAGGTGCGGCTGGCCGCCGAGAGCGTCGCCCGCGAGGTCGAGAACCGCGCGCCCGGCATCGCCACGGCGAAGTGGTGGAAGGAAGAGCGCGAGGGCGTCTTCGTCGACTTCAATCAGAACGCCAAGGACCGCACGGTCGCCTCCGCCTACTCCGTCCGCGCCAAGGCCGACGCCCGGGTGTCGATGCCGCTGACGTGGGACGAGGTCCCCGGCTGCCGGGCCGAGGACTTCACGCTGGCCACCGCGCCGCGCCGGTACGCCGAGATCGGCGACCCGTGGGCCGGCATCGAGACGTCGGCCGGGTCGCTGGAGCCGCTGCTCGAGCTGGCCGAACGGCTCGGGCCGGCCGAGAAGCCGCCGAAGGGCACCGGGCGGCGCACGCAGACGATGCCGCTGATCGAGATCGCCCGGGCCAAGACCAAGGACGAGGCGCTGGCCGGGCTGGAGCGCTGGAAGGACCGCCACGCCGATGTCGTGCCGCACCTCGAGCCGGCCGACATCCTGGTCGACGGCATGCGCGGGCGCAGCTCGCTCTGGTACCGCATCCGCGTCAACCTGCAGCACGTGCCGGACGAACGCCGTCCTGAGCAGGAGCCGCTCGAGGTCGACTACGACCCGTGGGCCGGCACGCCGTGGGCCAACGCGGGCGAGGCGGTGCGGGAGGCGCGCGAGGCGGCCCGCGACGCCGCGTCCGACTGACCCGGTGGTCCTCACCCAGGCCGGGTGAGGACCACTGCCGCCCCCGCCGGAAGAGTGGTCGTCCGGGCGAGCCCGAGGGGGACACCATGGCCAGCGACCAGACCCAGCCGCAACGCGCGGTGCTGCCGATCCCGGACCAGCAGCACGTCGGCGTCACCACCTACGACGCGAAGGACCCGGACACGTCGTACCCGCCGATCACACCGCTGCGGCCACCCGCGGGCGCGCCGAACGTGCTGATCGTGCTCATCGACGACGCCGGGTTCGGGTCGAGCAGCGCGTTCGGCGGACCGTGCCACACCCCCGCGTTCGAGGGCTTGGCCGCCGGCGGCCTGCGCTACACCCGCTTCCACACGACGGCGTTGTGCTCGCCGACCCGGGCGGCGTTGCTGACCGGCCGCAACCACCACTCGGTCGGCATGGGCGGCATCACCGAGATCGCCACGTCGGCGCCGGGATACAACTCGCTGCGGCCGAAGGAGAAGGCGACGCTGGCCGAGGCGCTGAAACTGAACGGCTACGCGACGGCGCACTTCGGCAAGTGTCACGAGGTGCCGGTGTGGGAGACCAGTCCGATGGGCCCGTTCGACCGGTGGCCGAGTCCGGGTAACGGGTTCGAGCACTTCTACGGCTTCATCGGCGGCGAGACGAACCAGTACGCCCCGGCGCTGTACCGCGACACCGTCCCCGTCGAGCCGGACCGCTCGCCGGAGGAGGGTTACCACTTCACCGAGGACATGACCGACCGGGCGATCGAGTGGGTGCGCGAGCAGAAGGCGCTCATGCCGGACAAGCCGTTCTTCCTGTACTACGCGCCGGGTGCGACCCACGCCCCGCACCACGTGCCCGCGGAGTGGTCCGATCGCTACCGCGGCCGCTTCGACCAGGGCTGGGACGTCCTGCGCGAGGAGACCGTCGAGCGGCAGCGGCGGCTCGGGGTCGTCCCGCCCGACGCAGAGCTGACCGCACGGCCCGCGGAGATCCCGGCGTGGGACGACATCCCCGACGATCTCAAGCCGGTGCTGGCCCGGCAGATGGAGGTCTACGCCGGCTTCATGGAGCACACCGACCACCACACCGGGCGGCTCATCGATGCCTTGGCCGACCTGCAGGTGCTGGACGACACCCTCGTCTTCTGCATCATCGGCGACAATGGCGCGTCGGCCGAAGGTGACGTGCACGGCACCTTCAACGAGCTGATGAACCTCAACGGCGCCGGCGCGCTGCAGGACACCGAGTTCATGGCGTCGCGGATCGACCAGTTCGGCACACCGGCGGCCTACAACCACTACGCCGTCGGCTGGGCGCACGCGATGGACACGCCGTACCAGTGGACCAAGCAGGTCGCGTCGCACTGGGGCGGCACCCGCAACGGGACCATCGTGCGCTGGCCGCGCGGCATCCCCGCCCCCGGCGAGACACGCGACCAGTTCCACCACGTCATCGACGTGGCGCCGACGGTGCTCGAGGTCGCCGGGCTGCCGCACCCGGCCTTCGTCAACGGCATCCAGCAGGCGCCGCTGGAGGGCGTGTCGATGGCGTACACGTTCGCCGACGCTGCGGCGCCGGACCGGCACACGACGCAGTACTTCGAGATGTTCGTCAACCGCGGCATCTACCACGAGGGCTGGACGGCGGTGACCCGGCACAGTACGCCGTGGGAGCCGACGGCCGAACTGCCGGCCTACGACGACGACGTCTGGGAGCTCTACGGTCCCGACGACTGGACGCAGGCGCACGACCTCGCCGCCGAGCAGCCGGACACGCTGGCCCGGTTGCAGCGGCTGTTCCTCATCGAGGCGGCGAAATACCACGTGCTGCCCCTGGACGACCGGCGCGTGGAGCGGTTCAACGCCGACCTCGCCGGCCGGCCGCAGCTGATCCACGGCTCGTCACAGGTGCTGTTCGGCGGGATGGGGCGGCTGTCGGAGAACTCGCTGCTGGTGCTGAAGAACAAGTCGCACGCCGTCACCGCCGACATCGTGGTGCCCGGCGACGGCGCCACCGGCACGATCGTGGCGCAGGGCGGCGCCTTCGGCGGCTGGAGCCTGTACCTCGTCGACGGCCGGCCGGTGTACTGCTACAACCTGTTCGGCCTGCGCCGGTTCAAGGTGCGGGGCGCCGACCCGGTGCCGCCGGGCGAGCACCAGGTGCGGATGGAGTTCAGCTATGACGGCGGCGGGCTGGGCAAGGGCGGGACGGCGACGCTGTACGTCGACGGGCGGGAGGCCGGCTCGGGCCGGATCGACGCGACCGTCCCGATGCTGTTCTCCGCCGACGAGACCGCCGACGTCGGGCACGACTCCGGCACCCCGGTGACGGACGACCTGCGCGACGGGCAGGGCGTGTTCACGGGCCGGGTCCGCCGGGTCCAGCTCGACATCGACGCCGCCGCCGAGGACGTCGACCACCTGATCACTCCCGAGGAGCGCTTCAGGATCGCCATGACGCGGCAGTGACCTCGTCGCCTCGAGGGGGTGCCGGTTCGGAGGTCACGTACGCGTGCAGCCGGCCGGCGCCGTCGAGCATGGCCAGCGCCCGCGCGGTCAGCTGATCCGCGCGCTGGGCGAGCACGGCGCGCAGCGCCGCGGTGCTGCCGGTGCGGCGCAGCTCGTCCAGCACCTGGCGCACCTGCGGCAGCCCGTAGTGGCTCTGCCGGAGCAGGTTGACCAGCTGGGCGTCGCGGACGTCGTCAGGGGTGTAGCTGCGGTACGACGTGCCCGGCTCGCGCGCGGGGGCGAGCAGGCCGTACGCCTCCCACGTGCGCAGCGCCGACGTCCGCACGCCGAGCCGCCGCGCGACCTCGCCGACCCGCAACCCCGGCCCACTCCGCGGCGCGGCCCGCGGTGCGCCGGCCAGCGTCTCGACCGCGCCCGCGGTCTCGCGCAGCTGCCGCCGCTGGTCGTGCAGCTCGGCGTGGACGGCGTCGACCAGCGCGAGCGCGCCGGACACGTCGTCGTCGTGGACGGAGCGCATGATCGCCCGCGCCGCGATGACGCCGTAGCCGGCCAGCAGCGCGCGGTAGGTGAGCAGCGCCTCGCGGTGCCGTTCGGTGAACTGCCGGTACCCCGACTCCGATCGCGGCGCCGGCGGCAGCAGGCCGTCCTCCTCGTAGTTGCGGACCTGCTGGGCCGAGATGCCCACGGCCCGCCCGAGGTCGACCGGGCGCAGCGCCATCGTCCCTCCCGTTGCACGGCGGAGTTGAAGCTTATCGCGGCCTTCAGCGCTCTGGCCGCGGTCAACCTTCAACAAGCGACTCAATGGGAGAATTGAAGGATGGATTCCGGCGAGATCAGGGTCACGAACGCCCGCCTGCACAACCTGAAGAACGTCACCGTCGCCATCCCGCGCCACCGGCTGGTCGTGCTGACCGGCCGGTCCGGGTCCGGCAAGTCCACCCTCGCCTTCGACCTGCTGCACCGCGAGGGACAGCGCCAGTACATGGAGTCGCTCGGGCTGGTCACCGCCTGGGTGAGCAAGGCGCCGGTCGACTCCATCACCGGACTGTCGCCGTCCATCAGCATCGACCAGTACCTGACGAACCGCAGCCCGCGGTCCACCGTCGGTACCGCCACCGAGGTCTTCACCTACCTGCGGCTGCTGTGGGCGCGCATCGGCCACCGGCCCTGCCCGTCCTGCGCGGCGCCGCTGCCGCCCAGCTACCAGGAGGGCGACGACGACCCGTGGGACGACGAGTCCGGCGAGCCGCGCGACGCCGAGACCGTGGCCTGCCCGCACTGCGGCGCCGAGGTGCCCGACCTCGTCATGGGCGACTTCTCCTTCAACAAGCCGTCCGGCGCCTGTCCGGGGTGCACCGGCCTCGGCGTGGTCGTGCGACCCGACACCTCCAAGCTGGTCGACGACGATCTCAGCGTCGCCGAGGGTGCGGTGCTGGGCTGGCACCCCGTGACGACCGACCGCAACATCGCGGTGCTGCGGGCCGCCGGACGGCACTACGGCTTCGAGTTCGACGCGTACGTGCCGGTCCGCGAGCTCGGCGACGTCCAGCGCGACCTGCTGCTGTTCGGTGTCGAGAGCCCGGAGTTCGGCCGGCACGTCACCGCCGCGCCGCCGCGCACCGTCGCCGCCGGCCGGTTCGAGGGCGTCGCCACCAGCGTGCTGCGCCGCTACGCCGACCGCATCGAGGACACCGGCTACCGCGAGAAGACCGAGCGGCTGCTGCGCCAGGAGACGTGCCCCGACTGCGAGGGCAGCCGGCTGCGGCCGGAGAGCCGCCGCGTCACCGTCGCCGGGCTGAACGTCGTCGACGCCGCCCGGCTGCCGCTCGGCGAGCTGGCCGCGTGGATCGACGCGCTGCGCGGGCGCGTCGACGACGGCGAGTGGCGCTTCGCCGAACCGGTCGTCGCCGACCTGCACGAACGCGTGCGCCGACTGGTCGACGTCGGGGTCGAGTACCTGACGCTGGAGCGGTCGACGCCGAGCCTGTCCGCGGGCGAGGCGCAGCGGCTGCGGCTGGCGGCGCTGCTCGGCTCCGGCCTGACAGGCGTGCTGTACGTGCTCGACGAGCCGACCATCGGGCTGCACCCGGCCGACGTCGCCCGGTTGGTCGGCGTGCTGCGCCGGCTGCGCGACCTCGGCAACACGGTGCTGGTCATCGAGCACGACCTCGAGGTGCTGCGGGCCGCCGACCACGTCATCGACATCGGTCCCGGCGCGGGCCGCGACGGCGGCCGGGTGGTCGCGGCGGGCACGCCGGACGAGGTCGCGGCCGCCGAGGGGTCGGTGACCGGGGCGTACCTGTCCGGCCGGCTCAGCGTGCCGAGGACGCCGTCGTCGCCGGTGGACGGCGCCGCGCTCGTCGTGCGCGGGGGCCGCGCGCACAACCTGAAGGACGTCACCGTCGCGCTGCCGCTGGGCCGGCTGGTCGCCGTCACCGGGCCGTCCGGGTCGGGGAAGTCGTCGCTGCTGCTCGACATCGTCGACCGCGCCGGCCGGCAGCGCTTCACCGGCGCCGGCGACCCGCCCGGCGACCACGACGGCATCGACGGCTGGGAGCACCTCGACAAGGTCGTGACGATCGACCAGCAGGCGGCCGGGCGGATGCCGCGGTCCAACGCCGCCACCTACTCCGACGCGTTCACCCCCATCCGCGAGGCGTTCGCCGCGACGGACGGCGCCCGGTCGCTCGGCCTGACCGCCGGGCACTTCTCCTTCAACGTGCCGGGCGGACGGTGCGAGCGGTGCGCCGGCGCCGGGGTGCTGAACGTGTCCATGCACTTCCTGCCCGACGTGCAGGTGCGCTGCCCGGTCTGCCGCGGCCGCCGGTTCACCCGCGACGTCCTGCGGGCGAAGTACCGCGGCCACGACATCGCCGAGGCGCTGTCGATGACGGTCGCCGAGGCGGTCGAGCTGTTCGCCGACGTGCCCGGCGCGGTGTCGCGGCTGCGGCTGCTCGACGACGTCGGCCTCGGCTACCTGCAGCTCGGCCAGCCGACGACGACGCTGTCCGGCGGCGAGGCGCAGCGGATCAAGCTGGCGAAGGAGCTGGCCCGCCGGTCCACCGGCCGCACGCTCTACCTGCTGGACGAGCCCACCACCGGGCTGCACGTCGACGACGTCGCACGGCTGCTCGGCGTGCTGCGGCGGCTGGTCGCGGCGGGCAACACCGTCATCGCGATCGAGCACGACCTCGACGTCGTCCGCGCCGCGGACTGGGTGGTCGACCTCGGGCCCGCCGGTGGAGAGGCGGGCGGCCGGGTCGTGGCGACGGGCCCGCCGGAGGAGATCGCGGCGGCGCCGGAGTCGCGGACGGGGGCGTTCCTTGACCTCAACCGCGCTTGAGGTAGTTCAGTGGGGTCATGGCTGACCCCATCTCCTACGGCGCCGCGCTCCCGGCGTCGGCGCACCGGCTCCCGGAACTGCTCGAGGCGACGGCGATCGCCGAGGAGCTCGGCGCCGATCTCGTCACCGTCGCCGACCACCCGTACCTGCCGTCCGAGCTGGACGCGTGGACGCTGGTCCCGCTGCTGCTGGCGCGGACGTCGCGGGTGCGGGTGGCGACGAACGTGACGGCGCTGCCGTTCCGCACTCCGGCCGTCATCGCGAAGGGCGCGGCCACGCTGCAGCACACCAGCGGCGGGCGGTTCGTGCTCGGCCTCGGCGCCGGCGGCCCGTACGACGGGCTGCCGGGCTGGGGCGCGCAGTGGGGCACGCTGGGTGAGGCGATCGGCGCGCTGGACGAGGCGATCCCGCTGCTGCGCCGGCTGTGGTCCGGGCAGCCGGTCACGCACGACGGCGCGTACTACCGGCTGCACGACGCCGTCGCGGTCGCCGGTGCCGCGCCCGACCCCGTCCCGCCGGTGTGGGTCGGCTCGTTCAAGCCGCGCATGCTGGCGATCACCGGCCGGCACGCCGACGGCTGGCTGCCCACCAACGCCTACCTGTCGCTGGACGACGTCCCGGCCATGCAGCGGGCCATCGACGACGCCGCCGTCGCCGCCGGTCGCTCCCCATCCGCCGTCCGCCGCGTCTTCAACGTCATGGGCGTCATCGACGAGTCCCGGCCGCAGCGCAACGACCAGCTGCTGGTCGGCTCGGCCGCGCACTGGGCCGAGGCGCTGGCCGACTACCGCGACCGCCTCGGCTTCGAGACGTTCGTCTTCTGGCCCGTCCACGGCGACACCCGCCGCCAGGTCGAGCTGTTCTTCCAGGCCGTCGTGCCCAAGCTCTGACCGCGGCGGTCCCGGCGCGGCGCGGGGACTACCATCGGGCGCATGCCCAAGGCGTTCTACGTCACCACGCCGATCTACTACGTCAACGACGCACCGCACATCGGCCACGCTTACACGACCGTCGCCACCGACTTCATCGCCCGCTGGCACCGTCAGCGCCAGGAGGACGTCTGGTTCCTCACCGGCACCGACGAGCACGGCGAGAAGGTGATGCGCACGGCCGAGGCCAACGGCACCGACCCGCAGACGTGGGCCGACCGGCTGGTCGAGGAGGCCTGGAAACCGGTCCTGAAGACCATCGACGCGTCGAACGACGACTTCATCCGCACCACGGAGCCGCGGCACGTGGCCCGCGTGCAGGAGTTCATCCAGAAGCTGCACGACAACGGCGAGATCTTCGAGGGCACCTACGAGGGCTACTACTGCGTCGCCTGCGAGGAGTACAAGCAGCCCGGCGACCTCGTCGAGGGCACCGGCGAGTACGCCGGCCAGCTGGTCTGCTCGATCCACGGCCGCCCGGTCGAGAAGCTGTCCGAGACGAACTACTTCTTCCGCATGTCCGCCTACACCGAGCGGCTGCTGGAGTTCTACGAGCAGAACCCCGGCTTCGTGCAGCCCGAGAGCGCCCGCAACGAGGTGCTCGGATTCGTCCGGCAGGGCCTGCAGGACCTCTCCATCTCGCGGTCGACGTTCGACTGGGGCGTCACGGTGCCGTGGGACCCGGCGCACGTCATCTACGTGTGGTTCGACGCGCTGCTCAACTACGCCACGGCCGTGGGCTACGGCGCCGACCCGGAGAAGTACGAGCGCACCTGGCCGGCCGACATCCACTTCGTCGGCAAGGACATCCTGCGCTTCCACGCGGTCATCTGGCCGGCCATGCTGATGGCGGCCGGCGAGCCGCTGCCGAAGAAGGTGTTCGCGCACGGCTGGCTGCTGGTCGGCGGCGAGAAGATGAGCAAGTCCAAGCTCACCGGCATCGCGCCCGAGCAGATCACCGACACCTTCGGCTCCGACGCGTTCCGCTACTACTTCCTACGCGCCATCGCGTTCGGCAACGACGGCTCGTTCTCGTGGGAGGACATCGCCGCGCGGTACCAGGCCGAGCTGGCCAACGGGCTGGGCAACCTCGCCTCCCGGGTCGCCGCGATGGTCGGACGCTACTTCGACGGCGCGCTGCCCACCCCCGGTCCGGCGACCGACGCCGAGGAGACGCTGGCCGCCGTCGCCGCGAAGGCCGCACAGGACGCCGAGGCCGCCGTCGACCGCGTCGCGCCGCACGAGGCGCTGGCCGCCGTCTGGACGCTGGTCGACGCCGCCAACGGCTACATCACCGAGCAGCAGCCGTGGGCCGTCGCCAAGGACGACGCGCAGCGCGAGCGGCTGGCCACCATCCTGTACTCCTCCGCCGAGGCGCTGCGGGCGCTGGCCGTGCTGCTCAACCCGGTCATGCCGAAGGCGACGGCGAAGCTGTGGGAGTCGCTGGGGGCCGAGAAGGCGCTCGGCGCGCTGGCGGCCCAGCCGGTCGCCGACGCCGGCCGCTGGGGCCAGCTGGTCCCCGGCGCCGAGGTCACCAAGGGCGACGCGCTGTTCCCGCGGCTGGACCTCGCAGCAGCGGACTAGGGTGTGGCGGCCATGGACTTGGGAGGCACACCCTGGTGACGGACGCGCCTCGCGAGCGGCGGTCGGCGACGGACGAGGCCGGGCGCAAGCGCGACCGGTCCCGGCCGCCGCTGCCCGAGCCGCTGCCGGCGCCGGTCACCGACACGCACTGCCACATGGACATCGCCGACGGCGACGACGGCGACGCGTTCGGGGTGGCGCGGGCACTGGACGCCGCCGCGAAGGTGAACGTGACGCGGGTGGTGCAGGTCGGCTGCGACCTGCCCGGCGCCGCGTGGGCCGTCGACGTCGCCGAGCGGCACCCGAACGTCGTCGCCACCGTCGCGCTGCACCCGAACGAGGCGCCGAAGCTGGCGGCGGCCGGCGAGCTGGACGACGCGCTGGCCGAGATCGACCGGCTGGCCGGGTCCAGCTCGCGGGTGCGCGGCATCGGCGAGACCGGCCTCGACCACTTCCGCACGGGGCCCGAGGGCCGGGCCGCGCAGGAGTACTCGCTGCGGGCGCACGCCGAGATCGCCCGGCGTCGCGGGCTGGCACTGACCATCCACGATCGCGACGCCCACGACGACGTCCTGAGGGTCCTCGACGACGTCGAAACGCCCGATTGTGTCGTATTTCACTGTTTCTCGGGGAACGAGACCTTCGCGCGCCGCGTCGCAGAGCGAGGCTGGTACCTGTCCTTCGCCGGCCCGGTCACGTTCAAGAACGCGGCCGAGCTGCGTGCCGCCCTCGCCGTCACGCCGCCGGAGAACCTGCTCGTCGAGACCGACGCGCCGTTCCTGACGCCGCACCCGTATCGCGGCCGGCCGAACGCGTCGTACCTGGTCCCGGTGACCGTCCGGTTCATCGCCGAGACCCTGGGGCAGGACCTCGAGGCCGTGTGTCACACCCTCCAGGCGAACACCGACCGCGCTTTCGGATCATGGTGACAAGAAGTCGTTTCCGCAGGTCACATGCGGGCCGACGCCGGCCGCCTCGCGCGGGCGCGCGTCGGTGTCAGGCGTGGACGTGTCACAGCGTCACACCTTGGCCCTCCGGGGCGATTTGTCCGATTCAACCGGTCGGATCAGTTGTCCGGCCGTTCGCGATGCGTTACCGTCCCGAGATTGTTAGCCGGGGTCGGGGAAGCTTCGGGTGGCAGATGAACGGCCGGACACACGGTCCGACGAGCAGTGCGCCGAACACGCGCACGGTAGCTTGGCGGGCTGGATGACCGGGCGTGCCGCGAGGTCCCGTGCCCGGACAGTACGACCGAGGAGCACAGTGCGCCTGTCCGCGAAGACGTTGGCGATCAACGCCACCGTCGTCACTGCTCTGGTAGGCGGCGGTGTCGCCTACATCACGCTCGACAACGCCGTCGCTCTCACCATCGACGGCCAGACCGAGACCGTGCACACGTTCGGCAGCAGCGTCGAGGACGTCCTCGACGAGCGGGACATCGAACTGAGCGCCCGGGACGAGGTCATTCCCTCGCTGGACAGCGACATCGAAGACGGCACCGAGATCAGCGTCCGGTACGCCCGGCAGATCACCGTGACCATCGACGGCGAGGAACAGCAGATCTGGACCACCGCGCTGTCCGTGGACGAGGCCCTGAGCGACCTCGACATCCGTGCCGACGGCGCCGACGTGTCCGTCGCCCGGTCGCAGGCCATCGGGCGCGGCGGCCTCGACTTCGAGGTCCGCACCCCGAAGGAGATCACCGTCACCGCCGACGGCGCGACCAACCCGGTCACGACGACCGGCCTCACGGTCGCCGAGGCCCTGACGGAGGCCGGCATCACGCTCGGCGAGCTCGACCTCGTCGAACCCGCGGCCGACACCGCGCTGGCCGACGCCCTCGCCGTCACCGTCCGGCGGGTCACCGTCGAGACCGCGACCGTCACCGAGGCGGTCCCGTTCGAGGTGACCGAGCAGGAGGACGACTCCCTCGAGAAGGGCAGCGAGTCGGTCGAGACCGAGGGCAAGGCGGGCACGCTCGAGCGGGTGGTGCAGAACACCTACATCGACGGCGAGCTGTCCAGCACGGACGTCCTGTCCGAGGAGGTCATCGCGGCCCCGGTCGACCAGGTCGTGCTGGTCGGCACCAAGGAGCCCCCGGCCCCGCCGGCCGAGGACGACGGTGGCGGCGGCGGTGGCGGCGGCGGCGATGACGTCGACGGCGGCGTCTGGGACCGGCTGGCGCAGTGCGAGTCCGGCGGCAACTGGTCCATCAACACCGGCAACGGCTACTACGGCGGCCTGCAGTTCTCGCTGGGCACCTGGCAGGCGTTCGGCGGCTCCGGTTACCCGCACGAGAACAGCAAAGCCGAGCAGATCCGCATCGCCGAGAAGGTCCGCGACAACCGCGGCGGGTACGGCGACTGGCCGGCCTGCGCCCGGTCGCTCGGCCTTCCGCTCGGCTGACGCCGGTCTCACGGCCGGGCTATAGGCTCGGGCGGTGCAGAACGACGACACGTCCGCCGGTCCCAGACTCCTGGGGCCGGCGGACGTTCGGCGTCTGGCGGCGGAGCTGGGGCTGCGGCCGACCAAGACGCTGGGGCAGAACTTCGTCATCGACCCCAACACCGTGCGCCGCATCGTCCGGGTCGCCGGGGTCGGCGCCGACGACGTCGTCGTCGAGGTGGGGCCCGGGCTGGGCTCGCTGACGCTGGCGCTGCTGCCCGCCGTCGGCCGCGTGGTCGCGGTCGAGGTCGACCCCGTGCTGGCGGCGCGGCTGCCGTCGACGGTGGCCGAGTACGCCCCCGGTCTGGCGGGGCGCCTCGAGGTGGTGCCGGCCGACGCGCTGCGCGTCGCCGAGCTGCCCGGCCCGGCGCCGACGGCTCTGGTGGCCAACCTGCCGTACAACGTGTCGGTGCCGGTGCTGCTGCACCTCCTGGAGACGTTCCCGAGCCTCTCCCGGGTCCTGGTGATGGTGCAGAAGGAGGTCGCCGACCGGCTCGCCGCCGCGCCCGGGTCGCGCACGTACGGCGTCCCGTCGGTCAAGGCGGCGTGGTACGGGACGGTGTCATCGGCCGGCTCGGTGGGCCGCACCGTGTTCTGGCCGGCGCCGAACGTCGACTCCGGACTGGTGCTCCTGGAGCGTCGTCCGACGGCTCGCGACGCCGACGACCGCGCCGCCGTCTTCGCCGTCGTCGACGCCGCGTTCGCCCAGCGGCGCAAGACGCTGCGGGCCGCGCTGAGCGGCTGGGCCGGCTCCGCCGCGGCCGCCGAGACGGTGCTCGCGGCGGCCGGTGTGGACCCTCGCGCACGCGGCGAACAGCTCACCGTCGACGACTTCGCGAAGATCGCCGCGGCACGCCCAACTATCACCCCCTTTGGCACCTCATGAACTGCTATTTCCGGTAGGGTCTCGCTGGTGCTGAAGGTGATCGCCCGCGTCCCGGCGAAGATCAATCTGATGCTGTCCGTCGGGCCGGTTCGCTCCGACGGCTTCCACGAACTCGCGACCGTCTTCCACGCCGTCTCGCTCTACGACGAGGTCTCGGCCGTCCACGCCGACGCCGTCTCCGTCCACGTCACGGGGCCGTACGCCGAGCACACCCCCGCCGACGAGTCCAACCTCGCCGTCCGCGCCGCCCGGGCCCTGGCCCGCCGGGGACGGCTGCGCAGCGGCGCGCTGCTGCGGGTGCACAAGGACATCCCGGTCGCGGCCGGGCTGGCCGGCGGCAGCGCCGACGCCGCGGGCGCGCTGCTGGCCTGTGACCGCCTCTGGGGGCTGCGGATGCCGGAATCGCGGCTCTCTGCCGTCGCGGCCGGGCTCGGCAGCGACGTGCCGTTCTCGCTCACCGGCGGCACGGCGGTCGGGACGGGGCGCGGCGAGCGGCTGCGCCCGGTGCCGGTCGGCGCGCCGCTGCACTGGGTCCTGGCGACGGCCGACGGCGGACTGTCCACCCCCGAGGTCTATCGGCGGCTCGACGACCTGCGCTCTGACCGCAAGGTGCCGGCGCCCGCGGTGCCCGGCGAGCTGCTGGCGGCGCTCGCGTCGGGCGACCTCGACGCGCTGGCCAGGCTGCTGCACAACGACCTGCAGGAGGCGGCGCTGGCGCTGCGTCCGGCGCTGCGCGACACGCTGCGGGCCGGGCGCGAGGCGGGCGCGCTGGCCGGCATCGTGTCCGGGTCCGGGCCGACGTGCGTCTTCCTGGCCCGCGACTCCGCCGCTGCCGGCGCGCTGGCCGTCGATCTCGCGGCGTCGGGCACCTGCGCCCGCGCCGTCGCCGTCACCGGCCCGGCCGACATCGGCTGAGGCGTGGTGCCGGAGCATCCGCCGCTGGGCCGCTGGGCGCCGCTCACCCCGTCCGCCGTCGCCGCCGAGTTGGCCGGCTGGGCCGGGCCGTGGTGGATCGCCGGCGGGTACGCCCTCGAGCTGGCCCTGGGCCGGTCCTGGCGGCCGCACGATGACGTCGACGTGCTGGTGCTGCGTCCTTCGGTCCCCGAGCTGCACGACGCGCTGCCCGGCTGGCAGCTGTGGGCCGCCGACCCGCCCGGCTCGCTGCGGCCGTGGCCGGCCGGCGAGCCGCTGCCGGCGCACGTCCACGACATCTGGTGCCGCCGCCCGTCGTCGCCGGCGTGGGAGCTGCAGTTCATGGTCGACGACGTGTCCGGCGGCAGGTGGACGTCGCGCCGAGACGACCGCGTCCGCGCCCCGGTGGCGTCGATCGGACGGCGCACCGCCGGCGGGCTGCCCTACCTGCGTCCGGAGATCCAGCTGTTCTACAAGGCGCGGCAGCCGCGGCCCAAGGACGAGACCGACGCCGCCGTCGTCCTGCCCGAACTCGACCCCACGGCCCGCGCCTGGCTGGACGACGCGCTCGCGCTGACCCTGCCGGACCACCCCTGGCACTCGCGCTCCCCCCGGTGACCTTTTTCGTGGCTCCGCAATCGGGCCTCCGGCCGTGACGTGGATTGTGGCAGCTCGGTGCCTTGGCGAGGCCGGACGAGAGCGTGACGGAGGGCCTGCACGTGATCGACACCGGCGACATCGACGTCGTCCTCGGCCTGGACGTCGGTAAGGGCGGAACGGTGCTGGTCGTGGTCGACCAACCAGCCTCGAGCGGCGCCCTGCCGGTGGGCGGTCGCACGGGGCCTCTACCCCGGCGAGGCGAAGACGGAGGCGAAGGACGCGTTCATCATCGTGGACGAGGGCGGCAGCACTGATCGTCCCGAGTCTTGCCGCCTCGCTCACCGCCGTGCTTGACCAGCGCAAACTTTTCGCGATGCTCCGTGACGGAACCTTCTACGAACCCGCAGCCGTCTGCCTCAGTCACCGACCTGCGGATCTGCGAAGAGAACGACCCGATCGGCCTCGACATCGAAGCCGAGCACTGGATGGCCATAGTCGCCCTCCGGGTCCATCAGCACCGGCTTGCCCAGCCGCCGCCCGATCTCCCGAAGGAAGCCGCAGAACACATCAAGTCGATCCTGGCCCTGCAACTCCCGCAGGTCGACGTCGAAGTC
This sequence comes from Jiangella sp. DSM 45060, assembly GCF_900105175.1. Taxonomy (NCBI): domain Bacteria; kingdom Bacillati; phylum Actinomycetota; class Actinomycetes; order Jiangellales; family Jiangellaceae; genus Jiangella; species Jiangella sp. DSM 45060. The sequence continues at coordinate 5,617,464 of NZ_LT629771.1, read as the reverse complement.
GACCTCATCGTCGGCATGAAAACGGAAGATCGCCAACACATCGGCAGCCGGCCAGACGCGCAGGTCCGGGCACTCGGCATTTGCCGGACGGGACAGCGCGGCCTCCGCCCTGAGCAACGACCCCATCAAGTCCGGGTCGAAAAGGAACCCACGTCATCCCACAGCAGATCAGCCACCCCGCCATGCTGCCCGGCTCGCCGACCCAACGCACCCCCGTTTCCCTTGACCAAAGACATAGGCCCCGCGCCCGAGTTGATCTTGATTTCTCCACGATCAACTGGGAGGGGCGGCGTGGGGTAGGGCTCAGGGACGCCGGGCGAGGGTGACGGTGCGGGTGCCGCGGACGCGCAGCTCGCGGCGGCGCAGCGAGCCGGGCCCGTCGCTGTCCAGGAGGGCGGCGAGGGCGGCCGCGTCGGCGGGGGCGAGATCGTCGGCGTGCCGGGCCACCCGGCCGAACCAGATCGCCGCGTAGTCCGCCGCGGCCGGCGGGGCGGGCGCGAGGTCGAGGTCGAACGTCCGCTCGTCCAGCAGCGCGAACCCGGCCGCCGTCAGCCGCGCCGCCCAATCCGAGCCCAGCTCCGGCAGCCGTTCCGCCTGATGCCGTCCGACCAGCTCCAGCAGCCGCGTCTCCAGCGCGGAACCGGCCTCGTCGCCCAGGAACCGCAGCTGCACCGGGAACTCGGCGACGGCGATCAGCCCGCCCGGGCGGGTGGCGGCGTGGATGTCGCGCAGAACGCGGTCGGGGTCGGTGAGGTGGTGCAGCGACAGCGACGCCCACGTGAGGTCGACCGGGCCGGGGACCGGCCAGTCCTCGTCGAGGTCGGCATGGATCGTGGTGACGCGGTCGGCCAGCCCTTGGTCGAGCGCCTTGGCGCGCACGCGATGCAGCATCTCGGCGGACGCGTCGACGGCGATCACCTCGGCGCCGGCGAAGCGGTGCGCCAGCCGCACCGTGCCGACGCCGGTGCCGGCGCCGAGGTCGACGATGCGCCGTCGCTGGTCGCCGTCGGCCGCGCGGCGCACGAATCCCATCGCGTCGGCCCAGTAGGCGTGCAGCACGTCGCCGTCGAGGTCGAGCAGGTCGGCGAGCGAGGTGTCCTCGTGGTCGTGGCTCATACCGGCGACGTTAGGTGACCAGTGCGCTGATCGCATAGAGTCTTGCTGATGACGCAAGACGAGGTCGATGTCGACGCGGTGATCCGGGCCCGGATCCGCGGGCTGCGCCAGGCCAAGGGATGGTCGCTGGACGCGCTGGCGGCGCGCTGCCACCTGAGCCCGTCGACGCTGAGCCGCATCGAGACCGGCGCCCGGCGCATCTCGATCGACCAGCTGGTGCCCATCGCGCGCGCCCTCGACACCACCCTCGACCAGCTGGTCGAGCCGGTCGACGACGCCGACGTCGTCATCAGGCCGCGGCACGACCGCGGGCACGGCGCGACGATCTGGCAGCTGACCCGCGACGACGGGCCGCACGGGCTGACCGTCGCGAAGATGCGGATCACCCGGCTGACCCGGCCGAAGCGGCTGCGCGTGCACCCGGGGCACGACTGGTTCACCGTGCTGTCGGGGACGATCCGGCTGTACCTGGGGGAGCGGGTGGTCCTGGTGGCGACGGGTCAGGCGGCGCAGTTCTCGACCATGGCGCCGCACGCGATCGTCGCGCACGAGGCGCCGGCGGAGGTGCTCACGATCCTCGACCACGACGGGCAGCGGGCGCACCTCGACGCCGTCGACCTCACCCCGGAGACGTCGCCGCGCCGATGACCCGGGTGAGCGAGCGGTGCAGGCGCTCGAGCTCGGCCACCGGCAGGCCGAGCCGTTCGACGACGGCGTAGGGGATCTTCTCGGCGTCGTCGCGCAGCGCCCGGCCGGTGCCGGTCAGCTCGACCACCAGCAGCCGTTCGTCGTCGGCGCTGCGCCGCCGGGTCACGTAACCGACCGACTCGAGCCGCTTGAGCAGCGGCGACAGCGTGGCGGAATCGAGCTGCAGGGTGCTGCTGAGGTCCTTGACGGAGCGCGGCTCGCGCTCCCACAGTGCCAGCATGACGAGGTACTGCGGGTGCGTCAGGCCCATCGGCTCGAGCAGCGGGCGGTACAGGCCGATGACGCTGCGGGCGGCCACGGCCAGGGCGAAGCAGACCTGCCGGTCGAGGGCCAGCGGGTCGTCGCCGAGGTCTGTCGTCATGGTCACACTCTATCGCACACGATTGATTAGTGTGCTAAGCATTAGAGGGTGAAGAGACGCAAGCTGCCGTGGTACGGCCGGCTCACCGAGGTGCTGATGCCGTTGCTGGGCCCGGCCGACCTCGGCCGGCAGGACGACGCGCCGCCGCCGCACCCGGTCCGCGTGATCGAGTGCCCGCTGTGTCACCACCCCATGTCCGAGCACCGGCTCGAGCAGGTGGGCGGCAAGAACCGGCACTACTGCCCGGCGTGAGAAACTGGGGGCGACATGGCGCCCCGTAACCTCATCAACCTCGAGTCGGCCTCGCTGGCCTACGGCACCCGGTTCATCCTCGACGGGGTCTCGCTCGGTGTCGCCGACGGCGACCGTGTGGGCATCGTGGGCCGCAACGGCAGCGGCAAGTCCACGCTGCTGCGGGTGCTGGCCGGGCTCGAGCAGGTCGACTCCGGCCGGGTCAGCCGCACCGGCGGCCTGCGCATCGGCCGGCTCGGCCAGGGCGACGAGCTCGACCCTGCCGCGACGGTCGGCCAGACCGTCATCGGCGACCGCGCGACGCACGAGTGGGCCGGCGACGCCCGCATCCGCGACGTGCTGGCGCACCTGGTGCCCGGCCTGTCGATGGACGCGCCGGTTGGCCCGCTGTCCGGTGGCGAGCGCCGCCGGGTCGCGCTGGCGCGCCTGCTCATCGGCGACGACGACCTCGTGCTGCTGGACGAGCCGACCAACCACCTGGACGTCGAGGCGATCGACTGGCTGTCCAGGCATCTCGCCGCGGGAAACCGGTCTGTCGTCATGGTGACGCACGACCGGTGGCTGCTCGACACCGTCGCCACCACCACGTGGGAGGTCACCGACGGCGCCGTCCACGCGTACGAGGGCGGCTACGCCGAGTACGTCCTGGCCCGGGCCGAACGGGTCCGGCTGGCCGCCGCCGACGAGTCGCGGCGGCAGAACCTGCTGCGCAAGGAGCTGGCGTGGCTGCGCCGCGGGCCGCCCGCGCGGACGTCCAAGCCGCGCTTCCGCATCGCCGCCGCCAACGCCCTGATCGAGAACGAGCCGCCGGCCCGCGACCGGTACGAGCTGGCCAAGATGGCGACGACGCGGCTGGGCAAGAGCGTGTTCGACGCCGAGGACGTCACCGTGTCGCTCGGCGGCCGGACCCTGCTCGACCACGTCACGTGGCGGCTCGGCCCCGGCGACCGCGCCGGCATCGTCGGCGTCAACGGCGCCGGCAAGACGACGCTGCTGCGGCTGCTCGACGGCTCGCTCGCGCCCGACTCCGGCCGGGTGAAGATCGGCCGCACCGTCGCCGTCGCCCACCTCGACCAGGAGGTCGTCGACCTCGACCCCGCCAAGCGGGTGCTCGAGACGGTCGAGGAGGTCCGCCGCGAGGTGCAGCTGGGCGGCGGCGACACCGTCACGGCGGGGCAGCTGCTGGAGCGGTTCGGGTTCGCCGGCCAGCGCCAGTGGACTGTCGTCGGTGACCTCTCCGGTGGCGAGCGGCGCCGACTGCAGCTGCTGCGGCTGCTGATGGGCGAGCCGAACGTGCTGCTGCTCGACGAGCCGACCAACGACCTCGACGTCGAGACGCTCAACGTTCTCGAGGACGTCCTGGACGGCTGGGCCGGCTCGCTGGTCGTCGTCAGCCACGACCGCTGGTTCCTCGAGCGCGTCACCGACGCCGTCTGGGCGCTCCTGGGCGACGGCCAGGTCGTCCAGCTCCCGCGCGGGGTCGACCAGTACCTGGAGCTGCGCCGCGAGCAGGTCGAGCAGGCCGCGGCGCCGGTCACCCGCGCCCGGTCCGGCGACAGCCGCGCCACCCGCAAGGAGATCGCCCGCGTCGAGCGCGACCTCGAGAAGCTGGAGCGGCGCGAGAAGACGCTGCACGAGCAGATCGCCGACAACGCGACGGACCACGAGAAGGTGCTGGCGCTCGACACCGAACTGCGCTCGGTGCACGACGAGCGGTCCGCTCTGGAGGAGCGCTGGCTGGAACTGGCCGACGAACTCGGCTAGCGGCGACGTCCAGCAACGGAATCGGCCGGGCCACCCGAAGGCGGCCCGGCCGAGACTCTCCCGATCCCTGATGGTCAGAGCTTCTGGTAGATCTCCCGCATGAGCCGGGCGGTCTCGCTCGGGGTCTTGCCGACGGCGACGCCGGCGGCCTCGAGGGCCTCCTTCTTGGCCTGCGCCGTGCCGGACGATCCGGACACGATGGCGCCGGCGTGGCCCATGGTCTTGCCCTCGGGCGCGGTGAAGCCGGCCACGTAGCCGACGACCGGCTTGGTGACGTGCTCCTTGATGTAGGCGGCCGCCCGCTCCTCGGCGTCGCCGCCGATCTCGCCGATCATCACGATCGCCTTGGTGTCGGGATCAGCCTCGAACGCCTCGAGCGCGTCGATGTGCGTGGTGCCGATGACGGGGTCGCCGCCGATGCCGACGGCGGTGGAGAAGCCGATGTCGCGCAGCTCGTACATCATCTGGTACGTCAGCGTGCCGGACTTGCTCACCAGGCCGATGGGGCCGGCGCCGGTGATGTCGGCCGGGATGATGCCGGCGTTGGACTTGCCGGGGCTGATGACACCGGGGCAGTTCGGGCCGACGATGCGGGTCTTGTTGCCCTTCGACTGCGCATACGCCCAGAACGCGGCGGTGTCGTGCACCGGGATGCCCTCGGTGATGACGACTAGCAGCTCGATGCCGGCGTCGACCGCCTCGATGACGGCGTCCTTGGTGAACTTCGGCGGGACGAACGCGACCGACACGTTGGCGCCGGTCTTGTCCATCGCCTCGGCGACGCCGCCGTACACGGTGAGGACGGCCTCGGGGCTGAACTCGGTGAAGTCGAGCTCCTGGCCGGCCTTGCGGGCGTTGACGCCGCCGACGATCTTCGCGCCGGCCTTGAGCATGCGCTGCGTGTGCTTGGTGCCCTCGGCGCCGGTGATGCCCTGGACGATGATCCTGCTGTTCTCGTCGAGGAAGATAGCCATGACTCGTCGCCCCTACTTCGCTGCCGCGAGCTCGGCCGCGCGTCGCGCGGCGCCGTCCATGGTGTCGACCTGTTCGATCAGGCCCGCGGGCGCCGTGGCGGCGAACTCCGACAGGATGCGCCGGCCCTCGACCGCGTTGTTGCCGTCGAGACGGACGACCAGCGGCTTGGTGACCTGGTCGCCGCGGCTCTCCAGCAGCCCGAACGCGTGCACGATGCCGTTCGCGACGGCGTCGCAGGCGGTGATGCCGCCGAACACGTTGACGAACACGGCCTTGACCTCGTCGTCGGACAGGATGATCTCCAGCCCGTTCGCCATGACCTCGGCCGACGCGCCGCCGCCGATGTCGAGGAAGTTGGCCGGCTTGACGCCGCCGAACTCCTCGCCCGCGTACGCGACGACGTCGAGCGTCGACATGACCAGCCCGGCGCCGTTGCCGATGATGCCGACCTCGCCGGACAGCTTGACGTAGTTGAGGTCCTTCTCCTTGGCGCGCGCCTCGAGCGGGTCGGCGGCGGCCTTGTCCTCGAACTCGGCGTGCTCCGGGTGCCGGAACTCGGCGTTCTCGTCGAGGCTGACCTTGCCGTCGAGCGCGACGACCTTGCCGTCGGGCGTCTTCACCAGCGGGTTGACCTCGACCAGCGTGGCGTCCTCGCTGGTGAACACCGTCCACAGCTGCTGCAGGATGGCGACGACCTGGTCGCGGACGTCGGGGCCGAACCCGGCGGCGTCGGCGATCTCGGCCGCCTTCGCGGCGTCGACGCCGGCGATGGCGTCGACCGGGATGCGGGCCAGCGCCTCGGGCCGCTCGACCGCCAGCTGCTCGATCTCCATGCCGCCCTCGACGCTGGCCATGGCCAGGTAGGTGCGGTTGGCGCGGTCGAGCAGGAAGGAGACGTAGTACTCCTGGTCGATGTCGCTGGCCTGGGTGACGAGCACCCGGTGGACCGTGTGGCCCTTGATGTCCATGCCGAGGATCGCCCCGGCCTTCTCGGCGGCCTCGTCGGGCGTCTCGGCCAGCTTGACGCCGCCGGCCTTGCCGCGGCCGCCCGTCTTCACCTGTGCCTTGACGACCACCTGGCCGCCGATCTCGGTCGCCGCCGCGCGTGCGCCGTCGGCCGTCTCGACCACGGAGCCCGGCAGCACCGGGACCTCGTGCTTGGCGAAGAGCTCCTTCGCCTGGTACTCCATCAGGTCCACGCGAATCCATCCCTTGTGTCGGCCGCGATTCGAAGGGCAGCCTATCCGCCGACGAGGATCTCCCGGATCGCGGTCTCCCCGTTCACCGTGACGGTGACGGTGGCGGCGCCGGCCCGCAGCCCCTCGATCGTGCCCGCTGCAGGGTCAACGGCGACGACGGCCCAGCGCGGCGCGGTGTCGGCAGCGCCCACCCACACCCCGGCGCCGCCCCACTGCGCGGACACCGGCCACTGGACCGGCACGGTCCGCGCGCCGTCCTGCTCGACGGTCGCCGACACCGCGCCGGTCGCGCCCACGCCCAGCGTCGCCGGAGCCGTCAGCGCGATCGCGTCGACCCGGGCCCGCACCTCGGCGCGCAGCCAGTCGTCGTCGTTGCCGCGGTCGCCGCGCGCGGGCTCGAGGCCGAGCAGCGTCCAGCCGGTGAATCCGCCGTTGTCCGGGGTGGACGCCGGACCCTTGCCGGAGTTGCCGTTGACGAGGAACGGGACGCCGTCGACGGAGCCGGCGTCGAACACGCCCGCGTGGGCGCCGACGAACGCCGCGGACTTGCCGCTGTCCGCCTCGAAACCGGCCAGCCAGGTCTCCAGCATCGCGGCCTCGCGGCGATCGGCGAGCCGGCTGTTCGCCGTGGGCAGCGGGTCGTTCGGCGGGTGGTGCGCGAAGATCAGCACCCCGGTGATGTCGTCGTCGGCCGCCGCCTCGTCCAGCGCGGAGCGCAGCTCCGCGATCTGGGCGAACCCGCCGCCGCGCAGCGTCCCGAACGCGGAGTTCAGCGTGATGATCCGGGTGGTGCCCTTGTCGGTCGGCAGGTCGGCGGTGTGCTGGGTGGCGCCGAACTCGTCGATGAAGTTGCCGATCGGGCCGCCATGCACCTCGTGGTTGCCGGGCACGTAGTACCAGGGGAAGTCGACGCCGGCCAGCTCCTCGTCCAGCACGCGACGGGCGAGGTCGAAGTCGACCGACGCCGCCTCGTCGACGAGGTCGCCGTTGATGACCAGCGCATCCGGATCCTCGGCCACGATCTCGCGCAGCGTCCGGCGGGCCGCCTGGACGATGTCACTGTCCGGGTCGCGCCCGACGAACTGGGAGTCGCTCATGACGGCGACGCGCTGGCCGGCGTCGTCGGCGCTGCCGTTGGTGACGATGACGGGGTCGGGGAACCGCTCGGTGGCCGGCAGCTCGACCTCGGGCGCGATCTCGACCGTGATGTCGCTGAACGCCGTCGTGCCGGTGTAGCTGCGCGCGCCGGAGGCCTCGACCGCGTAGACGTCGCGGAACCGCAACGGGTACTGCGTGCCGGCCGGGACCGGGAAGGTGAGCTGCTGCCAGCCGGTGAACGTCGTGTAGCCGCCGTTGAGCGTGAGCAGCGTGCCGTTGGGGTCGTAGACGCGCATCCGGATCCAGGTGCCCTGGCCGTCGCCGTTCACCCACGCCTTGATGGTCTGCGGCTGGCCCGGCAGGGTGAACTGTGCCGGCGGCGCGGCGTACGCGGCCCGGGTGTTCGGCCCGGTGAAGTCGTACGTCAGCCTGATCCCGTCGCGGCCGTCCGGGCCCTCCGCCGGCGCGATCGTGCCGGTGGCGCGGGCGAAGCTCACGGTCCAGCTCGCGGCGTCGCCGAAGGTCGCAACCGGCACCTCGGTCAGGCCGACGGTGACGGCGACGCCGGTGCTCACCCCGGCCGCGGTCAGCGTGACCAGCGCCGAGCCGGTCTCGACCAGCGGCCGCACGCTGAACCCGGCGCCGTCCGGCACCAGCTCGACGACACCCTCGCCGCCGGTGACGGTGACGTCGGCCGGCTCGATCGGCGCACGGTAGCCGTCGATGTCGTAGCCGGTGAGCGCGAGGCTCCCGGTGCTGCCGGCGCCGCCCAGCGGGAGCAGCGTGGCGGTCGGCTCCAGCCGCCGCAGCTCACCGAGCACGGTGACGCCCAGCTCGCCCTCGGCGCCCAGCACCGCGGCCTCGATGTCGGCGTCGCCCGGCGCGATGCCGGTGACGACGGCGGTGTCGGGCGTGGCGCCGCGCAGCACCGACGCGACCCGCCGGTCCGACGTCGTCCACCGCGGCCGCGCGTCCACCGGCGCGAACGTCTCGTCGTGGCCGAGTGCCTCGACGGTTCGGGTCAGCCCGGGGAAGACGCGGTCGGTGTTCTCCTCGTCACCGGCGAGGACGCGGAAGCCGTCCACCTCGCCGGAGCCCTCGGCGGCGAACAGCGCCAGGCCGTTGGCGACCGAGCGCTCGCTGCCGTCGGACGGGCTGTTGACGACGGTGCGGTCGTCGGTGCCGGGGTCGCGGACCACGAGTGTGGACGAGCCGCCGCCGTCGATGTTCAGGGCGTCGTAGGCGCCGAGGTCGGCCATCAGTTCGGCGAACTCGGTCAGCGTCATGCCGCGCGAGTGGGCCTGCTTGCCGTCGAGGGACACCAGATACATGGTGCGGCCGTCCTCGGACAGCCCGATGGCCGTGCGCGCGGCCGGCTCGGTGTCGGTGAACGTGCGCTGTACGCCGTCCTCGACCAGCAGGTGGTTGCCGCCGACCGCGACGACGACGTCCTCGAGGTCCGAGCGCGGCGCGTACGAGACGTCGACGGTGTCGCCCGGCGCCAGCGCGAGCAGCGACGTGGCGCCGGCGTCGCGGCCGACCAGCACGACGGTGCCCGGCGCGATCGGCCCGGCGCCCAGCGTCGTGCCGACCGCCGTCACCACGCCGTCGACGACCGTGACCTCGGCCCGGTTCGTGGCGGCGCCGACGGTGTCGGCCCGGGTGTAGGCGCCCCACTGCGACGTGAAGACGCCGACGCCGTCAGCGGGCAGGGCGAAGGTGTTCACGCCCGCGAGCCGCAGGCTGACGCCGTCGCCGGTGACCGCGGTGCCCTCCAGGAAGACCTGGGCGAGCGCCGCGGCGCCGCTGCTGGACACGGCGAGCGCGTTCTCGTGGCCGGCGGTCGGGCCGGTGACCACGCCCTCGTCGCGGCTCACGCCGGCGCCGAGCGGCGCGTTGGAGTTGTTGATGTCGTAGAAGTCGCCGTTGATCGCGGCGGTCGCGCCGCTCGCCTCGGCCAGCGACCGGACCGTGGCGGTCGTCGTCACCTCGCCGGAGTACTGGTAGTCCAGGGTGACGCCGGCGTCGAGGTCCACTTCGAGGACGCTGCCGGCGTTCCACCCGCCGTCCTCCAGCCGCGAGAACGTCGTCAGTTCCATCCCTGGCGCGATGGCCTGCCGGCCGGTGTCGACCAGCACCGACTCGCCGGGACGGGTGAGGTCGTCCGGTTCGACGGCGGCGGCCGCCGGGACGACCAGCAGGCCGCTGCCGAACAGGGCGGTGGCGGTGAGTGCGGCGATGCGCGCGTGATCACGTCGATTCAGCACGGAGTTCACCCCATCGAGGACGGACGACCCGTCATCGAGCGGCGGGCCGCAACTCGGTGAATTTCCGGCAGACCTTACCGAGTCAGGGCATACCAGTGCTATCGGCGGAAAGGATTTTCACGCGACTTTCTGGTCAGGAGGCCTGCGCGCGGTCACGCAGAGTGTCGACCCACTCGATGATCTCCTGGGTCGAGGCGCCCGGGGTGAACACGCGGGCGACGCCCAGCTCTGTCAGCAGCGGGATGTCGGCGTCGGGGATGATGCCCCCGCCGAACACCACGATGTCGCCGGCGTCGCGCTCGGCCAGCAGTTCGAGCACCCGCTTGAACAGCGTCATGTGCGCGCCGGACAGGATGGACAGCCCGACGGCGTCGGCGTCCTCCTGGATGGCCGCCTCGACGATCTGCTCGGGCGTCTGGTGCAACCCGGTGTAGACGACCTCGACACCGGCATCACGCAGCGCACGCGCCACCACCTTGGCGCCGCGATCGTGCCCGTCGAGACCGGGCTTCGCGACCACGACACGCAGGGGACGTCCGTCCGCCATGACTACCTCCAGGAACAACACTGATCCGACGGCTGTTGTCGACAGTACCTGCAGCCGAGGCGCCCACCGTCCGTTCGGTCGAGGCGCACTCATCAGGGTGGATGACGGTTGCCCAATGTGACGCAGATCACATGTCACAGAGCGTCACGAACCTTGCGCCCGCAAGGGTGATCAAGGTTTCTCCGTCCACCGAGGTCACGACCCGATTACGGGCCACGCAGCGTTGCTTCCGGCGTCACAGTCCGTGATCACGTGGCAAAACGCTGGGGAGGAGGCGTTTGGCAGGACCCCTAGGGGGCGGTTAATGTCCTCCGAGTCCTTGTCCCCGGCGAAAGGTCCTGGCGTGTCGCAACGCTCCGGCAGCGGGCGTCACCGTAGCCGCCGCAGGCACGTCAGTGTCCCGTCGGTGGTGGGCTCCGTAGCGGTAGCAGCAGCGGCTTCCGGCGCGCTGGCCATGCCTCACGCGGTCGGCTCGACCGACAGCTCGGACGGACTCAACGCCATCGCGCAGCGCCCCCAGGAGGCGGGTCACCCGGCCGAGGCCGGCGCACTCGACACTCTGGTCGCCGCGGAGCAGTCGCTCGCGGCCGAGACCGGCGAGGTCGCGCAGGAAGCGCACACCCGCATCGCCGAGCAGCAGCGCATCGAGGCCGCCGAAGAGGCCGCCCGCGCCGAGCGCGAAGCCAAGCGCTGGCTGCTCCCGGTCGACAACTACCGCATCACCGCCGGCTTCGGCGCCGGTGGGTCCATGTGGTCCAACCGCCACACCGGCCTCGACTTCGCCGCCCCGACCGGCACCGAGGTCAGGAGCGTCTCGTCGGGCGAGATCATCTTCGCCGGCTACGACGGCCCGTACGGCAACAAGATCGTCGTGCGCCACTGGGACGGCACCGAGACCTGGTACTGCCACCTCTCCCGCTTCGTCCTGCGCTCCGGCGAGGTCGCACCCGGCGAGGTCATCGGCCGGGTCGGCTCCACGGGCAACTCCACCGGGCCGCACCTGCACCTCGAGGTCCACCCCGGCGGCGGCGACCCGGTGAACCCCCGCTCCTGGCTGCAGGAGCAGGGCGTCGACGTCTGACGCTTCCTTCTTCTTGTTCTCTACCCGGCCGGCGCGTGCCCATGCCTCCAGTCACGGCGGCCGGACGCCGTAGGCGGCCAGGAAGACCCGCACGCCCTCGTCGGCGTAGCGCTCGAGCTCCGCGGCCGGCGGGGGAGCGTCGTCGCCGGTGAGCATGGCGCGGTTCAGCGGCACCGACATCACCAGCCAGTTGAAGTGCGCCGCCGCGAGCTCGGCGTCGGGGGTGGCGAGCAGGCCGCGCTCGGTGAGCCCGCGGAACGCCGCCGCGAGGTCGGCCACGGTGCGCGCCGGGCCACGCTCGGCGAACAGCTGGCCCAGCTCGGGGAAGCGGCCGGCCTCGCCGATGACCAGTCGGCGCAGTTGCAGCAGCCGCGGCCGCATGACCATGGTCAGCTGCCGGCGGGCGAGGTCGCGCAGGTCGGCCGCGACGTCGCCGGTGTCGCGCAGGGCGGCGACCTCGGCGTGCACCGGCTCGGCCGCCTCGTCGACGGTGCGCGTCACCATCTCGGTGAACAACGCCTGCTTGTCGCCGAAGTGCGCGTAGACGGTCGGCTTCGACACGGCGGCGGTGGCCGCGATCTGGTCGATGGTGGTGCCCGCGTATCCGTGTGTCAGGAACACCTGCGCGGCCGCGTCGAGGATCGCCTGGTGCTTGCGCGCCGTCCGGCTCATGTGCCTAGACTTTACTACACGGTTTAGTTCAGGAGGCGCATCATGGGCCGGATCATCGTCATCGAGAACGTCAGCCTGGACGGCGTCATGCAGGCGCCGGCCGGGCCGCAGGAGGACACCCGCGGCGGCTTCGCCCACGGCGGCTGGGCCGCGCCCTACTCCGACGAGGTCGCGATGCGGGAGATGAGCGAGGGGATGGCGCAGGGCGAGCAGGGCGGTCCGCTGCTGTTCGGCCGCGTCACGTACCGGCAGTTCGAGGGGTTCTGGCCGAAGCAGACCGACGGCAACCCGTTCACGCCGGTGCTGAACGCCGCCACCAAGTACGTCGTGTCCAGCACCCTGACCGAGCCGCTGACCTGGGAGAACTCCGTCCTCGTGCGCGGCGGCGAGCTGGCCGCCGTCAAGGAGCGCGAGCCGCGCGACATCGGTGTGCTGGGCAGCGGCGAGCTGGTGCAGACGCTGCTCCGCCTCGACCTCGTCGACCGGTTCGTGCTGTCCATCCACCCCCTCGTCCTCGGCGACGGCGCCCGCCTCTTCCGCGACGGCGCCCAGCTGGCGCCGTTCGAGCTGGTGAAGTCCGTGCCGACGACGACCGGCGTGATCATCGCGACGTACGACCGCGCCCGCTGAGCCGGGGCGGCCGGCGGGTGTGCGGGCCGCTTTGCAATGAGCACCGATACGCATCAGCCGCGGGCGATGCGTATCAGTGCTCATTGCAAAGGCGCGCTGCCGCTCAGGTCACGGCGGCGCGGGCGACGTTCTCGGGGCGGCGGTGCTCGCCGGCGGCCAGGACGGCGGCCATGTGCTCGACCGCGTCGTACACGTCGGCGAACCGGGTGTAGAGCGGCGCGACGCCGAAGCGGGCGAGGTCGGGCTCGCGGAAGTCGCCGACGACGCGGCGGGCGATCAGCGCCTGCACGAACCCGTACGCCTCGGGCAGCCGCAGGCACAGCTGCGAGCCGCGGGCGGCGTGGTCGCGCGGCACCTCGGCCTCGACGCCGAACGACGCCAGCCGGTCGGACGCCAGCGTCAGGAACAGGTCGGTGAGCGCCAGCGACTTGCGCCGCACGTCCGCCATCGCGACGCCGTCGAACGCGTCCAGCGCGGTGGCGAGGACCGCGGTCCCGATGACCGGCGTCGTGCCGCTGAGCAGCCGCCGCACGCCGTCGGCCGGCCGGTAGTCGCGCTCCAGCGCGAACGGCGTCGCGTGCCCGAACCAGCCGGTGATCGGCTGCTCGACGACGCCCAGCCAGCGCGGCGCGACGTAGCCGAACGCGGGCGCGCCGGGCCCGCCGTTGAGGTACTTGTAGCCGCAGCCCACGGCGAGGTCGGCGGTCCACCCGGCGAGGTCGACGGCGACGGCGCCGGCCGAGTGGCAGAGGTCCCAGAGCACGACGGCGCCGGCGTCGTGTACCGCCCGGGTGACGGCGGCGCCGTCGTGCATGCGTCCCAGCCGGTAGTCGACGTGGCAGAGCGAGACCACGGCGACGTCGTCGTCGAGCACGGCGTCGAGCGGTTCCTCCGCGGCGGACCACCACCGCACCGACAGGCCGAGCAGCCGCGCGACGCCGTCGATGACGTAGGAGTCGGTGGGGAAGTTGCCCGGCTCGGTGACGACGACCCGGCGCTCCGGCCGCAGCCGCGCGCCCGCCACCAGCAGCTTGAACAGCTGCACGCTGGTGGAGTCGCCGACGGTGACGGTGCCGGGCTCGGCGCCGAGCAGCCGCTCCAGCTTCGCGCCGACGGTCGCCGGGAGGTCGTACCAGCCGTGCGCGTTCCACGACGTGATGAGGTCGTCGCGCCACTCGGCGCCGACCAGCCGGCCGACCCGCTCGGCCACGCCGCGGGGCAGTGGGCCGAGCGAGTTGCCGTCGAGGTAGATCAGCCCGTCCGGCAGGTCGAACCGGTCGCGCAGCCGCGCCAGCGGGTCGTCGCGGTCGAGGGCCTCGGCGTCGGTGCGCTCCATGCTCCGCAGCGTACGACGACCTCAGCCCACCGCCCGCTCCAGCGCACTGGTCAGCAGCCCCTCCGCGACGCCCGGCCAGTCGCCGCCTGACGGGTCGCCCATGCCGCTGAACCCGACCGCGACGACGATGTTGCCCGCCCGGGCGATGCCGACGTTGGCGGTCGTCCACTCCGAGCCCTGGTCGTCCGGGCCCGGGTCGTTGCGGACGGCCCAGACGACGGCGTCGTCGGCGCCGGCGACGTCGACGGCGACCGGCACGCCCACCGTCTGCACGCGGTCCCCGACCTCGCCGCACTGATCCGGCAGCGACGTGTGCGCGGCGACCGCCCGGAACGCCGCGTCGGCGTCGGGCATCAGCCCCACCCACTCGTAGAGCGACGCGTCGAGGTCGTGGTTGTAGCCGAGCGCGGCGACGGTGACGGCGCCGTAGTCCATCGGGTCCTGCAGGCACGGCGCCGCGGCGGCGTCGATGTCCATCTCCGGCCGCCGGACGAACCCGGCGGCGGTGCCGACCTCGGCGACGTCGGCCTCGGTGAGGAACGGGTCGTCGGCGAGCTCGTGCGGCCCGTACTCCGGCGTCGTCGGGTCGCCGGTGGGCGAATCGCTGGGCGCGTCGTCGGTGGGATCGCCGGTCGGCGCCTCCGTGGGCTCGTCGCTCGCGCCGGGACCCGGGCCGGCGCCGACGCCGGTGCCGGCGAGGTCGGCCAGGGCCGGGTCGCCCACGCAGGACGTGCCGAACACGGTGGAGCACATCCGTTCCGCCGCGGCGACCGGCAAGGCGGTGTCGATCTCGCCGCCGGCGGTGTTCTCCTGCGGCTCGGCGCGGGCCGTGACGCTGACGAGGTCCTGGTAGCGGACCAGCGCGATCGTCACCGCCTCGGAGCCGGGCGCTGACGGGTCCACGTAGTAGCGGACCATCAGGCCCTCGTCGCCGACGCCGTCGAGCGCGTACTCGTCGGTGACCACCGGCAGGTCGTCGGAGCCGCGGTCGGGCAGGCAGGTCCGCAGCTCGGTCCAGAGGCCGTCGAGTGACACCTCGGCGCCGAACCGGGCGAGGTCCTGGCGCACCGCGAGGCCGTCGGGCGCCGCGTAGGTGACGTCGGAGCGCTCGGTGATCGCGCTGATGCGGGGCAGCTCGTCGCCCGGGTCGCAGGAGAGCCCGGCCAGCCGCTCGTCCTGCCGCTCCCACCCGTCCGTCTGCGTGGCGGCGGCGACGTCGCCGGCCGTGAGCAGCGCGTCGCCCAGCCCGGCCGCCGCCGTCGTCGGCGCCTCCGTGGTCAGCGTCGACAGGCTGGCCGGAGGCGCCGGTTCGGGCGACGTGCCGAGGCCGGCGGGGTCGATGACGAGCACGCCGGCCGCGACCGCGGCCACGCCGGCCAGCACACCGCCGGTGACCTGGTGCCGGGTGCGCCGCGCGCCGCGGCGGCGGGCCGCCGACGGTCCCGGCAGCGAGACGCCCTCGAGGTCGGCGGACAGGCCCGCGAGCCGGCGGCCCAGGTCGTCGTCCGGGTCTGCCGTCACGACGCCTCACCTCCCGCCGGTAGTCCCGCGGCGTCGCCGGTGTCGGTGAGCAGGTGCGCCAGCGCCGCCCGCCCCCGCGACAGGCGGGCCTTGATCGTCCCCGACGGCGTCCCCGTCTCGGTCGCGATGTCGTCGACGCTCATCCCGACCAGGTGGTGCAGGACGATCGCCTGCCGCTGGCTCTCCGGGATCTGCTTGAGCGCCGTGACCAGCGCGACGTGGTCGGGGTCCGGCGACGGCGAGTGGTCGGGCACGCCGTGCTTGACCAGCGCCGTGACGCCGTTCTTCGCCTTGCGCCAGCGGCTGGCGGCGATGCGCCAGGCGACCGTGCGGATCCAGGCCTCCGGACTGCTGGCCTGGCTGACCGTCTTCCACCGCTGCCAGGCCCGGGCGTACGCCTCCTGGGTGCATTCCTGCGCGTCGGCGAGGTTGCCCGTCATCGCGTACATCTGGTGCAGGACGCGGCGGTGGGTGGCGTTGTAGAACTCGTCGAAGTCGGTGGTGTCGGCGGCCATCTCGTCACCCCCCGATCCGCTGCGCGGCGAGGTCGATCAGCTGCCGCATCTGGTCGGGCGTGAGCTCGTCGTCGATGAGCCCGTAGTAGACGGCCGTGACGACGTTGCCGCTGACCGCGGCGCCGTACAGCCAGGACGTCCCGTACTCGGTGTTCGTCAGTTGCCAGCTGGTGCCGTCGTAGCCGTCGCCGCTGACCGTTCCGGTGTTCTCGACGACGTCGCCGGGCTGGGTGGGCTGCTCGGCGGCGGCCGCCAGCGCGTCGTAGTGGGCCCGGGCCGCAGCGGCGTCGGGGAAGGTGGCCCGCAGCTGGTTCGCGAGCTGGCCGCCCACGTCCAGCGGGTCGCCGTAGGTGCGCTGCTCGAGGGTGGCGGCGCCGTCGGCGAACGGGTCGCGCGGCAGGCCGACGAAACCGTAGTCGGTGCTGCCGCCGGCGTCGCCGCTGTCCATGACCTCGCTGCCGTCGGTGAGCGCGGTGAGTCCGGCCTCGGCGAGGTCGTCGATGGTGAGCCAGCCGTCGACGTCACCGACGGGCTCGGGGTACAGCCGTTCCCGCTCCGGCGTCCCTGGGCAGTCCACGTCCGACACGGCGCAGAGTACGGACACCGCCTCGATGGCGTCCTCCGCGCCCGGCGGGCCGATGTACTCCTGACCATCCCAGCCGCGGAAGGCGGCGCTGATGAAGCCGCCGGCCCGGACGACGCTGGCCGACACGTAGGTGGCGGACTCCTCGGTGCGCGGCGGGCCGTGCCAGACCATGAGGTAGCCCTCGTCGCCGACCCCGGTGAGCCGCCAGACGTCGGACAGGAAGTAGTCGTCACCGCTCTGGGCACAGGCGGTGATCTCGTCGCGCAGCTGCTGAAGCCGGGCCTCGGCGCCGGTTCCGGCCGGCTCCACCCGGTGGTCGAAGCGTGACTGGACGCTGGTCTCGTAGGAGACCGCGGCCGCGGTGTCGGCGAAGTCCGGGACACAGGGCAGCCAGGTGCCGTCGGCCGGGACCTCGGCCCAGTCCAGGTCGGCCGGGTTCGGGTCGAGCAGGAAGTCGATGCCGATCAGCGCGCCGGGTGGCACGACCAGCGAGCCGGACCCGCCGCCGTCCTCGCCGTCGCCGCCGGGGCTCTCGTCGCTGGTGGGGTCGGAGGTGGGCGGCGTCGTCGGCGGCGGGGTGGTCGGCTCCGGGGACGGCGTCGTGGGGGTGGTCGTCGGGGTGGAGGAGTCGGTGGGGGTGCCGGCCGGGTCCGGGGACGCGACGAAGTCGGGCGGGCTGACCGCGAACACGCCCAGCGCCACCGCCGCCACCCCGGCCAGCACACCGCCGGTGACCTGGTTGCGGGTCCGCTGCGCGGCACGGCGCCGGGCGGCGGCCGGACCGGGCAGCGATACGCCCCCAAGGTCCGATTCGAGCGACGACAAGCGCCGGGAAAGGCTGTCGTCGAGGCTGTCAGACACGGTGGCCTCCGGTGAGAGCGGCGATGTCGCCGGGGAGAATGCGAGTCAGGGTGGCATGCGCCTTCGCGAGACGGTTCTCGACGGTCGCGACGGACGTTCCGGTCTCGGCCGCGATGTCGGCGACGGCCGCACCGGCGAGGTACCGGACGACGATCGCGTAACGCTGTTTCTCCGGCAGCCGGAGCAGCGCCGCGACGACGTCCGCGGACGCGGTGCCGGGTGGCGCAGTCGCCCGCCGCCCGCCGCGCCGCCACCGTCCCGACGCCAGTCGCCAGGCGGTGCCGCGGACCCAGGCTTCCGGGCTGGTCGCGGCGGTGACGGCGGGCCAGTGGCGCCAGGCCCGCGCGTACGCCTCCTGGGTGCAGTCGCGGGCCCGGCCGAGGTCTCCGGTCAGCGCGTAGAGCTGGTGCAGCACGCGCCGGCTCGTGGCGTCGTAGAACGCGTCGAAGTCCGCGGGCTCGCGCATGCCGGAACCTCCCCTGTGCCCATCGTTCTCCGCTTACACCCAGGAGGACTCGTGAGTGCGCACCACGGTTGCACGACTTATTCGGTGATCGGGCGCGTTTCCTCGTATTCCGATCATCGAAATAGCAGCTGATCAGGGCATGACCGGCGTGGTGCCGCCGATTCGCGCGCCCTTTGCGGTGACGATGGGAACGTGGCCGACCTGCTGACCCGACCGCTGCTCCGGCGCGATGAGCCGGCGTGGGGGTCGCGGGTCCCGTGGCTGGCGGCCATCGTCGCGACGGCCTGGGCGCTGCTGGCCGGGTTCGCTCTGTGCGTGCTGCCGGGCGTGGCGGTGTGGATCGCCGAGGGCGCGGTAGGCCCGCTCGGCGACCCGCTGCGGTTCGCCTCCCAGGCCTGGCTGACCGCGCACCACGCCGGCCTCGACGTCGGCGGAGGGTCGTTCACGCTGGCCCCGCTCGGCCTCACGCTGCTGTTCGTGCTGCTGCTGCACCGGTCCGCCCGGTGGGCGGCGCACTCGGCCGGGGTGGCGACGACGCGCGGCGCGGTCGCCGTCGTCGTGCCGGCCGTGGTGACGTACATCGTCGGCGCCGGGATCGTCGCGGCGCTGTCGACCAGCCACGACGTCGCGGGCGACCCGTTCGAGGCCGTGCTGTGGGCGGCGCTGTGGTCCGGCGCCGCCGTGGCGACCGGGGTGGCGCACGAATCCGGACTGCTGGCCGACTGGTGGTGGCGGGTGCCACCTCTGATGCGCGCGGCACTGGCCGGCGCGGGCGTGGCGGTGGCGGGGCTGGTCGGTGTGGGCGCGGCGCTGATGGGGGTCAGCCTCGTCGCGCACACCGGCCGGATCGGGGACCTCGCCACCGCCCTGGACGCCGGCCCGCTCGGCGCGACGCTGCTGATCGTGGGCTGCGCGCTGCTGGTGCCGAACCTGGTGGTGTGGTCCGCGGCGTTCGCGCTCGGACCCGGCTTCGCGGTCGGCACGGCGACCTCGGTGGCGCCGGACGGGGTCACGCTCGGCCTGGTGCCCGCGGTCCCGGTGTTCGGCGCGCTGCCGACGGACCTGCCCGGCTCGCTCACCTGGCTGGTCGTGGCCGGTCCGGTGCTCGCGGGCCTGCTGGCCGGGCTGATGGTGCACCGGCGGCTCGGCCGGGTCCCGGACCTCGGTCTCGGCTCCGAGGCCGACGGCGACGTCGGCGAGGACGGCGACGGGGACGGCGACGGCGTGGCGCTGGGGCCGGCGCTCGGCGTGGCGGCCGGGGCCGGCGCGATCGCGGCGGTCGCGATGGCCGTGCTGGCGCTGCTGTCCGGCGGATCGGCCGGTGCGGAGCGGCTGACGGCCCTCGGCCCGGTGCCGTGGGAGGTCGCGGCGGCGACGTTCGGCCTCGTCACGGTGCCCGCCCTCGTGGTCGTGCTGGTGCTGCGGTTCCGCCGCCGCCCGGCCGACGCGGCGGACGAGGCGGACGGGAACGAGGCGGACGACACGGAGCGCACGCGGGACGGTGCGGCGCATGCGGCGGACGCCGACCCGGCGGACCGGGCAGTAGACACAGCGGAGGGTGAGCCGGTCTCCGTCAGAGAAGAGGACCCACCACCTCCGCCGCCCGAACAGTAGGTCCAGGTATTGTCGCCGGGTGACCTGCCGGATCGTGGTGCTGGTCTCGGGTACCGGCAGCAACCTCGCCGCCCTGCTCGACGCGTGCGCCGACCCCTCCTACGGTGCGACGGTGGTGGCCGTCGGCGCCGACCGTGACGGTATCCGCGCGCTCGACCTCGCCGCCGAGGCCGGCGTGCCGACGTTCGTCGAGCGGGTGAAGGACCATCCCGAGCGCGCCGACTGGGACCGCGCGCTGGCCGAGCGGACCGCCGAGCACGCACCCGACCTCATCGTGTCGGCGGGCTTCCTCAAGCTGGTCGGCCCGGCCTTCCTGAGCCGGTTCGGCGACCGCTACCTCAACACCCACAACGCGCTGCTGCCGTCGTTCCCGGGCATCCACGGCCCCCGCGACGCGCTCGCGTACGGCGTCAGGATCACCGGCGCCACCCTGTTCTTCGTCGACGAAGGGGTCGACACCGGCCCGATCGTCGCGCAGGTCGCCGTCCCGGTGCACGACGACGACACCGAGGACACCCTCACCGAGCGCATCAAGGTCGCCGAGCGCGTCCAGCTGGTCGACTGGGTCGGCCGGCTGGCCCGCGAGGGCTGGACCATCACCGAGAGAAAGGTCACCATCCCGTGAGCGAGGCACGTACGCCGATCCGGCGCGCGCTGATCAGCGTCTACGACAAGACGGGGCTGGAGGAGCTGGCCACCGGCCTGCACGCGGCCGGCGTCGCGATCGTCTCCACGGGATCGACGGCGGCCCGCATCGCCGCCGCGGGCGTGCCGGTGACCGCCGTCGAGGAGCTGACCGGGTTCCCCGAGTGCCTCGACGGCCGGGTCAAGACGCTGCACCCCAACGTGCACGCCGGCCTGCTCGCCGACGTCCGCCTGGAGAGCCACCGCACGCAGCTCGACGAGCTCGGCATCGAGCCGTTCCAGCTGCTGGTCAGCAACCTGTACCCGTTCGCGCAGACGGTCGCGTCGGGCGCCGGCCCGGACGAGGTGATCGAGCAGATCGACATCGGCGGCCCGTCGATGGTCCGCGGCGCGGCCAAGAACCACGCGAACGTCGCCGTCGTCGTCGACCCCGCCCGCTACGGCGAGGTGCTGGCCGCCGTCGAGGCCGGCGGGTTCACGCTGGCCGAGCGGCAGCGGCTGGCGCTGCAGGCGTTCACCCACACCGCCACCTACGACGTGCACGTGGCGTCCTGGCTGGGCAGCGTCGTCGCGCCGCCCGCCGACGGCACCGTGTTCCCGGAGTGGATCGGCGGGACGTGGGAGCGCGAGGCCGTGCTGCGCTACGGCGAGAACCCGCACCAGGCCGCGGCGCTGTACCGCAGCGGCTTCGGGGCGCCCGGGCTGGCCGGTGCGGAGCAGCTGCACGGCAAGGAGATGTCGTACAACAACTACGTCGACGCCGACGCCGCCTGGCGGTCCGCGCACGACTTCGCCGAGCCGGCCGTCGCGATCATCAAGCACGCCAACCCGTGCGGCATCGCCGTCGGCGCCGACATCGCCGACGCGCACCGCAAGGCCAACGCGACCGACCCGGTGTCGGCGTACGGCGGTGTCATCGCGGCGAACCGGCCGGTGACGGCCGAGGCCGCGGAGCTGATCGCGACCATCTTCACCGAGGTCGTCGTCGCGCCCGACTTCGAGCCCGGTGCGCTGGACCTGCTGACGCAGAAGAAGAACGTGCGGCTGCTGCGGGTCGCGGCGGCGCCTGCCGCGCCGGTCGAGACCCGGGCGATCTCCGGCGGCCTGCTCATGCAGCAGGCCGACCGCGTCGACGCACCCGGCGACGACCCCGCGACGTGGACGCTGGCCGCGGGTTCGCCGGTCGACGAAGCGACGCTGGCGGACCTCGCGTTCGCCTGGCGGGCGGTGCGCTCGGTCAAGAGCAACGCGATCCTGCTGGCCAGCGGTGGCGCCGCCGTCGGCGTCGGCATGGGCCAGGTCAACCGCGTCGACTCCGCCCGGCTCGCGGTGACCCGCGCCGGCGACCGCGCCGCCGGCTCCGTCGGCGCCTCCGACGCGTTCTTCCCCTTCGCCGACGGCCTGCAGGTGCTCACCGAGGCCGGCGTCCGCGCCATCGTCCAGCCGGGCGGCTCGGTGCGTGACGAGGAGGTCGTGGCGGCCGCCCGTGCGGCCGGCGTGACCATGTACTTCACCGGCACCCGGCACTTCTTCCACTGATGGCGCCGGACGATCCGATCGTCGCGGCCGCCGGCCACGAGATCCCGGAGCGCGCGGCGATCCGGATCGAGCCCGGCGAGACGGTCGAGGTGGGCGAGCGCGATACCACCTGGCCGGCGTTCGTGTTCGTCACGACGACGTCCGGGTCCGGCTGGGTGCCCGAGCGGCACCTGAACGACGAGCGGCCGCGCGCCGTCGTCGTGCACGGCTACGACACCCAGGAGCTGCCGGTGAGCGCGGGCGAGCGGCTGACCGTGACGGCCGACGACCCCGAGTCGGGCTGGAGCTGGTGCGTCAACGCCGCAGGCCGGGCCGGGTGGGTGCCGCATTCGGCGCTGCGGCCGTCCGCCGCGGGCTGAGCGGCGCGGCGAACCTCGATGCCCGCCCCGACGCTGAGGGTAGGGTGACGACCATGGCAGCCAAGAAGTCCGGCGGTAACGACGATCTCAAGGCCAAGATGCGCGAGGCCTTGGAGCGCAAGAAGTCCGCCGATCACGAGCACCCGGACGACCAAGCGTCCGGCACCGGCCCGTCCCACGAGGACGCGGCGAAGACCCAGCGGATGTTCCGCCGCAAGAGCGGCTGAGCACCGGTCGGCCGCCGGTTCGGACCATGCGAGAATCAGATACGTGAGCGCGAAGATTCTCGACGGCAAGAACACGGCGGCCACCATCCGTTCCGAGCTCACCGCCCGGGTCAAGGCCCTGGGCGAGCGGGGCATCGTCCCGGGGCTGGGCACGGTCCTGGTCGGCGACGACCCCGGCAGCCATGCGTACGTCGCCGGCAAGCATCGCGACTGCGCCGAGGTCGGCATCGAGTCCATGCAGGTCGAGCTGCCCGCCACGGCCACCCAGGCCGAGGTCGAGGCGGCCGTCGCCCAGCTCAACGACGACCCCGCCTGTCACGGCTTCATCGTGCAGCTGCCGCTGCCGAAGGGCCTGGACGAGGAGCGGGTGCTGTCGGCCATCGACCCCGCCAAGGACGCCGACGGGCTGCACCCGCAGAACCTCGGCAAGCTGGTGCTCATGCAGCCGGCGCCGCTGCCCTGCACCCCGCGCGGCTGCCTCGAGTTGCTGCGCCGCTACGACGTCCCCATCGACGGCGCCGAGCTGGTGGTCGTCGGGCGCGGCGTCACCGCGGGCCGGCCCATGGGGCTGCTCTTCACCAGGCGTACCGAGAACGCCACCGTCACCGTCTGCCACACCGGCACCCGCGACCTCGCCGCCACCGTGCGGCGCGCCGACATCGTCATCGCCGCGGCCGGTGTGCCGGGGCTGCTCACCGCCGACATGGTCAAGCCGGGGGCGGCCGTCCTCGACGTCGGCATCACCCGCGTCGTCGGTCCTGACGGCAAGGGCCGCTACACCGGCGACGTCGCGCCCGAGGTGCGCGAGGTGGCCGGCTATCTCGCGCCGATGCCCGGCGGCATCGGCCCCATGACTCGTGCAATGCTGTTGGCCAACGTCGTGGAGGCGGCCGAGGCCGCCGTCCCCGCGTAGGCCGGACCACGCCCGGCGAGCGGACCGGCGGCATCGGCGCCGGTTCGTTCTTCCCCTTGAGGAGGACTCATTACATGGCCGAGAAGTCTCCGCGCGGCCTCGCCGACGTCGTGGCCGCGTCCACGTCGATCTCCGACATCGACGGGCGAGAGGGTCGGCTCTGGTACCGGGGCTACGACATCCACGACATCGCCGGGCGCATCACCTTCGAGGAGTGCGTCCACCTGCTGCAGCGGGGCACGCTACCCACGCAGGCCGAGCTCGACGGGCTGACGGCCGAGCTGGCCGACGGCCGCCGGTACGGCTCGGTGTCGGCCACGCTGCTCCCGTACGTCGTCGGCAGCGGCACGCCGATGGAGGCGCTGCGCACGCTGGTGTCGTCGCTGGCCATCGACGACCCCGACGCCGAGGACGCGTCCATCGAGGCCGACCGCCGCAAGGCGACCCGGCTGGTCGCGCAGCTGCCGGTGCTGGTGGCGTCGTACGAGGCGCAGCGGTCCGGGCGCGAGGTGCCCGACGCCGACCCCGAGCTGGGCATCGCCGGCAACTTCCTGCTGCAGATCACCGGTGAGCGGCCGGCGCCGCGGGCCGCGGAGATCTTCGACGAGTGCCTGGTGCTGCACGCCGACCACACGATGAACGCGTCGACGTTCACCGCGCGGGTCATCGCCGCCACGCTCTCCGACATGCACTCGGCCATCACCGGCGCCATGGGCGCGCTGCGCGGCCCGCTGCACGGCGGCGCCAATGAGGCGGTCATGAAGACGCTGACGTCCATCGACGGCGACGAGGACGCCGTCGACCGGTTCGTGCGCGACGAGCTGGGCGCCGGCCGCAAGATCATGGGGTTCGGCCACCGGGTCTACAAGACCGAGGACCCGCGCGCCACGCACCTGCGCAAGATGAGCGAGGAGCTGGCCGACCTCACCGGCAACCGCCGCTACTACGAGTTCTCCCGCCGCATGGAGCAGACGGTGCTCGACGAGAAGGGCCTGTTCCCGAACGTCGACTTCTTCGCCGCCAGCGTCTACCACGCGCTGGGCATCCCGACCGACCTGTTCACGCCGGTCTTCGCGATCTCGCGGATGAGCGGCTGGACGGCGCACGTCATCGAGCAGCACGAGGACAATCGCCTCATCCGGCCCGACAGCGACTACACCGGGCCGCACGACCAGCAGTGGGTGGAGATCTCGAAGCGGTGAACACGCGCTCCGGTACGCATCGCGCGGCGGCCAGCAGCCGTTGGGCCCAGGCCGCCGAGCGGCGGCTCATGCCCGCGAGCTGGCTGCGCGCGGTGTTCCGGCAGTGGCCGCTGCTGCTGGTGCTGACGGTCGTCGCCATCGGCACGTTCATCGTGGTCGACAACCACTTCCGCCGCGGCACGTTCATCATCGCCGGCGGCGTGTGCCTGGCGGCCGTCCTGCGGGCCGTGCTGCCCAGCGGCGTCGCCGGCCTGCTCAAGGTGCGCTCGCGCGCCATCGACCTGCTGACGCTGGGGTTCCTGGGGGCGGGGACCCTGATCGCGTCGCTCATCGTCCCGCCCCCGTCCTGACACCGTCGTTCCGTCGCAGCTCATCGAGGAGAGAATCACCATGTCCCAGCCCGTCAACGTCACCGTCACCGGCGCGGCCGGTCAGATCGGCTACGCCCTGCTGTTCCGGGTGGCGTCCGGGCAGTTGCTGGGCGCCGACACCCCGGTGCGGCTGAAGCTGCTGGAGATCCCGCCGGCGGTGAAGGCGGCCGAGGGCACCGCCATGGAGCTGGACGACTGCGCGTTCCCGCTGCTGTCCGGCATCGACATCTACGACGACCCGCGCCAGGCGTTCGACGGCGTCAACGTCGCCCTGCTGGTGGGGGCGCGGCCGCGGACGAAGGGCATGGAGCGCGGCGACCTCCTCGAGGCCAACGGCGGCATCTTCAAGCCGCAGGGCGAGGCGATCAACGCCGGCGCCGCCGACGACGTCCGGGTGCTGGTGGTCGGCAACCCGGCCAACACCAACGCGCTGATCGCGCAGTCGCACGCGCCGGACGTCCCGGCCGACCGCTTCACCGCGATGACCCGCCTCGACCACAACCGCGCGCTGTCGCAGCTGTCGGCGAAGCTGGGCGTCGGCGTCGCCGACATCGCGAAGCTGACCATCTGGGGCAACCACTCGGCCACCCAGTACCCCGACATCTTCCACGCCGAGGTCGCCGGGAAGCCGGCGTCGGAGCTGGTCGACGAGGCGTGGCTGACCGGGGACTTCATCCCGACGGTGGCCAAGCGCGGCGCCGCGATCATCGAGGCGCGCGGCGCGTCGTCGGCGGCGTCGGCGGCCAACGCGGCCATCGACCATGTCCACGACTGGGTCAACGGCACCCCCGAGGGCGACTGGACGTCGGCGGCCATCGTCTCCGACGGCTCGTACGGCGTGCCCGAGGGCCTGATCTCGTCGTTCCCGGTGGTCTCGCGCGGCGGCGCCTGGGAGATCGTCCAGGGGCTGGAGGTCAGCGACTTCTCCCGCGAGCGCATCGACGCCTCGGTGCGGGAGCTGACGGAGGAGCGCGACGCGGTGGCGGCGCTGGGCCTCGTCTGACCGTCTGTTATCTTGACGTCGAGACAAACATTCTCATCCGGGAGTTGCTGACAACATGGCGAAGATCAAGGTAGCCGGGCCCGTCGTCGAGCTCGACGGCGACGAGATGACGCGGATCATCTGGTCGTTCATCAAGGATCGCCTGATCCATCCGTACCTCGACATCGACCTGCGCTACTTCGACCTCGGCATCGAACACCGCGACGCCACCGACGACCAGGTCACCATCGACGCCGCCAACGCCATCAAGGAGCACGGCGTCGGCGTCAAGTGCGCCACCATCACGCCCGACGAGGCGCGGGTCGAGGAGTTCGGCCTGAAGAAGATGTGGGTCTCGCCCAACGGCACGATCCGCAACATCCTCGGCGGCGTGGTGTTCCGCGAGCCGATCATCATCTCCAACATCCCGCGGCTGGTGCCGGGCTGGACCAAGCCGATCATCATCGGCCGTCACGCGCACGGCGACCAGTACAAGGCCACCAACTTCAAGGTGCCCGGCGCCGGCGAGCTGACCATCACGTTCACGCCGGCCGACGGCTCCGAGCCGATCCAGCACGTGGTCGCCAACTACGGCGACGACGGCGGCGTGGCCATGGGGATGTACAACTTCAACAAGTCCATCGAGGACTTCGCCCGGGCCTCGTTCTCGTACGGCCTGCAGCGTGGCTACCCGGTCTACATGTCGACGAAGAACACCATCCTCAAGGCCTACGACGGCGCCTTCAAGGACATCTTCGCCGACGTCTTCGAGCGGGAGTTCAAGGCCGACTTCGAGCAGGCCGGGCTCACCTACGAGCACCGGCTCATCGACGACATGGTCGCGGCCGCCATGAAGTGGGAGGGCGGCTACGTCTGGGCCTGCAAGAACTACGACGGCGACGTCCAGTCCGACACCGTCGCGCAGGGCTTCGGCTCGCTCGGCCTCATGACGTCCGTGCTCATGACGCCCGACGGCAAGACCGTCGAGGCCGAGGCCGCGCACGGCACCGTCACCCGGCACTACCGCCAGCACCAGGCCGGCAAGCCGACCTCCACCAACCCGATCGCCTCGATCTTCGCGTGGACCGGCGGCCTCAAGCACCGCGGCAAGCTCGACAACACCCCCGAGGTCACCGGCTTCGCCGAGACCCTCGAGGACGTCATCGTCAAGACCGTCGAGTCCGGCGTCATGACGAAGGACCTCGCGCTGCTGGTCGGCCCGGAGCAGGAGTGGAAGACCACCGAGGACTTCCTCGGCGCGCTCGACGAGAACCTCGCCAAGCGCCTCGTCTGATCGACCCGGCTCACGCGGCAGTGGCGGTCCGTCACTGCCGCGTGAGCGTCGAACGCATCAGGGTCACGTTGTACGGACCCCACTGGGTGAGCGCGAAGTAGAGGTCCGGGCCGCTGGACCACGGGTGCATGAACCCGCCGTACAGCGCCGGGTACTCGGCGCCGTCGACGAGCACCTGTTCGTCGCCCCAGGGGCCGGTCGGCCGGGGCGCGTCGCGCAGGACGATCTGGGCCCGCGACTCGTCGAGGTAGGTCATCAGCCAGCGGCCGGTGTACTCGTTGTACTGCACCGACAGCTCGCCGATCGGGCCCTCGGCGACGGGCGCGGCGGCGGTCTCCGAGCGCGTCCAGCCGGAGTCGTCCCAGTAGCGGTAGGCGTCCTTGTCCAGCACGCCGCCCGCCGGCACCCGGGCCAGGTGCGCGTCGCCCCAGCGGCCGTTGGGCGTGCCGAACAGGTAGACGTGGCCGCCGTGGCGGGCGAACGCCGTCAGCTGGAAGTCGTTGTCCCACTCCGGCGTGTTCGGCCAGACGGCGTCGGGGTCCTTCGTCCACGTCCGGCCGCCGTCGTCGGACCAGGCGATGCCGGAGTGGTTGGTGAACCACGTGCCGGCCGGTCCCCAGTGGTGCACCGACATGTAGTGCAGGTAGCTGCGGCCGTCGACGGCGATGCCGGCCGTCGGGATGACCGTCTCCTCGACCTCGTTCTGCTGCAGGCAGTCCAGCAGCTGGCCGGCGTGGCCGGGCCGGTCCTGCACCATCGTGTCGAACGTCATGCCGTCGGCGAGGTCGCGGTCCGACGACGCCGCCAGCACGTTGCACCGCCAGTCCGCCTCGCGCGGCCCGGCGCCGTTGCCGCCCCAGCCCTCGCCGTAGGTGTCGCCGAAGGCCATCAGCACCGAGCCGTCGCCGTCGTCCCACATGATCCCGAGGTCGGTGGCGTGCACCTGGTAGCGCACGTCGGTCTCGTTGATCGAGCCCGCGCCGGTCAGCAGGGCGATCGGCTCGCCCGGTGCCACCGTGACGCCCGGCTCGGGCTCGGCGGCGGAGGAGGTGAGGGCGGCGACGAGCAGCAGGCTCGCGCCGGCGGCGGCCGGGGGTAGCAGTCGCACGGGGGTCTCCTTCGGCGTCGGCGGAGACTGGGAAATCGATTTCCAGCCTAGGTGCGCCGTCGCCGAGGGGTCAAGGGACCGGCCGTCAGGCCTGCCGGATCGAGCTGGCCCGCACCTGCAGCTCGGTGGGCAGGACGACGCGGGTGACGTCGGCGTCGGGCTTGGTCAGCCGCCGGGTGAGCAGCTGACCCGCCTGCCGGCCGACGTCGTACGCCGGCTGCGCCACGGTCGTCAGGGTGGGCCGGATGAGGTCGGCCCACGGGATGGAGTCGAACCCGACGACGGCGATGTCGGACGGGATGGCCTGCCGCCGCTGCACCAGGCATTCCAGCGCGCCGACCGTCATGAGGTTGTTCGCCGCGAACAGTGCGTCGGGCTCGGCGCCGTCGTCGAGCAGCGACGCCATGGCCTCGTAGCCGCCGCGCTCGCGGAAGTCGGCGAACCGCACCAACGCGGGGTCGAGCGGCAGGCCGGCGGCCGCGAGCGCCCGCTTGTAGCCGTCGTGGCGCGACGTGGCGGTGCTGAGCCAGCGCGGCCCGCCGATGCAGGCGATGCGCCGGTAGCCCTGCTCGACGAGGTGCGTGGTGGCCAGTTCGGCGCCGTGCTCGTTGTCGACGAGGACGGTGTCGGTGCGTGGTCCCTGCAGCTCGCGGTCGATGACGACCACCGGGCAACCGGCGTCGAGCAGCAGTTTGACGTCGTCGACGCGGTTGGACGACGGCGAGATGATGACGCCGGCCATCTGCTCGGTGAGCGCGGCGGCGATGTAGTTCGACTCCTTCTCGGGGTTCTCGTCGCTGTTGCAGAGCACGACGGAGTACCCCTCGGCCAGCGCGATGTCCTCGACGCCGCGGACCATGGCGGTGAAGAACGGGTTCTCGACATCGGAGATGATCACCGCCCACAGCGTGGTGCGGCTGCGGCGCAGGTTGCGTGCCACGGCGTTGCGCCGATAGCCCAGCTCGGCGACGGACGACGTGACCCGCTCCGCGAGCGCGGGGTCGACCTGGGTGTGCCCGTTGAGCACCCGGGACACCGTGGCCGCGGAGACGCCGGCATGCCGCGCGACGTCGTAGATGGTCACCACGGGACGATCCTAGTGGACGGTGGAATCGATTTCCGAGCCGTTATCCGTAGAACACCCCCAGCTCGGCGACGGACGTGAAGCGCGCGGCGCCGCCAGGAGGCCCGATCAGCCGCACGCCGTCGCCCCACGTGTCGTCGAAGCCGAACGTGAACGTGCGGAACGGGCCGGCGGTGGCGTCGGTGGGGTAGGGCGGGTCGACGGCGAGGCCGGTGACGTCGTGCCATTCGTGGTCGCGCCGCACCTGGACCCGCGGGGCGCCGCCGAACCAGCCGCCGTCGGGGAAGATCTGCCCCGACGTGTAGACGACCCGGTTGACGTGCAGCGACCGCGGCCAGGTGTACCCCCACCAGTCGGTCTCCTTGGCCTGGCCGTTCCAGCTGTCCTCGCCGAGGTCGGTGCGGCCGTCGGCGAGGTAGGCGTCGTGCCCGTAGTGCGAGGTGGTGTCGGTGACGACGGCGCCCGGCTCGGCGCGGGCCAGGTTGCGGCCGGGATCGCGCGGGTTGGCCGGCGCCGTCGGCTCGTACGGCTCGAGGCGGAGCCGGCGCAGCGAGAACTGGTACGTGTTCGGCGGGTGGCCGACGCCGACGAACCAGTTGGCCTGCACCCACAGCTCCCGGCCGTCGGCGCTGATGAACTTCGACGGCGCGACGGTCGCGTAGCCGCCGTTCTTCGGTCCGGGCGAGCCGGGGTCGTCGCCCCACCACGGATACGGACCGAAGTCCTTGTGCAGGAACAGCCGCCACGGACCCCACGGCGCCGGCGCCTCGTAGAACTCGAAGGTGTGCTCGGTCCACGACAGGTACAGGTACCGGCCGAGCGCCGGGTTGTACACGACGCAGCCCTGCGACAGCACCGAGTTGCCGTCCGGGGTGACGACGCCGGGGTAGACCCGGCGCTCGTCGTGCAGGACGGTGACACGGGCGTCGAGGTCCGCGCTCCACCGCGGCCGGTCGCCGTCGAGCCCGGCGAAGAACCGCCACGCCGACCGGTCGGTGACCGCGCCGGCGGGCACGCGGGCCAGCCAGAGGTCCAGCGGGTCGGCGACGATGCCGGTGAACGAGTCGCGCCAGTTCCGGTCCAGCGCGTACGCGTAGACGTACCCGGCGTTCTCCGGCCCGAGCGCCGCGGCTCCGCCGTTGCTCTGCCCGAAGTCGAGGAAGAACACCGTCGTGAACACGTGATCGGTGAACATCGGCGCGGCGTCCCACTGCCAGGTGCGGCCGTAGTCGGCAGACCGCACGATGGTGGCCGTCGGCGCCTCGTCGAACGCGCCGTCGCCGTGGCGGAGGTCCTGGACGGCGAGGTACAGCTCGTCGCGGCCGTCGCCGTCACCGTCGACGGCCACCAGGCCGGTGGGCTTGCGGTTGAACCGGGCCGGGTCGCCCCAGATCGGCGCCACCTGGTCGCCGGCGGCCAGCCGCTCGCCGCTGATACCGGTGGCCGGGGTGCCGTCGACGCGGTTGACGACGATGTCCGACCACGGCTGGTCGGAGAACCCGCGGCCGTCGCCGTTGGCCGCGTACAGCGCGCCGTCGTCGGCCCAGGCAGCCGGCCACAGGTCGCCGTCGCTGGCGGTGGTCAGCTCGCGCCGGTACGGGATGCTCGCGGTGGCGAAGAACGTGCTGGTGAGCGGGTGTTCCGCGGTTGCGGGCAAGGCGGTGGCCGCCGTCGCGCGCGGCCGGCCGCCGGGGGTCAGCCCGGACCAGCCGGCCACCGCCGCGGCGCCGCCGAGCAGCACGGCCCGGCGGCCGACCGCGGCCACGTCAGTCCACCTCCATGGCCATGAGGTCCGGCGCGGGCGGGCGCCGGTCCAGTGCCGGCGCGTCGAGGTAGAACAGCGCGGTCGAGGCGATGTCGTCGCTGGTCGGCCGGTACCGGTGCGGCAGCCCGTTGTGGTGGCCCGGGCCGATGCCGAGGCTCTGGACGGTGACCCGCAGGTCCGCGCCGAACCGGACCGGGTCCAGCACGTGCCAGCGGTACATGCCGAACCGCTGCTGGCTGACGTAGAGCCCGTCCGGCCGCAGCACCTGGTGCAGGCCGAGGTACGGCGTGGTGAACGTGGTGTAGCCCTGCTCGGGGACGTCGAAGTTCCAGGCGCCGCCGAAGTAGTCCTCGGTGCCGGTGCCGCAGATGGTGGGGAACTCGTCGTCGCCGTCGAGGTAGAACTTCAGCTCGCCCTCGCCCCACCAGCCGGGGTCGTTGACGCCCCACGCCAGGTAGGTGCCGACGTAGTGCCCGGCGCCCTCGACGCCGTCGAGGACGGTGTGCACCTCGCCGCGCGGCACCGGGTGGCTGCGCCGCCATTGCGCGTGCAGGTAGGCGGCGTCGTCGGCGACGTCGCCCAGCTCGTAGTCGATCTGGTAGTAGAGGATGACCTCCTCGGCCGAGACGTTCTCCAGCGTCACGCGGGCGGCGGTGCGGAACGGCATCGGCCAGTAGGCGTTGAAGCCGCCGTTGGGGTTCACCGCCACGGTCTGCGACGACACCTGACTGAACGTGTTCCAGCCCTGGCAGAAGAAGTCGCCCAGCGGCACCTCGACGGCCGGCGCCTCGGCGCCGTCCCAGTACATCCGCAGCACGGTGCTCCGCCACGCGCGGTGCGGCGCGGTGGTGCACCAGACGTGCGTGATGACGCCGGGCCCGTCGATCTCGCCGAGCAGGGCGGTCTCGCCGGGCGCGATGCTGATGCTGGGCGAGATCTTCCAGCCCTGGCCCAGCGCGCCGGCCGCCCGGGCGCCGGTGCCCTCGGTGGCCATGCCACCGCGGCCCTTCTCGCCGGAGGGGTTCTCGGCACTGATCGAGCGGCTGACGCGGGACGAGCGGCGGGCCAGCGACTGCAGGCCGGTCGGGTCGTCGAGCACGGGGACAACTCCTTTTGTCATCGAACGGGGGTCACTTCATGCCGGAGGTCTTGATGGACTCCACGATGCGGCGCTGGAAGATCGCGAACGCCAGCAGGGTCGGCACCGCCGCCACCGTGGCCGCGGCCAGCACGTACTGCCAGTCGACGGTGTTCTGGTCCTGGAAGCTGGCGATGCCCAGCTGCACCACCTGCAGGTCCGAGTCCGTCGTCGCGACCAGCGGCCACAGGAACGCGTTCCAGTTGGCCAGGAAGAACAGCACCGCGAGCGCGGCGAAGATGGACTTGCTGAGCGGCAGGATGATGGACCAGTAGATGCGCCAGTAGCCGCAGCCGTCCAGCACGGCCGCCTCCTCCAGCTCGGCCGGGATGGCCAGGTAGAACTGCCGGAGCAGGAAGATACCGAACGCGCTGAAGATGGCCGGCAGGATCAGCCCGGCGTAGCTGTTCAGCAGCCCCAGCCGGTGCACCACGAGGAACAGCGGCACCAGCACCACGGGCGCGGTCACCAGCAGCGTCGAGAAGATGCCCAGGAAGATCGCGTCGCGGCCGGGGAAGCGCAGCCGGGCCAGGGCGTACGCGGCCATCGAGTGGAAGAACAGTGCCACCACGGTGACCGTCGCCGACACCACAAAGCTGTTGAACAGGTACCGGCCGAACGGCGCGGACGAGAACACGTAGTCGAAGTTGTCGACGGTGGGCGCCGACGGCAGCAAATCGGTGCTGAGCACCTCGTCGGGGCCCTTGAACGAGCTGGTGAACATCCACACCAGCGGGAACACCGTCAGGATGGTGATGACGCCCACCACGACGAACAGGGTGGCCGACCGGCGGCGCCGCCAGGACATCCGCCGGCCGGCGGGGGCGACGGGACGGGACAGGGTGGCGGTCTCACTGGGCATGGGT
Source organism: Jiangella sp. DSM 45060 (assembly GCF_900105175.1). Lineage (NCBI taxonomy): Bacteria > Bacillati > Actinomycetota > Actinomycetes > Jiangellales > Jiangellaceae > Jiangella > Jiangella sp. DSM 45060. The sequence goes on along the minus strand of NZ_LT629771.1, from coordinate 5,584,402 downwards.
GAATCGGCCTCCCTTGGTCAGGGCGAACAGCAGCGCCGACCACGCCAGCAGGATCACGACCAGGAACGACGAGATCGCGGCGGCATAGCCGAACTCGCCGTAGACGAACGCCTGCTGGTACACGTAGTAGATGATCAGCGTGGTCGAGTTGGCCGGGCCGCCGCCGGTCAGGATCACCAGCAGGTCCAGCCCGCCGGTCATCACCGCGATCGTCGACGTCAGCAGGATGAAGAAGCTGGTCGGCTTCAGCAGCGGCCAGGTGATGTGGCGGAACGTCGTCCACGGCCCGGCGCCGTCGATGCTGGCCACCTCGTAGTACTCCCGCGGGATGTCCTGCAGGCCGGCCAGGAAGATCAGCATGTAGTAGCCCATCGAGAACCAGATCGTGATGATCATGACGGTGGGCAGCGCGAACGCGGGGTCGCCCAGCCACGACGGCGCCGTCACTCCGACGCCGTCCAGCAGCCGGGCGATGAAGCCGACGTCGTCGGTCAGCAGGAACTGCCAGATCAGCGCGACGACCACCAGGCTGACGACGTTGGGCGCGAACAGCGCGGTGCGGAACAGCCCCACCAGCGGGAACCGGTGCCGCACCAGCAGGGCGAGGCCCAGGCCGGAGAGGAACAGGCCGGGCACCATCACCACCAGGTAGAGCAGCGTGCGGCCGAGGCTGGACACGAAGTAGGGGTCGGAGAACATCCGCTGGAAGTTGGCGAACCCTACGAAGTCGTAGCCGCCGAAGCCGTCGACGCGGAAGAACGCCAGCACGATCGACAGCAGCATCGGGATCGCGACGAACACGGTCAGGCCGATGAGGTTGGGCGCCATGAACAGGTAGGCGGCCCGGCGTTCGCGGCGGGCGCGGTCGGAGCGGGTGCGGGAGGTCGCGCCGTCCCGTCCGGCGGACGCACCGGCCGACGTCGACACCGGCGCCGCGCTGGTGGCGGAGGTGCTCATGCGAGGTCCACCCCCTCGTAGGTGGTGAGATAGGCGTCGATGGCCTGGGCCGCGGTCGCGGCCTGGTCCTCCGGGTCACCGCCGGCCAGCTGGCAGGACTGGATGGCGTCGGACACCGCCTTGTAGATCACCGGCGGGTAGCGCGGCTCGCCGCGTCCGGACGGGAAGATCTCGTCGCGGAACAGCCGCATGAACTCGTGGTCGTAGCCGCCGGCCCGGCTGCCGTGCTCGAGGCTGGACCGGCGCGGCGAGATATCGCGCTTGGCGTCGATGCACCAGTCGGCCACCCGCGCGACGCCGTCATCGTCGGTCGACCCCAGCGCCCAGGCGCAGAACCGGGCCGCCTCGTCGGGGTTGCGGCCCTTGGCGTTGGCGGCGAACGCCCAGCCGCCCAGCACGGTGGCCGGCTCGCCACCGTTGGCGACGGGCAGCGGGATGACGCCGTAGTCGAAGTCCGGCGCCTTGCGCTCGAAGTCCTGGATCGACCAGATGCCCGACTGCCAGACCGACGCGTAGCCCTCCGAGAACGCGACGACGAGGTCGTTGGAGGCCGGCGGCACCCGCGGCGTGATGCCGAGGTCGACGGTCTCCTTCCACAGCCGAAGCGCGTCGACGGCGCCGTCGGAGTCGAAGCCGCTGCGCCCGTCGCCGGCGATGACCTCGCCGCCGCCCTGCCACATCCACGGGTACCAGACGAAGTTCTGGTAGTAGTCCTGTGCCGTTGGGAACACCAGCCCGCCCTGGCCGGCCGACACCAGCCGGTCGCTGACGGCGACGAGGTCGTCCCAGCCGGCCGGCAGGTCGCCCTCGGACAGCCCGGCCGCCTCGAAGGCCGGCCGGCTGTAGTAGAGCGCGAGCGGCTCGATCTCCATCGGCAGCGCGTAGACCTTGTCGCCGATCATGCGCGTGGCCAGGTTGTCGGCGAAGAAGTCGTCGACCGCCTCCCGCGTCAGGTGCGGGGTGAGCTCGGCCAGCATGTTCCCGTTGAGGTACCGGGCGATGTCGCCGGGACTGATCAGGAAGATGTCCGGGCCCTCGCCCGCGGAGAACGCGGTGGCCAGCTTCTCGCTGCCGAGGACCGGTGCGTAGACGAGCTCGATCTGCTGCTCGTTCTCGGCGTTCCAGCGGTCGACGGTGTCGTGCATCCAGGCGGCCCGGGCCAGCAGGGACGGGTCCTCGCTGGGTGCGGGCGCGTAGAAGTTCCAGAACTGCAGCGGCTCCGAGCCCGAGGCGGTGCTCGTGCCGCCGCACGCGCCGAGCAGGCTGGGAGCGGCGACCGCGCCGGTGAGCGCGGCGGAGAGGCCGAGGAAGCGCCGCCGGGACGGGCGTTCGGGCTGCCCGGCCGGGCGTTCGGGGTGTTCGGCGGTGAGGGACGCGGGGGTGGGGCCGGGACCGGGCGGGAGCCCGGATCGGCGGCCGGGTGGGTGACCGGGTGGCGGTGCCATGTCCACTCCTCAGCAATCGATTGCTTGCTGTGACGGAGAGGTTAACCCTGTGCAACGGAGCGGTCAACACTCTGGTCAGGATGAATGCCGAAATGGCCGGACATGGCTGGTCGCGACGGTGGCGCGCCGTTGACAGTCCGGAGCGCCCTCGCCTAGCGTGTGGGCAATCGATTTCTGCTTGTGGACGACGTGATGGGAGTGGCCTCGTGGCACGTATCGGCCTGTTGACGATCTCCGACGGACGCGACTTCGTGCACCGCGACATCGCGGACTGGGCTCGCTCGTCGGAGGACGCGATCGCCGCGGCGCTGGAGGGCGCCGGGCACGAGGTGGTGCGGGCGCCCGAGCTGGTGTCGTCGAACGCGCTGGCCTCCAGCCAGGCCCGGCTGGTCGCCGAGGCGCGGCCGGACCTCACCATCTTCAACTACTCGGTGTGGGCGTTCCCGCACTTCTCCATGCTCGCCGCCGACGCGACGCCGGGGCCGCTGGTGCTGCTGTCGAACATCGACCCCGTCCAGCCCGGCATGGTCGGCATGCTGGCCGCCGGCGGCTCGCTGGACCAGATCGGCCGCGTGCACGGCCGGGTCTGGGGCGACGTCGCCGACCCCGCGACGCTGGAGCGGCTGCTCGTCCACGTCCGCGCCGCCCAGGCCGTCGGCGGGCTGCGAGGGAGCACGTTCGGCCGGTTCGGCGGCCGCCCGATGGGCATGTACACCGCCGTCGCCAACACCGACCAGTGGCTGTCCACGTTCGGCGTCGACGTCGAGGAGATCGACCAGTGGGAGATCGTCCGCCGGTCCGAGCTGGTGTCGCCGGCCCGCGCCCGTGAGGGCCGGGAGTGGCTGGAGAAGCACGCCAACGTCCACTACGACGGCAAGCAGCTGACGCCCGAGCTGCTGGAGCGGCAGATCCGCTCGTACCACGCGGTGCGTGAGCTGATCGACGAGTGGAACCTCGACTTCTCCGGCATCAAGGGCCAGCCGGAGCTGACGACGCACTTCACCACCATGGACGTCACCGAGGCGTTCCTCAACGACCCGTACGACTGGGAGGGCCCGAAGCCGACCCACGTCACCGCGACGGAGTCCGACATGGACGCCGCGCTGACCATGCAGATCCTCAAGCTGATCTCCGGCGACCCCGTGCTCTTCGCCGACGTCCGGCACTACCACGCCGACCGCGACATCTGGGACATGGCCAACTCCGGCCAGCACGCCACCTGGTACGCCGCCCGCAGCGACGACCCGGCGGAGAACCTGCGCCGCGTGCACCTGTACCCGGAGGTGTTCTTCTTCCCGGCCGGCGGCGCGTCCGTGCACCACATCGCAGCACCCGGCGACATGACGCTGGCCCGGCTCACCCGGCACAGCGGCCGCTACCGCATGCAGGTGGTGCGCGGCGCGTTCGAGGACTACGGCGACGAGGTCAACGAGCAGCTGGCGCGGCAGTCGACGTTCGAGTGGCCGCACGCGTTCACCCGCATGGACGTCCCGGCCGACGAGTTCCTGTCCCGGTTCGGCGCGAACCACATCCACGCGGTGCCGGGCGACTACGTGGCCGAGCTCGAGCAGGTCTGCCGGCAGCTGGACGTCGACTTCCAGCGGCTGGGCGGCTGATGGCCGAGTTCGTCCTCGGGATCGACATCGGGACGGCCAGCAGCAAGGCCGTCCTGGCGTCGCCCGGCGGTGACGTCGTCGCCGTCGAGGTGGTCGAGCACGACACCCAGCGGCCGCGGCCGGGCTGGGTCGAGCAGGACGCCGACGCCGTCTGGTGGTCCGACGTGTGCGAGCTGAGCCGGCGGTTGACGGCGCGGTTCCCGGCCGCGTCGATCGGCGCCGTGTGCGTCAGCGGCATCGGGCCGACGGTGCTGGTGGCCGGGCCCGACGGGGTGCCGCTGCGGCCGGCCGTCCTCTACGGCGTCGACACCCGGGCGGTGGGTCTCGCCGGCGAGCTGTCGGCGCGGCTGGGTGAGGACGCCGTGCTGGAGCGGTGCGGGTCGCGGCTGTCGTCGCAGTCGGCCGGGCCGAAGCTGGCCTGGATCCGCGAGAACGAGCCGGACGTGTGGGCCCGGACCCGGTACTTCTTCATGGCCAACGGCTACGTCGTGTACAAGCTGACCGGCGAGTACGTCCTCGACCACCACTCGGCGAACCAGGCGCAGCCGCTGTACGACCGGCACCGCGGCGAGTGGATCCCGGAGTGGGCCGACGTCGTGGCGCCCGGGCTGGCGCTGCCGTCACTGCGCTGGCCGACGGACATCGCGGGCTCGGTGACGGCGCCCGCGGCGGCCGCGACGGGGCTGCGCGAGGGCACGCCGGTCGCCGTCGGCACCATCGACGCCTGGGCCGAGGCCGAGAGCGTCGACGTCCGTCGTCCCGGCGACGTGATGATCATGTACGGCTCGACGATGTTCTTCATCGCGGTCACGGCCACGCCGGTCGCCCATCCGCAGCTGTGGGGCACGGCCGGGCAGCATCCGGGCGTGCACACGCTGGCCGGCGGCATGGCCAGCTCCGGGTCGATCACCGGCTGGTTCCGCTCGCTGACCGGTGGCCGGCCGTACGCGTCGCTGCTGGCGTCGGCGGCCGAGGTGCCCGCAGGTTCGGATGGCCTGCTGGCGCTGCCGTACTTCGACGGCGAGCGCACCCCGTTCGCCGACCCCGACGCGCGTGGTGTGCTGGCCGGGCTGTCCCTGCGCCACGGCGCCGAGCACGTCTACCGGGCGCTGCTGGAGGCGACCGCGTTCGGGGTGCGGCACAACCTGGCCGAGTTCGCCGCCGCCGGGGTCGAGGCCTCGCGGGTGGTCGCGGTGGGCGGCGGGACCCAGGGCGACCTCTGGACCGGCATCGTCAGCAGCGCCGCCGGGGTGACGCAGGAGGTCCCCCCGGTGACGGTCGGCGCCGCCTACGGCGACGCGAAGTTCGCGGCCGTGGCGATCGGCGCCGCCTCCCGCGACGACCTCTGGAACCGCGGCGGCGTCACGGTGGCCCCCGACCCCGCCGACGCCGCCGTGTACGACCGGCTGTTCCCGCTGTATCGCGAGCTGCACGAGCGGACGGCGGACGTGCAGCACGCCCTCGCCCGCGGCTGAGGCTCGGCCCGCCCGCCTTCGGTGGTCGGTGATGCGCCGACCTGTGGCTGCGGTGCGTGTCCGGCCGGCGGTGGCTGGCGTGTGCCGATGGGCGGATGCGGTGGGCGTTCGGCGTGGGTGCAGTGGCCGTTCGGCGGGGTGCGGAGCGTGCTCGGCTGATGGCGGGCTCTTGCTGCCCTTCGCCGCGCCGTAGTAGGTATGACCCGCCCCTCTAGGGAGGGTGCCCACCCTACGGGCGGGCACTGACACTCTCGCCGCTGCCGATCGACTGGCATCCTCGGCCCGGCGCCGTGTCGCTGCCGAGCGGCGGATGCGGTGGGCGTTCGGCGTGGGTGCAGTGCGTGCGCGGTCAGCGGCGGGCTCTTGCGGCCGTTCGCCGCGCCGTCGTAGGTATGACCCGCCCCTCTAGGTGTGATGTCCAGGGAGGTTGGTCAGCCGGGTGATCGGTGGCTGGCCTCCGATGGCGGAGTGGGGGCGGTGGTGATTATAGAAGTGCAGCCAGCCGGGCAGGGCTGTGTTGCGCTGGTCGGTTGACTCGTAGAGGCGTGCGTAGGCCCAGCCGTCGGCCAGGGTGCGGTGGAATCTCTCGATTTTGCCGTTGGTCTGCGGCCGGTAGGGCCGGGTCCGTTTGTGGACGATGCCGAGGTCGGTGCAGGCGTCGCGCCAGGCGTGGGAGCGGTAGCAGCTGCCGTTGTCGGACAGCACCCGTTCAACGGTGATGTCGTGGTCGGCGAACCAGGCCACCGCGCGGTGCAGCACGCCGATCGCGGTGGTGGCTTTCTCGTCGGTGCAGATCTCGGCGTAGGCGACGCGGGAGTGGTCGTCGACGACGGTGTGCACGAACGCGGTGCCGGTGCGAGGGTCGTGGCGGTGGTTGCGCTGCCCGGTCCTGTTCGCCGTGGCTTCTCGGTTCTTGTCGCCTTGCTGGCGTCCGAGGAAGCGGTGCCCGCCGCCGTCGGGGATGTTGGGCGAACTTGGTCACATCGACGTGGATCATCGAGCCCGGGTGCGGGTGTTCGTAGCGGCGCAACGGTTCAGCGCTGACCCGGTCGATACGGGCGAGCCGGTTGATCCGGCACCGCACCAGCACCGCGTGCACGGTCGACGCGGGCATCCCGAGCCGGCCAGCGATCTGGACCGGACCAAGCCGATGCCGCCACCGCAGCCGCACGATCCGCCGCACCACCTCCGGCGTGGTCCTGGTCGGGCTCGAGTGCGGCCGCGAGCTACGATCGGCCATCCCCGCGGCACCTTCGCTGCGGTAGCGGTCGGCCCACTTCTTCGCGGTGCGCGCAGCGACCATGAACATCTTGGCCGCGGCGACGTAGGTCCAGCCACGATCGACGACCAGCCGAGCCAGCCGCAGACGGGCACGCGGGGTCAGAGCAGCGTTAGCGTGGGACACGAGGGCCTCCGGTCGATGAAGCGGTGAACTAGACAGCTCCACTTCACAACCGGAGGCCTTCACCTGTCAGCCAGGCTCACCAACACCGAGCGGCACAACCTCCCCGGACATCACATCTAGGGAGGGTGCCCACCCTACGGGCGGGCACTGACACACTCTCGCTGCTGCCGATCGACCAGCACCGCCGGCCCGGCGCCCTCCCGCAGCCGCCTGGCTTCGTCTGGCTGGCACGTCCCGCCGCGCGGCCTCGTCTGGCTTGCACCGTCGCGCCGCCGTCGCGCCGCCGTCCCGCCGCCGCGCCCGAAGTGGGTGTCGGAGGCGGCGGCTAGCCTCGCTGCATGATCCAGCACGACGACGACGTGCCCGAAGAGTTCGTCGAGGCGTTGCGCGACATCTGCATGGGTCTGCCCGACGCCTACGAGGAGCAGGCGTGGGTGGGTACGCGGTGGCGGGTGCGCGGGCGCACGTTCGCGCACGTGCTCACCGTCGTGCCCGACACCGATGCGGCATACGCCCGGGTGGTCGGCGCCGACCAGGAGGTGACGGTGCTCACGTTCCGTGCGGCGGAGGAAGAGCTGGACGCGCTGGTGGCGGGCGGCCCGCCGTTCTTCAAGGCCCGCTGGGGCCGCGACGTCGTCGTGTTGGCGCTGGTCGACGACGTCGACTGGACCGAAGTCGCGGAGCTGATGACGGAGAGCTACTGCCTCCTGGCGCCGAAGAAACTGGTGGCGCTGGTCCGCCGTCCCTCGTGAGGATGGGCGGATGAACGAGATCACGCCGCACGTCGCCATCGTCACCGGAGCCAACGCCGGCATCGGCGCCGCCACCGCCGTCGCCCTCGGCAAGCGCGGCATGGACGTGCTCGTGGCGTTCTTCCGGCCGGGCCACGCCGAGGGACAGGAAGAGGCGTACAACCGGGCCCGCGCCGCCGACGCCACCGAGGTCGTCGCCGCCGTCGAGGCCGCGGGCGCCCGCGCGCACACCGTCGAGGCCGACCTCACCGACCCTGCCGCGCCGCGACGGCTGTTCGACGAGGCCGAGCGGCACCTCGGGCCGGTCGACGTCCTCGTCAACAACGCCAGCGGGTGGGTCCAGGACACTTTCGCGCCCGCCGCGACCGACCGGTTCGGCCGGCCGATGACCCAGGTCACCGAGCAGACGTTCCGGCAGCAGTTCGGCGTCGACGCCATGGCACCGGCGCTGCTGATCGCCGAGTTCGCCCGCCGCCACGTCGCCCGCGGCGGCACCTGGGGACGCATCGTCGGGCTGACGTCGGGCGGCCAGCACGGCTTCCCCGACGAGGTGTCGTACGGCGCGGCCAAGGCAGCGCAGGAGAACTACACCATGTCCGCGTCGGTCGAGCTGGCGGCGTACGGCGTCACCGCCAACATCGTCTACCCGCCGGTCACCGACACCGGCTGGGTCACCGAAGACGTCCGCGCCGCCGTCGAGTCCAGCCGCGAGCACACCCACGTCGCCACCCCCGAGGAGGTGGCCGAGGTCATCGCCTGGGTCGTCTCCGACGAGGCCAAGCTGCTCACCGGCAGCGTGGTGCGGCTGCGCTGAGGGTCAGCTCTCCGAGCGGCCGGTGCGCCAGTAGCCCATGAACGACACGGCGCCCTTGTCGATGCCGCGCTCGCGCACCAGGTGCCGGCGGATCGTCTTGACGGCGCCGGCCTCGCCCGCGATCCACGCGTAGGCGCTGCTGCCGGCCGCCGCGGCGACCTCCCACAGCACCTCGAGGTCGATGTCGACGGTGTCGACGGCGCTCGCGTCCAGCGCGGCGGCCCGGGCGCCCCGGCCGAACTCGGCCGCACACACCGCGTCGACCAGCAGCTCGCCGTTGGCCGCGACGGTGCCGTCGGGGCGGCGGCGGGACAGCCAGGTGATCTCGGCCTGGTCGGGCGCCAGCAGCGGCAGCACGTCGCCGGCGTCGGGGACCTCCAGGAACACCTGCACGCGCGCGCCGGGATCGAGCGTGCCCCTCAGCCGCTCGAGGATGCCGCACACCGCGGGGACCGCCGTCTCGTCGCCGGCGATCAGCACGTCGCTGACGTCGACCGGCGGGCTCCACTCGTGGCCCTGGCAGTCGGCGCCGTAGAGCCGGTTGGGGCCGATCAGCGCGACCTCCTGGCCGATGACGGCGCGGGCGGCCCAGGCCGAGGCCGGGCCGGCGTCGCCGTGCAGGGCGAAGTCGACGTCGACCTCGCGCTGTGCCGGGCGGACGGCGCGGATCGTGTACGTGCGCAGCGCGCCGCGGACCTCAGGGTCCATGGCCCGGTAGCGCGCGAACCAGTCGCCGTCACCGGCGTCCGGCAGGGCCCGGCCGGCCTTCGGCAGGTAGAGCTTGATGCGCTGGTCGGGGCCGTCGTGACCGAACTCGTCGAGGTCGCCGCCGGTGAAGGTGATGCGCAGGAAGCACGGCGTGAGCTGCTGGACGCGCGCGACGGTCACCCGGAACGGGCGCCAGGACGGCACGTCTGCGGCGCGCCGGACGGCACGCTCGGTGGTCGCGATGGTCATCGAGTCCCCGTGTGAAGGTTGCTTCGCCTTACTTAGGGGAGGCTAACCGATGGATTTCTTGATCGCACCTCCGGGGCCGCAACTCGGCGTCAGCCGCGTGCTCCGGCCGGGTTCGGGTCGTCGCCCGGGTAGGTGCCGTGGCCCTCGCGCACGCGGTCGCCGTCGAAGATCAGCACCTCGTTGACCAGCACGTCGTTCTGATTCCGGTAGGTGATGACGAGCGCCGAGACGCCCGCGTAGACCGCCTCGACGGCGAACCGCAGGTCGGGGATCTGCCGCAGCCCTTCGGTCCAGTAGCGGCGCAGCTCGTTCTTGCCGCGCAGGACCCCGCCGGTCTCGGGCAGCACCCGCGCCGCCACCGGCGACGTGAACACCACGTCGTCGTGGAAGTGCCGCAGCACCGCTTCGACGTCGTGGGCGTTCCAGGCGGCCAGCCAGTCGCGGGCGAAGGCGTGCGGTTCGGGAGTCGTCATGCCCGCGATCCTCTCACTCGACAGCGTCGTTACCCTGATTCGGTGCTGACCTCCGCGCTCGTCGAGCTGCCCGATCACGCCGCGCTGGTGGCGGCGAGTGGGGGACACCCCGTCGTGCGCTGGGACCACCACCAGGGCGGGTTCGAGCGCGCCTGGTCGCTGGGCGGCGCCGTCGGCTGGACGGTGCGGGGGCGGCGCGGACTCGCGTTGGTCGCCGTCGGCCCCGAGCCCGAGGCCGGGCGGCTGGCGACGGCGGCGCTGGAGGTGGCGCCGGTGCCGCGCCTCGTGGTCCCGGCCGGTGCGCTGCCGTACGTGGCGGCGCCGCTCGGGGCGGGCGACGACTGGGACTGGTTCTGGACGACGTCCGCGCCTGCGCCGCGGCCGGGTGAGCAGGCGGTGCGCCCGCTCGGTCCTGCCGACGACGCCGACCTCGCCGAGCTGCTGCGGGTGTCGTCGCCGCGGACGTCGGCGCAGCCGGGCGACCCGAACGTGCGCACGTGGTTCGGGCTGCGCGACGCGTCGGGCACGTTGGTGGCGTGCGCCGCCGAACGCGACCAGCGTCCCGGTGTCTGGCACCTGCAGGCGATCGCCACCCACCCATCCCACCGCGGCCGTGGCTACGGCGCCGACGTCACCGCCGCCGTCACGCGCGCCGCTCTGGCCGCCGGCGCGCAGGCCGTCACGCTCGGCATGTACGCCGACAACGACGTCGCCCGCCGCCTCTACGAGCGCCTCGGCTTCCGCGTCGGCCAGGCGTTCGCCACCCGCGCCGTCGGCCACTGACTCCTGTCGGCGACTGGCCATCGAACGGCCACGTGCGCCCCGCCCGGCGTTCGCCCGGCGACCCTAGCTTGTGGGTCCATGAGGACCCGTGCACTGCTGACCACGCTCTGCACCGTCGCCGCCGTGGCGGCCGCCGCGCCCGCCGTGGCAGCCGTCCCGTCCGCCGCCGCGGCCGCCGGCGCCGGAGCGCTGGACCGGGAGCTGCCGCCGTCCGCGGGGGTGCCGAAGCCGCTCGTCGTCGACACCGAACCGGCCACCGTGACGTACTCGCGGCAGGCGCGGTCGCAGTGGCGGCTGACGGAGTTCGACCGGGCCACGAACTCGATCGTCGCCACGCATCTGCCGAGCCGGATCACGCTCGCAGTCGACTACGACGGCCCGGCCGACGACCGGCACGCCGCCGGTGTCGCGCCCGACACCGGGTGCGGCCCGATGGAGGGCGAGTTCTGGGGCTCGGTGACGCCGCTGTTCTACCCGATCCTGGACCCGGCGGCGCACGTCATCGAGGACGTCGTGGTGGAACTGGATGGTCCCGAGCTGCGCGTGCGCATGGCGGGCGGCGCCTACGACCTGGTCGCGCCGGGCGCCGGCGACGAGCCGCTGTTCATGGACGCGACGTTCACAGTGGAGGGCCGCCAGCGGCTGCGCGCGCGGACCAGCGGCCTGCACTACGTCCTGCCGTCGAAGGACCCGGCGACGACCGTCGAGCTGACGCTGGCCGACGGCTCGCGGGTGCGCCGCACGTTCACGATGGCGACCCCGACCGGCCGGGAGTACGTCGACGACGTGCGCCGTGTCGACGTGTCGGACGGCCGCTACGGCGACTTCTCCTGGACGACGGATCTCGAGCGGCTGCAGTTCGACCTCAACAGCGGCCCGCTGCTCGACGTGTTCGAGATCGACGCCGACCACACGCTGAAGGACCGCGGCCAGCGCGTCGTGACGAACGAGTTCACCTTCGCGCCGGTCTGCCGCTGAGCGGAAGGCACCCCCTCAGAGCGCAGCGATGGTCCAGGTGGTCGCGTGCGTCTGGCCCGGCTCGAGCACCACGAGGTCGGTGCCGGAGTTGAACGCGTCGGGCGGGCAGGTCATCGGCTCGACGGCCAGGCCGATGCGGTGGCCGGCCTCGCCGGGGCGGTCGGCGGTGTGGATCTGCACCCACGGGCACTCGGCCACGTTCCACGAGCACACCACGCCGCGGCCGTCGTCGGCACGGACGACCGCGCGCGTGACGCCGTCGGCGCCGGGCGCCAGCGCGGTGAAGGCGTGGTCGATGAAGATGTCGCCCAGCCGCCGCGGCGTGCGGAAGTCGAACCCGGCCGAGTCGACCGGCTCGACGCCCGCCGGGAGCAGGCGGTCGGGGGTGACCGCGAGGTACTCGGCGGCGGGCAACTCGAGCGACCAGTCGTCGACGCGGCCGGCGCCGGCGACGAGGTAGGGGTGCGGGCCGGTGCCGTAGGGCGCCGGGCCGGCGCCGGTGTTGGTGGCGGCGACGGTCCAGTGCAGGCCGGCGTCGTCGAGGGCGTAGCGCACCCGGAGGTCGAGCGGGTGCGGATAACCGGTGAACGGGACCAGCTGGTGGGTCAGCTCCACCGTGTCGGCGCTCTGCGCGGCGACCTGCCAGCGGGCCCATGCGACCAGCCCGTGCAGCGCGTTGCCGCGGTCGGGCTCGGTGAGCGGCAGCTGTCGTTCGTCGCCCTGGAAGGTGTAGGCGCCGCCGGCGACGCGGTTGGGCCACGGCTGCAGCACCGCGCCGCGGAAGTTGGGCCGGATCTCGTCGGCCCCGAACGGCACGACCAGCGCGTGGTCGTGGTGGCGCAGCTCGCGCAGGGTGGCGCCGACCTCGGTGACGACGGCGGTGTAGGCGCCGTGCGCCAGCTCGATCTGGAAACCGCTGGGGTTCACTGGTGCTCCTCGATGCCGGCGCCCGCGGCCGGGCGGACGGTGAAGACGGACGGTGCCGGGTAGCCCCGCAGGTCGAACGTGGCCCGGACGGCGTCGCCGACGCGCGCCTCGTCGGCCGTGGCGGCCAGCGCGATGACCGAGCCGCCGAAGCCGCCGCCGGTCATCCTGGCACCCAGCGCGCCGGCGCCGAGCGCCGCCTCGACCGCGGCGTCGACCTCGGGCACGGTGATCTCGTAGTCGTCGCGCATGGAGGCGTGCGAGGCGGTGAGCAGCGGCCCGATGTCGCCGGCCCGGCCGTCGCGCAGCAGCGCGACGGTGTCGAGGACCCGCGCGTTCTCGGTGAGCACGTGCCGCACCCGCCGCACCATGACGTCGTCGTCGAGCTGAGCCAGGACGTCGTCGACCGGGTCGTCCTGCACCTCGCGCAGTGTCTCGACGCCCAGCAGCTTCGCGGCCGCCTCGCAGCTGGCCCGGCGCGCGCCGTAGCCGCCGTCGACGTGCTCGTGGTGCACCCGGGTGTCGAAGACGACCAGGCTCAGCCCGGCGGCGGCGAGGTCGCACGGCACCGGCTCGGCCGTCATGGCCCGCGCGTCGAACAGGATGACGTGGCCGTCCTGTCCGTACAGCGACGCCATCTGGTCCATGGCCCCGGTGGGCGCGCCGACGTAGTGGTTCTCGGCCCGCTGCACCAGCAGCGCCAGCGTGGTGCGGTCGAGGCCCAGCCCATGGAGGTCGTTCAGGGTGACGGCGACGGCGCATTCGAGTGCGTGCGACGACGACAGCCCGGCGCCGGCCGGAACGGTGCTGTCGACGTGGACGTCGGCGCCCGGGACGTCGTGGCCGGCATCGCGCAGCGCCCAGAACACGCCGGCCACGTACGCGGCCCAGCCGGTGACGTCGCCGGGGGAGCTGTCGACGGCGAACCGGGCCGGCTCGGTGCCCGGCGCGGTGGAGGTCGCCACGACCTGGCCGTCGGTGCGCGTGCGCACCCGCGCCGTCGTGCGGGCCGGGATGGCCAGCGGCAGCGCGAAGCCGCCGTTGTAGTCGGTGTGCTCGCCGATGAGGTTGACGCGGCCGGGCGCGGAGCCCGTGCGCTCGCTCACCGCTGCAGGAACGTCCACGCGTCCTCCACGATCTGCTCGAGGCCGTGCCGCGGCCGCCAGCCGAGGTCGGCGGCGATGCGTTCGGCCGACGCGACCAGCACCGGCGGATCGCCGGCGCGCCGTTCTCTGTCGGTGGTGGGCACGGGGTGCCCGGTGACCCGCCGCACGGCCTCGACGACCTCGCGGACGGAGTACCCGGTGCCGGAGCCCAGGTTGTAGACGCGGTGCTGCCCGGCCGCGTCGTCGGCGCCGGTCCAGTCGAGCGCCAGCAGGTGCGCCCGGCCGAGGTCCTCGACGTGCAGGTAGTCGCGGATGGCGGTGCCGTCGGGCGTGGGGTAGTCGGTGCCGAACACGTCGACGGCGGCGCGGCGGCCGGCCGGGACCATGAGCACGTTGGGGATGAGGTGCGTCTCGGGGTCGTGCCGCTCGCCGTGCCGGCCCAGCGCTCCGCCGACGTTGAAGTAACGCAGGCTGACGGCGGCCAGCCCGTACGCCCGTGCCGCGCCGGCCAGCGCGTGGTCGACGGCGAGCTTGCTCTGGCCGTACGGGTTGATCGGCACGGCCGGGGTGTCTTCGGTGATGGGGCTGACCGCGGGCTGGCCGTAGGTGGCCGCCGTCGACGAGAACACCAGCCGCCGCACGCCGGCCGCCCGCATGGCGTCGAGCAGCCGCAGCGAGCCGACGAGGTTGTTCCACCAGTACAGCTCGGGCTCGGCGACCGACTGGCCGACCAGCGACCGGGCCGCGAAGTGCAGGACGGCGTCGAAGCTGGAATCGACGACCTCGGCGGCGTCGTCGATGCTCGCGCGCACGAACCGGGCGCCGTCGGGCACGCCGTCCTCGTGGCTGGTGAGCAGGTTGTCGAGCACCACCACCTCGTGGCCGGCCGCGACGAGCTGCGCGCCCACCACCGATCCGATGTAGCCGGCGCCGCCGGTGACCAGCAGTTTCACCGGACCTCCCGGAGTCGGGCCGCGACGTCCTCGGGCAGCACGTCGGTGATGAACGCGCCCATGCCCGACTCGGACCCGGCCAGGTACTTCAGTTTGTCGGCCGCCCGCTTGACCGAGAACACCTGCAGGTGCAGGTAGGCGAGGTCGTGGCCGGTCCGCACCGGCGCCTGGTGCCAGGCGGCGATGTAGGGCAGCGGCGCGTCGTAGAGGGCGTCGAACCGGCGCAGGACGTCGAGGTAGAGCGTGACGAACTCGTCGCGCTCGTGGTCGTCGAGGTCGCCGATGCCGGCCAGCCGGCGGTGGGGGTACAGGTGCACCTCGACCGGCCAGCGCGCCGCGGCCGGCACGAACGCCGTCCACCGCTGCGTCTGCCCGACGACGCGGGTGCCCGCCGCCCGCTCTTCGGCGAGCACGTCGGCGAACAGGTTGCGGCCGGTGCGCTGCTGGTGTTCGCGGGCGGACTGCAGCATGCGCGCGGTGCGCGGAGTGACGTACGGGTAGGCGTAGATCTGGCCGTGCGGGTGCGACAGCGTGACGCCGATCTCCTGGCCGCGGTTCTCGAAGCAGAACACCTGCTCGACGCCGGGGACGGCGGACAGCTCGGCGCTGCGGTCGGCCCAGGCCTCGACCACCAGCCGCGCGTGCTCGGGCTCGAGCGTGGCGAACGAGGCGTTGTGGTCGCTGCTGAACACCAGGACCTCGCAGCGGCCGGTGCCGGGCCGGACCGGGACCAGTTCGGTGCCGGTCTCGGTGGTGGTGGCGTGCGTCGACAGGCTGGGGAAGCGGTTCTCGAACGCGACGATGTCGTAGCTGCTGCTGGGGACCTCGGTCGGCCGCTCCGGCGTGGACGCGCACAGCGGGCAGAGGTCCTTCGGCGGCAGGAACGTGCGGGTCTGCCGGTGCCCGGCCATGGCCACCCACTCGGCCAGGACGGGGTCGTAGCGCAGCTGCGACGTGGTGCTGACCGGCGGGAGGTCGCGCGGATCGTCGAGCCGGTGCGTCGCGTCGTCGCGCCGGTCGAAGTAGATGATCTCGCGGCCGTCGGCCAGCCGCGCCGTGGTGCGTTTCATGACGGTCCGATCGTGGAAGGAGCGAGGATCAGCTCGCCGACCCGGTCGGCGATGGCGTCGCGGGCGTCGGCGGGCAGGCCGTCGTCGGTGACCAGCACGTCGGCGCCGTCGAGTGGGGCGATGGTGCTGATGCCGACCGTGCCCCACTTCGTGTGGTCGGCGACGACGATCAGCCGCCGGCCGGCCGCGACCAGCGCGCGGTCGGTGTCGGCCTCGAGCAGGTTCGGCGTGGTGAAGCCCGCGTGCGGGTCGATGCCGTGCACCCCCAGGAACACGACGTCGAGGTGCAGCTGGAGCAGCGACGACACCGCCACCGGCCCGACCAGCGCGTCGGACGGCGTACGCACCCCGCCGGTCAGCACGACGTCGAGGCCGGTGCGGTCGTCGTCGTGCAGTTCGTCGGCGATGCGGATGGAGTTGGTGACGACGGTGAGCCGCGGGACGGCGCGCAGCTGCCGGGCCAGCGTCCAGGTGGTGGTGCCGGCAGACAGCCCGACCGCCGACCCCGGCTCGACCAGCCGGGCGGCGGCCCGCGCGATGGCCTCCTTCTCGGCCTGCTGGCGCAGCTGCTTGGTGCGGAACCCGGGCTCGTCGGTGCTGGGCGAGCGTCTCGACGTGGCGCCGCCGTGCACCTTGTCGAGCGCACCCCGGGCCACCAGCGCGTCGAGGTCGCGGCGGATGGTCATCTCGGAGACGCCGAACCGGACCGCCAGCTCGCCGACCGTGGCAGCACCGCGCAGCTGGACGTCGTCCAGGATGAGCGCCTGCCGTTCGGCCGCCAGCATGTGCGTGCCCTTCTGTGCGAACGTGTTCGATCGTGTGTTTTCACGATAGCACGCCGGCGTCGTGGTCGGCGGTTCGCTCGCCGTCGCCGCCGCGCTCCAGGTGGCGTCGTGGACGTCCGCGCCCACCGGCTGGGACGGCGTCGACGAACCCGCACCGACCGCTGTTCCCGACCAGCCGATGCCGTCGGACTTTCAGATGTCGCCGGAGTGTCGGGACGAGTACGAGGCGGCCATGCGCGAGGCCGAGGCGCGACCCTGACCGCCGTCCTGTGCGAGCTGGGGCCGCCCCGCGACCCGGATGAGCGGCCGACCATCGTCTCGACGCCGCCGAGCGACTAGTCCGGCGCTGTACTCTGTGCCGATGCATCGCGGGCGGGCGATCCTGGGCGTCGTGGTCGGCGGTTCGCTCGCCATCGCCGCCGCGCTCCAGGTGGCGTCGTGGACGTCCGAGCCGACCGGCTGGAGCGACTACCGGCCCGACCCGCCGCCACAGACCCCGACGCCGCGGGCGGTGCCCGCCGACGCCACGGTCTCGCCCGAGTGCGTGGAGCGGATCGAGGCGGCCATGCGCGAGGCGGAGGAGACCGGCGCGACGCCCTACCTCTACGCCTGCGCCGAGGAAGCGGCGACGGAGCCCTGCGTGCCCGAGACCGTCCTGCTGGAGCGGTCCGGCCGGCCGCCGGAGTACGTGCAGTCGCTCTGCGAGTAAATCCAGGTGCGGCGGACGCCGCCGCGCGCCTACCGTGCGCCCATGACCACCGAACTGCTCAGCGCGCTCGGCGACCCGAAGCGCGTGGCGGTCCTCGGCGCGCTCTGCGCCGCGCCGGGCGCGCACACCGTCGCCGGCATCGGGGCGCGGGCCGGGTTGTCCGAGCGGGACGTGCAGCGGGCGCTGGCGGTGCTCGGCGGGGCCGGGCTGGTCCGCCGCGACGACGCGGGGCTGAGCGCCGACCTCGGGCCGATCCGGGCGGCGGCCGCCGAGGGGGCGTCGTCCACTCCGGTGGGTCGGGTGGCGGCGGACTTCCCGCGGCTGGACGGCTGCCTGAAGAACGGCCGCGTCGCCACCATCCCGGCCGACGACGGGCTCAAGGCCGAGCTGGGCCGCCTGATCATGGCCGCGCTGCCGCGCCGCGACGCGTACACCGAGCGCGAGCTGACCACACAGCTGAGCGCCCTCGGCGACGAGCCGGTGGCGCTGCGCCGGCTGCTGGTCGACCTGCGCCTGGTCGAGCGGGCCGCCGACGGGTCGCGGTACTGGCCCGCCCCGTGACCTGACGGGTGGTACTCCCGGTACCTGGGAGCCCAGGGCCGGGCCGGCGCAGCCTGGACGCATGACACTCGCGGTGATCACCGGGGCGAACTCCGGCATCGGGCAGCAGATCGCGATCGGCCTGGCCGGCCGCGGCCTGGACGTGGTCCTCGTCGCGCGCGACCGCGGCCGGCTGGAGGCGGCCCGGCGGCACATCGCCGGGCTGGCGCCGGGCGTCGACGTGCGCGTGGAGGCGGTCGATCTCGCGGACCTGGACGAGACCGGGGCCCTGGCCGGCCGGCTGGCCGCGCGGGACCCGTCGATCGTGGTGAGCAACGCCGCGGTCATCGCCCCGCTCGACGATCGCACGCCGGCCGGCCTGCACCGCTCGCTGGCGACGAACCATCTCGCGCCGTACCTGCTGCTGCGCACCCTCGCGGAACGGCCGAGCCCGCGGCCGCGCCGGTTCGTCGTCGTCGGGGGCTCGCCGAGCGGACTGCGCCGCGTCCCCGTCGACCTCGACGACCTCAACGCCGAGACCGGACGGGGCCTGGGCTGGCCGCCGAGCGTCCGCCCGTTCGCCGCCTACGGGCGCACCAAGAACATGAACGCGATGTTCGTGTACGGCCTCGCGCGGCGGCTCTACGGCACCGCCACAACGGTCAACGGTGCGCATCCGGGCATCATCAGCGGGGGCCGGCTGAACCGTCACGACCGCGGAGCACTACGGGTGTTCGGCTCGGTGCTGGGCCGGTTCGCGCCGGGCACCGAGACGGGCGCCGACACCCCGCTCTGGCTGGCGACCGCCCCCGAGGTCGACGGCGTGTCCGGACGGTTCTACGTCAGGCGCCGGGTCGTGCCGACGGCCGCGCACACCACCGACCCGGACCGCGTCGAGCGGCTCTGGCACGAGAGCGCCCGGCTCGTCGGGCTCAGGCCCTGAGCGGTTGTCGGCGCCCGGCCGTAGGGTTGGAGGCCCACCCGGCCGGGAGGGGTCCGCCGCGCCCGCGCGCAGCCGGTCCAGCCGGGCGGCGTCCTCGCTGCCCGGCGCCGCGGAGTACACGACGATGCGCAGGTCGCCCTCGAGCGCGGAGAACACGTCGCAGTCGAGCGTCACCGGCCCGACCACCGGGTGGTCGACGGTCTTGTGCCCGGCCACCCGCGGCGGCAGCGCGAAGTCGTCCCACCAGGCCGCGAAGTCCGGGCTGATCGCACGCAGCTCCGCCACCAGCGCCGCGAGCCCCGCGTCGTCCGGATAGGTCGCGACCGCACGGCGCAGATCGGCCGTCAGCTCCCGGCCGAGCCGCTCGTGCTCGCCGGCCGTGTGCCGCACCGGGCTCGGGCGTCCAGCGAAATGGTGCCGGACGAGGTTCGTCTCGCCGCCCGCGGCGTCGCCGATCAGGGCGACCCACGGCGGGTTGGCACGGACGAGATCCCAGCTCGCGGTGAAGACGGCGGCGGGCGTGTCGTGCAGCCGGTCCAGGACCCGCGCGGTGCCCGGCCCGACGCGTCGCGGCACCAGCCCGGTGGACGGCGGCGGCCGCACGCCGGCGAGCTGGAAGAGGGTGTCGCGTTCCGCGACGCTCAGCCGGAGCTCACGGGCCAGCGCGCCCAGCACCTGCGGCGACGGGTTCCGGGCGCGGCCCTGCTCGAGCTGGACGATGTAGTCGACGGAGATGCCGGCCAGCACGGCCAACTCCTCGCGCCGCAGGCCGGGCAGCCGCCGCGGACCGGCGTCGGGCAGTCCGGCCGCGGCCGGCGTGACCCGCCGCCGCCAGGACCGCAGCGCCTGGGCGAGCTGCGCATCGGTCACGCCACCAGGCTAACGGGGGCCATGACCCGGGCCAGCGGAGGCGACAGCGCCACCGACACCAGCAGCGACGCGGCCGCGCACGCCGTCATCGCCGGGCCGGCCGCAGTGAGGTCGGCCAGCGCGCCGGCGAGGATCGCCACCACGCCGAATGTCGTCATCCGCAGCGCGGACTCCAGGCCGAGCACCTGGCCGCGCAGCTCCTCCGGCGTCAGGTCCACCAGCACCTCCTGCTGGGCCAGCGACGCCGCATAGCCGCTGCTGCCGACCGCGACCAGCACGCAGAGCACCACGATCGGCAGGTCGAACGCGAAGCCCAGGAACGGCACGGCGAGGACGAACCGGAGCACCCGGCCCGCGATCCGGCGTCCGCCGGGGCTGAGCAGCCGGCCGACGACCAGATCGCCGGCCATCATGCCGGCCGCGCCCGCCGCCAGCAGCCAGCCCGCCTGTGCCCCCGCGTACGGGACGAAGAGCGCCTCGCAGCCGACGATCAGGCCGTTCGGGACCGTCAGCGCCAGCAGCAGCGGCCCGGTCCGGGCCTGCGCGAGCAGCCGGCGGTTGCCGCGCCAGGTCTCGGCGAGACCGGTGCGGGCCAGCCGGCGCGGCGGACGATCGCGCAGGCCGAACCGGATGACCGGGACGGCGACGGCGGCGCAGCCGGTCGCGATCCACAGGACGGCCGGCGGGCTGACGACCTGCAGCAGGACGCCTGCGACGCCGAAGCCGGCGATCTGCATCGCGCCGACCGACAGGTTCATCGCGGACCGGCCGAGGACGAACTGGTCCGTGCGCACCACCTCGCCGAGCAGCCCCCAGCGCACTCCGGCCCCGATCGAGAGGCCGTAGGCCACCGCGAAGGCGAGCACCAGCCGCTGACCGGCGGAGAGGTCGAGCGCGGCCTGCAGCCCGGCCGCGACCGCCGTGAGGACGGAGAGCAGCGTCAGCAGCCGCCGCGGCCGGGCGGTGTCGGCCGCGGACATCAGCGTCGACACCCCCAGCACCTGGGCGAGCGACGGCCCGAACATGATCATCGCCGCCAGCAGCGCCGAACCGGTCGCCTCGTCGACCAGGATCGCCAGCGTCAAGCTGGTCATCGTCGACGACGCGTTGCCTAACGCGCTGCCGAACCACAGGTTGCGGAACTCGCGGTTGGCGAAGATCGCCCGGTAGGTGGCCATGCCGAGCAGCATCGACGCCCGCTCGGCCGCCGCCTACAGTTTCGGGTGGAGGCGAAACGTTGTCCGAGTTCCTGGTCGATGCCGACACCCTCGCGAACGCCCGGTTCGGCACGTCGCAGCTCACCGAGACGGTGTCGGCGCTGCGGCTGCTGCACGGGCGGGCAGAGCCGTGGTTCCGGCCGTGGAAGGACGCGCACGGCCCGGCCTACCAGGCGGCGTTGGCGGCGCACCCGGTGTGGGCGGCGATCGTCGACAGCGCGTTCGGGCGCAGCTGGCTGGCCGACTTCTTCACCGTCCCGCCGTCGGCGCCCGACCTCGAGCTGCGCGACGAGCTGGAGCCGTTGCTCGCCCTGTCCGACGACCGCATCCGCGCCGACCTCGGCTTCGTGCGCACGCCGCTGCCTCCGGTGCTGGTCGAGACGCGCGGGCTGGCGGCCGCGGCGGCGGACCTGCTGCGCTGGATCTGGACCACGACGGTCGAGCCGGAGTGGCCGCGGCGGGTCAGGCTGCTGCAGGCCGACATCGTGTCGCGGACGTCGCGGCTCAGCGAGCACGGGTGGTCCGGGGTGCTCCGCGGGCTGGGGCCGGACGTGCGGTGGCTCGGCGACGGCCGGATCCAGATCAACCGCTGGGACTACCCGGTGACCGACGTGCGCGGCTGCGACCTGCTGTTCATCGCCACCCACAGCCAGCGGGTGCACGTCAGCTGGCTGCCGCCGAAGCGCTACGCCATCGTGTACCCCGTCACCGGCATCTTCGCGGCCACCGCGACCGCGGACGAGCCGCTGGTGCGCCTGCTCGGCCGCAACCGCGCCCGCGTCCTGACCGCGGCCGCCGAGCCCGTCAGCACCACGTCGCTGGTCGCGACGACCGGGCTGTCCTTGGCGACGATCTCCGGCCACCTGCGCGTGCTCACCGACGCCGGGCTGCTGGAGCGCCGCCGGTCCGGCCGGTCGGTGCTGTACTGGCAGTCCGGCACCGGCCGCCGCGTCGCGGAAGGGCGCTGACTATCCGAGCACATTGTCGACGACGGCGCGCGCCTCGGCCTGGATGCGGGCCAGGTGGTCCGGGCCCTGGAAGCTCTCGGCGTAGATCTTGTAGACGTCCTCGGTACCGGACGGCCGCGCGGCGAACCAGCCGGACGCCGTCGTGACCTTGAGGCCGCCGATCGGGGCGTCGTTGCCCGGCGCCCGGGTGAGCTTCGCGGTGATCGGCTCGCCGGCCAGCTCGGTCGCCGTCACCTGGTCCGGCGAGAGCGCGCCGAGCGCCTTCTTCTGCTCCCGGGTGGCGGGCGCGTCGACCCGCGCGTAGACGGGGTCGCCGAACTCCGACGTCAGCCGGCGGTAGTGCTCGCTCGGCGACGAGCCCGTCACCGCGATGATCTCCGCGGCCAGCAGGCAGGCGATGATGCCGTCCTTGTCGGTGGTCCAGACCCGGCCGTCGCGGCGCAGGAACGACGCGCCCGCGGACTCCTCGCCGCCGAAGCCGACGGAGGAGTCGACCAGCCCGGGCACGAACCACTTGAACCCGACCGGCACCTCCAGCAGCGGACGGCCCAGCGACGCCGCGACGCGGTCGATCATCGACGAGCTGACCAGGGTCTTCCCGACGGCGGCGGCCGACGGCCAGTCGGCGCGGTGGCGGTAGAGGTAGTCGATGGCGACGGCGAGGTAGTGGTTGGGGTTCATCAGCCCGCCGTCGGGCGTGACGATGCCGTGGCGGTCGCCGTCGGCGTCGTTGCCGGTGGCGACGGCGAACTCGGCACCCTCGGACAGCCGCGTGATCAGTGACGCCATGGCGTACGGCGACGAGCAGTCCATGCGGATCTTGCCGTCCCAGTCCAGCGTCATGAACCGCCACGTCGGGTCGACCAGCGGGTTGACGACGGTGAGGTCGAGGCCGTACCGCTCGGCGATGGCCGCCCAGTAGTCGACCGACGCGCCGCCCAGCGGGTCGGCGCCGACGCGCACCCCCGCCTCCCTGATCGCGGAGATGTCGACCACCGACGGCAGGTCGTCGACGTAGGCGCCGAGGAAGTCGTACGTCGACGTCGTGTCGGCGGCCCGCGCCGACGCGAGGTGCATGCGCCGCACACCGTGCAGTCCGTGCTCGAGGTAACGGTTGGCGGCGTCCTGGACGGCGCCGGTGATCTCGGACCCGGCCGGGCCGCCGTCCGGCGGGTTGTACTTGAAGCCGCCGTCCCAGGGCGGGTTGTGCGACGGGGTGACGACGACGCCGTCGGCGCGGCGCCGTCCCGGCACGGAGTTGTACGTGAGGATCGCGTGCGAGACCGCGGGCGTCGGCGTGTACCGCTCGTCGCCGTCGACCAGCAGCGTCACCTCGTTGGCGGCGAACACCTCGACCGCCGTGGCCCACGCCGGCTCGGACAGCGCGTGGGTGTCCTTGCCGAGGAACAGCGGGCCGTCGATGCCGTTCGCGGCCCGGTAGTCGCAGATCGCCTGCGCCGTGGCGGCGATGTGGTCGTCGTTGAACGCCGCGGCCAGTGACGAGCCGCGGTGCCCGGAGGTGCCGAACGCGACCCGCTGCCCGGCGTCGGCGGGGTCGGGATGCGTGGAGTAGTACGCCCTGACCAACTGGGGTACGTCGACGAGGTCCTCGGGGGCGGCGGGCTGTCCTGCTCGCGGGTGGTTCGTCACCGTGCCACCCTAGCCCCGGACCAGCTCTAGGATTCAGGCGTGAGCGATCGACATATCTCGGCGAGGCCGGTCTCGTGAACCAGGGCACTCTGCTCAATCTCGGCCTCGTCCTCGTCTTCATCCTCATCGGCGGGGTCTTCGCGGCGACGGAGCTCGCGCTCGTGTCGCTGCGGGAGAGCCAGCTCGCCCAGCTGGCCCAGCAGGGCCGTCGCGGCGAGAAGGTCGCGACACTGGCCCGCAACCCCAACCGGTTCCTGTCCGCGGTGCAGATCGGCGTCACCCTCGCGGGCTTCTTCTCCGCGGCGTACGGCGCGTCGACGCTCGCGCCCGACCTCGCCCCCGTCCTGACGGACTGGGGGCTGCCCGGCGGCGCTGCCGACACCGTCGCGTTCATCGTCCTGACGTTGTTCATCGCCTACCTGTCGCTGGTGCTCGGCGAGCTGGTGCCCAAGCGCATCGCGCTGCAGCGCTCGGCCGGCGTCGCGCTCGCCGTCGCGCCGCCGCTGGACCGGTTCGCGACGCTGATGCGCCCGGTCATCTGGTTCCTGTCCAAGTCGACCGACCTCGTCGTGCGGGTGCTGGGCGGTGATCCCTCGGCGCAGCGCGAGGAGATCAGCGACGAGGAGCTGCGCGACCTCGTCTCCGGTCACGAGGGCCTCAGCGAGGAGGAGCGGCGCATCGTCGGCGACGTCCTCGACGTCGGCGACCGCCAGGTCCGCGAGGTCATGCGCCCGCGCACCGAGGTCGACTTCCTCGACGCCGACATGCCGGTGTTCAAGGCGGTGAAGCTGGCCTCGACGATGCCGCACTCGCGCTACCCGGTGGTCGGCGCGTCCACCGACGACGTCGTCGGGTTCGTGCACGTGCGCGACCTGTTCGACCCGCAGATGTCCGGGCGCAGCATCCGGGTCGGCGAGCTGGTCCGCGACGTGCTCGTGCTGCCCGGCACCAAGCGCGTGCTGCCGGCCATGACGGAGATGCGCCGCGACGGCTCCCACCTCGCCGTCGTCGTCGACGAGTACGGCGGCACCGCCGGCATCGTCACGCTGGAGGACCTGGTCGAGGAGCTGGTCGGCGAGATCCGCGACGAGTACGACACCGACGAACTGCCGGTGGCGGCCGCGGCCGGCGGCGTCGTCGACGTCGACGGCATGCTGAACCTCGGCGACTTCGCCGAGCGCACCGGCGTCGAGCTGCCCGACGGACCGTACGAGACCGTGGCCGGCTTCGTGGTCGCACGCCTCGGCCGGCTGCCCGCCCCCGGCGACGTCGTCGAGTACGACGGCGTGCGCATCGAGGTGCTCTCGCTGGACGGACGGCGCGCCTCGCGGCTGCGCGTCCACCCGCGCCCCGAGCCGCCGTCCGCCGAGCTCGTCCCGCCGGTCGACGGCTGAACGGCGCACCGGCGTGTCCCGCGGCGCGGTGACTGACAGAATGACGTCATGACCAACAGTCGCCGCCCGCGTGTGCTCTCCGGCATGCAGCCGACCAACGCGTCGCTGCACCTGGGCAACTATCTCGGGGCGCTGCGGCAGTGGGTGGCCCTGCAGGACGACCACGACGCCTTCTACTGCGTCGTCGACCTGCACGCCATCACGGCCGGGCACGACCCCGCCCAGCTGCGCGAGCGCACCCGCGTCACCGCGGCCCAGTACCTCGCCGGCGGTGTCGACCCTGACCGCAGCACCCTGTTCGTGCAGAGCCACGTGCCCGAGCACGCCCAGCTCGCCTGGGTGCTCAGCTGCATCACCGGCTTCGGCGAGGCCAGCCGGATGACCCAGTTCAAGGACAAGTCCGCCCGCGCCGGCGCCGAGAGCACCACCGTCGGCCTGTTCACCTACCCGATCCTGCAGGCCGCCGACATCCTGCTCTACAGCGCCGACCAGGTCCCGGTCGGCGAGGACCAGCGCCAGCACATCGAGCTGACCCGCGACCTCGGCGGCCGCTTCAACACCCGGTTCGGCGACACCTTCGTGCTGCCCAAGGCCTACATTCCCGAGGCGACGGCGAAGATCTACGACCTGCAGGAACCCACGGCGAAGATGAGCAAGAGCATCGCCGGGTCGGGGCTGATCGAGCTGCTCGACGCCCCCAAGACCATCGAGAAGCGCATCAAGAGCGCGGTCACCGACACCGGACGCGAGATCGTGGCCGATGCGCAGAACAAGCCCGGCGTCACCAATCTGATCACTATCCTGTCTGCGTTCAGCGGTCGCTCGGTCGCTCAGATCGAGCAGGACTTCGCCGGGCGGGGGTACGGCGACCTGAAGAAGGAGGTGGCGGCGGCGGTGCTCGACGTCGTCGTTCCGTTCCAGCAGCGGGTCCAGGAGCTTCTCGACGATCCCGCCCAGCTGGACGCCGTCCTCGCCCGAGGTGCGCAGAAGGCCCGCGAGGTGGCCGCGCCGATGCTCGCCACGGTGTACGAGCGCGTCGGGTTCGTCGCCGCGCGGTGACCTCGTGACAGACGCCCCCCGGCCCGCCGGCCAGACGATCGGCCTGGCCGTCCCGATCCCGGAGCCCTACGGCCGCGAGCTGCAGGACTGGCGCCGCTCGTTCGGCGACCCGCTGGCCGACGCCATCCCGGCGCACATCACGCTGCTGCCGCCGACGGCCATCGCCGACGCCGACCGCGCCGGCGTGTACGAGCACCTCGACAAGGTGGCCGCGCGGTTCGCGCCGTTCCGCGTCCACCTGCGCGGCACGGCGACGTTCCTGCCGGTGTCGCCGGTGGTGTTCGTGGCGCTCGCGCAGGGCATCTCGGCGTGCGAGCGGCTGTCCGGGGCCATCCGCACGGGCCCGCTCGACATCGAGCTGTCGTTCCCGTACCACCCGCACGTCACCGTCGCCCACCACGTGTCCGAGGAGGCGATGGACAACGCCTTCGACACCCTCGCCGGCTACGACGCCGGCTTTGACGTCGCGGCGTTCAGCCTCTACGAGCACGGCGACGACGGCTACTGGCGGCGCGAGCGGGACTTCGTCCTGACGGGAGAGGCAGCGCGCGTGTGATCGCTCGGCTCCGCGCCATCTGGGAACGGCTGCAGCGGACGCTGCCGCTTCGCGCCTGGAAGCGCTACGGCGACCTGCGCGGGAACCGGCTGGCCGGAGCGTCCAGTTTCTACGGGTTCGTCTCACTGTTCCCGCTGCTGGTGCTGTCCGCCGCGATCGTCAGCGCCATCGCCGGCCCGTCCGGCGTCGAGACGGTGCAGGAGATCGTCGACGACAACCTCCCGGGCCTGAAGATCGACGTCGCGACGTTCCACCGCAACGCCGGGACCGTCGGGGTGATCGGCGCCGCGGTGCTGCTGTTCACCGGGCTCGGCTGGGTCGACTCCGTCCGCGCGGCGGTCCGCTCCATGTGGGGGCTGGACGACCAGCCCGGCAACATCGTCGTGCGCAAGGGCCTCGACATCGTGTCGCTGGCCGGGCTCGGTGTGCTGATCCTGGTGTCGTCCGGCGCCAGCGTCGTCCTCGTCTCCTACGCCGGCGACGTGCTCGACTGGCTCGGGTTCGGCAGCGGCTGGATGCTCCGGCTGGTCACCGGCCTGATCTCGGTGGGCGGCAGCATGGCGCTGTTCGCCTACATGCTGTCCGGCCTGCCGCGCATCGTGGTCCCGGTGCGCAATCTCGCGGTCGTGTCGCTGTTCAGCGCCGTCGTCTTCGAGATCCTCAAGCAGTTCCTCGTCCAGTACGTCGTCGGCACGGCGACGCAGAGCTCGTACGCGGCGTTCGCGGCGCCGCTGGCCCTGCTGGCCTGGATCTACCTGGTGACCCGCCTGCTCATGGTCGCGGCGGCGCTGACGGCCGAGAGCGCCATCGACGAACTCGAGGAGGACGAGCGCGCCCAGGCGGCGCCGGAGCGCCAGGTGGCCGCCGCTCCCGTCGACGTGCTCTCGCCGGGCCAGGTCCGCGCCACGGAGGTCGCCGCGGGCGCCGTGCTCGGTGCGGTGGGCGTGGCGGTCGTGCTGACCGCGGCCCGGGCCGCCCGCACGGTGCGCTTCGCGTTCCGCCGCGGTCAGCGCGACGAGTAGCGGCCGGACGACTTCGGGCGGCGGCGCCGCAGCGCGAAGCCGAGGCCGCCGGCGAGCGCCGCGGCGGCGAGGCTGAGCCAGACCACCGGCGGCACGTCGTCGGAGCTGCCGCCGGGGCTGCTCAGCGCGTCGCCGTAGTCCTGGAGCGGGTTGCGGCCGAGGATGTCGCCGTCGTCGGCGGCCTCGGTGACCATGGCCTCGACCTCGTCGGGCGCGACGAGGTGGCCGACGGCCGGGGTCTCGGGCGTGGCGTAGGCCCAGTCGAACAGCGCGGCGGCGGCGTCCTCGGCGCGGCCCTCGGCGCCGAGGACCGTGACGATGAGGGTGCGGCCGTCGCGCTCGACCGCGCCGACGAAGGTGTGGCCGGCCAGCGTCGTGTAGCCGGTCTTCAGGCCGATGGCGCCGTCGTAGGAACCGAGCAGGCGGTTCTGGTTCTGGATCTGGAACGTGGCGCCGTCGGCGTCGGGGAAGTCGTAGACGGGCGTGGCGGCCAGCTCGGCGATGGTGGCGTCGCCGAGGGCTTCGCGGCCGATCAGCGCGAGGTCGTACGCCGACGAGAGCTGGCCGGGGGAGTCGAGGCCGTGCGGCGTGATGGCCTTGGTGTCGAACGCGCCGAGCCGGCGGGCCTCGTCGTTCATCTTGTCGACGGTGAGGTCCTGGCCGCCGGCCGCCTCGGCGATGGCGTGCGCGGCGTCGTTGCCGGACGCGAGGATCAGGCCGTGCAGCAGTTGGTCGACGGTGTAGGTCTGGGCGGCGACGATGCCGACGCGGCTGCCCTCGACCGACGCGTCGGCCTCGGTGGCGACGTAGGTCTCGTCGGGCTCGAGCGCGGTGTCGGTGGCCAGCGCCGTCAGCAGCTTGATGGTGCTGGCCGGCGGACGGCGCTCGTGTGGGCTGTAGGCGGCCAGCACGTCGCCGGTCTCGGTGTCGGCGACCAGCCAGGCTTGGGCGTCGAGGACGGGCAGCGGCGGCGCCGTGGGCGACACCAGCGCGACGCCGGTGGCGGCCAGCTCCTCGCCGCCGACGACCTCGTCGACGGGGGAGTCGGCCGGCGGCTCGAGGACGGTGGGCGACGGCGTGACGGGCAGCGCGGGCGTCTCGCTGCCCGCGGGCGTCTCGACCGGAGCCTCGGCGCGGGCCGGCAGCAGGGCGCCGGTGCCGAGCACGACGAGCGCCGCCACCGGCACGATCCAGACGCGGCGGCTGCGGGGAGAGCGCAGTACGGGGCCCATGGTCGAGGTCAGACTAACCATTGCGCGACGCGATCGGTCAGCTCGGTGCGTCGTCGAACGGCAGGACGAGCGTGCGCAGGAGGCCGGAGAGCTGGTCGCGCTCGTCGGCGCCGAGCCCGGCCAGCAGCCGCCGCTCGTTCGCCAGCAGCCCCTCCAGCGCGGCGTCGACGGACTTCTTGCCGAACTCGGTGAGCCGGACCCGCACGGCGCGGCGGTCGTCCTCGTCGCGGCGCCGGCTGACCAGTCCGCGGGCGGTCAGCTTGTCGACCCGCGCCGTCATGGTGCCGCTGGTGACCAGCGTCTGGCCGAGCAGGGCGCCCGGCGACAGCTCGTACGGCTCGCCGGTCTTGCGCAGCGCGGCGAGCACGTCGAACTCCCACGGTTCCAGCCCGTGCTCGGCGAACGCGGCGCGCCGCTCGCGGTCGAGATGCCGGGCCAGCCGGCTGACGCGGGACAGCACCTCCATGGGGCTGACGTCGAGGTCGGGCCGCTCGTGCCGCCACGCCTCGGTCAGCCGGTCGACCTCGTCCTGCGCCATGGTCCGACTCTACGGCCTCCGCCAAGTTTCTTGACGTCGAGAGAGTGGTCTGATTTATCTTGGTCTCAAGATGATGAGAGGTGGAGCGATGTGGGATCCGGACCGCTACCTGACCTTCGCCGCGCAGCGGGCGCGGCCGTTCGCCGACCTGCTGGCGCAGGTGCGGGCCACGGACGTGACAGAGGTCGCGGACCTCGGCTGCGGGCCGGGCACGCTCACCGCCGACCTCGCGCGGCACTGGCCGGGCGCGCATGTCGTCGGCGTCGACTCCTCCGCGGAGATGATCGCCGCGACCCCCGCCGACCCGCCCGCCGGGGTCGAGTTCCTCCACGCCGACCTGCGCGACTGGGCGCCGCGGCGCCCCGTCGACGTGCTGATCAGCAACGCGACGCTGCAGTGGGTGCCCAGGCATCTCGACCTGCTGCCGCGGCTGGCCGGGCACGTCGTGGACGGCGGCTGGCTCGCCTTCCAGATCCCTGGCAACTTCGCCGAGCCCGCGCACGTCCTGCTGCGCGAACTGGCCGCCGGTGAACGGTGGCCGATGCTGCACGACCTCGAGCGGCCGTCCGCGCACGAGCCCGCGACGTACCTCGACGCGCTGCTCGACCTCGGGTTCGCCGCCGACGTCTGGGAGACGACGTACATCCAGCTGCTGCCGGGCGACGACGCCGTGCTGGAGTGGATGAGCGGGACCGGGCTGCGTCCGTACCTCGCCGCGCTCGACGACGCCGGCCGCGAGGTCTTCGTCGCCGAGTACCGCGAGCTGCTGCGCGCCGCCTACCCGCCCGGCCGGCACGGAACCGTGCTGCCGTACCGGCGCATCTTCGCCGTCGGCCACCGAGGGTAGGGCTGTCCCCCTGCGCAGGGCGAAGCTGATCGCGCTGCGGCACCTGCACCACGTCGGTGCGCCGCTGCGAAGCCACACACAGTGACGCCGACCGGCCCAAACGGCACCGCATCGGCACGAGTTCCGGCAAATCGCCACGCAGAGTGATCGTCAGGCGCTACCTTTTTTCCTCGTGGGGGGACACAAACGAGCGCCCAGCGGCGCCGCTCAGGCGCTGCGCCACGTCCGCCGGCACACCCTGCGGTTCGTGGCGCTCGCCGCGCTCACCGTCCCGGTCGTCGCCGTCGTGGCGGGCCAGGGTGAGCCGGCGATCTTCGGGCGCAACCGGACGCCGGATATCTCGGAGGGGCAGAATCCGGAGCTCCGCGGCTCGGGCGAGTCCACGGGCACACCGACGTCGCCGGCAGCACCATCGGCGTCGGCCACCCCGGCACCCCAGCCGACGGCGGGCCGGCCCGACGCGGCCGGCCCGCCGCCGGACCTCGGTTCCGCCCCGTCGGCCGGTGGGGGCGCCGGTGTGCCGCCGGGCGACGACGATGACGACGACGTGCCCGCGGGGACGTCCACGGACGACCGTCCTGACGACCCGGACGGCCCCGACGGCGACACCGGCACCGACCGGCCGTCGCCGCCGCCGGAGGGCGAGACGCACGAGCCGCAGCCGTCGCCGTCGTCGACACCCCGGCCGCCGAGCCACGAGCCGACGCCGACCTCGACGCCGTCGGTGCAGCCGACCACCCCGCCGCAGCCGCCCGAGCCGAAGCCGACGCCGACCCAGGAGCCACCTGAACCGCCGGAGACGCCGAAGCCGTCGACGTCGCCGCCGGACGAGGGCGACGGTGGCGGCTCGCTGATCTGCCTCGACGTGCTGGGGATCGAGATCTGCCTGTGAGCGTCAGCCGTCGGTGAGGCGCGGCTTGTGCTCCAGCCCGGACAGCCCGTTCCACGCGAGGTTGACCAGGTGCGCCGCGACGTCGGCCTTCTTCGGCGAGCGCACATCCAGCCACCACTGGCCGGTCAGCGCGACCATGCCGACCAGCATCTGCGCGTACATGGGCGCGTGCTTCGTGGCGATGCCGCGCGCCTTGAACTGCGCGGCCAGGATGTGCTCGACCTGGCTGGCGGCGTCGGAGATGAGGCTGGCGAACCCGCCGGTCGAGTGCGCGACCGGGGAGTCGCGGACCAGGATGCGGAAGCCGTCGGTGGACATCTCGATGTAGTCGAGCAGCGCCAGCGCGGCCCGCTCGAGGATGACCCGCGGGTGCGCGGGCGTCGCGAGCGCCGTCGTGATGCGGTCGAGCAGCAGCTCCATCTCGCGGTCGACGACGACGGCGTACAGCCCTTCCTTGCCGCCGAAGTGTTCATAGACCACCGGCTTGGAGACGCCGGCCCGGGCCGCGATCTCCTCGATGGACGTGCCGTCGTAGCCGCGCTCCGCGAACAGCGCGCGGCCCACGTCGAGCAGCTGCTCGCGGCGCTGCTTGCCGGTCATGCGGACTCTGCTGGGCGTGGCGCGCGGCCTCGTCGCGACGTCGTCGGTCACGCGACCCATCATGCTCCGGTGTCGCGACAGAAGCTCACTCCGCGATGAGGTTGGCTTCGCCGCCGTAGTCGTCGACGCGCTTGGACTGGATGCGTTCCGGGCTCGGCCAGCGCACGTCCCAGACCCAGCCGGCCTTCTCCATGGCCCAGATGACGCGGGCGCTGGAGTCGATCTGGCCCTTGAGCACGCCGTGCCGCGCGCAGGTCGGGTCGGCGTGGTGCAGGTTGTGCCACGACTCGCCCATCGACAGGAACGCCAGCCACCACACGTTGCCCGACTTGTCGCGGCTCTCGAACGGCCGCTCGCCGATGGCGTGGCAGATCGAGTTGATCGACCACGTGACGTGGTGCAGCAGGCCGATGCGGACCAGCGTGGCCCAGAAGAACGCCGTCAGCGCGCCGTGCCACGACCACGTCGCCAGCCCGCCGATGACCGGCGGCAGCAGCAGCGACAGCGCGACCCACAGCGGGAACAGCTTGCTGATGCGGCGGATGTCGTCGTCCTTGATGAGGTCCGGCGCGAACTTGCGCGCGTCGGTCTGCTCGACGTCGAACAGCCAGCCCATGTGGGCGAAGAACATCCCCTTGATCAGCGCCGGCACCGTCTCGCCGTAGCGCCACGGCGAGTGCGGGTCGCCGTCCTTGTCGGCGAACTTGTGGTGCCGGCGGTGATCGGCCACCCAGCGGATGACCGGCCCCTCGACGGCCATGCTGCCCGCGATGGCGAGCGTGTTCTTCACCGCGCGGTTCGCCTTGAAGGCGCGGTGGGTGAAGTGCCGGTGGAAGCCGACGGTGACCCCGTGGCCGGTGAACGCGTAGAAGGCCACCGCGAGCACGACGTCGAGCCAGCTCAGATAGCCGCCCATCCACGCCACGGGGATGGCGGCCACGAGCGCGACGAACGGGACGGCGATGAACACGCCGATCGTGATGCGTTCGCCGAGCGTCTGCGTATCGCCCGACAAGGTGCCGCGAGGAAGCTCGCTCGGCGCCGGCGCGGACTGCTGGCTGTTCGCCGTGTCGGTGGAAGCCATGGGGGTCTCCTGTGTAAGGGGAACCTTCCTTACGGAACCGTAACCTACGATCCCGTAGGTCGTATACCCCGAATCTCCCGATGTGCACGGCTTCGCCTGAACTGAGTTATCCACAGGGTGGCGGCTGGACGACTTGATGACTATCGGTAGCAATGTAAAGCTATGGTCCATGATCGAACGCCTCGTGGACGACACCGAACTGGCCGCGCGCGTGCACGCCATGCGCACCGATGGGAAGACCTACGTCGAGATCAAGTCCGAGCTGGGAATCGGCGCCAGCACGATCAGCCGCATTCTGGGCGTGTACGGGAAGGGACGGGCGCGGCCTCGGGTGACCGACGAGTTGCGCGGGCGCGCGCGAGCGTTGCGCACTGACGGCAAGTCGGTCCCGGAGATCGCCCAGGAACTGGGGATGGCCAAGAGCACGGTCTGGCTGATCACCAAGGACATCCCATGGACGCTGACCGAGGATCGTGCGGAGAGCCGGGCGGCGGCCGCTCGTGCCGGTTGGCGCGATAGGAAGGCGCAGACCGCCGTCGAACGGGATCGCATCACCAGCGGCATCCTGGAATCGTTCGGCGAGCTGACCGACCGTGAGCTGCTGATCGCCGGCGCTGTGGCCTACTGGGCCGAAGGGACGAAGTCGAAGCCCTGGCAGACGCGTGAGCTGCTGAACTTCATCAACAGTGACCCCGACATGATCCGTCTCTTCCTGCGCTGGCTCGACCTTCTCGGCGTCGACCCGGCCCGGCGCAAGTACCGCGTCAACATCCACGAGTCCGCTGACGTAGCGGCGGCCACGGCGCACTGGGCTGAGGTCGTGGGTGTGTCGGTCGAACGGTTCGCCCGGGCAACGCTCAAGAAGCACAACCCTAAGACGGTGCGGAAGAACACCGGTGTGGAATATCAGGGCTGCCTCGTCATCACGGTGGCCAAGAGTGCGCCCGAGTACCGGATGATGGACGGACTCTGGTCTGCGGTGGCGGGGGCGGTGCGATCGAGGCGATAACGTAGAACAATGCGCGCGGCCGTGTGACAGCCGCGCCATCTTTCCGCCGTGGTGTAATGGCAGCACGGGTGACTTTGACTCACTCTGTCCAGGTTCGAGTCCTGGCGGCGGAGCGTGGTTCGAATCCCGGATCGGGTCGCTGATCGAGTTCTCGTCGGCCCGGCCGGACAGGTACCCTCGGTATCGAGCCCGCCACCGAAGCCGAGGAGCACGAACGCGTGACTACGCGCCCGGCCGCCGTCGTCGTTCTCGCCGCTGGCGAGGGCACGCGGATGAAGTCGTCCACCCCGAAGGTCCTGCACGAAGTGGCCGGCCGCAGCCTCGTCGGGCATGCCGTCGCCGCGGCGCAGGAGTTGAAGCCCGACCACCTGAGCGTCGTCATCGGGCACGGCCGTGATCTCGTCGCCGCGCACCTGGCCGAGGCCGCGCCGGGCGTCACCACGGCCGTCCAGGAGCAGCAGCTCGGCACCGGCCACGCCGTCGGCGTCGCGCTCGAGACGCTGCCCGAGCTCGACGGCGTCGTGGTGGTCACCTACGGCGACGTGCCGCTGCTGACCGGCGACACCCTGCACGAGCTGGTCGAGCAGCACGTGGCCGACGGCAACGCGGCCACCGTGCTCACCGCGCACGTCGCCGACCCCACCGGGTACGGCCGCATCGTGCGCGAGGCAGACGGCGGGGTGCGGGCCATCGTCGAGCACAAGGATGCCGACGAGGCGACGCTGGCGATCACCGAGATCAACTCCGGCATCTACGTCTTCGACGCCGCGGTGCTGCGCGCCGGGCTGGGCCGCATCACCACGCAGAACGCGCAGGGCGAGCTGTACCTCACCGACGTGCTCGGGCTGGCGCGCCAGGACGGCCGCCGCGTCGGTGCCGTCGTCACCGGCGACGCCTGGCAGACCGAGGGCGTCAACGACCGCGTCCAGCTGGCCGCCATGAACCGCGAGTTCAACCGCCGCGTCACCGAGAAGTGGATGCGCTCCGGCGTCACCATGATCGACCCCGCCACGACGTTCATCGACGTCACCGTCGTGCTCGAACGCGACGTCGTGCTGCGGCCGGGCGTGCAGCTGCGCGGGCGCACCGAGATCGCCGCCGGCGCCGAGGTCGGCCCCGACTCCACGCTCATCGACACCGTCGTCGGGCCGGGCGCCAGCGTCGTGCGGGTGCACGCCGACGGCGCCCAGATCGGCGCCGAGGCCGCGGTGGGCCCGTTCACCTACCTGCGGCCGGGCGCCGTGCTGGAGGCGAAGGCGAAGGCCGGCGCGTACGTCGAGATCAAGAAGTCGACGGTCGGCCCCGGCGCCAAGGTGCCGCACCTGACGTACGTCGGCGACGCCACCATCGGCGAGGGCGCGAACATCGGCGCCGGCACGATCTTCGCCAACTACGACGGCGTCGCGAAGCACCCGACCACGGTCGGCAAGCACGTGTTCGTCGGCAGCGACTCCGTGCTCGTCGCGCCGGTCGAGCTGGCCGACGGCAGCTACGTCGCGGCCGGGTCGACGGTCGTGTCGGCGACGGAGCCGGGCGAGCTGGCCGTCGCGCGCGGCCGGCAGCGCAACATCGCGGGCTGGGTGGCGCGCAAGCGTCCCGGCACCAAGACCGCCGCCGCGGCCGAGGCCGCCGGTGACACCACGGGGACGAACGAGGGGGACGAGCCGTGACGGGGATCCGCGCCACCGGCACCAAGACGCTCATGCTGTTCGGGGGGCGCGCGCACCCCGAGCTGAACGAGGAGGTCGCCGAGCACCTGGGCGTCCGCCTGGTGCCGAGCAAGACCTTCAACTTCGCCAACGGCGAGATCTACGTGCGGTTCGAAGAGAGCGTGCGCGGCAGCGACGCGTTCGTCATCCAGAGCCACACCGCTCCGATCAACGAGTGGATCATGGAGCAGCTGATCATGGTCGACGCGCTCAAGCGGGCGTCGGCCAAGCAGATCACCGTGGTCATGCCGTTCTACGGGTACGCCCGGCAGGACAAGAAGCACCGCGGCCGCGAGCCCATCTCGGCCCGCCTGGTCGCCGACATGTTCAAGACCGCAGGCGCCGACCGCCTGATGGCCGTCGACCTGCACACCGCGCAGATCCAGGGCTTCTTCGACGGCCCGGTCGACCACCTGTGGGCGCTGCCGATCCTGGCCGGCCACGTGCAGGAGAACTACGCGCCCGAGAACATGACGGTGGTGTCTCCCGACGCCGGCCGGGTACGGGTGGCCGACGTCTGGGCCGACCGCCTGGGCACGCCGCTGGCGATCATCCACAAGCGGCGCAACCCCGACGTCGCCAACGAGGTGAAGGTGCACGAGGTCGTCGGCGACGTCGAGGGCCGCACCTGTCTGCTGGTCGACGACATGATCGACACCGCCGGCACCATCACCCAGGCCGCCGAGGCGCTGATGGAGGCCGGCGCCGAGGGCGTCCTCGTCGCGGCCACGCACGCCGTGCTGTCCGGCCCGGCGGTCGATCGGCTGAAGAACTCGGCCGGTGTCAAGGAAGTCATCGTCACCAACACGCTGCCGATCCCGCAGGAGCGCCGGTTCGACAAGCTGACGGTGCTGTCCATCGCGCCGCTGATCGCCCGCGCGATTCACGAGGTGTTCGAAGAGGGTTCGGTCACCAGCCTCTTCAACGGCAACGCGTAGCCGCTCGGGGAGGTTCGGGGCCGGTTTCACATCGGGGCTGCTCCGGGGCTAGACTTCGAGGGTTGCCTCGGCGAGGGTGCAGTGTCTGCTGCCACCGTGATCGACGCGGTGCGCAGTCGGTGCGCGCCCTTGCCCGAGCCCGACGTGCCGCTGACCGCCCACCGTGCATTCTCGAGGAGTCCTCACCGTGTCCGACGTCAAGATCGCCGCCGAGCTGCGTACCGAGTTCGGCAAGGGCGCCGCGCGCCGCCTCCGCCGCGCCGCCAAGGTTCCCGCGGTCCTCTACGGTCACGGGACCGACCCCGTCCACCTGGCGCTGCCGGGTCACGACACCATGCTCGCGCTGAAGACCGCCAACGTGCTGCTCACCCTCGACATCGAGGGCCGGGGCAGCGAGCTGGCGCTGCCGAAGCACGTCCAGCGCGACCCCCTCAAGGGCTTCATCGAGCACGTCGATCTCCTGCTGGTCAAGCGCGGCGAGAAGGTCACCGTCGAGGTGGCGGTCCACGTCACGGGCGACGCCGCGCCGGGCACGCTGGTCAACCTCGACCAGCCGACGGTCGCCATCGAGGCCGAGGCCACCCACCTGCCCGAGGGCATCGAGGTCTCCGTCGAGGGCCTCGAGGAGGGCACCCAGATCCTCGCCAAGGACCTCCAGCTGGCGCAGGGCTCCGTGCTGGCCGGCGACCCCGAGCAGCTGGTCGTCAACGTCACCGCCGCCCCGACCGCCGAGCAGCTCGAGGGCGAGACCGAGGAGGGCGAGGCCGCCGAGGGCGAGGCCGCCGAGGCCGCCGCCGAGGAGGCTCCGGCCGAGGCGCCTGCCGACGAGTCCTGAGTTCACGTCCGCCGGGCCGGGGAGCCTGCCGATGTCCGACGCGTGGTTGGTGGTCGGGCTGGGCAACCCCGGCCCGACGTATGCCGGCACCCGGCACAACGCCGGGGCCATGGTGGTCGACCTGCTCGCCGAGCGGGCCGGCGCGCCGCTGAAATCGCAGCGCAAGTTCCGGGCCGACGTCGCCGAGGTGCGCCTCGGCGACCTACCCGGCTCGCGCGCCGTGCTGGCCAAGCCGCACACGTACATGAACGAGTCCGGCGGGCCGGTGGCGCTGCTGGCCGACTTCTACAAGATCACCCCCGACCGCCTGCTGGTCGTGCACGACGAACTGGATCTCCCGTTCGGCACGGTGCGGTTGAAGCTCGGCGGGGGTGACAACGGTCACAACGGGCTGCGGTCCGTGCGCGCCCGCATCGGCACCGGAGACTACTGCCGGCTGCGCTTCGGCATCGGCCGTCCGCCCGGGCGCATGGACCCCGCCGCGTTCGTCCTCAAGCCGTTCTCCACTGTTGAGAAGCGTGAGATCGACCTCGAGGTCGACCGCGCCGCCGACGCCGCCGAGGCGGTCGTCGTCGACGGCCTGACCTACGCGCAGAACCACTACAACGGCTGAGCCGACCCGGACCACTCGTCCGAAATCGGCGCATTCGACTGGTCCCCTTCGACCCTTGCGCGTATAGTCCGTCCCAGTTTCGTCGGCTTGAAAACGGGCCGGCGGGGGGTATCGGAGCCTTGGGGGGGCCATGGCTACGGTCGATCTGTCGTCGGCTGGTGCGCGCACACGTTCGCGGAGAGCTACGTCCGAATTCGACGGACGCGGTCCGCAGGCGCCGTCGGCGACCCGTCCTTTTCGCTACCGCCGCGTCACCGCGGCCGGTGACCTGCTGACCGGAGCCGTCGCGGCCGTCGTCGCCGTGCTGCTCTCGTGGTCACGCCCGGACGCCGCGGCGGCGCTCGCGGCCATGGCGGTCGCGTGGCCGCTGGTGCTGACGGTGAAGACGGGCCGGGCGGACCGGCTGTTCGGGGTCAAGAACACCTACAGCGACGTGCTGCGGGCGCTGACCGCGGTGGTCGCCGTGCTGGCCGTGGCCGGCGCGGTGCTCTCGATCCGGCTGCTGGGCACGCCGTTCCTGGCCGCCGCGGCGATTCTGGCCGGCGGCTCGATCACGGTGCGGCTGCTGGTGCGGCGCAAGCTGCGCCGGCTGCGCACGCTCGGCCGCGCGACCCGGCGGACGCTGCTGGTCGGGCCGGCGAGCGGCGTCGTCGCCACCATGGACCGCTTCGCCCGCGACGGCGAGCACCCGCTGTCCGTGGTCGCGGCCTGCGTCGAGGACGACGGGACGCAGCCGCCGGCCGCGGTGCCGGTGGTCGGCACGATCGTCCGCGGCATCCCGGGCCACGACGACGTCCTGCGTGACGAGGAGATCGTGCACGCGGTGCGGCTGGCCGCCCAGCGGGTGCGGGCCCGCACGGTGTGCGTCACACCCGGTTCGGAGTTCTCCGGCGACCGCCTGCGCGCGCTGAGCTGGATGCTCGGCGACATCGGCATCGACCTCGTCACCGACCTCGGCCTGTCCGACGTCGCCGAGCACCGCATGGGGCTGGGCAGCATGGGCTCGAGCGTGCTGCTGCACGTCAAGCAGGTCCGCCCGACCGGGCTGCGGCTGGCCGCGAAGGTGGCCACCGACCGCGTGCTGGCGGCGCTGATGCTGCTGCTGCTCGCGCCGCTGCTGCTGACCATCGGGCTCGCGGTGAGGCTCACCGACTCGGGCCCGGCGATCTACCGGCAGGTGCGGGTGGGCCGCGACGGCCTGTACTTCACCATGATGAAGTTCCGGACGATGTACGTCGACGCCGACCAGCGTCGCGCGGAGCTGCTGGACGCCGCCGACGGCGACGGGCCCATGTTCAAGATGCGCCACGACCCGCGCATCACGCGCATCGGCCGGCTGCTGCGCAAGTACTCGCTCGATGAGCTGCCGCAGCTGATCAACGTGCTGCGCGGCGACATGTCGCTGGTCGGGCCCCGGCCGGCGCTGCCCGAGGAGGTCGCGACGTACGACGGCACCGCCCGGCGCCGGCTGGCCGCGATCCCCGGCATGACCGGGCTGTGGCAGGTGAGCGGCCGGTCCAACCTCACCTGGAGCGAGACGGTGCGGCTGGACCTGCGCTACGTCGACAACTGGTCCTACGGCGACGACGTCCGGCTGCTCGGCCGCACGGCCGGGGCCGTGGTGCGCAGCACCGGCGCCTACTGAACCGCCTGCGGGGCGTCGTAGTAGAAGACCTCCTCGCGGACGATCCGGCCGTCGGCGACGGTGTAGAGCGACAGCTTCGTGGTGCTGGTCCGGGCGCCGGTCGGGGTGTGCGTCTGGTCGAACCGGAAGCGGACGGCGAACCGGCCGGTGGCCAGGAACGGCCCGTCGACGTCGACGGCATGGATCTCGACGTCGGCGAGCAGCCGGTCGGCGTTCCCGACGACCTCCGCCATGCCGCGCCGTTCGACCGGTTCGCCGCGGGTCTCCATCGGCGCGACCCGCACGAGATCGGGGCTCATCAGGGCGTCCAGCGCGTCCAGCCGGCCGGCCCGCATGAGCGCGACGTACTGGTCCGCGAGCGACCGGACGCCGGCCGCGGGCAGGAAGTCCGCGGCGTGCTCGGCGGCCCAGTCGCGGAACCGGCGGGCCGGGCGTCCGGTGATCTGCTCGACGGTGTCCAGCACCGGCTCCGGCTGGTCGACCAGCGTCGCCCAGTACGCCATCCCGGCCGCCGCGAACTCGGCGTCGCCGAACCGCTCGGTGAACTCGGCCAGGGCCTCGTCCGGTGGCTGCTCGTCCCAGCGCACCGGCCGGCCGATCGCCTCGCCGATCAGCCGGGCCTGCTCGGCCTGCGTGATCGTCTCCGGGCCGGTGAGGACGTGGGCGACGCCGGCGTGCCGGCCCGGGTCGGTGAGCGCGGCGACGGCGGCGTCGGCGAGGTCGCGCTCGTGGACGAGTGACCGCCCGGCCTCGCCGTACGGCGCCCTGATCACGCCGGTGTGCGCCTGCGTGGCCCAGTCCAGCGCATTGGTGGCGAACCCGCCGGGGCGCAGCATCGTCCAGCTCACCCCGGACCGGCGCAGTGCGTCCTCGACGGCGCCCCAGATGCCGTTCTCCGCGACGGGCCGGTCGTCGCTGACGTTCTGCGCGGACAGGTAGACGACGTGCCGGGGTGCGGCGGCCAGCGCGGCCGCGACCTCCGGAAGGTGGTCCGGTGCGAAGGACGGCCAGAGCAGGAAGACGCGGCCGACGCCGGCCAGTGCTGGGGGCAGCGTCTCCGGCCGGGTCAGGTCGCCGGCGACGACGTCCAC
The DNA here is from genome assembly GCF_900105175.1 of Jiangella sp. DSM 45060. Lineage (NCBI taxonomy): Bacteria > Bacillati > Actinomycetota > Actinomycetes > Jiangellales > Jiangellaceae > Jiangella > Jiangella sp. DSM 45060. The sequence goes on along the minus strand of NZ_LT629771.1, from coordinate 5,543,948 downwards.
GCCGACCGGCATCGCCGCGCGGGCGCGCTCGGGGTCGCGGGCCAGCGCCCGCACCGGCAGGCCGCGCCCGGCCAGCGTCCGGACCACGTGGCGGCCGACGTTGCCGGTGGCGCCGATGACGAGGGTGAGGGAGTTCGTGGTGTCGCTCGTGGTGTCCATGTCCCCAGGCTCAGACTTAAACCTTGGTTCGGGTCAAGTTAGGGTGGACCGGTGAGCGCTATCGGTTCTCGTCCGTCGCTGTCGGTGTCGGCTCGTAGAGTGGGGTCCCGCCCCTCGGGGCGGGGTCCGCCCCCGGCGTCGCGGCCGATGGCGGCCCGGGTGGTCGTGGCCCGGGCAGCGGCGGGCCGGGCGAACTGACCATCGGCGAGCTGGTCGGGCGCAGCGGCGTCCCGGCCTCCACGCTGCGCTACTACGAGCGGCACGGCCTGCTGCGCAGCCGCCGGACCACCGGCAACCAGCGGCGCTACGACGAGGCGATGCTGCGGCAGGTGGCGTTCATCCGGGCGTCGCAGCGGGTCGGCATCTCGCTGGCCGACATCGGCGAGGTGTTGGAGTTCCTGCCCGAGGGCGGCGCCCCGACGCCGGAGTTCTGGGCCCGGGCGGCGCGGTGCTGGGGCCAGGCGATCGACGAGCGCATCGCCGCGCTGGAGCGGCGGCGCGAGGTCTTCAGCGCGTGCGCGGACTGCGGGTGCCTGGCGTTCGGCGAGTGCGCCCTGGTGGCGTGACCGGATACTGGACGCTACGTCTCGGATAATGGGCGAGTGCGTGATTCCGGGCGGGATCACCCTAGGCTGGGTCGTTCGAGACCGGCTTCGAGGAGTTCCGTGGCATCGTCTGACGCGATCCTGGCCGCCCGCCTCGCCACCGAGGCGGGCGCGCTGCTGCTCGCGCTGCGCCACGACCACCACCCGTCCGCCGGCGCTCAGGCGCTGCGCGACGCCGGGGACGCGGCGGCGCACCGGTTCCTCGTCGCCGCGCTGGGCGAGCAGCGTCCCGCCGACGCCGTCCTCAGCGAGGAGGCGCCCGACACCGCCGAGCGGCTCGACGCCCGGCGGGTCTGGATCGTCGACCCGCTCGACGGCACGCGCGAGTTCGGCGACGGCCGCGACGACTGGGCCGTGCACGTGGCGCTCTGGCAGGACGGCGAGCTGGCCGCCGGCGCCGTCGCACTGCCCGGCCTCGGCGCCACGCTGACCAGCGACCCCGCCGCCGTCGTCCCGCCTCGCCCGGCCCACGCCTCGCCGCGCCTCGCCGTCAGCCGCAGCCGTCCGCCCGCCGCCGCCCAGCGCGCCGCGGCCGCCCTCGATGCCGAGCTGGTGCCCATGGGCTCGGCCGGGTTCAAGGTCGCCGCCGTCGTGCGCGGCGAGGCCGACGCGTACGTCCACGCCGGCGGCCAGTACGAGTGGGACTCCGCCGCGCCGGTGGGCGTCGCGCGGGCCGCGGGCCTGCACGCCAGCCGCCTCGACGGCTCGCCGCTGCGCTACAACGAGGCCGACCCGTACCTCCCCGACCTGCTCGTCGCCCGCCCGGAGCTCGCCGACGCGCTCCTGGCCGCCGTCGCCGAACCCGTGAGGTCCGCATGACGATCCACGAGTACCAGCTCTCGCAGCTCGACTTCCTCGAGGCCGAGGCGGTGCACATCTTCCGCGAGGTCGCCGCCGAGCTGGAGCGCCCGGTGCTGCTGTTCTCCGGCGGCAAGGACTCCATCGTCATGCTCCGGCTGGCAGAGAAGGCGTTCTGGCCGGCCCCGATGCCGTTCCCCGTCATGCACGTCGACACCGGGCACAACTTCCCCGAGGTGCTGGAGTTCCGCGACCGCCGCGTCGCCGAGCTGGGCGTCAACCTCGTCGTCGCGTCGGTGCCCGACGCCATCGAGCGCGGGCTGGTGGCCGAGGAGCCGAACGGCTCGCGCAACCGCATCCAGACGCCGGTGCTGCTCGAGGCGGTCGAGAAGCACCGGTTCACCGCGCTGTTCGGCGGCGCCCGCCGCGACGAGGAGAAGGCGCGGGCCAAGGAGCGGGTGTTCTCCTTCCGCGACGACTTCGGCCAGTGGGACCCGAAGAACCAGCGCCCGGAGCTGTGGAACCTGTACAACGGCCGCATCCATCTGGGCGAGAGCATCCGGGTGTTCCCGCTGTCGAACTGGACCGAGCTCGACGTCTGGCACTACATCCAGCGCGAGGAGATCGCCGTCCCGTCGATCTACTACGCGCACGAGCGCGAGGTGTTCGAGCGCGACGGCATGCTGTTCGCGAACAACGAGTTCTGCCGCCCGCGCGAGGGCGAGCCGACGTTCGCCGCGACGGTCCGCTACCGCACCGTCGGCGACGCGTCGCTGACTGCCGCGGTGCGCTCCGACGCCGACACCGTCGAGAAGGTGATCGAGGAGGTCGCCGCCACCCGGCTCACCGAGCGCGGCGCCACCCGCGGCGACGACCGCGTCAGCGAGGCCGCGATGGAGGACCGGAAGAAGGAAGGCTACTTCTGAGATGGATTTGCTCAGGTTCGCCACCGCCGGCTCCGTCGACGACGGCAAGAGCACGCTGATCGGGCGGCTGCTGTTCGACTCGAAGGCGATCTTCACCGACCAGCTCGAGAGCGTCGAACGCGCCAGCCAGCAACGCGGCGACGAGTACACCGACCTCTCGCTGCTCACCGACGGCCTGCGCGCCGAGCGTGAGCAGGGCATCACCATCGACGTGGCGTACCGCTACTTCGCCACGCCGCGGCGCAAGTTCATCATCGCCGACACCCCGGGGCACATCCAGTACACCCGGAACATGGTCACCGGCGCCTCGACGGCCGATCTGGCGATCGTGCTGGTCGACGCGCGGAAGGGGATGGTCGAGCAGAGCCGGCGGCACGCCTTCCTGGTGTCGCTGCTGCGGGTGCCGCACCTCGTGCTCGCGGTGAACAAGATGGACCTCGTCGACTGGTCGCAAGAGGTGTTCGAGGGCATCGAGAAGGAGTTCTCCTCGTTCGCGACCAAGCTCGACGTCCCCGACCTCACCGTCGTCCCGATCTCCGCGCTGCACGGCGACAACATCGTCAGCCGGTCGCCGAACATGCCGTGGTACGAGGGCCCGTCGCTGCTGCACCACCTCGAGCACGTGCACATCGCCAGCGACCGCAACCTCGTCGACGTCCGGTTCCCGGTGCAGTACGTCATCCGGCCGCAGTCGCTGCAGCGCACCGACTACCGCGCCTACGCGGGGCAGGTCGCCGGCGGCGTGCTCAAGGCCGGCGACGAGGTCATGGTGCTGCCCAGTGGGTTCACCACCCGCATCGCCGGCATCGACACCGCCGACGGCCCGGTGGGCGAGGCGTTCGCGCCGATGTCGGTGACGGTCCGGCTCGAGGACGAGATCGACATCTCCCGCGGTGACATGATCTGCCGTCCGCACAACCAGCCGGCGGTCGCACAGGACATCGACGCAATGGTCTGCTGGATGGCCGAGACGCCGCTGGCGCCCGGGCAGAAGCTGGCGATCAAGCACACGACGCGGTCGGCGCGGGCGCTGGTGAAGGAGCTGCAGTACCGCCTCGACGTCAACTCGCTGCACCGCGACGACACCGCCACGCACCTCGGTCTCAACGACATCGGCCGCGTGCGGCTGCGCACCACCGTGCCGTTGCTCGCCGACGAGTACCGCCGCAACCGGCAGACCGGCGGCTTCATCCTCATCGACGAAGCCACCAACCGCACGGTCGGCGCCGGCATGATCACCTCGGCGAGCTGAGCAAGGGTGCGCTACAGTTCGCCGTAGCAGGATTCTTTGGGGGCCGATGAAACTGCGCACCAATAGCGTCAGCTGGCGCGAGATCGACGGCGAGACGGTCATTCTGGACCTCTCGTCGTCCACCTACTTGAAGACCAACGCCGCCGGCTCGACCATCATGCGGCTGCTGGCCGAGGAACGCACCACCGCGGAACTCGCCGACGGCCTCGTCGAGGAGTACGGCATTCCGGCCGACCAAGCCACGGCCGACACCGAGACCTTCATCGCGATGCTGCGCGAGCGGAACCTTCTCGACACCGCCGATTCCTAGTCTCCGTTCCGGCGGCGTCTGCCGCTGGTCCGGCAGTTCCATCCATCCGCAGAAAACGAAAGTGGGGGCTCTGATGGCGTACGAAGCGCCGACGCTCGAGGAGATCGGCACGGTCCGTGAGTTGACGCTCGCCGCGAGCGGTCGCGGCCGATCCGACCAGGTCCAGTGGTTCCGCTACGACAACGACCCCGGTGGCGTGCTGTCCTGACACTCCGGTCGGCCGGACGTACCGGGCGGAAAGCGGTTGACCGAGGAAATAGCCACAAATACCTCCGACAACGCCATTCTGCCGGTACGATCTCGGTCTGGTAGAAGGCGGTGCATTGGTGGATGCGCTGCCGTTAACGCCTCCGCAGTGGGGCTTTCGAGAAGGGGGGCACGGCCATGGCATACCAGCCACCCGTGTTGGAAGAGGTCGGATCCGTGCGTGAGTTGACGCTCGCGCAGGGCGGCCAGGGCTCGTCGGACCAGTTCCTCTGGTTCAAGTGGGGGAACGACAAGCCGCCGGGCGGTGGCGGCCTCTCCTGACGCCGTCAACCAGGGGCACGGCGGAGTCGTCCGGTCATCGGTGACTCCGCCGTGTCTCCCTCGTGGTGTCGGGAGAGCATCGCGTGAATCCACATTCCGCCGCAGCGCGAATGGACGCCGGTTCGGCACAATCCACGCCGCGCTATTTCCGTCTTTCCTCGTTCGAGATCGCCACGTCCTGGGTGCACGGCTCGTTGCCCGCGCCGCCGCCTCCGGAGACGGCCGCGACCCCGCGCGAGGCGCTGGACGACGCCCTGCGCCCGGCGTTGCTGCGTGCGCCGTGCTTCGTCTCGTTCTCCGGCGGGCGTGACTCGTCGGCCATCCTGGCGGCCGCGACGGCGCTGGCCCGGCGCGAAGGGCACGCCGACCCCGTCCCCGTCACCGAGGTCTACCCGGACGTCCCCGACGCCGACGAGGCGGACTGGCAGCGGCTGGTCGTCGAGCACCTCGGCCTGACCGAGTGGGTGCGGCTGCCGATCCGGACCGAGAGCGACCTGCTGGGCGACGGCGCCCGGGCCAGTCTCCTGCGCCGCGGCGTGCTGTGGCCGCCGCCGTTCCACGTCAAGGACCGGCTGTTCGAGACCGTCGCGGGCGGGTCGGTCCTCACCGGTGAGGGCGGCGACGAGGTCATCGGGCCGCGCCGCGTGACCCCGGTGACGCTGCTGGTGCGCAAGCGCCGCCGGCCCCGTCCGGAGCTGCTGGCGGCGACCGCCGCCGCGCTGGCGCCGGGCCCGGTGCGCGCGTTCCGGGTGCGCCGCCAGATGAGCGGCGACGCGCAGCAGCCGTGGCTGCGTCCGGCGGTCGCTCGCCGGCACCGCCGGCTGCTCGCGGCCGACGAGGGTTCCGAGCCGCTGGCGTGGGACCGGTCGCTGTGGTGGGTGCGGCACCGCCGCGCCGTCGACGCCGTCATCGCCAACTACGCCGCGCTGGGCGCCGAGTTCGACGTCGCCGTCGGGCACCCGCTGCTCGACACCGGCTTCCTCGCCGCTCTCACGCGCTTCGGCGGCCGGTGGGGGTTCGCCGGGCGGACCGCGCTGATGCGCATCCTCTTCGCCGACGTGCTGCCCGACGAGATCCTGCGCCGGTCCAGCAAGGCCAGCTTCGACCGCGCCTACATGGGCGAGCCCACGCGCGCGTTCGCCCGCGACTGGGACGGCTCGGGCGTGGACGCCGAACTCGTCGATCCCGAGGCGCTGCGGGCCGGTTGGCTGTCCGACCGGCCGTCGACCCTGTCCGGCACGCTGCTGCAGCAGGCCTGGCTGGCCGCGCAGCCCAGCCCTCCACGAGGTGCCGAATGAGGAATCCCCTGACGTTGGTGCGGGCCGTACCGCCGCGCGAGTGGCCGTCCGTCTGGGCGGCCACCGTCATCGCCGCGACGGTCGAGGTCGGCCTGCGGGTCGCGCGGCTGCCGCGCCTGGCCGCCTGGCTGGGCGCTCCGCTGGGGTTGGAGCAGGAGTCGCCGCTGATGCCGGCCGGCGGTGCGACGGCGCGGCTGTCCGCGACCGAGCGGCGGCGGCTGCGCGCCACCTGGCGCGTGCTGCGGCACTGGCCGTTCGGCGACACCTGTCTGCGCCGCGCGCTGGTCGGCGGGCACGTGCTGCGCCGCCGGAAGCCGGTGCTGCGGGTCGGCGTCGCCAAGGTCGAGGGGCGGATCCAGGCGCACGCGTGGCTGGAGATCGACGGCGTGAGCCTGGACCCGGTCGGCGCCGCCACGTACCGGACGTTCGAGGCGTTGGGCGGGACGCGATGAGGACGGAGCGGCAGCTGCTGTACGGGCTGCGGGTGGCCTCGGAGGTCCCGCTGCACCAGGAACGCGCCGTCGCGGCGGAGGGGGAGCCGGACGTCGACATCCGGTGGGGCGACCCGGTGCCGCTGACGACGCACGCGCCGGCCGGGCGGGTGCTGGCGCACCTGGAGACCGACCAGCCGTACTACACGTTCACCCAGGTCGCCGACGGAGGCTGGCTGCTGCGGTTCTACCGGACCTGCGACTTCGTCGTCGCGCCGGACGGCCGCTCGGTGCGGGTGCACGTCGTCGAGGGGGCCGACCCGGGCATCGCCGGGATCCTGACCGCCGGTGCGCTGCTGTCGTTTCTCGTGACGATCCGCGGCGACGTCGTGCTGCACGCCAGCGCGGTGCAGATCGGCGGCGGCGCGGTGGCGTTCGTCGGCCGGTCCGGCATGGGCAAGTCGACGATGGCGACCTTGATGTGCGCGGCCGGCGGCACGCTGATCACCGACGACGTCCTCCGCCTGGACGACGACGGTGACGGGCGGCCGGTCTGCCGGCTGGGCGCGACGGAGCTGCGGCTGCGCAAGTCCGCCGCCGAGCTGGTCGAGCAGTTCGCCGTCGCACCGTCCAGCCGGCTCACCAGCGACGCCCGCGACGCGCTGAGCGTGGCGCCGTCGCGGGCCGACCGGGTGCCGCTGGCCGGGATCGTGTTCCCGCTGCCCGACCGGGAGCGCGCGTCGATCGAGCTGACCCGCATGGGCGCCATGGACGCGCTGATCACGTTGCTGCGGTTCCCGCGGCTGCTCGGCTGGACCGATCCGGAGATCCTGGACCGGCAGTTCCAGCAGGCGGGCGAGCTGGTCGAGCGGGTCCCGGTGTTCGTGGCGCACGTGCCGTGGGGCCCGCCGTTCTCGCCGGCGGTCGCGCCGGCCATCGCCGACGCCGTCGGGCTGGGGGGTGTCTCCCGGGTCTCGGCCGTAGCGAGGCGCCGCCTGGGCGTCGCGCAGTAGGCCACGGACCCGGGAGACACGCCCCGGGAACGCGGGTCGGCTGAGCGTGGTCAGCCGTGGCGGTACAGCGGTGACGCGCCCGACGTCGCGCCCGAGTGGGCGGTCGGTTCGGCCGGGGCGGCGGCCGCGGTGCCGGTGCCGGTCGCGGCGCGGTGGGCCTGGCCGAGCCAGTCGCTCACCTCGGGCTCGTCGGCCTCGCGGCCGGTCTTGCGCTCGTGGCGGGCGACCTGCTCGCGCAGGTACTCGATCTCCTCGCGGCGGGCCCGCGAGCGGTTCACCCCGGCGACGATCGCCAGGATCCCGAGCATGAGCAGCAGCCCCGCGGCGATACCCGCGGCGAAGACGCCCCAGACCGGCGAGTCGAGATCGACGTCGAACGCGCTGAGCGTGACGCTGTCACCGCCGGCGATGACGGCGACGATCACCGCTGCCGCGGCAGCGACGATGAGGATCAGTCCGAGCACGATCATGCCGGGTCCCTTCGGGTGGCAGGCGGCGTGTCAGTAGTCAACTCTTCCCGCGCCCACATCGGGGCAAACCCGGCACGTCCCTACTCGGTGTCGCGCATGATGTCGAGGTCGACCGGGCCGTCGATGCCGTCGACCCGGGCGAACGTGTTGACTTGCCAGACGTGCCAGCGGTCGTCGGTGGGGCGGCGGAAGAAGCGGTAGTCCCAGAGCCGGCGGTCCAGGCCGTCGCGGACCGGGTAGACGTCGTCCCAGTCGGGGCGGACGTAGAACAGCAGGTCGCGGCCCCAGGCACGTTCGACCAGTTGCACGAACGCGTCGACCTCGGCGGCGACCTGGTCGGCCGGCGGCCGGTCGCTGCAGTTGCCGGTCAGCTCGAGGTCGATGACCGGCGGCAGCGCGTCGTCGTCGGGCGGGGCGACGGAGAGGAAGTTCTCGGCTTGCGCGGCGCCCGGCGCGCAGAGCGTGAAGAAGTGGTACGCGCCGCGGTCGAGTCCGGCCCGTGCGGCGCCGGCCCAGTTCTCGTCGAACCACTCGTCGACCCAGCCCTGGCCCTCGCTGGCCTTGATGTAGGCGAACTGGATGCCGTCGCGGGCCACGGCGTCCCAGTCGATCTCGTCCTGGTGGGCGGAGACGTCGATGCCGTAGCGCTCGCCGTGCTCCAGCGCCGGCCGCCAGTGCGGAACGATGCCGAACCAGAGCACCGCGCCCAGGCACAGCGCCGCGGCCACCACCACCGAGACGGTGACGATGATGCGACGGCGCATATCCCGTTCCCCCCGATCCACGGCCTTCGTCCGCCACCTTAACCGGCTGAACGGACGTATCGTCAGCACATGGCGCCGGACGTATGGGCCGAGGGCGACGCCTACGAGGCGTACGTCGGCCGGTGGAGCCGCGGGGTCGCCGCGGCGTTCGTGCCGTGGCTGGATGTCCCCGGCGGCGCCCGGTGGCTCGACGTCGGGTGCGGCACCGGCGCGCTGACCGAGGCCGTGCTGACGCTGGCCGCGCCCGCCTCCGTCGTCGGCGTCGACCCGTCCGACGGGTTCCTCGGCACCGCCCGCGAGCAGGTGCCGGGCGCGACGTTCGAGCTCGGCGAGGCGACGGCGCTGCCGGTCGCCGACGGCGCCGCCGATGCCGTGATCAGCGGGCTGGTGCTGAACTTCGTCCCCAACGCGCCCGCGGCCGCGGCGGAGTTCGTCCGGGCGGCCGCGCCGGGCGCCGTCGTGGCCGCGTACGTGTGGGACTACGCCGACGGCATGCAGCTCATGCGGCACTTCTGGGCGGCCGCCGCGGACGTCGATCCTGACGGCGCCGGTCTGGACGAGGGCGTCCGGTTCCCGCTGTGCCAGCCGGAGCCGCTGGCCCACCTGTGGCTGGCGGCCGGCCTGGCCGACGTCGACGTCCGGTCCATCGAGATCCCGACGGCGTTCGCGTCGTTCGACGACTACTGGCGCCCGTTCCTCGGCGGGCAGGGCGCCGCCCCCGGCTACCTCGCCACCCTGCCGCCGTCCCAGCAGGACGCGATCCGCGACGCGGTGCGGGCGCGGCTGCCGATGGCCGCCGACGGCTCGATCGCGCTGACGGCGCGCGCCTGGGCGGTCCGCGGCCTGCGGCGCTGACCGACGCGTGCGGGTACGCCGTCGTCGTGACGGACCGGCAGCGTGAGTGCCGCGACGTCATGGACGGTGCCGACGCGGCCGACATGCTGCCGCGCGCGGCGAGGTTGTCGGTGCCCGCCCGTAGGGTGGGCCCCACCCGGGCCGGGAGGGGTCTACGTCGGCCGGGGATTTGCGCCGGCCGACGGGGCTGCGCCGGCCGACGGGGCTGCGCCGGCCGCACGAGTGCCGCGACGTCACGGGCGGTGCTGCCACGGCTCACGTGCGTCGGCGTGCTGCTGCGCGCGGCGACGTTGTCGGTGCCCGCCCGTAGGGTGGGCCCCACCCGGGCCGGGAGGGGTCTACGTCGGCCGGGGATTTGCGCCGGCCGACGGGGCTGCCCGGCCGGGAGATGCGCCGGCGGACGGGGCTGCCCGGCCGGGAGATGCGCCGGCGGACGGGGCCGCGCCGGCGCGAGGGCGTCCCAGCGGGTCTGGCGTGCTCAGCGCGACAGCGCGTCGTCCAGTTCCTTCAGCAACCGGGCCTTCGGCCGCGCCCCGACCAGCGCCTGCACCGGCTCACCGTCGACGAACAGCATGAGGGTGGGCAGCGACATGACGCGGTAGCGTGCGCCGACCTCGGGGTTCTCGTCGTTGTTGATCTTGCGGATGGCGATGGTGCCGTCGAGCTCGCCGGCCAGCTGGTCCAGCATCGGCGCGATCATGTGGCACGGCGGGCACCATTCGGCCCAGAAGTCGACCAGCACGGGGAGGTCGCTGCGCAGCACCTCGTGGTCGAACGTCTCGGTGGTGACGGTGAGCGTCATGCGTGGTCTCCCTGCTGCCGTGCTTGGGCGTCGTCGAGCTTGGCCTGGATGCCGGCGCGGATCGCCGTCAGGCGGTCGAGGTAGCCGTCGACCTCGGCGAGCTTGCGGCGGTAGGTCTCGATCGAGTCCGCGCAGGAGTCGCCGGAGGCGTGCCCGGAGCGCAGGCACTCGACGAACGGGCGGGTGTCGTCGAGGCTGAAGCCGATGTCCTGCAGTGTCTGGATCTCGGTGACCAGCCGCAGGTCGTCCTCGTCGTACTCGCGGTAGCCGTTGGGCGCGCGCTGCGCCATCAGCAGGCCCTGTGACTCGTAGAACCGCAACGCCCGGGTGGTGGTGCCGGCGCGTTGCGCGAGGTCGCCGATTCGCATGCCTCGACGGTAATCCTTGACGCTTGCGTCAAGGCAAGGGGTGCTCGGCCGCCGCCGTCGTGTAGACGTCCAGCAGGCGCCGCTCGGCGTCGGCGAGGGCGAGCCGGACGGCGCCGAGCGCGACCGCGTCGTCACCGAGCCGGGACAGCTCCAGCCGGGGCTCCACCAGCGCGCGCCGGCTCAGGTGGCGTCGCAGCCCGGCCAGGATCACGTCGCCGGCCAGTGTGATGCTGCCACCGATCACCACCAGTGCGGGGTCGATGGCGGAGACGAAGGAGGCGAGGCCGCGGGCCAGCCTGGCGCAGGCTTCGTCGACGGCCTGCAGCGCCCGCGGGTCACCGGCGGCGGCCGCGACGAGGACGGCGGCGGCGTCGGGGCTCTCGTCGCCGAGGCTGTGCGCGCGCCGCAGGATCCACGCGGTCCCGACGGCGGACTCGAGCGGCCCGAGCCCGTCGGCCTGCGTCCCCTGGGGCTCCTCCTCGAGCTCGAGGAACCCGATCTCGCCGGCCGCGCCGTGCGCACCGCGATGCAGCTGCCCGTCGACCAGCAGGGCCGCACCGATGCGGGCGCCCCACTGCACGAGGATCAGGTTCTCGGCGTCGCTGCCGCTGCCGTTCCACCGCTCGGCCATGACCGCGAGGTTGACGTCGTTCTCGACCCGCACGGGGCAGTCGAGGCGCTGGCGGATCAGGCTGCCGAGCTCCAGCGAGCTCCATCCGGGCACGGACGGAGCCTGCACGACGGCGCCGCGTTGGTCGTCGACGATGCCGGGCGTGCCGATGCCGACCGCGGCGATGTCGGGCAGCGACACCGGCACCGCGGCGAGCGCCTTGCGCATCGTCGTCTCGACCTGGTCGAGCAGTTCCGCGTGGGTGCGCGCCGCGGTGACGTCGTGGCGCGCGTGCGCGACGACGGTCCCGCTGAGGTCGGCGACGGCGCAGTAGACCTTGTGTGGCCCGACGTCGATGCCGAGGACGTGCCTGGCGTCGGCGCGGAACCTGAGCACGCGCGCGGGTCGCCCCATGCGCGGCGCGTCGATCTCGGGCGCTTCGGTCTCCTCGACCCAGCCGTCGGCCATCAGCGTCGTCACCGCCGCGGTGACCGTCGGGCGGGACAGGCCGGTCGCCCGGACGAGTTCGGTGACGCGGGCGGTGCCCGCGGCGCGGATGGCGCCGAGGACCGCCGCGCAGTTCATGAGACGTAGGACTTGAGGGCCGCTTCCATGTCCGGTTTGCGTCACTGCCACCCCTTGACACCGCCGTGCCGTACCAACATAGTGATCTTACGCTACATAGTGAGGAAAGCTTCCTTACTAAGTCTAGGCACGGTCCAACGCGAGCCACCAGGCCTGCGGCGGGACGGCCAGCGACAGCGCGGCGCGACTCCGGAGACGCGCGGCGCTGCGTCGGCTCGGGCACTCCCGACCACGCCTGCGTTCTCGCCCGACGAGCACACCCGTTGCGTTACCGACCGGCATCGGTGCCAGCGGTCGACCGCCTATGGTCCGGATGCGATCCGCGGAGTCCGGGTCACGGGGAACAGCACGCCTTCCATCAGGAAGTCATGACGGCGACCAGCGAATCAACACGGCGCTATTTCACATCGACCGGTACCCCGCCCGGGAGGATGCCATGTTGGGCAAGCGATCTTCAGCGTTACTTCTGTTCCTGGCTCTGTTGATGTCAGTCATGGTCAGTGCCCCGGCCGCCGCGCAGCCGGCCGGGGCTGCCGAGAACCCCGACGCGACGTTCGCGGAGCTGTCGGCGGCCGACCAGTTCGAGAAGGTGCTGGTGGCACCCGGCATCAACCAGCCGATGAACATGGACATCGCCGACGACGGCCGGGTGTACATGACCAGCCGCGACGGCGTCATCCGCGTGTATCACCCGGACATGGGGCACGCGATGGTGGTGGGTGAGCTGGACGTCTTCGACGACCACCCGCTGCCGCAGAACCCCGACTTCGAGGGGTCGAAGAACCAGGAGGGCGGACTGCTGGGCCTGGCCCTGGACCCGGACTTCCTGACGAACGGCTGGGTGTACGTGTACTACACCAGCCGCGCCGAGAACGCGCACTACCTGTCCCGGTTCGTCGTCGAGGGCGACCAGCTCGACGTCGCATCCGAGATCGTCATGCTCAAGGTGCCGTACAACAAGACGAACTGCTGCCACGTCGCCGGTGACGTCGACTTCGACTCCGCCGGCAACCTGTACCTGAGCACCGGCGACGAGTCGCCGCCGGACCTCAACCAGCAGTACTCGCCGCTCGACAGCCGTCCGACGCACTGGTACAACGACGACCGCCGGACCTCGGGCAACACGAACGACCTGCGCGGCAAGGTGCTACGGATCACGCCGCAGCCGGACGGCACCTACACGATCCCGGACGGGAACCTGTTCACCGGCGAGGAGGACGGCGGCGGCAAGACCCGCCCGGAGATCTTCGCGATGGGGTTCCGCAACCCGTTCCGCATCTCGCTCGACCCCGCGACCGACCGGCTGCACATCGGCAACTACGGCCCGGACCGGCTGGGTGAGTGGACCGAGCGCGGCCCGTGGGGCTTCGACCAGTACATGGCGACGTCCGAGGCGGCCAACTTCGGCTACCCGTTCTGCATCGGCAACAACTACCCGTACCGGCCGTGGGACTACGCGACGAACCAGCCGCTGGGCGACTTCTACGACTGCGAGAACGGCCCGGTCAACGACTCGCCGAACAACACCGGGCTGGACCAGCTCCCGCCGGTGACGCCGGCGACGATCTACTACCCGCGCAGCTGGGCGGGCTGGCCCGAGTCGTGGGTCGGCTGGCCGGCGCAGGAGATCAACCCGATCCCGGAGCCGTTCCTCAACATGGGCTCCGGCGCGGGCGGGCCGATGTCGGGCCCGGTCTACCGCTACGACGCGGAGCTGCAGTCCGACACCAAGTTCCCCGAGCACTACGACGGGCGCTGGTTCCTGCTCGACTTCCACCGCGGCCACGTGAAGACGGTCTCGCTGGACGCGAACGAGCAGGTCGAGGCGATCGACGACTTCATGCCCGGCCAGACCTGGTCCGGCCTGATGGACGGCGAGTTCGGCCCGGACGGTTCGCTGTACGTGCTGGAGGGCGGCGCGTTCGGCAACAGCCCGAACGCCGGCCTGTACCGGGTCGACTACGTGCCCGACACCGGTCCCGGGCAGTGCGTCACCGACGACTTCGCCGGCACCGAACTGGACCGCGAGGCCTGGCCGACGATCGTGCGCGAGAACGCGGCCGGCTACCGGCAGACCGACGGCGCCCTCGAGATCGACATGCTGCAGGGCGACATGATCAGCAACCACCTGAGCGGCAACATCAACACCACCGCGCAGAACATGATCATGACTCCGGTGCCCGAGGGGCGCTGGGAGGCCAAGGTCACCGTCGACCTGCCGGCGGAGTCGGTCAGTCACGACCAGGCCGGGTTCATCATCTACTCCGACGACCAGAACTTCACCAAGGCGGCCTACTTCCCGCCGTACGGCACCTCGGTGAACGGCCGGATGGAGTACCTGTTCCACCAGAACGGGGAGATCCGCTATGAGGGCGGAGTCGACAACCCGACCATCACCGATGCGCCGCGGACGTTGCACCTCCGGCTCAGCGGTGACGGTGAGAACGTGCGGGCCGCGTACTCCCGCGACGGCGTGACCTGGGTCAACGTCGGACGACCGGCGCCGATCTCGCAGTACGAGGCGCCCCAGTTCGGCTTCTTCGCCGCCCATGGCCCGGCCGAGATCGAGACCCCGCTGACCGCGACGTTCTCGGACTACTCGCTGTGCGTCCCGGAGGAGCCCGCCTGCGCCGCGCCGTCGCCCGACGCCGGGTACCGGCCGCTGTGGGACGGCGCCACGCTGACCGGCTGGAACCAGTCCGGTCCCGGCGGGTTCGAGATCGTCCCGGACGGCGAGCGCGCCGGCTCGTGCGCCCTGGAGTCGATCGGCGATCCGGCCGGCCTGGGGATGCTCTGGCACGAGGAGGAGTTCGAGTCCTATCGGCTGCACCTGGACTTCAAGGCCGTGGCCGTCGACGACAACTCCGGTGTGTTCTTCGGGTTCCCCGACCCCGGTGACGACCCGTGGGTCGCGGTGCGTCAGGGCTACGAGATCCAGATCGACGACACCGGCGGCTCGCCGGGCGCCGCGGACAAGTCCAAGACCGGTTCGATCTACACGTTCCAGGCGCCGACGTCGTTCCCGACGGTCGCCGGCCAGTGGAACGAGATGGAGATCGAGGTCGAGGACCCGATGGTCCGGGTCTGGATCAACGACGTCCTGGTCAACGAGTACGAGAACCCGGAGGGCTCCGGGCGCGACCTCGCCTCCGGCTTCGTCGGCATCCAGAACAACCGCGTGTCGGACAACGTGTTCTTCCGCGACATCTGGATCAAGGAGCTCGGCGACACCCAGTGCCCCGAGCCGCAGACGCCGCCGGCGGGCTACGTGCCGCTGTACGACGGCCAGACGCTGGAGGGCTGGACCATGGCCGGCCCGGGCGGCTTCGAGATCGACGAGTGCGGGCTGCTCGAGCCGTACGGAGGCATGGGCCTGCTCTGGTACGACCAGCAGACGTTCAAGGACTACGTGATGCGGGTCGACTTCCGGGTCCAGGCGCCGACGGACAACTCCGGCGTGTACGTCCGGTTCCCCGACCCGCAAGGCGATCCGACGAACACGATCGACGAGGGCCACGAGATCCAGATCTACGACGCCACCGACAACCCGATGACCCGGACCGGCGCGATCTACAACTACGCACCGGCCGAGTCGCTGGCCACCAACCCCATCGGTGAGTGGAACACGATGGAGATCGAGGTGATCGGCCAGGAGTACCGCGTCACGCTCAACGGCGTCGAGGTCACCACGTTCACCGGCGACGGCACCCGTCCGCTGGAGGGTTACGTCGGCCTGCAGAACCACTCGTCGGGACAGGCGGCCGGTGAGAGCGTCGAGTTCCGCAACGTCTGGATCAAGGAGATCCAGGACGAGCTGACGGTCGACGCCTCGCTGACGCCGCCCGAGCCCGACGGCGCCAACGGCTGGTACGTCTCGCCGGTCACGCTCGGCCTCGAGTCCAACAACGCGGACGCGGAGCTGTTCTGGCGGCCGCGGACGGACGAGACGGAATGGCGCACGTGGACCGAGCCGGTGCTGTTCGACACCGACGGTGTCTACAACATCGACTACAAGGCGGCCATCCCCGGCAGCGGCGGAGAACCCGTCGAGAAGGAGATCCTCGTCGGCTCGGGCGGTTTCGGGTTCAGCGAGACCGACTTCAGCGTGGCGCAGGGTGACACCGTCAAGTTCCAGTACGTCCCCGGCTACGCACACGACGTCGTGATCACCGACGCGAGCGGTCAGGTGCTGGCGTCGCGTCCGCTCGGCGACGACTGGGAGGACGACCCGTTCTTCTTCGACGCCGCCGACGTGGGCACGTACTACGTCTACTGCACGCCGCACTCGAACCGGCCCAACCCGTCCGACCCCACGACGTGGGCCGGGATGGTGGCGAAGTTCGAGGTGACGCCGTCCACCGGTCAGCCCCCGGTCGAGACCGGGATCGAGGAGATCGAGTTCCTCATCGACCAGACGGCGCCCACCACCACGGCATCGCTGGCCGGCGAACAGGCCGGCGACGTCTACACCGGTCCGGTGACGGTGACCCTCGCCGCGCAGGACGCCACGTCCGGCGTCGACGCGACGGAGTACCGGCTGGCCGGCACGGAGGAGCCGGTGGCCTACACCGAGCCGATCACCGTCACCGAGCCCGGCGACCACGTCGTCGAGTTCCGGTCGGTGGACGTGGCCGGTCACACCGAGGAATGGCAGACGGCCGAGTTCACCATCGGCGACGGCGACCCGGGCGCCTGCCCGGAGCCGGACCCGCGGGAGACCGTCATGATCGGCGACCTCGACAGCGGCGTGCCCAGCTACGCCCTGGACGACGGCTGCACGGTCAACGACCTCATCCTCGACGACGGCGAATGGGCCAGCCACGGCGCGTTCGTGCGGCATGCCGGAGAGGTGACCAGCCAGCTGGTGACCGATGGCGTGCTCACCGCACGGGAACGCCGCGACATCCTCAACACCGCCGCCCGCAGCGACATCGGACGCCCGGCATCCCACCGGATGTCGTGGTCCATGTCCTGACGATCGCTGACAGCCGACGTCCGGCGCCGGCCCGCCACCCGCGGGCCGGCGCCGGACCCGGATCCTCAACCCCTCGAACCTCACGGGAGATCTCATGTCGAACCGACTCGGCCGGCTGGCACCGGCCGTGTGCGCGGTCCTGGTGCTCGCTGCCTGCGGCGAGAGTTCCGATCCGCGGGAGAACACCGACGCCGCCGACGGCGACGACGGCGGCGGCAGCAGCGGCGGCCAGGTCACGCTGGTCATGGAGAGCTGGCGCAACGACGACCTCGCCATCTGGGAGGACGTCATCCTGCCCGCGTTCCACGAGCAGCACCCCAACATCCGGGTGACGTTCCAGCCGACGGCGCCGGACGAGTACGACGCCGCGCTCGACGCGAAGCTCTCCGGAGGCACGGCGGGCGATCTCATCACCTGCCGCCCGTTCGACGTCTCCCTGCGCCTGTTCGAGGAGGGCCACCTCGCCTCGCTCACCGACCTCGAGGGGATGGACGCCTTCGGCGACGTCGCCCGGGCCGCGTGGTCGACCGACGACGGCTCGGAGTCGTTCTGCGTCCCGATGGCGTCGGTGATCCACGGCTTCCTCTACAACAAGACGGCGTTCGACGAGCTCGGCCTCACGCCGCCGGAGACGGAGGAGCAGTTCCACGAGCTGCTCGGCACGATCGCCGCCGACGGCACGTACGCCCCGCTGGTGATGGGCACCGCCGACCAATGGGAGGCGGCGACCATGGGCCTGCAGAACATCGGCCCGAACTACTGGAACGGCGAGGAGGGCCGGCAGGCGCTCATCGACGGGGCCGAGCAGTTCGACGACGAGCAGTACGTCGCCGCCTTCACCGAGCTGGCCTCGTGGGCGGAGTTCCTGCCCAGCGGCTACGAGTCGATGACCTACCCGGACGCGCAGAACATGTTCACCCTCGGCCGCGGGGCGATCTTCCCGGCCGGTTCCTGGGAGATCGCGCTCTTCAACGAGCAGGCGGACTTCGAGATGGGCGCGTTCGGCCCGCCGCTGCCGGAGGGCCAGGACGCTTGCTACATCAGCGACCACACCGACATCGGCATCGGCATGAACGCGGCCACCGAGCACCCGGACGAGGTCAGGACGTTCCTGGAGTGGACCACCTCGGCCGAGTTCGCGGACCTGTACGCCAACGAGCTGCCGGGGTTCTTCCCGATGTCCGACCACGACGTCGAGGTCGACGACCCGCTGGCGCAGGAGTTCCTCAGCTGGCGCGAGGACTGCGAGTCGACCATCCGCAACTCGTACCAGATCCTCTCGCGCGGTGAGCCCAACCTGGAGAACCAGCTCTGGGACCTCAGCGCGCAGGTGCTGAACGGCACCGTCCAGCCGGCCGATGCCGCCGCCCAGGCCCAGGCGGGCCTGGAGCGCTGGTACGAGCCGCAGCAGTAAGGAGAACGGATGACCTCGGCGCCTCCCGAGGGGATCGGCATCGACGCCACGGCCGCGAGCACGCCGGCCGTGGCGCCGACGCCCGCCGCCCGCCCGCGTCGCCGGTTCCGCACCCATCTGGTCGTCTTCATCGCACCGGCGGCGGCGATCTACACGATCTTCATGGTCTACCCGCTGCTCGACTCGCTGCGGCTCAGCCTGTACGCCCCGGTCGACGGGGTCCAGACGTTCGTCGGCCTGGACAACTTCGTCCACCTGCTCTCCGACGACCTGCTCTCCGACGCGTTCTGGAACGCGGTGTGGAACAACCTGGTGTTCTTCGCCGTGCACTTCTTCGTCCAGAACCCGATCGGCCTGCTGCTCGCGGCGCTGCTGGCCGCCCCCACGCTGCGGGGGCGGTCGGCGTACCGCACGCTGCTGTTCATCCCGACGACGCTGAGCGTCGTCATCGTCGGGTTCATCTGGCAGCTGATCATCAGCCCGGTGTGGGGGTTCGTCGAGACGCCGCTGCTGGGGCAGTCGAGCACCGCCCTGGTGACGCTCGCGCTGATGTCGGTGTGGCAGTACATCGGCATCCCGATGATCCTCTTCTACGCCGTCCTCATCAGCATCCCGGACGAGCTGATCGAGGCGGCGACGGTCGACGGCGCCGGCGCCTGGTCGACGTTCTGGCGGGTGAAGTTCCCGCTGATCCTGCCCACCGTCGGCATCGTCTCCGTCATCACCTACGTGGCGAACATGAACGCCTTCGACCTGATCTACACCGTCAAGGGCGCTCTGGCCGGTCCGGACTTCGCCTCGGACATCATGGGGACGCTCTTCTTCCGCACCTTCTTCGGCTTCCAGCTCCAGCAGGGCTCCAGCACCATGGGCGCCACCGTCGCCACCATGATGTTCCTGCTCATCCTGGCCGGCGTGCTGGCGTACTTCTACGGCTGGCAGCGACGCATCCAGAGCTACCAACTATGAGGAGCCCAGAGTGAGCGCTGTGAGCACCCCGCCCCGCGGTGTCGCGCGGCCGCCGCGGGCGGGCCGGACCTGGCGGGCGCGGGCCGGCGTGGCCGTCCCGCACCTCATCCTGATCGCCTACGTCGTCGTGGCGTGCGGGCCGATCGCGCTGATCGTCATGAACGCGTTCAAGTCTCGCCAGGCGATCTTCGAGGAGCCGTTCGCGTTCCCGACGCCGTCGACGCTGGACCTGGGCGGCTTCGAGACGGTCTTCACCCGGGCCCGGTTCGAGCTGTACTTCCTCAACAGCTTCATCGTCACCGTCAGTACGGTGGTCCTGGTGCTGCTGCTCGGGTCGATGGCCGCGTTCGCCCTCGCCGAGTACCGGTTCGCGGGCATCACCGTCATCTCGCTGTACATGGCGGTGGGGATCATGATCCCGATCCGGCTCGGCACGGTCGGCATCCTCGACCTCATGGTCCGGCTGAACCTGGTGAACTCGCTGGCCGGACTGGTGCTGGTGTACACCGCGATGGGGCTGCCACTGGCCGTGTTCGTGCTGACCGCGTTCTTCAAACAGGTGCCCGGTGACCTGAAGGACGCGGCCCGCATCGACGGCGCCAGCGAGTACCGGGTGTACGCGCTGGCCCTGCCGCTGGTGCGGCCGGGCCTGGCCGCCATCGGCGTGTACACCATGCTGCCGATCTGGAACGACCTGTGGTTCCCGCTGATCCTCACACCCGGCGAGGGCGTCCGCACGGTGACGCTGGGCACCCAGCTGTTCCTCGGCCAGTTCGTCAGCGACTGGAACGCCGTGCTCGCGGTGCTGACGCTGGCGGCGCTGCCGATGCTGGCGCTGTTCATCATCTTCTCGCGGCAGTTCGTCCGCGGACTGACGTCGGGAGCGATCAAGTGAGCCGCACGCGGATCGGCATCGTCGGGGCCGGCTTCATGGGGTCCGTCCACGCGGCGGCGTGGGCGGCCTGCCCGGACGCCCGGCTGACGGCAGTGCTGGGCGGGTCCGCTCCGCCCACGCGATTGGCCGACGAGTACGGCATGCGGGTCTGCGCCGGCCTGGACGAGCTGCTCGACCAGGTCGACGTCGTCGACGTCTGCGTGCCCACCGACCTGCACCACGAGGTCACCGTCCGCGCGGCCAAGGCCGGGCGCGCCGTCGTCTGCGAGAAACCGCTGGCCCGGACGCCCGGCGAGGCGGCGGAGATGATCGCGGTCTGCCGGGAGGCCGGCGTGGCGCTGCTGCCCGCCCACGTCGTGCGGTTCTTCCCCGAATACGCGGCGGCGAAGGCGGCGGTCGACGCGGGCGCCGTCGGCGAGCCGGCCGTGCTGCGGCTGACCCGGGCGTCGTTCCAGCCCCCGGCCGACCGGTGGCACCTCGACGAGGCGCGTTCGGGCGGGCTCTGCTTCGACCTGATGGTGCACGACCTCGACTACGCCCGCTGGGTGGCCGGCGAGGTGGTGGGCGTGCACGCGCGCAGCGTCCGGGCCGCTCGCCCCGACGCGCCCGACCACGTCCTGGCCATCCTGCGGCACGCGCCGGGCGCGATCAGCCACGTCGAGGCGTCGTGGGCGCAGCCGCCGCCGACGTTTCGCACCCGGGCCGAGATCGCCGGGACCAGCGGCCTGCTCGAGTTCGACTCCGACCGCAGCGCGCCGGTGCGGCCGAACCTGCGGGCAGGGTCCGCGGCGGGGCCGATGCCGCTGCCGTCCAGCCCACTCGCCGAGTCGCCCTACGCGATCCAGCTGCGGCACTTTCTCGACGTCGTCCGCGGCGTCGCGGCGCCGATCGTGACCGCAGACGACGCACTCGCCGCGGTGCGCATCGCGACGGCGATCGGGCGGTCGATCGCCACCGGCCGGCCCGCGGACGTGGAGGTGGCCGCATGAGAGTCGGGTTCCTGTCCACCGCCCACGTGCACGTCGACGCCTACGTCGGCAACGTCCGGGCCGCCGGAGCAGAGGCGGCCGGCGTCACCGACGACGACGCCGAGCGCGGCACCCGCTGGGCCGAGGCGCACGGGGTGCCGTGGTTCTCCTCGCGCGAGCGGCTGCTGGACGCCGTCGACGCCGTCGTCGTCGGGTCCGAGACGGTGCACCACCGCCGCCTCGTCGAACAGGCGGCGGCGGCCGGCGTCGCCGTCCTCTGCGAGAAGCCGCTCGCCACGAACGAGGACGATGCCCGCGCGATCGTCGACGTGTGCGCCGCGGCCGGCGTGCCGCTGATGACGGCGTTCCCCATGCGGTTCAGCCCGCCGCTGCGCGAGTCCGCGGCGCTGCTCGCCGACGGCGCGCTCGGCCAGGTCTACGCGTGCACCGGCACCAACCAGAGCGTGCTGCCCACGAGGCACGGCGCCTGGTTCGCCGACCCCGTGCTGGCCGGCGGCGGCGCCGTCATGGACCACGTCGTGCACCTGGCCGACGTCCTGCGCTGGTACCTGGGTCAGGACCCGGTCGAGGTGTACGCGGCCACCAACCGGGTCCTGCACCGCGACACCGTCGCCGTCGAGACCGGGGCGCTGGTCATGCTCGGCTACCCGGGCGGTGTGTTCGCGACCATCGACTCCAGTTGGAGCCGTCCGGAGGGGTATCCCACCTGGGGCGGGCTCACCCTCGAGCTGGTCGGCGAGCACGGCACGATCGCGGTCGACGCCTTCAGCCAGCACCTCACCGTGCACCGCGCGCCGCCGGGGCGGCTGGACTGGCCGGCGTGGGGGTCCGACGCCAACCAGGCCATGATCGAGGAGTTCCTCGACGCCGCCCGCCACCGGCGCCGTCCGTCCGTCACCGGGGAGGACGGGCTGGCGGCGACGCGGGTGGCGCTGGCGGCCTCGTGGTCTGCCGCCCGCGGCGCGCCGGTCGTGCTGGGCTGAGCTACGCCGTCTGCTGGGCGGCGGTGGCGCAGCGGGCCCGCGCGTTGAGCACGGTGAACCCGGTCGGGTGGGCGCTCGCCGTGGGCTCGGGCGCGGCCGGCGGGTCGATCCAGCGGACCTCGGTGAGGCCCCCGTGGCCGTGGATGCGCTGGACGTCGTCGATGTCGTCGTAGACGGCGACCGACTGGACCTCCGAGCAGCACCAGGCCAGGGTGACGCGGCCGGTGGGGTACTGCGTGCCGTAGGCCACCAGGCCGGTGCCGGAGACGCCGGTGAGGTCGTAGCGGCGGTGCAGGCCGAAGCGGCGCGGAAGTTGAGCGGGCTGGCTCACGTGACTCGTTCCCCGTTTCGTTGATCAGGCGTGGCGGCCGGGACCTGGCTGGTCCGACCGGCCGCCACGCCGGCCTGTGGTGCGCGGTCGACGGCCGCTCGGCGCACCCCGATCGCCATGGGCCGTCCCTTCGCACTCTGGTGGAGATGTCACCAGAGTGACACTCCCCACACGATCGTGCAGCGTCACCGCCCGACGTGTGACACGTTGAAACATCGGGAGACACGAGACGCGCGGCAAGTCCGACATTACCGACATCTCACCCGGTTTCGACGGCCTGGGCGCCGGTCTCCGCGGGCCCGCCGATTCACTGATCGAAACCGGCGCTGGTCAGCGGTGATGGCCGGGGAGGCGGGCCGCGGCCGGATCCGGCGCGCCCACATGTCTATCGCTTCCGGCGTCCCCTCGTCGCCCCGAAGACCGCTGCCGTGACATCGAGCCCGCGACTGTGACGCGCGCGTTGTCAGCGGGCATGCCGCCCGGACGAGCGCCGAGGTAGCACCAGCCAGAGCCCGAGGGCGATGAGCCCGCCGAGCAGCAGCACGCCGAGGATCACGAGGCGGGCCGGTGGCCGCGGGAACGCGAGCTGGACGACGAACCCGGCGAGGCCCACCACCGACAACAGCCACCAGCGATCGGGGCCGTACCCGGCGCTGGGCGTGCGTGCCGCCCAGCCGCCGCGCCGGCCTCGGACGCCGGTGAGGATGGCGGAGAGGCTCGGCCCGGCGATCATCAACGCCACGCCGAACGACGGCGCCCATGTATAGCGGGGATGTTCCACCGACTCGAGCGTCGCGCCGGACGGCAGCCGCAGCCAGGCCGCATCCCGGTCGATGAAGACGACCGTCACGCGGATCCCCTGCGTCAGGTCGCCGAGATCGTCTTGCGGGCGGAACTCCATGTACAGACGATCCGTGTCCTCGGCCGAAGGCAGCCCCCCGTCGATCGCGAGCCGCCACGTCGGGGTCGTGTCCATCCTGCGTCCACCGCTCCAGGACTGCTCCTCGACGAGCGCGTCGCGCTCGGTCAGGCAGCGGCCGCTGAAGTCGTGGTCGCAGGGCCGCAGGTCGCCGAGGCTGGCCACCTGGACCAGTGACCAGACGCCCCAACCCGT
Organism: Jiangella sp. DSM 45060; assembly: GCF_900105175.1. Classification (NCBI taxonomy): domain Bacteria; kingdom Bacillati; phylum Actinomycetota; class Actinomycetes; order Jiangellales; family Jiangellaceae; genus Jiangella; species Jiangella sp. DSM 45060. The sequence goes on along the minus strand of NZ_LT629771.1, from coordinate 5,520,504 downwards.
CGCGGCCATCGCGATCAGCAGTCCGAGCGTGCCGAACAGCACCAGGAGGACGGGCCGGTCGAGGGCTCGGCGCAGCGCGTCGCCCACGGGTCAGTGCGACGCTTCGGGGGAGAGGTAGGCGGCGGCCTGCAGGCGGAACAGCTCGGCGTAGTGGCCGTCGCGGGCCATGAGCTCGTCGTGCGAGCCGTGCTCGGTCACCCGGCCGTCGCTCAGGACGTAGATGCGGTCGGCCGTGCGGACGGTGGAGAAGCGGTGCGAGATGAACAGCACCGTCCGGCCGCCGAGCAGGTCGCGCAGTGACTGGAACAACGCGTGCTCGGCCCGCGGGTCCAGCGACGCCGAGGGCTCGTCGAGGATGACGAACGGGGCGTCGCGGAAGAAGGCGCGGGCCAGGGCGACCCGCTGCCACTGGCCCAGCGAGAGGTCGCGGCCGCCCTTGAACATCCGCGACAGCGCGGTGTCCCAGCCGTGCGGGAGGTCCTGGATGACGTCGGCGACGCCGGCCCGGCGGGCGGCCGCCGCGATGGCGTCGATCTCGTCCATGCGGTCGGCGTCGCCCAGGCCGACGTTCTCGCGCGCGGACAGGTGGTAGCGGACGAAGTCCTGGAAGACGACGGCGACCGACCGGCGCAGCCCCGGCCGCGAGTACGCCGCGACGTCGACGCCGTCCCAGCGGATCGTGCCGCCGTCGGGCTCGTACAGCGTCGCCAGCAGCTTGGCCAGCGTCGTCTTGCCGGAGCCGTTCTCGCCGACCAGCGCCACGATCTCGCCGGCGTTCAGCCGGATCGACACGTCGTCCAGCGCCGGCGCCGTGCTGCCCGGGTAGGTGAAGCTGAGGCCGTCGGCGTGCAGGGCGCCGAACGACGCCGGCGCCGGGGCGCCCGACTCGGCCTGCTCGGCCTCCGGCCGCATCGCCACGAACCGGTCGAGGTCGTCGAGGAACAGCCCCGACTCGAAGATCTGCTGCGCGCCCTTGAACAGGGTGCCGACCTGGGTGGCCAGCAGCCGGATCGCGACGATCGCCGCGCCGGCCTCGGCCAGCGTGACCCGGCCCTGGCCGACCAGCCAGACCAGCGCCAGCAGGGTGGCGGCGAGGAACACCGCCGACGCGAGGTTGCCGGCCACGGCCAGCCGGGTGCGGCGGCGCAGGTGCACCCGCAGGTCATCGGTGTACGCGGAGTAGACGGCGTCGAAGCGGGCCCGCAGCGCGCCGGTCAGCCCGTACGCCCGCACCTCCTTCGCCTCGTCGCGGCCGGTCTGCACCAGGCCGAGGTACTGACGCAGCCGCAGTCGCGGCGTCTGCGCGACGGCGAAGTCGAACTCCAGGCGGCTCTCGCGGCGGGTGCTGAAGAACAGCGGGACGCCTGCCAGCAGCAGGATCGGCAGCAGCGCCGGCTCGAAGCTGACGATCGCGATCGACAGCCCGATGCAGCCGGCCAGCCCGCCGGCCAGGCCGACCAGGCCCTGGGTGAGCTGGTAGGGCCGGCTCAGCGCGTTGGTCTGCACCCGCTGCAGCCGGTCGTAGAACTCCGGCGACTCGAACGCCCGCAGCCCCACCGCACCGGCGACGTCCAGCAGCTGCTGCCAGGTCGAGCGCAGCACCAGCTCGGACAGCAGCCGCTGCTGGTTGGTCTGGATCGCCGACGCGACCGCCACCAGCGCCGTGATGGTGGCCAGCAGCACGACGGGCAGCACGACCGGCCCGACCCCGCCGCCGTCGCCGACCACCAGGATGGCGTCGAGCACCGCCTTGACGATCAGCACCTGCGCCGCGATGACGGCCGCGCCGAACAGCTGCAGCACCGTCGTGACGACGAACGCGCGCCGGTCCGCGGCCCACGTGAGCCGGATGCTGTGCTCGACCAGCGCCCGCAGCCGGCCCACCGACCGCCGCTGCCGCCGCGCCGACGCCGCGAGGTCGACGTAGTCGTCGCTGACCGGTGGTTCGTCGTCCGGAGGCGGAGGCGGGAGGTCGTCGGCCACCGGCGGCAGAGCGGCGTCGCCCGAGCCGGGCCGAGACGGGGACGGTGCGCCGCCGCGCGCCGCCTGCGCCGCTCGGGCCCGGGTGCCGGACCGTCCGGCCGCGTGCCGCGCCATCAGGTCGCCGTCCGCGCGTGCGCCTCGACGGCGTCCAGGTAGGCGGCCAGCGCCGCCGCGTCGGCCGGCTCGCGCCGCGCCCCGTCGCCGGCCCGCCCACCCGGCCGCAACCGCTCGCCGACCCCGCGCAGCCCGCGCCGACCGATCGCCGACAGCGTCCGCCCGCCGCTGGAGCGCGCCGACCGGGCCACCAGTCGCGGCAGCGACGCCTCCTGCGTCAGTCCCGACACCGGCCGGAACCGGTCGACGGCTCCGGTGACCAGCCGCAGGCCGGCCGAGACGCCGAGCCGGCGGTCGAGGTCGGGTGGCAGCGGCGTGCCCAGCAACGCCCGGGACCTGGCCAGCACGATCGCCACCGCCGGCGCCGCGCCCCAGCCGGCGGCCCGCCGGGCGACCTCGTCCCAGTCGTCCACCTGACGCGCGAGTTGGTCGGCGTCGAGTAGCCAGAGCATCTTGTGCGCGCCGGTGAGCGCGGCGTGCAGGCACACGTGGACCAGCGAGTCGGCGAGGTCGAGCGTCCACGTCGCGGCGCCGCCGACCGGCCGCCGCACCCGGCGCTCCAGCAGCTCGCCGGTGTCGACGGTGAACTGGCGGCGGGTCTGCTGCATGTTGATCAGCGACCAGTGCAGGTCGACCAGCACGCCGCGCGGGCTCACCAGGTGGATCTCGCCCGGGGTCTGGACGTTGTAGAGCATGTCCTGGAAGTCGATGACCTGCCAGTCCGCCGCCGTCAGCGACTCGACCGCCGAGCGCAGCCGCTGCGGCGGCACCAGCACGTCGACGTCGGTGTAGGAGCGCAGCCCGGGCGCGGGATGGGCGTGCTCGGACAGCACCGGCCCCTTGATCGTCACCCACGGCAGCTCGCCGAGCGTGCGGCCGAGATCGTCGAGCACGACGGACGCGGTGAGGTGGCGGATCATCGCGGCGTCGCGGTCGGCCTTCAGCTCGGCGGCGACGGCGGGGTCGGACTCGCGCAGCAGCACGTGGGCGAGCGGCGCCACGCGGTGATGGCGCACGGCCGTGACGAACGCGTCGCGCACGGCGCCGTTGCCGGCCAGCACCGGCGCTTTCGCACGGCAGACCTCGGCCACCGCGGCCGAGACGGCCGCCCGGTGGCGCGCGGACGCGGTGTTCGTCGGAACGGTCGAGGCGTCAACCGACCCCGCCATGTGGCCCCCCACGGATCAGCCCACCGGGTCGAACCCCCTCGCGCCCGGTGGATTGACTCATGGTAGACCGCACTCGACATTCGGGACAGCCGACGCCGTACGATCCCTCTCGTGCGCCGGCTCGGGGGGAAGCCGCGCCGCCTGGTGATGGCGGGCGCGTTGCTGCTGCTCGCGGTGGTCGTCGTCGAGCTGCGGCTGTTCGTGTTCCCGCCCGCCGACACGCCATCGCGGGCCGACGCCGTCGTGATCCTGGGCGGCCCCGGCGACCGGCTGGGCCGCGGCTGGGACCTCGCCCGCGACGACATCGCGCCGGTCGTCGTGACGTTCGTGCCGGACCCGCGGTTGTGCGAGCCGCTGGACGTCGACCCGGAGGAGATCTGCCTGACGCCGGAGCCGTCGACGACCCGCGGCGAGGCGCGCATGGTGGCCGAGCTGGCGCGCGAACGGGACTGGGACCACCTGGTGGTGGTGACGGCGGCCAGCCAGGCCGAACGCGCCCGCATCCGGCTGGAGCGCTGCTTCGACGGCGACCTCGATCTGGTGACGGTGCGCGAGGACGGACTGGCCCAGCAGGTCTTCCGGGTGTTCTACGAGAACGGCGCGATGATCAAGGCGCTGGCCTTCCAACGCGACTGCTGATCTCCGGCTCGACGTGTCCCGACCTGCCCGATAGTCTCCTTTCGAGGTGTATTCCGGGCGGGGGGCTCGGAACGCCGCAAACGGGCCTGTGGGCCTGGGGGGCAATATGCGTGTGCTCGTGACGGGCGACCGTGGCTACATCGGCGCCGTCCTGGTTCCCTTCTTCCGCCGCCACGGTCACGACGTCGTGGGGCTCGACGCCGGCTGGTACGACGGCTGCGACTTCGGGGCGTTCGAGCCGGGCGAGTCGCGGTCCGGCGACGTCCGCGACGTCACCACCGACGACCTCGCCGGCTTCGACGCGGTCATCCACCTGGCGGCCATCTCGAACGACCCGATCGGGCACCTGAACCCGGGCGCGACGCTGGCGGTCAACGCCTCCGCGCCGGTGTACCTGGCCCGCACCGCCAAGCAGGCCGGCGTCACCCGGTTCCTGTTCTCGTCGTCCTGCTCGCTGTACGGCGCCGCCGGCAGCGCGCCGGTGGCCGAGGACGCCCCGTTCAACCCCGTCACGCCGTACGGCGAGAGCAAGATCGTCGCCGAGGCGCAGCTGTCCGAGCTGGCCGGCGACGACTTCAGCCCGACCTACCTGCGCAACGCCACGGCGTACGGCTCGTCGCCGCGGCTGCGCGCGGACATCGTCGTCAACAACCTCACCGGCACCGCGTACACCCGCGGTGAGGTGCGGCTGCAGAGCGACGGCACCCCGTGGCGCCCGCTGGTGCACATCGAGGACATCTCGCGGGCCTTCCTCGCCGCGCTCGAGGCGCCGCGCGAGGTCGTCCACGACCAGGCGTTCAACGTCGGCCGCGACGAGGACGTCATGCAGATCCGCGACATCGCCGAGCAGGTCTCCGACATCGTCGGCGTGCCGGTGACGTTCGCCAGGGACGCCGGCCCGGACCACCGCGACTACCGCGTCGACTTCTCCAAGATCCACGAGCTGCTGCCGGCCTTCGCGCCGCGGTGGACGGTGCCCGACGGCATCCGCGAGCTGTCCGCCGACTTCGCCCGCATCGGCATCACCGCCGACGACTTCGAGGGCGCCCGGTACGTGCGGCTGGCCCGGGTCCGCGAGCTGATCGACTCCGGCCGGCTCGACACCGAGCTGCGCCTGCGGGTCGAGCAGGTGGCGCGATGAGCGCCCCGGCCTGCCGGCTCTGCGGCGCCGAGCTCAGCCACACGTTCGTCGACCTCGGCATGTCGCCGCCGTGCGAGGCGATCCTCGAGGCCGATCAGCTCGACCGCGGCGAGACCTTCTACCCGCTGCACGTCCGGGTCTGCGAGCAGTGCCTGCTGGTGCAGCTGCCGGCCTACATCCCGGCCGAGGAGATCTTCACGCATTACGCGTACTTCTCCTCCTACAGCGACTCGTGGGTGGCGCACGCCAAGGCGTTCGTCGACGGCGCGGCCGACCGGCTCGGGCTCCGGCCCGGCTCCTTCGTCGTCGAGGTGGCCAGCAACGACGGCTACCTGCTGCAGCACGTGGTCGCCCGCGGCATCCGCTGCCTGGGCATCGAGCCGGCGGCGAACGTCGCGCAGGCGGCGCTGGACAAGGGAATCCCGACCGAGGTGCGGTTCCTCGGCGAGACCACCGGCGCCGAGGTGGCGGCGGCCAACGGCCGGGCCGACCTCGTCGTCGCCAACAACGTGTTCGCGCACGTGCCCGACATCGTCGACTTCGCCAAGGGGCTGCGGGCGCTGGTGGCCGACGACGGCTACGTCAGCATCGAGATCCCGCACCTGCTCCGGCTGGTCGAGGGCCGCGAGTACGACACCATCTACCACGAGCACTACTCGTACCTGTCGCTGCTGACGACGCAGCGGGTACTGGCGGCCGCCGGGCTCACCGTCGTCGACGTCGACGAGCTGCCGACGCACGGCGGCTCGCTGCGCACGTGGTCGACGCCGTCCGAGAACGCGGGCGCGCCCAGCGCGGCCGTCGCGAAGGTGCTCGCCGACGAGGCCGCTGCCGGGCTGCACACGCTGGAGGGCCACGCCGGCTTCAGCGTCGCCGTCGCCGACGTCCGCAACGACCTCGTCGAGTTCCTCGTCGAATGCTCCCGCAAGGGCGCGACGGTGGCCGGGTACGGCGCGCCCGGCAAGGGCAACACGCTGCTCAACCACTGCGGCATCCGGTCGGACCTGCTCGCGTTCACCGTCGATCGCAACCCGTTCAAGCACGGGAAGTTCCTGCCCGGCACGCACATCCCGGTGCACCCGGTCGAGCGGCTGGCCGAGGAGAAGCCCGACTACGTGCTGATCCTGCCGTGGAACCTGCGCACCGAGATCGCCGCGCAGCTGGAGTACGTGCGCGAGTGGGGTGGCCAGCTGGTGGTGCCGCTGCCGGCTCTGAAGATCTTCTGACCCGGGGGGACCCATGAAGGTGGTGCTGTTCTGCGGGGGGTACGGCATGCGCATGCGCAGCGGCCAGGACACCGCCCCGAAGCCGATGATGACCGTCGGCGACCGACCGGTCCTGTGGCACGTCATGCGCTACTACGCGCACTTCGGCCACACCGAGTTCATCCTGTGCCTCGGCTACGGCGCGCAGTCGGTGAAGGACTACTTCCTCGACTACCGCGAGACGGCGTCGAACGACTTCGTGCTCAGTGACGGCGGCCGCCGGGTCGAGCTGCTGGGCTCGGACATCAGCGACTGGCGCATCACGTTCGCCGACACCGGCATGGACTCCGAGATCGGCGAGCGGCTGCGCCGGGTACGTCACCACCTCGACGGCGACGAGGTGTTCCTCGCCAATTACGGCGACGTGCTCACCGACGCCCCGATGGACCGCATCGTCGACCGCTTCCTCGCGACCGACGACGTCGGCAGCATGCTGACGGTCCGGCCGCACCACTCGTTCCACGTCGTCGACGTCGACGCCGACTCCAAGATCGTCGGGTTCCTGCCGGCCGAGGACATGGACGTGCGCATCAACGGCGGCTTCTTCGTGCTGCGCCAGAGCATCTTCGACTACCTCGAGCCCGGCGACGACCTGGTGATGCACGGGTGCGCCCGGGCCGCCAAGGACGGGCGGATGCTGGCCGTCCCGTACGACGGCTTCTGGGCGCCGATGGACACCCTGAAGGAACGCACGATGCTGGAGGAGCTGCACAAGCGGGGCTCGGCGCCCTGGGAGCTCTGGCGGACCGCGCCGTGATGCCGCTGACGCTGCCGCCCGGCGAGCTGGAGCTGCTGTGCCTCGGCGCGCACCCGGACGACATCGAGATCGGCTGCGGCGGCACCCTGCTGACGTTGGCGACCGCCCGTGACGTGCGGGCCACCGCCCTCGTCCTCACCGGCGCGGGCGAGCGGCGCGACGAGGCGCTCAAGGCGACCGAGCGGTTCCTGCCCGGCGCCGCGGTCGACGTCCGGGTCGCCGGCCTGCGCGACGGCCGGCTCCCGGCCGCCTGGGACGACGTCAAGGACACCCTGGAGGACGCCGCGCGCACCCTGCGCCGCCCGGACGTCGTCTTCGCGCCGCGCCGCGACGACGCGCACCAGGACCACCGGCTGATCGCCGAGCTGGTCCCCACCGTCTGGCGCGACGCGTTGGTGCTCGGCTACGAGATCCCCAAGTGGGACGGCGACCTCGGCCCGGTCAACCACTACGTGCCGATCTCGGCCGAGGTGGCCCGCCGCAAGGTCGACCTGCTCGACGACAGCTTCCCGTCCCAGGCCGGCCGCGACTGGTGGGACGAGGAGCTGTTCCTCGGCCTGCTCCGGCTGCGCGGCATGGAGTGCCGCAGCCGCTACGCCGAGGCGTTCACCGTCGCCAAGGCGACGCTGACCTTCTGATTTCGTCGGGGCGCCAGCGGGCCATCCACGGCGTCGCGACGTACTTGTCGCCGGGCGCCGCGATCTGCAGGGTCCGGTCATGCGGTGACTCATGGTCGAGCCGCCACAGGGCGCCGATCGCTCCCACGACGATGAACAGCACCCCGACGAACGTCGCGAAGGAGAACGAGTCGAAGGTCGCGCTCACCATGAGACAGACCGGCATGATCACAGCTAGCGCCTGGGCCAGGTGCCGCGTCTCCTGGTCCGCGCCGCGCAGCCGGATGCTGCGGGCGACGAAGTACGGCGCGAGGAAGAAGATCACCAGACCGGCCAGCCCGATGACGCCACCCACCAGGAGCGTGCCGTAGAGCTGGTTGTCGAGCAGGATGTACTCGTCCGGGATGAGGGTGCCGGCGCCGCGGCCGATCCAGGGCCGCTGGCCCCAGAGGTTCATGACGTACTCGGTGTCGGACAACCGGTTCTGGATGCTGGGGTCGTTGTTGGCGTTCGTGAACAGCGACCGGATGGTGCCCAGGACACCTGGTTGTACGACGGTGAACACTGCGGTGGCGCCTACGCCGATGACCGCCGCGTTGTACCGGTGTCGCCACGGCCATACCGTCGCGAGCAGGACCATCCCGAGGGTGACGGCCAGAGTGGCGGATCGCGAGAGCGAGAACGGAATGGAGGAGCCGATCAACACGACCGCGAACCAGCGCAGTCGGCGCTGGCGTCTGGTTGTCGCGAACAGCGCGTAATGGATTGCCAGTGGCAAGACCATGGAGAGGACTACGCCGAACTCGATGTAGTGCGTCGCTGTCGACGCCACGCGGGCGAAGCCCGGACCACCGCGCTCGCCGATGCCGATGAGGTCGGCGTTGTTGCGCAGCCCTGGCAACCGCAGGTATTGCGTGAGATCGGCTATGCGGAGGAACTGCAGGATGCCGATGAACGCCATGACCGCGGTGAACCCGACCAGCGCCAACAGGAACCGGTCGAGCGCGGCACGTGTGGGGAGGCCGTCGGTGATGGCCAGGCTGAGGCCGGCCATCGCGATGGTGAGGATCAGCCAGCGATCGGCGCTGCTCGCCTCGATGCCGGGCAGGCCGCGGTCGAAGCCGACCGCGTACCCGAACAGCTGCACGGCAACGTAGAGCCCGATGACCCAGCGGATCGGCTGCGACCCGCCAGGCAGTTGGCCCCGCCCGCGCAGCACCGAGAGTGCCCAGAGGAATGCCAGGAGGATCCCTATGGCGACAGTCGGGCGTCCGACGGCCCCCATCCCCCGATGACCAACCGGGCAGGGATCATGAACTGCAGCGCGACGAAGACGACGAGGATCGTCAGCGTGCTGGGCGCCTTGAGGACCGCGGGCGCCCAGGTGGTGCGGGCCGCGACGAGACGGTCGGGTTCGCGCAGTAGCACCGGGCGCCAAGCCGACCGCTTGGCTCGCCGGACACGGGTCTGAGCCGGACCCGGTGCGACGCTCATGGGCGCTGCGCGGCGCCCGAGGACGTCGTGGTGCCGGACGTGGACTCGACATCCTCAGCGGGCTCCGGCGCGTCCTTCCGCTTGGACTTCTTCTCCAGCTGCCGCTTCGTGAACTCCGGGTCGAAGAACGGGTTGCGCCGCCGCCGTGGCTCCTCTTCGGCCGCGATCGCCTCCTCGAGGCTCTGGTCGCCGGGCCACACCCATTCGTTGGTGTTGATGAGCGCACTGTTGATGCTCGGGCTGGCGGTCGTCAGGCCGGTGTGGTCGCTGTGCTTGTTCCCGTTCGGCCCACGCGGTCCGGCCGGCGCCGGCTCGGACCTGCGGCGTGGAAGGTCGCGTGACCGCGGTGCCTCGGGCTCTTCGGTGGCGGAGACGGGGTCGTCGACGGCGTCGGTGCTCGGCTCCGCCGGTTCCGCGACGGCCGCAGCGGTGTCGGACGCCGCCTCCTTCTCATCGCGCGCCCGCTTCGCGCTTCGCCGCGAGCCCCTCGCGCGGGCCCGCTTCCACAGCCCGACGATGTCGTCGAAGAGGACGGCCACCAGTAGCGACACCCCGGCACCGAGGACACCGACGACGGCCTGGACTCGAACTGACCCTGTGTCGACGATGGCCGTGACAGCGGGCGGGTCGAGTACCGCCAGCGTGTACTGCGCTTCCGCAGGCAGGGCCGCGTCGGTCTGCCGGGTCGCAAGTTCCTGCGCGGCGAGGTCGAGCACCGCCTGGCCGGTGGCGATGGCCACCTCCGGGCTGTCCGCGCGGACCGAGACCTGCAGGATGGTGCTTCGCGAGGCGACGCCGATCTCGTAGGACGCGGAGAGACCCTGCTCCATGATGGTGCGGCGGCTGTCGACGCTGTTGAGGACAATGCCCAGCGCCTCGTTGGCGTTGGTGATGCTGCCGTACGGGTTGGCCACCTCGCCCTGAATCCGCTCGGGCGTGATCATGGCACCGGCCTGCCCCTCGTACTCTGGAGCCACCCGGTTGCCGGCCCCGATGGCCATGACGCCGGTGACGGCGAGTAGCGGCAGCAGGACATACCAGCGGCGCAAGGCCGCAAGAGTGATTCGCCAGACGTCCACGTATTGCCCCCCAGCACGTGCTGCCTCGTCACGAGGCCTGCTCCATGGTAGGCGTGGATCACCAGCGCGGCAAAGCGGAACAGTCGCATCATTCGACGATGTCGGACATACTTGCAGTGTCTTGCACTGTGGGGGGGCCACGTGGAGGGAATACGACTCTGTCTTGCCGGCGCGTCGATCGGCAACGGCAACAGAGGCGTCGAAGCGCTCGGGCGTTCGGTACTCGATGTCATCGACGCGGTCGCACCGGGCGGCCAGGTCACCGCGTTCGACGACGGCTGGGGCGTGCGTCCGGACACGTCAGGGCGGTACCCGTCCACGACGGTGGAGTTCGCCGGCGTCCGCACGTCACGGCGCTGGCACCGGCCGGAGAGCTGGGCGCGCATCCGGGTCGCGCAGGCCTTCGGCGGACGGGGCAACCCGGTGGCCACGCGCATCGCCCGTGCCGACGCCGTCGCCGACATCAGCGGCGGCGACAGCTTCACCGACCTGTACGGACCGGTGCGGCTGAACTCGGTCGCCGCGCCGAAGCTGGCCGCCGTGCGGGCCGGCCGGCCGCTGGTGCTGCTGCCGCAGACGTACGGCCCGTTCGACACCCCCGAAGGGCAGGTGCTGGCGCAGCGGCTGATCCGCTCGGCGTCGCTGGCCTACGCGCGTGATCCGCACAGCTACCAGCGGCTGCTCGAACTGGCCGGTCCAGGCGCCGACACCTCCCGGCTGCGCGACGGCGTCGACGTCGCGTTCGCGCTGCGGCCGCGCCGCCCGGCGGCGCACGTCGCGGACGTCGTCGAGGCGTGGGCGGCGGACGAGGTCGTGGCGGGCGTCAACGTCAGCGGGCTGCTCCGCGACGCCGCCGGCCGGGAGCGGTTCGGACTGGCCGGCGACTACGTCGCGACGATGACGGAGCTGGTCCGCGCCCTGATCGCGGCCGGCGCCCGGGTGCTGCTGGTGCCGCACGTCCAGGTGCCCGGCGGCCAGGGCGAGAGCGACATCGCCGCCATCGAGCAGGTGCTGGGGGAGCTGACCCCCGCCGAGCGCGAGCGGGCCGCCGTCGTGCCGCCCGAGCTGGACGCGGCCGAGCTGAAGTGGTGCATCGCGCGGTGCGACTGGTTCGCCGGCAGCCGCATGCACGCCACCATCGGCGCACTGTCGTCGCGGGTGCCGGCCTTCGGCTACGCCTACAGCCTCAAGACGCTGGGTGTCTTCGAGACCTGCGGCATGGGCGCCCAGGTCGCCGACGCGCGCGAGGTCGCCGGGCCGGCCGCGGTCGAGGCGATGACGGCCTCGTTCCACGCGCGTTCCACGAGCCGCGACCTGCTGGCCGAGACCGTGCCCGGCGTCGTCGACCGCGCCCGCGGGCAGCTCGCGGACATCGTCCACGACGTGCTCGGCTGGCGGCACGACGCCGACCGGCGGGGAGCGATCGCGTGACCACCAGGCCCGGCTCGATCCAGGAGGTCGTCGACGCGCACCTGTGCAGCGGCTGCGGCACCTGCGCGTTCCTCGAGCCCGACGCACTGCGGATGGCCGACGTGCCCGGCGCCGGACGGCGGCCGTTGCCGATCGCCAGCGTCAACGGCCGGGTGGCCGGCGCGGCGCTCGCGGCCTGCCCGGGCGCCCGGCTGGAGCACGAGGCCGGCGCGCTCGACGGCGCTCCGCTGGGCGGCAGCTGGGGTCCGGTCCTGGCGCTCTACGAGTGCTGGGCCACCGATCCGGAGGTGCGGCACCGAGGCTCGTCCGGCGGCGTGATCAGCGCACTCGCCGCGCACGCCGTCACGTCCGGGGCGGCCACCGGCGTCCTGCAGGTGCAGGCCCGCGCCGACGCCCCGCTGGAGAACGAGACCGTCCGCAACCGCACGTACGCCGACATCGTCGCCGCGGCCGGGTCGCGGTACTCGCCGGCCAGTCCGGGCGAGCGGCTGGACCTCGTCGAGGAGGCCGACGGCCGCAGCGTCGTCGTCGGCAAGCCGTGCGACATCGCGGCCACCCGGCAGGCGGCGCGGCTGCGGCCGTCGCTGGGCGCGAAGGTCGGCCTGACCATCGGCATCTTCTGCGCCGGCACGCCGACGACCCAGGGCACTGAGGAGGTGGTCCGGCGCCTCGGCGTCGAGCCCGACGACGTCACGAAGCTGGACTACCGCGGCGAGGGCTGGCCGGGCCGGTTCCGGCTGCGCACCGGCGACGGCCGGACGCCGTCGTTCAGCTACGAGGAGTCGTGGGGCGAGACCCTGCAGAAGCACCGGCAGTGGCGCTGCATGATCTGCCCGGACCACACCAGCGAGTTCGCCGACCTCGCCGTCGGCGACCCCTGGTACCGGACGGTGCGCGACGGCGAGCCGGGGCGCTCGCTGGTGGTGGTCCGCACCGAGGCCGGCCGGGCCGCGCTCGAGGCGGCGCTGCGCGACGGCGCCGTCGAGGGCGGCCCGATCCCGCTGGAGCGGCTGCCGCAGTCGCAGCCGAACCTCGCCGCGACCCGCGGCGCCGTCTGGGCCCGGGTGCGGACGATGCGGTTGGCCGGGCTGCCCGCGCCCGACTACGCGGGCCTGCCGTCGTTCCGGCTCTGGCTGGCGCTGGGCTGGCGCGACAAGCTCCGGTCGACGGCCGGGACGCTGCGCCGGATCAAGGCCAAACGGCTGCGCGAGCCCGAGCCGCGCCCGATGCGGGAGGTGGCGTGATGGGTCACCGCGCCGACATCGTCATGATCACCTACAAGAGCGCCGGGTACCTGCACCTCAGCCTGCCGCGGCTGCTCGAGACCTGCGGCCCGGACGACCGCGTCTGGCTGTGGCACAACGGCGACGACGAGGCCACCATCGAGGCGCTGCGGCCGTACCGCGATGACCCCCGCGTGTACCGCTACCACCACAGCCGCGAGAACGTGCGGCTGCGCCCACCGACGTCCTGGCTGTGGACGCAGTCCGAGGCGCGGTTCGTGTCCAAGGTCGACGACGACTGCCTGGTCGAACCCGGCTGGCTGGACACCTTCACCGCCGCGCACGACGCGAACCCCGACTTCGGCGTCATCGGCAGCTGGCGCCACCCCGACGAGGACTTCCGGCCGGAACTGGCGCAGCGCAAGATCGAGACGTTCCGCGACGGCCACCAGCTGATGCGCAACCTGTGGGTCCAGGGCAGCGGCTACCTGATGCCCCGCTCGTACGTCGAGCGGCTCGGCGTGCTCGGCGAGACCGAGTCGTTCACCGGGTACTGCCTGCGGGTGGCCCGCGTCGGCGGCGTCAACGGCTACTACTACCCGTTCGTCCCCGAGGACCACATGGACGACCCGCGCTCGCCGCACACGCTGGTGCGCACCGACGCCGAGTTGGCCGCGCGGATGCCGCTCTCGGCGCAGGCCAACGGCGTCCAGACGGTCGACGACTGGCTCGCCCAGCTGCGGCAGAGCGCCTACGTCCTGCAGACGGCGTCGCTGAACCCGAACGCCTACCGCGGCTGGCGGCGCAAGGCGAAGACAGTCCGCAACCGGATGAGGCGGCTGGCCGGAAAGCCGGCGACGTGGTGAGCTCTGTGTTGGCCGTGCCGGACGCCGTCGCCGCGGCGAGCGCCGGGACAGAGCCGGAGGTGGTCGTCGTGGCGGTCACCTACAACAGCGCGGCGATCGTCGAGCCCTTCCTCGAATCGCTTCCGACCGCGCTGAAGGGCATCGATTCGGCGCGCGTCGTCGTCGTCGACAACGCGTCGGATGATGGCACGCCGGACCTGGTCAGGTCACTCGCGCCGTGGGCCGTGGTCGTCGACGCGGGGGGCAATCTCGGCTACGGCGCCGGACTCAACGTCGCTCTGCGACAGGGTGTGGGGGAACGCGGCGTGCTCGTCCTCAACCCGGACGCCGTCCTGTCCGCGGGCGCGGTCCGCAGCCTGCTCGACGAGGTCTCCGGCAGCCACGAGATCGGTGTCGCGGTCCCCCGGATCCTCGACACGTCCGGCAATCTCAAGTTCTCGCTGCGTCGCGAGCCCACGCTGCTGCGCGCCGTGGGCGAGGCAGTCCTCGGCGGGCACCGAGCAGCGCGTTTCCCCCGGCTCGGCGACATGATCCGCGATCCGGCCTACTACGTCCACGGCGCCACCGCCGACTGGGCCACCGGCGCGGCCATGTTCATCTCGCGGCGCACCTTCGACGCCGTCGGGCTCTGGTCCGAGGAGTTCTTCCTCTACTCCGAGGAGACCGACTACGCGCTGCGGGCGCGCGACGCCGGCTACCACCTCAGCTACGTGCCCGACGCCGTCGCCGTTCACCCGGGCGGTGAGATGAGCCGATCGCCGTGGCTGTGGAGCGTGCTGGCCGTTAACCGCACGAAGCTCTACCGCAAGCGGCACGGGCCGATCGCGTCGGCCGCCTACTGGTGCGTGGTCGTGCTCAACGAGGCGGTTCGCGCCGCGCTGGGCCGCCCGACGCACCGGGCTGCGCTCGTGGCGCTGCTGCGCGGCCGCATCCCTCGATCGGCCTGACCGGCGGCTTGCGTGGCTAGCCGGCCCCGTTGACGGCGGCCGCACGGGTCGCGTAGTCGGCGAGCCAGTGGTTGGCAGTGGCGACCTTCGCGAGCAGCAGCGGGTCCGACGGCGACCGCCCGGCGCGCAGCTCGGCCGCGGCCCTCGCGATCGCGGACTCGGAGAGCAGCGGGCTCGGCGGCGCTGCTTCGAGGAAGGTCGCGAGCCGCTGCGCATAGACCGGCCTCGTGCGGGCCCAGAGGTCCGCCGGGAACACAGAGGCGCGCCTGTCGATGACGTCGGCGGGTCGAGCCAACCCCGTGCGCTGCCGCAGGTGGCCGGCGCCGGTCTGCAGCGCGAACCGCGCGGCGCGGCGGCCCGCGGACACCGGGTGCCTGCGGCCCAGTGCTGACAGCTGGCCCAGGAATGAGCTGTCGCCGGACCAGTAGACGTGGGTGAGGCCGTGCGGGCTGTTGCCGTCGTCGCTGCGGCCGATGTTCGCGGTGGCTGCGAACAGCTCCCGATGGGCCTGCAGGTAGAGCGTCCCGTTGCGGCGCTGGTCGGTGGTGAGCCGCGACGCGAACCGCAGGACCCGGCTGTCCAGGAACGGTGCCTCGATGCGCAGCCCGGACCGGCGCAGAGCGTTCACCAGGATGTTGCCCCACCGGAGTTGGCGGTTGGCGAGCTTCCAGAAGATCACGGCGTCGCCGCGCTGCGAAAAGTCCCACCCGGCCATCGACTCCGCGAGGCCGTCGCGGATCACGGCCGGCGCCTCGCCGCGCACGTCGTCGCTGAGATACGGAGCCATGGCGGCGACGCTGCCCTGGTAGCGGTGCCACTGGCGCTCGGCCGCCTGCGTCGGGTCGGTGATACCCAACCCCTTGTCGTCACCCCAGATCGGGCCGCCGGCCAGCCCGTTGACGATGACATCCGCGAACGTGGGCAGCAGGTCGTCGAACCACAGCTCGTACATCTCGGCCGGGCTGTGCGCTCCGTCGAGGCGGTCGGCGATGCGCGGCGCCTGGCGCAGCAGGCGATCGTCGGTGACCGGAACCTGCACGTGCGGCAGGCCGAGGCGCTCGGCCACTCGGGCCGCCACCACGGCCTCGCGGTTCCGGCCGTTGCCATAGGTGTAGCTCACCGGCCGCGCACCCAGCTCGGTGGCCATGACGGCGATGGCGCGGCTGTCGAGGCCGCCGCTGAGGCCCAACGCGAGGCGCGCGCCGGCGTTGCGCCCGAGGACGTCGGCGACGACCTCGCGCCAGACTTCCGCGAAGGCCGCGACGGCCTCGTCGTCGGACATGGACTCGGCTGACGGCTGGAACAGCGGCATGCCCTTGCGGTGGCCGCCGTCGGCCTGACTCCACTCGAGGTGGGTGCCGGGGGCGAGCAGTCCGGCGCCGGCGAGCAGCGTCCGCTCCTGAAGCGGGTGGAGCATCACGAGGTATTCGAGGAGGCCGCGCTCGTCGACGCGGTTCGGCAGCCCGAGGCTGACCAGCGAGGCGAGATGGGTCGAGAGCAACAGACCGCCGCTGTCGGATTCCGCCCAGTAGGCGGGCAGGAACGCCATGCCGTCGGTGCCGGCGGACACCGTGCCGTCGGTGCGCAGGTGCACGCCCACGTGCCCGGCCTCGGCGCCGGCGAGCTGGCCATCCGACGTGGCCGCGACCGCCAGCCCATGCGCGGTGGTCGCGACGGCCACGAAGGAGCCCGAAGCGTCCTCACGGAACTCCGCCAGCGTGCCACCGGCCGGCTCGGTGGCGACGAGCGCACACGTCGCGGTGGGTGTCTCGGCGATGCGCGACGACGTGGCGCCGGGCACCAGGCCGGCGGCGCGGCCGACGGTCGCCCGGCGTCGGGCGCGGTCCTCGGGCCGATCGGAACCGCAACTGAGGAGGATCTCGTAGGACATGGCCTCACCAGGTCAGAGGGACACGGCCGCGCGCCGGCCGAGCGCGATGTCGACCGTGGCCTCCGCCATGGCCTGGAGCGCGTCGACGACCTGTGCAGTATGACCCAGCCGGTCGGCGATGAGCGACAGCTCCGTGCAACCCAGG
Source organism: Jiangella sp. DSM 45060 (assembly GCF_900105175.1). Classification (NCBI taxonomy): domain Bacteria; kingdom Bacillati; phylum Actinomycetota; class Actinomycetes; order Jiangellales; family Jiangellaceae; genus Jiangella; species Jiangella sp. DSM 45060. The sequence continues at coordinate 5,503,743 of NZ_LT629771.1, read as the reverse complement.
ATCAGCATGGTCGCGCCGTCGGCGAGGAGGGCATCGACGGACTCGGCGCACAGCGCGGCCGCGTCGTCGAGCGACCCGCCGGCCTTGATCACCGAAATCGACTCGTGCACGGCCCGCTGGTGCTCGGCGCCGGGCAGGGCGATTTCCAGGCCGACGTGGTGCAGTGCCGTCGCGTAGATGCCGGTCGCGGCCGTACCCGAGGTCGCGAGCAGGCCGCACAACGAGCCTTTGGCGCGCTTCCTCGCCGCGGTCGCGGCCTCGTCGACCATGTGCACGATCGGCACGTCGATGCGCTCCTGCAGCCACTCGTAGAACGCATGCGACGTGTTGCACGGCAGGCAGATGAGCTCCGCCCCGGCGTCGATGAGCCGGCGACCGCTGGCGAGCAGCTTGGGGCGCGGGTCCTCGCCTCCATGGAGCAGCGCCCGGGTCCGGTCGGGGATCGACGGGTCGGAGTCGACGAACACGTGCAGATGCTCCTGATCGCTGTGCGCCGGTGTGATCGCGGTGATGCGGCGGAACGCCTCGACCGTCGCCATCGGACCCATGCCGCCGAGCACGCCCACGGTGAGCGGAGCCCGCCGCGTGGCGGGTCCGCTCACCGTGGTCAGCGTGGTGCGGCTACTCGACGGGTTCGCCGGTGTCCGCCCAGACGTTTCCTTCCCAGACAAAGCCTGGCCCCCCATTACTGTCTCGGCCCGCGGCGGGGCCGTATCGACCACACGTGTCGAAGAACTTCCGACCGAAGTGGTTGTCGATGTAGCGAACGTTCTCGGCCACCGGGAACTCCTTGGAGTCCAACGATCCCGCGTACGTACAGTACGAGCCGGTGGTGTTGAACAGGTTGTGCTCGACCAGCACGTTGCTGACCTGGGCGAAGTCGCCGTACATCACGAACGCGCCGGAGCAGCCCGGGCCCTCGCATTCGATGGTGTTGTTGACGATCACGTGATCCGCGCCGCCGTTCATGCCCATGCCGGAGCGGTGCGTGCCGGAGTCTGGGTTGTAGTGGTTCGCCCGGATGAAGTTGCCCTCGATGTGCGCGCCGTTGGTGAAACGCAGGCCAGTGCCGACGTCGTAGACGCGAGAGTTCGTCATGGTGAAGGGACACTCGCTGTAGAACGACTTCGCGCGGTCGTCCAGCACGTCGGTGTCGCCGGCGATCTCGATGTGCTCGATGACGACGTTGCGGGGGCACTCACCGTTGGACTTCTCGGTGATGTGCAGCGCGTACTGGCCGTTCTCCTGTGCGACGTGGTTGATGCGCACATCGCGGAGGACGACGTCATCGTGCTCGATCTGGATGCGGCCGCTGACTTCCAGGCCCTCGATGACCTGGCCGTTCTCTTCGGACGAGAGGGAATCGCTCTGCGTGAAGTCCGAGGTGCGAGGTCCCGTGGTCTCCATGGTCGGGAAATCCCCGTAATCGACGTCCTCGGCGGGCGGCTCTGGCTCGGGCACCTGCGTCTCTTCCGGTTCCTCCGACTGCGTCGGCTCCGGCTGAGGTTCCTCGGTCGGTTCCTGCGTCGGTGTGGGGGTCGGAGTCGCCGTTGGCTTCGGCGTCCGGTGCCAACCGCGCTTCCAGTACTGGTGGCGCGTGGGCTTCGGCTCAGGAGCGCCGATCTGGCGCGCTGCGGAGAGGGTGTCGTCTGCGACGGTCGATGTGGGCTCGTCCGGCTGAAGTGCGTAGGCCACCGCGCCGCCTCCGCCCAGGAGGGCGACGATCAGCGTGATGACGATGATGTGGCGGCGCGTTCTGCGGCGCGCGGGGTTGCCACCGTACTTGGGCATCGAATCAGTCCCTGCGGGTTCTCGACTGTGCGGTCTCTTGGGCCCGTGACCGTTTCGTGACGGTGCCCAATGAAACATGGACGGCAAACCGTTGCAAGCTCGTGACCTGCAGCAAAGGCGTCAGAATGGTCCGGACCACCGGGTCCAGCGCGGCCAGCACGACCACCGACACCATTGCGCCTAACAAGCCGCCGAGCAGTGCTGCGACCAGCGGAGACGTAGCTAGCTGCCAGGTGACGGCGCTGGCGACGCCCGCAGCGGCGATTCCAGCCCCGACGGCCGGGAGAAAAATCATGAAAAACGTGGTGATGCGGATACCGAAGGTGCGGGAGGCGACCGCCAGGAGAAGGACTGCCGCCCCCGCAGAGGCCGCCACGATGGCCCAGCAGAGCACAGCGAGCTGGCTCAGTGCGGCATCGTCGAGTGCCGCTGCCGTGAGGAGCGCTGCGGCGCCCAGCCCGCCCCAGATCCACAGCACCACGGCAAGAGTCCCCGGCTTGCCTCTGGCCTGTAGCGCGGGCCCCAGCAGCAGGGTCAGGGCAGAGAGCGCCTGGCTCACGGCGAGGATCCTGATGGCCTCAGTGGTGCCCGCCCACTCGCCGCCGAGCAGGCTCTGGACCGCGGGCGCCACACCGGCGACGATCCCCAGCATGGGCAGTGCCAGCGCCGCGGTGACGCGTTGCATGCGCAGGAGCCGTTCGTTGAAGGCGTCCTGGTCGTCCTGCAGCGCGGACAGGCCGGGCAGTGAGACTGCCTGCATTGATCGTGCGGTGACGTCGACGACCATGCTGGTCAGCCGCTGCCCCATCCGGTACAGGCCGACCAGCACCGGACCGAACAGCGCGCCGGCGAGGATGACGTCGAGGCGGCCACCGAGGAACAACCCGAGGCTGGAAGCCGACGACCTGACGGAGTAGCGCCACAGGTCCTTCGCCGCTCCGCTGCTGAACCGCAGCCGGGGCCGCCAGTGCGACACCCGCCAGAGCACGACGACGGTGGTCACCGTCGTCACCACCTGCTGGGTGACCAGTGCCCAGACGCCCCAGCCGGCGACCGCCGCGGCGATGCCGGCCACGCCGCCGGCGAGGACCGACGACCAGCTGCGCACGGCCAGCTTCCGGAAGTCCAGGTGGCGGCGCAGGATCGCCTCGTGCACCACGACCGACGAGCTGAGCGGGACGCTGAGCGCCAGCACCTGAATCACCGGCGCGAGCTCGGGCAGCCCGTTGAGTCCGGCCCACCAGGGCGCGGCGAGCAGCCCCAGGCCTGTGCAGACGACCCCGGTGCCCAGGACGAGCCAGAACGCGGTATCGGCATGCAGATTGGAGAGCGTCTTGCGGGCGATGATCGCCGGCATCATTCCCTGCTGCTGGAGCATTTCGATGAAGTTGGTGAACACCAGGGCCATCGCGATGACGCCGAACGCGCGCGGCCCGAGCATGGCGGCCAACGCCAGCGACAGTCCGGTCGTGATGGCCATCTTGCCGATGGTCAGCGAGTAGGACCAGATCGTGGCCGAACGCAGCTTCGAGTGGCGCTTGGGCTTGGCCCGACGCGCCTCGTAGCGTGCGGCCAGCAGGTCGTCCGTCGAGTCATGGATCGCCTGACGCCGGACCGGTCGCCGCCTGCCGGCCGCGTGCCGTCCCGGTGCCTGTCGCTCGATGGTCTCGGCGGTCATCGACGTATCACGTCTGGTCGTCCGGTCACGGCGATCCGGGAACGGGCGTGATCTGAACTGCTCCGAACGTGGCGTCGAGCTGGTGCGCGATCAGCACGATCGAGCCGTTGGCGACACTGTCGGTGTCGTCGATCGTGGCGGACCAAGCGGCCGGCTCGGCGGTACCTGTGCGCCACCACTTCATCGAGTACCGCGCGCCCTGGGCCAGGCTCTCGACCCTGACCTTCATCGTGTAACTGGTGCCGAACGCGATGCCGCTGCCTTCGCGGGTGCCGCGTTTCACCGGTGAGTTCCCGTTGCCTCGCAGCTCCCACCGGGCTCCGTCCTCGAAGAACCGGTACCAGCTGTAGGCGCCTGCGGGGAACCAGTCCCAGGCGGGCTGCGAACTGTCGACCGCCGTGTGGCCCTGCCAGCGCAGGCCGAGCCCGATCATCGGCGCACCGGACAGATGCGTATACGCGCCCGGCCCGAAGCTGTGCACAGTCATCGGCACGGTCACCTCGTAGTCCGTCCACCGCAGGTCCCCGACCGCGACCAGCCGGTCGTATCCGGTCGTGGCGGTCCGCAGCGTGCCGTTGGAGATGACCCAGCGGCCGTCGACGACCTGGCCCTGGTTCTGTAGCGGCGTCGATCCCGACCAGTTCACCGTCCGGGGCATTGAGAGCGCTCCCGGGCTGGCGACGCTGACGGTGACATTCGCCGATGCCTGATGTCCGTTCCGGTAGGTGGCGTTGATCGCCACCGTGTGCTGGCCGGTCGACAGCGACGACCGCGGGATGTCGATGTTGAAGTCGCCTGGGTTCTGCAGCCGCCGGTTGTCCGGACCGATGCTCAGCGGCTTGGCCGAGCCGCCGTCGACACGGTAGGTCAGCGCGGTCACGTTGGCCGGGTCGGCCACCGCACCCAGGATGTTCACCCAAGGCTGCGTGTGGGCCGGAGTGCCGAACGACTGCTGCGGGCCGTACCAGACGTCGATCTCGTCGCCGGAGCCGGTGGGCGCGGCCGTGGTAAACGTCCCGGTGACCGGGGCGCCGGGATTGCCGGCGAGGTCGCTGCCGCGCACCCGGTACAGATAGGTGGTCTCGGGCTCGAGGCCTGTCAGCGTGACGGAATGGTTCAGCGCGGCACCGGACTCGGTGACCGTCGAACCGTACGACGTCGTGAGGCCGTAATCGACGGCGCCGCCCGCCGGTTCGTTCGTCGTCCACTGGACGGTGGCCGAGACGGCGGTGGCGGTCACCGTGGGCTGGCCGATGACCGGTGGCGTGGTGTCAGGCGGCAGTTCGGTGCCGTCCTCGGGGTCGATCGGACGCGCCGGGTCGAAGACGTAGTCGACCAGTGCGCTGTACGCGGGCGCCGCCGAGCCGCCGGCGTTGCCCGCATGCGGGCCGACCCGGTTCAGCTCGATGGCCTGTGTGAAGGTGGCGGCAGTGGTCCACGACTGGCCGTCGGCCGACCAGCTCAGCGTCCAGGTGTCACCCGCGCGGGACACCCGCAGCCGCACCGACGGCAGCGCCGCCAGCGACTGGTTGAGGCGGCTCTTCGCGGTGCCGTTGACGGTGCTCGACGCGAACAACCGCAGGCCGGTGCCGTCGTGGAACACGTCGAACCGGGTGAACGTGCCGGGGCTCTGCTCGAACAGCAGGCCCTGTGTCTGGTTCTTCAGGGTCGGCATGGAGTCGAACTTCGCCTCGACCGTGATGTCGTCGTCGGGGACCGACTGGACGGCACGCAGCGAGTCGGCGCTACGCCACGGGTTGTGGTCGGAACCGCCCGGGACCCCGAGGACGAGCCGGGCATCGGCGGTGCCCGCGCCGGTCAGGGTCACAGTGCCGTCGCCGGCGGGATCGACGATGCTCCAACGTGAGCCGAGCGCTCCCGTGGCGAAGTCGTCCGAGACAAACGCTGAACCCGGCGCGGGAGTCGGCGTGGGGGTGGGGGTTGGCGTGGGGGTGGGGGTTGGCGTGGGGGTGGGGGTTGGCGTCGGAGTCGGCGTCGGCGTTGGTTCGGGCTCCGAGCCCGTGCCGTCCTCCGGGCTGACCGACGCCGCCGGGTCGAAGACGTAGTCGATTGCAGCGGTGAAGGCGGGGGATGACGTGCCGCCGGCGTTGCCGGCGTAGGGTCCGACCCTGGACAGGTCGATGGCCTGGGTGAAGGTGACGGCCGTCGTCCACGACTGGCCGTCGCCCGACCAATGTACGGTCCAGGAGTCGCCGGCCCGGTCCACCCGCAGCCGGATCGACCCCAGGTCAGGCAGTGCCTGATTGGTTCGGGTCTTCGGCGTGCCGTTGACCGTGCTGGACGCGAACAGCCGCGGCCCGGCGCCGGCGTCGAACACATCGACACGCACGAAAGTGGTCGGGCTCTGCTCGAAGAGCAGACCCATGTCCTGCGTGGCGGCGCTCGGCATGGTGTCGAACTTCGCCTCGACGGAAACGTCGGCGTCGGCGACGGACTGCATCACCCGCGGCACGTCGGCGCTGCGCCATGCGTTGTGCTCGGTGCCGGCCGGCACGTCGATGGTCAGCCGCGCGTTCGTTGTTCCGGTACCCGTGACGGCCACGGTGCCGTCCCCCAGTGGGTCGACGACCGTCCAGGCGCTGCCCAGGGTGCCCGACGAGAAGTCGTCCGAGGTGATGCTGGTCGTTTCGGCGACGGCCAACGGCGGAATGAGCAGCGCCGCGGTAGTGACACCGACGGCGATCAGCCCCAGGCTCCGGGCGCGCTGTCCACGGAGGTTCATTTGGCCTCCCTCGAGGCGTCGGCGCCTGCGCGGCGTGTGGGTCTGGATGCGGCGGGAGCGCGATCGAGGACCGCGTGCTTCACCCGGCTGGCCTTCATGTGCGCCTTCCGCAGAGCCCAAACCGCGGCGAAGGCCGCGATGCAGCTCAACCGCTGGGGCAGGGGAGCCGGCAGACCGGCGAGCGTGCCCGTGACCCTGCGCACGAGTTGAATGCGTCGTGGCTTGGTGTTCGCCACTCTCTTCGGGTCGAACCAGGCGGCGACGGTGGCAAGGTTCTTCGTGCTGCCCTGGCGGCTCGATGCCTGGTGGATTCGCCGGAAGAACAACCGCTCGGGCACCTCGTGGAACTGGCCGAGGGCGGCGAGTTCCGCGAGCAGCACCACGTCGGACGACGGGTAGGGCCGGATTCGCCCGCTTGCGCGCAGCACCTCGCTCCGCATGACGCCGAAGACGGCGTTGCACAGGCTCCAATGGCGGGCGTACTGAGCGACCCGGCGGTAGGCGTGGGCTGAGCGCAGGTCGAGGCCGTCGCGGTAGGGGCGGAGGGGCGCACCGTCGTCGTCGATGAGCATCGTCTGTGGGTAGGCGAGGATCGCGTCGGCGTCGGCGTCGAGCGCATCGACGCACCGTCGCAGCAGTGTCGGGGCGCAGACGTCGTCGTACGCGACCCAGCGGAACAGCGGCCCGCGAGCGAGGTCGACCGTCCGGTTGTAGTTGTACGCGGCGCCGAGGTTCTCCGGATTGCGGTACAACCGGATCCGGGGATCACGCCGCGCATACTGCTCGCAGATCTCCCAGGTGCGGTCGGTTGAGGCGTTGTCGCTGACGATGATCTCGAAGTCTGCGAAGTCCTGGGCAAGTAGGCCATCGAATGCCTGCGCAACATAGCGCTCGGCGTTGTACAGCGGCATGCCGAGGCTGAGACGTGGCACAGCGCCGCCGCGCGGGCCCCCTGCCTGGGCGTGTGTCGCGGTCGCGGACATTGTGGCCACCTCAGACCGCGACGACCTCGGCGGGAACGCCGAGCTCGCCGAGTTGGCCGGTGATCTCCCGCTGGTACGCGGGGTTGGTGACGAGGACGGTGGCGACCTGCTCGCCGGGCAGGTCGGCGGGGGCGATGACGCGGTGCCCGGAGCCGGGCAGGAAGCGGTGCCACTTGCGCGGGTTGAGGTCGACGACGGTGAGCCGGCCCTCCGGGTCGACGGCGTTGAGGAAGCTCACGCCCTTCGAGCCGGCGCCCCACAGCACCGTCCGGTCGCCGTGCCGGGCGATGTCGTCGCGCCAGCGGGTGACGTGCTCGTGGTGCCGCTCGGCGAAGTCGGCGAGCAGGGCGAGGTGCTCGGCCGGGTCGGCGGGGGCCGGGTCGGTGCTGCCGGCGCGGACCTCCACCCACGCGTACTGGCCGGCGAACGACCGCCCGGATGCCACGACCTCGAACCCGCAGCGGCGCATCAGCGCGTGCAGCGACCCGGCGGAGAAGTAGGAGACGTGCGGGTAGATGAAGTCCCACATGCCGGTGGGGCCGAAGTCGAACTCGGCGGCCGGCACCTCGAAGTAGTGGACGGCGTCCGGCGGCGCGGCCGCGCGCAGCGAGCGCAGGATCGCCGCCGGGTCCTCCAGGTGCTCCAGCACGTGCCGGCAGACCAGCAGGTCGTACGGCTCGACGTCCTGGCCAGGCCGGTAGTAGTCGCTGACCAGCGTCACGTTCGGGATCTCGCGGTCGGGCATCGTGCTGGGGTCGTAGCCGACGCCGGTGCCGCCGGTGAGCGCGGTGATCGACGCGAGGAAGTCGCCCTTGCCGGAGCCGATCTCGACGACGACGCCGCCGCGCAGGCCGTAGGTCTGGACCAGCCAGGCGGCGAGGTCGTCGGCGTAGGCCTGGAACGTCGGGGAGAAGTGCAGCGAGTTGTCGTACTCGGCGTCGTAGTCGATCAGCCCCGGGTCGAACGCCACGTTCACGGCGTGCCCGCAGTCCGGGCACCCGGCGAGGTCGAGCCGGCCGAGCGCCGCGGACCGGGCGGCGTCGCGGTCGTCGAACATCACGCCGTTGAGCACCGGCGTCAGGCCGAGGTCGGCGATCGGCCGGAGCCGGTCGCCGCCACAGGCGAGGCACGGGTGGAAGGTCATAGCGTCTCCAGGGCGGTGCGGACGCCGCGGGCGTCCAGGTCGCGGCCGATCTCGGCGGCGTAGGTGGGATTCATGACGATGACGAGGTCCGGCGCGAGGTCGGCGACCGCGTCCGGCGCGACCACTCGGTGGCCGCTGCCGGCCAGGTGGCGGTTCTGCTTGTGCGGGTTGATGTCGACGGCCGCTGCGACGTGCCGGGCGTCGTCGCCGAGGGTGGCGAGGAACCCGACGGCCTTCGAGCTGGCGCCCCACAGCAGCACGGTTCCGCCGCTCGCGGCGACCTTGCGCACCCGGTCGCGCCAGTGCGTCCGGGTCTCCTCCATGCGGGCCACGAAGGTGCCGGCCGCGGCCAGCACGTCGTCGCGATCGTCGGCGTCGGCGCCGGCCCGGCCGACCGGCGCCGGGCGGGCCTCAATGACGAGGTACTGGTCGTCGTAGGTGCGGCGCAGGTCCAGCGGCTCGAACCCGCTGCGGCGGAACAGCGCGGCCAGCGAGCCGGCGGAGAAGTAGGAGCAGTGCTCGTAGTAGACGTCCCAGAACGCGCCCTCGTGCAGGACGCGCAGCACGTCGGGCAGTTCGAACAGGACGACGGTGTCCGTGCGCGCGCCGATGGCGGCACGGACGCTCCGCAACCAGGCGCCGACCGGCGCGATGTGCTCCAGCGTGTGCCGGCACACCACCGCGTCGGCGTCGATGGTCTCCAGCGCGTCCGGGAACAGGCCCGGGATCCAGGTCGTGCGCGCCCGCAGCGCGGGGTCGATCCGCTCGGTCCGCACCGCGGGGTCGACGCCGATGCCGTGGCCGACGCCGGCCGCGATCAGCGTCGCCAGGAAGTCGCCCTTGCCGCAGCCCAGCTCGACGACGGTCCGGCCGGTCAGTCCGTAGCGGCGCACCCAGCCGCCGGCCAGCTCGGTCGCGTAGTCACGGAACCGCGGCGAGCAGCCCTGCGACTCCTCGTAGTCGTCCTCGTACCGGGTCAGCGCCGGGTCGAACGCGGTGTTGGTGACGAACCCGCAGCTCTCGCACACCGCGAGGCGCAGCTCGCCGGCCGGGAAGGCGCGCGCCGCCGCCTCGTCGTCGAGCATGAGGCAGCTCGCGGCCGGCACCCGCTCGACGGTGTAGAAGGTGCGCAGGTCCGGCCCGGAGCAGGCGGGGCACGCGGTGGTCATCGCAGCGACCCGATCAGGTCGACGTAGCGGCGGGCCTGGTCGGCCCAGGCCAGCTCGGTCTCGATCCGCCGCCGGCCGGCGGCGCCCATCTGCGCGCGCCGGTGCGGGTCGTCCAGCAGGGCGGCGATGGTCTTGGCCATGACGACCGGGTCGCCGTCGGGCACGTAGTCGGCGGCCGGCCCGGCACAGCGCATGGTCTCGCGCAGGTCCGTCGCGACGACGGGCACCGCGTGCGCCATGTACTCCAGCGTCTTGTTCATGGTGGAGCGGTGGTTGAACTCGCACGGCGGGTCCGGGGTCACGCCGACGTCGGCGGTCGACAGCCAGCGGCCCAGCTCGGCCTGGTCGACCCGGCCGGTGAACGTGACCCACTCGTCCAGGCCCAGCCGCGTGCACTGGGCGCGCAGGTCGTCGAGGCTGTCGCCGTACCCGAGCAGCCCGAACCGGGTGTCCGTCCGGCCCAGCGTGTGCACGTAGTGGGCGGCGGCGTCGAGCAGGCGGTCGACGCCGTCCTGCGGGCCCATGATGCCGATGTAGCAGACCAGGAACTCGCGGCCGCCGCGCAGCTCCGGGTGCTGCGGGCCGGCCTTCATCTGCTCCGGGTCGGGCGTGCTCATGACGACGGCGGTGCGGCCGATCGGCACCTTGCCGCGGGTGAGCGCGACCTCCTGGTACGACGGGTTCGGGCTGACCACGCGGTCGGCGGTGGCGTAGGTGGCCCGCTCGAGCAGCAGCAGGGCCCGGTAGAGCGGGCCGCGCTTGCCGAACCGCGCCTCGTAGACCTCCGGGCACAGGTCGTGCTGGTCGTACACGAACCGCTTGCCGCGCAGCTTCCACAGCAGGCCGAGCAGCCAGTAGGTATCCGGCGGGTTACAGGCCTGCAGGATGTCGAAGCCCTCGGCGCGGGCCGCCCGCAGCGACAGCCGGGCCGTGCGCAGCCAGCAGACGACGAACTCGACGAGGTAGCTGACCAGCCCCGACGTCGCCGGCGGCGGCTGGTACGAGCGCACCACGATGCCGTCCAGCTCGTGCACGTCCGGTTCGTCCGGCGTCTCCTTCGGGCAGATCACCGTGACGCCGTACCCGGCGTCGAGCAGCGCCCTGCACTCGTGGCGCACCCGGCGGTCGATCCGCACCGGGATGTTCTGCACGACGATCAGCACCCGTGGCGTCGCACGCCGCCGGGCTCCACCCCAGACCCCCATGAAGCAGCCCCCCCAGGCTCATTGGTCGAGCGTGCCGCCCCTCAGACGGTCGCTCCCGGCTGTGCGTCGCCCGGCGCGGGGGACTCCTTCCGCGACGCCACGTACATGGCCGCGCCGGCCGCCGTGAGCAGCCCGCCGACCGCCAGCCCCTGGGCGACGTCGCCCGGGCCGGTGTTGGGCAGCCCGCCCGCGGTGGTGTCGTCGTCGTTGTCCTCGTCGGCGGGCGGCCGAGGCTTGCCCGACGGCGTGCTGGTGCTGCCGGGCGGCGTCGTCTCGTTCGACGGAGGCGGCGTGGTCTCGGTGGACGGCGGCGGCGTCGTCTCGTTCGACGGCGGCTCAGTGGGCGGCTCCGTCGGCGGCTTCGGCGGCTCCGTGGGAGGCTTCGGCGGCTCGGTCGGCGGTTCGCCACTGGGCGACGCGGCGTTCGCGGGGGTCAGCGTGATGGCGGTGACCGTGGGCACCGTCCAGACCGCTGTCCCGACGGCGACGCCGCGGCGGAGCACCTGCCGGCGGCTGAGCCCGGTGACATCATCGTGTGGCATATCGGCCCCATCGAGTCAATGCGCACGCCCCCCGTGCGCTGGCGTGCATCATAACGGCATAACTGACCATTTGTCGCCCCGAGCCGGAGCGCCCGGTTGCGGGCCTGGCTACCCTGGGGTCCATGACGGCGCCCCCGCCCCTCTCGCGCGCCCACGCCGTGCGCGAACTCCATGTCGACGGCGCGGTCACCCTCTTCCACGAGCCCACCCAGACGGCACTGGTGCTGAACGAGACCGCGAGTGACGTCTGGCGGCTGCTCGACGGCCGGCGCACGGTCGCCGACATCGTCGAGGAGCTGGCCCGGGTGTACGCCGCCGACGCCGGCACCATCCGGACCGGGGTGCACGCGGCGCTGCGCCAGCTCGCCGACCACCACGTCGTCGACGGCGCTCCGCACGCATGACCGACCCGGTGGTGCTCGACGTCATCGGGGTGCGCGTCGAGGTGCCGGCCGAGGGGCATGCCGGCGTCGAGGACCTCTACGCGGCCGCCGCGCGACTGGCCGTCGAGCGTTCGCCCGAGCTGTTGTTCCACGCCGGTGCGGTGGAGCGCGACGGCGTGGCCGTCCTCTTCCCCGGCGAGTCCGGCACCGGCAAGAGCACGATGGTGGCGGCCTGTGTCCGGCGCGGCTTCGGCTACCTGACCGACGAGATGGTCGCGCTGGACCTCGGCACCGGCGCCGTGCGCGGCTGGCCGCGGCCGATCATGCTGACGCCGTGGGCGCAGGAGGCGCTCGGGCTGCCGGTGCGCGACGGCGGCGAGGGCAAGGCCGCGGTGTCGTGCGCGGAGCTCGGCGGCACCACGGTCGAGGCGGCGCTCCCGGTGGCGCACGTCGTGGGGGTGCGCCGCGGCGCGGCGGCGACGACGCTCGGCCCGATGGCCGCGGGCGACCTGCTGACGCTGCTGCTGTCGTCGTCGTTCAACCACTACCGGCACGGCGCGGCGGCGTGGACGGCGGTCGCGGCGCTGGCCGGACGGGTCCAGGGCTGGTGGCTCGACGCCGCCGACGTGGACTCCGCCGCTGCCGCCGTCGCCGGGCTGCCATACTCGCGCTCGTGACCAGCATCGTCGTGCCCGCCCACAACGAGGAGCGGGTGCTGGGCCGCACGCTGTCGGCGCTGCTCGCCGACGCGGCGCCCGGCGAGTTCGACGTCGTGGTGGTGGCCAACGGCTGCACCGACGCCACCGCGGCGATCGCCCGCGGGTTCGCCGGGGTGCGCGTCGTCGAGACCGAGGTGGCGTCGAAGAGCAACGCGCTGCGGCTCGGCGACGATGCGGCGGCCGGCTTCCCCCGCGTCTACCTCGACGCCGACGTCGTCCTGCCTACGGCGCAGCTGCGGGTGCTGTGCGCCGCGCTCACCGGCGGCGTGCTCGCGGCCGGCCCGCGGCGGCGGTTGCCGATGGACGGCGTGGGCTGGCCGGTGCGCTGGTACTACGACGTGTGGGAGCGGCTGCCGCACGTCGCCGGCGAACTGTACGGCCGCGGTGTCATCGCGCTGTCCGAGCAGGGGCACGAGCGGCTCGGCGCCTGGGAGGACGTCATGGCTGACGACCTCGCCGTCGCGACGGCGTTCGGTCCGGCCGAGCGGGCGATCGTCGCCGGCGCCGTCGTCGAGATCCGCCCGCCGCGCACCTACGCGGACCTGCTGCGCCGCCGCGTCCGGGCGATGTCCGGCAACGCCCGGCTGGTCGCGGGCGACCGTCCGGCCACAGCCCGGGCGCAACCGCGCACCGGCTGGCGCGACCTGCGCCGCATCGTCGCCGCCGACCCGCGGCTGGCGCCCAAGGTGGCGCTGTTCCTCGGCACCGCCGTGCTGTCACGGCTGCGGGCGCGGCGGGCCGACGGCACCTGGCTGCGCGACGAGAGCAGCCGCGCCTGACGGCGGTCGATTCGCCCGTTCCGTCGATCGGCCCCGCTGCCGGGTACTCAGGCACGCAACAGTCCTGAGACCGGCAGGAGGTCATGGCATGACATGGGGCAAGATAGCGAGGTCCGCCGCCGCGGTGGCGCTCGCGGGAGGCGTGGTCGCGGGCGGTGCGGCCGCGTCGGCGCAGGCCGTTCCGCCGCCGTGCGGCTTCTACGAGGTGGGCGGCGGCTTCCTCAACGACGACATGTACAACCACTGTGGCGACCATCCGGTGTGGGTGACGATGGTCGGCCTCGGCCTCTACAACCAGTACACGGCGTGTCTGGCGCCCGGCGTGCACGACCTGAACGAGATCTTCAACAACCCGGTCCTCGACGCCTACTCCGAGGGGGAGCCGTGTTCGGATCCGGAATGACGCGCAGGGGCGCGGTGGCCACCGGGCTCGCCGCGGTCGTCCTGACGCTGGGCGTGGCGCCGGCGGCGCCGGCCGACGAGATCTGCGGCAGCTACGCCGTCAACGGCAACCGCTACTGGGCGAACTGCACCGACCACGGGCAGGAGGTCCGCTGGCACGTCGTGATGCCGCCGTCGCTGTTCAACTACGCCTGCGTCCCGGCCGGCGAGAGTCAGTACATCGGCCCGAGCGCGACGATCTGGGACGTGTTCGCCACCGGCGACAGCTGCTAGGTCAGCTGACGTTCGGGATGAGCCGCCGGACGAGGTCGTCGAGCTCGTCGACGACCTCGCGCCAGACGGAGGCGCGCTGGCCGTAGGGGTCGGCGATGTCGTCGTCGGGGTCGTCGCCGGTGATGTCGTCGCGGGTGCGGCCTTCGCCGACGTGGTGCAGCCAGTCGGTGAAGCGCTGGTGCCGGCCCCTGACGGCGGCCTTCTCGACCCGGCGGACGAAGTCCTTGAGTGTGAACGTCTTCACCCAGGCGTCCGGGCCGTCGTCGACGACGGCCCGGACGTGCTCGCGTTCCATCCCCAGCACGAGGGCCGCCGACGCGACGGCGGCGGGCGTCACCGGCAGGCTGCGGTGCCCGCCCAGCTCCAGTCCGCGCTCGCGCATGACCGTGATGCCGACCGGCGGCACCGAGCCGTGCGCGCCCACCAGCGCACCGGACCGGCCCACCAGCGGCGACCCGGCCCGCGGCGCGTAGGTGTCGAGCATGGCGGCGGCGATGGGCGAACGGCAGCGGCCGGCCGTGCACACGAAGAGAACGTCGATGCTGACCCCCACCCGGTGCCCGGTCCGACGACGACGGACGCAGTCTACGGCGGGGGTCGCGGCCCGGTTCGTCCGCGGTCGCATCGTGGCCACCGGGTGGAGCGCGGGGTGGGCGGCGCCCGCCCACCCCGCGCGGTGTCAGCCGACCTCGACGGTCTGCTTGCGGTAGCTGGAGCTCGGCCGCAGCGGGTCGTAGCGGTTCTCGATGTTGCCGGCGGCGTCGACGGAGAACCAGTGCACCCGCGTCGACCCGGCGCCGACCGGGATCGGCGCCGCGCCCTCACGCAGCCCGGACGACTCCACCCGCGGCGACTCGTACGTCGGGCGGCTGCCGTCGAGCGTGTAGTGGATGGTCACCGGCTCGGTCGCCTCGAACGTGACGCCCGCGTCGGTGAGCTCGAGCGTGGTGCGCGGCGGCCGGTTGTCGCGGCCGTACGCGCGGGCCACCTCCAGCAGCCCGACCAGGCCGTTGGAGAACTCCATGGCCTGCTCGTAGCCCTCGGCGAACGGCGGCTGGAAGCCCTGCGGATCCCATTCCCGCTCGACCGGGTCCCACAGGTCCGCGCCGACCTCGAAGTCCCAGCCGAAGATGCCGCGGTTGTACCAGTGCTCGTCGGCGGAGTTGCCGGCCGCCGAGTAGAGCACGTCGCTGACCGGGCCGGTGCGGCCGGGCCAGACCGCCGTGCCACGCCAGCCCTGGACGGCGGACAGGATGTGGCTGGACGCGGCCCAGAAGTAGTTCTCCTCGCCCAGCGTCGGACGGGGCAGCGGGACACGGCCGTTCTGGACGTACGCGCCGGGCGGCCACATGAAGTACCCGCCATAGGAGTGCACGTTCATCGCGAACCTGATGTTCGGGTACTGCTCGGTCAGCCACACCTCGTTGCGCGCCTCCGGCTCGGACAGCTCGGCCGGCCCGGAGAAGGTGCCGCTGGTGCAGCTCGCGGACGCGCCGCTGTAGCCGTCGAAGCGCGACCCGACGGAGAAGTTGCGGTTCAGGTCGACGCCCCAGGAGTTCGCGCTGGCGGGGTCGCCGTTCGTGGCCGGGCAGTAGTTCGTCAGGTTCTTGCGCTGCCCGTTGAAGTCGTAGAAGGAGTAGTGGGCGCCGTCCGGGTTCACCGAAGGGACGATGAAGATGTCGAGGTCGTCGACCAGCTTCTTCGTGTCGGCGTCGTTGGCGTAGTTGCGCAGCAGCCGCTCCGCCGTCTCCAGCGCGACCAGCGGCGTCACCCACTCGCGGGCGTGCTCCTGGCTGTACGCGAACACGCCGGTCCGCGACCCGTCGCGGACCTTGCCGATGCGGATGGCCCGGACGGTGAACGGCTCGCGCGAGACGCCCGCGGGCGCGTCGAGCCCGTCGGTGAGGTCCTGGGCGCCGGCGACGGCGATCCCGGTGCCGCCGGTGCTGCGGTACGTCGCCGCCGTCACCAGGGCCGACGCCGCGGGCGAGGCGTTGACGGCCGCGACGACCTGCGCCGCGGTGCTGTTCGGCACGCCGGCCGCGTCGGTGCCGAGCGACACCCGGACGGTGCCGCCGGTGACGCCGACGCTCAGCGGGCTGTTCGCCGTGCCCGGGCTCACCGACTCCAGCCGCAGGTCGTTGCCGCCCTCGTGGCCCCAGTCGTGCGACGTCACGTAGAACGCCGCGGCTCCGGTACCGATCATCGCCTGCGCCTTCCGCCGGTACCCGTTGGTCTGGTACGGCAGTTCGACGATCTCGGCGAGCTCGGGGAACTCCGCGGCCAGCGCCTCGATGCGGTCGTACAGCTCGGTCGGGTCCATGTAGTGGTCGACGAAGCCGGTCGCGTAGTGCGGGCCGGGATCGGGGCGCGGGTCGCCGAGCCACTCGACCACCGGGACGGTGATCGAGGCGCCGCCGCTGCTGGTGACGGTGACCTCGGCGGGCACGTCGTCGACCGCGACCGGCTCGAAGAACGTGTGGTAGATGTACTGGCCCGCGTCGACGAACCGGTCCATCGTGACGGTCTGGCCGCCGAAGCCGACGGTCAGCGTCACGTTGCTGTCGGCGCCGAGCGAGGTCTTCACCTCGACACCGAGGTAGGTCTGGCCGCCGACGCTCTCGAACCACTCGGCGCGCAGCGGGGTGAGTGTCTCGGCCATGCGGGCGAAGGTCTGGTTCACCCGGCGGACGGCGGCGTCGCGCTCGGCGACGACGGCCTCGGTCTCGGCGGCGCTGACGACGACCTCGCCGACGGCGTAGCCGAGGTCGCGCAGCACGGCCTGCTCGGCCGGCGTGGCGACGACGTGCACGAGTAGGCCGCCGTCGACCGGCCGGGTGTACTCGGTGACGTCGGCGCCGGCCTCGATCAGCTCGGCGATGGCGTCCTGGTCGGCGACGGTGACCTCGACGATCTCGCTCGCCTCGCCGGTGGTGGCGGCGGCGGAGACCGGCGAGGCGACGTCATCGGGTTCGGGTTCCGCGCCGGCGGCCAGTGGCAGCCCGGCCAGGAACAGGGGCAGGGCTGCCAACACGGCCAGCCGGCGGCGGGGACGAGGGGTCTGCGGTGCCATGGGCCACTCCCGGAGGAAGAGGACTGTATGACGTGACACGCCATATGTTGGTGGCCTATGTCACATTCCGCTACCCTTTCGACCTGATTTGTTGACGCAGCGTCACCGGCTCAGCCGCTGGAACCGGCGCACCGCCAGCGGCACGAACACCAGCGTGATGACCAGCGGCCACACGAGCGCGCCGAGCAACGCGTGCTGCTCGATCCAGCTGTCGCCCAGTGCCGCGGGGTTGCCGAACAGCTCGCGCGCCGCCGTCACCGTCGACGACACCGGGTTCCACGCCGCGACGGCGCCCAGCCAGTCGGGCATCTGCGACGGCGCGACGAACACGCTGGAGATCATCGCGAACGGGAACGCGACGGCGAACAGGCTGCCGGCCGCCTCCTCGTTCGGCGTCAGCAGGCCGATCCAGATGCCGATCCAGATCAGCGCGAACCGCAGCCACAGCAGCAGCCCGAACGCCGCCAGCGTCGCCCAGAATCCGCCGTCCGAGCGCCAGCCGATCACCAGCGCCGTCACCGCCAGCACCGCCAGGTCGAGCGCGGCGCTGACGATGTCGGCCAGCCCGCGGCCGGTGACCGGGGCCGACGGCGACATCGGCATCGAGCGGAACCGGTCGGTGACGCCCTTCGTGGTGTCGATGACGACGGCGTAGGCGGTGTTCATGAAGCCCATCGCCATGGTCATGCCGAACATGCCGGGCATCAGGTACTCGCGGTAGTCGCCGCCGCCCGGCACGCTCATCGCGCTGCCGAACACGTACCCGAACAGCAGCACCGACACGATCGGGAAGCCGAGCTGCCAGGCGATGTTGCCCGGCTGCCTGATCAGGTGCGTCAGCGTGCGGCGGGCGACCGTCCAGCCGTCGGCCAGCGCCCAGTACAGCCGCCGCTCCGGCACGTCCAGGTCGTCGTCGAGGAGGGTGCTGCTCATGCGGGGACCTCCGTCCGCTCCGTCGTCGTCTCGGTGGTCTCCTCCGGTTTGTGTCCGGTGAGCCGCAGGAACACCTCGTCCAGCGTGGGCCGGCGCAGTCCGATGTCCTCGACGCCGATGCCCTCGTCCTGCAGCGTGCGGGCCACCTCGGTGAGGGCGGCGACCCGCCGCTCGACCGGCGCGGCGACCCGCCGGAGCTCCTCGTCGACCTCCGGCTCGCCGGACGCCACTCGCGTGACGGCCTGCAGCGCGACCGGCAGGTCGACCGCCTCCTCCAGCACGACCTCCAGCTGGTCGCCGCCGACGCGGCGCTTGAGCGCGGCCGGGGTGTCGTCGGCGATCGCCCGGCCGTGGTCGATGACGGCGACCCGCCCGGCCAGCTGGTCGGCCTCGTCGAGGTACTGCGTGGTCAGCAGCACCGTGGTGCCGCCGGACACCAGAGAGCGGACCGCCGTCCACACCTCGTTGCGCCCGCGCGGGTCGAGGCCGGTGGTCGGCTCGTCGAGGAAGAGCACCCTCGGCGCGAGGATCATGCTGGCGGCGAGGTCGAGCCGGCGCTTCATGCCGCCGCTGTACTCCTTGGTGCCCTTGTCGGCGGCCTCGGTGAGGTCGAACTGCTCGAGCAGCTCGTCGGCCCGGGCGGCCGCGCGGGCCGAGCCGAGGTGGAACAACCGGCCGAATATCCGCAGGTTCTGCCGGCCGGTCAGGATCTCGTCGACGGCCGTGAACTGGCCGGTGAAGCCGATGCGTCGGCGCACCTTGCGGGCGTCGCGGACGACGTCGAAGCCGGCCACCTCGGCGCGGCCGCCGTCGAGGCGCACCAGGCTGGCCAGGATGCGCACCGCGGTGGTCTTGCCGGCGCCGTTGGGCCCCAGGAGGCCGTAGACCATGCCCTGCGGGACGGCGAGATCGAAGCCGTCGAGGGCGCGCTTCTCGCCGTACCTCTTCTGCAGTCCTTCGGCTTCGATCGCGTGGCTGGAGGTGCTCAAGGGAGTCCCTTCCGCTAAACCGAGTACAATGTACGCGTTAAAGCGTACACCATGCGCAGTTTATTCCACGGATAGTGTTTGCCCTGATGACCACGGACTACAGCAGCGGAAGTGGCGACGTCTCGAAGAGCCTCGAGCTCCTGTGGGGGATGCAGCAGCGTCCGACCCGCGGGCCCAAGCCGGGGCTCACCCTCGAGCGCATCGTCGTCGCGGCCGTCGAGGTGGCCGACGCCGACGGCCTCGCGGCGCTGTCCATGCGGCGGGTCGCGGCGCACCTCGGCGTCGGCACCATGTCGCTGTACCGCTACGTGCCGGGCAAGGCCGAACTGCTCGACCTCATGCTCGACCACGTCGCCGGGCCGGTCGACGGCGACGCCGACGACGAGCCCGTCGGCTGGCGGGCCGCGCTGGACGAGATGGCCCGCGGCACCTGGCAGCTGTGCCTGGACCACCCCTGGTATCCACAGGTCGACCAGGTGCGGCCGCTGCTCGGCCCGAACAGCATCGCCGGAGTCGATCGGCTCATCCGCCGGCTGAAACCGACCGGGCTGCCGGACAAGCAGCTCATGCTCATGGTGTCGGTGATCGACGGCTTCGTCACCACGCTGGCGCGCTCGCACGTCAACGCGCTGCAGGCCGAGCAGCGCACCGGCGTCTCCGAGGAGGAGTTCTGGGCGGCGCAGGAGCCGGTGCTCGTCAAGATGATGGAGACCGGGCGCTACCCGGCCCTGGCCGCCATGGACGAGGACACCTTCTCCTTCGGCTACGAGGAGATCTTCGAGTTCGGCCTGAAGACGATCCTCGACGGCCTCGCGCTGCGGGTGGAAGGCGGGACGGCTACTGGCTGACGGGCGGCGCGTCGGGTCCGTGGTCGGGATGGTGGTCCCAGCGGACCCGATGCGTGCCGAAGCCGGCGGCGTGCACGCCGTCGTGGCCGTACGGCCGCCGGCACCGGTACGTCAGCGAGTAGAGATCTCGGCAGGAGTCGGCATAACTGGTGTACGCGAACTCGAGGTCGAGGCGTTCGTCG
This sequence comes from Jiangella sp. DSM 45060, assembly GCF_900105175.1. Classification (NCBI taxonomy): domain Bacteria; kingdom Bacillati; phylum Actinomycetota; class Actinomycetes; order Jiangellales; family Jiangellaceae; genus Jiangella; species Jiangella sp. DSM 45060. The sequence goes on along the minus strand of NZ_LT629771.1, from coordinate 5,483,907 downwards.
ATGGTCATGTGGATCACCACGCATGGGGAGGGGGTCTGCTCGCCGCCCCGTTGCGACGGATCCAGTATCACTCTTTTCTCTAGGACGTCGACGACCCCAGCATGCCGTGGGGGTCGATGACGTACTTGCGTGCTGCTCCGCGGTCGAACTCCTGGTAGCCCTCCGGCGCGCGGTCCAGCGGGATGACCGTGGCGTTCACGTTCTTCGCGATGGGCGTGCGGTCGTGCAGGATCGCCTGCATGAGGTGGTGGTTGTACTTCATCACCGGGCACTGACCAGTCGTGAACGACAGCGACTTCGCCCAGCCCAGGCCGAGCCGGATCGACAGCGAGCCGACCTTCGCCGCCTCGTCGCCGGCGCCCGGGTCGCCCGTCACGTACAGGCCCGGAATGCCGACGGCGCCGCCGGCCCGCGTGACGCTCATGACCGTGTTCAGCACCGTCGCCGGCCGCTCCGTCTGCGCGTCGGCCCCGTGCCCGCGGGCCTCGAACCCGACCGCGTCGACCGCGCAGTCGACCTCCGGCTCGCCGAGGAGCCGCTCGATCTGGTCCGCCGGGTCGCCCTGCGAGACGTCGATCGTCTCGCAGCCGAACGAGCGGGCCTGCTCCAGCCGTTCCTGCTGCAGGTCCGCGACGATGACCACGGACGCGCCGAGCAGGAACGCCGACGTCGCCGCGGCCAGCCCGACCGGCCCGGCGCCGGCGATGTACACCGACGTGCCCGGCTTCACCCCGGCCGTCACGCAGCCGTGGAAGCCGGTCGGGAAGATGTCGGCCAGCATCGCGAGGTCGAGGATCTTCGCCATCGCCTTGTCGCGGTCGGGGAACTTCAGCAGGTTCCAGTCGGCGTACGGCACCAGCGCGTACTCCGCCTGGCCGCCGACCCAGCCGCCCATGTCGACGTAGCCGTAGGCCGACCCGGGCCGGTCCGGGTTGACGTTGAGGCAGACGCCGGTCTTGCCCTCCTTACAGTTGCGGCACCGCCCACAGGCGATGTTGAACGGCACCGAGACGAGGTCGCCGGTCTTGATGTACTCGACGTCCCGGCCGCACTCGACCACCTCGCCGGTGATCTCGTGGCCGAGGGCCAGCCCTTCGGGCGCCGTGGTGCGGCCGCGGACCATGTGCTGGTCGCTGCCGCAGATGTTCGTCGCGACCACTTTGAGGATCGCCGCGTGGGGTAGCTGGCGCCCCACGTTCGCCGGGTTGACCCCCGGACCGTCCTTCAGCTCGAAGGTCGGATAGTCGACCGACTCGACCTCGACGTGGCCCGGCCCCCGGTAGATGACTGCTCTGTTTCCAGGCACGACCTCTGCTCCCTCCCTCGTGGCGGATGCGCCGAACGAGTGGTCACCACACGGGAACAGGGCGGCTCGCTCGCCCGGTTTCTCCAACGTAGACCCGGTGCCTGGGGCGGTGTCAATCGAGTGTGCCGGGTGGTGCGGTCAGGCCGCGGGGAGCGCGTCGTGAGGTCCTTCGTCGGAGCGGACGGCGACGGCGATGCGGCGTGCCGCGCGGCTGGCCCGCTGCCGGGCGGCGGCCCAGCTGATGCCGGCCCGCTCGGCCGCCGCCGCCCCGCCCTCGACGCCGGGAGCGGGCGCGTAGATGTCGAGCAGCAGCCGCGCGTCGGCGAGGCTGACGGCCTTGGCGTCGACCGCCCACGCGAGCAGTTCGGTGAGGCCGGTGCCGGCGGAGTCGTCGGCGTCGGTGCCGGCGACGGACGCCAGCACGTCCGGCTCGGCGGGTGTCTCGGTGCGGCGGTGCGCCAACTCGCGGCTGACCACGCCGAGGGTGTCCATGGCGAGGTTCGCCGCCACCCGCGCCGGCCGCCGCGTCGTCGGGTACGTCGCGATGACGGTCCACAGCGCGGCGACCGCCGCGTGCTCCAGCGCCTCGCGGCTGTCGCGGCCCGCGTGGCCGGCCGCGATGCGGATGGCCTTGCCGAGCATGAGCTGCAGCACGGTACGCCCCGCTAGCGCGTCGCCGGCGTGCGCCAGCCGGAGCAGCGCGATGAGGACGGCGTCGGCGCTGCCGCTCGCCACTCGCGCACCGCCCGCCGCGGCCGTGGCCACCGCGGCCTCGACGTCGGCGAGACGGCGGCAGCCGGCCAGGGCCGGCTCGGCCGCCGCCCAGCGGGCGACCGCGTCGGGCTGCCCGTCGGCGCGCAGCCGGTCCCACTCGTCGTTGAGCCGGCCGGCCACGCCGGTCCCGGTGTGCCGCCGCGCTCCCGTGATCGTGACGCTCATGCGTCCCAGGCTGGGCGGCGGCTCTTGCCCGCGACCTTGCCCTCACGGGCCTGACCAGCAGGGCAATGGTTGCCCGGATGAGGTCAGAGCCGTCCGCCCTGGTCGAGCAGGGTGATGACGGCGTCGCGGGCCGCGGTGATCGACATGCCGGTGGTGTCGAGCACGAGGTCGGCGTCGCCGGGCTCCTCGTAGGGGCTGGAGATGCCGGTGAACTCCGCGATCTCGCCGGCGCGGGCGCGCGCGTAGAGGCCCTTGCGGTCGCGCCGCTCGCACTCGGCCAGCGGGGTGGCGACGTGGATCAGCAGGAAGTCGCCGTGGGCCTCGGCCAGCGCGCGGACCCGGGCCCGGGTGGCGGCGAACGGGGCGATCGGCGCGCACACCGCGACGCCGCCGTGCTTCGCGATCTCGGCGGCGACGAACCCGATGCGCTCGACGTTGCGGTCGCGGTCCTCCTTGGAGAACCCGAGCCCGGCGGAGAGGTGGCGCCGCACGACGTCGCCGTCGAGGAGGGTGACCGTGCGGGTGCCGATCTCGGCGATGCGGTCGGTGACGGCCCGCGCGATGGTCGACTTGCCCGACCCGGACAGCCCGGTGAACAACAGCACCAGCCCGCGCTCCTGCGGCAGCGGCCGCCAGCGCCGCCACGCGTGCCGGCTGGCGGGGGGCCAGTCGGCCGGCTCGGCCGCGGTGCCGTCGAGCCAGTCGTGCAGCGCCTGCGGCGACGGCGGCTGCGCGGCCACGACCCGGGTGCCGCCGTACGCGACGGCGATGCGCTCGGCCAGCTCGTCGTCGCGGTCGTCGCCGTACTGAGGCGCCGGGACGACGATCAGGTCGGCCCGGCGGCCGTCGCGGCGCAGCCGGTCGCGCAGCGTCAGCGTCGCGGAGACGACGTCGGCGGCGTCCGGCCCGGGCACGGCGCGCGGCCCGTCCAGCACGATCAGCAGCACCGGCTGGCCGGCCTTCGCCGTCGCGGCCTCGAGCGTGCGCAGGTCGACGGGGTCGCGGGTCACGACGACCGCGGCGCCGGTCGCCTTCGCCCGTCCCGGCGCACGTCGCAGCCCCGAGTACGCCCCGCGCGGCTCGTCGTCGTCCGTGGCGGCCGCCGCGCGGCGCACCGTCCCCTTGACCGTCAGCCGGCGCTTGCGGGTGGCCGCGGACTCGACGGTGAGGACGGCGACCGGTGCGCCCTCGGCGTCGGTGACGGTGATCTCCGTGCCCGGCGCCGGCTTCCTGCCGGGCAGCGGATCGAGCTCGACGGCGACGGCGGGCGGCGGCGCGGCGGAGCCGGGCGCGGCGATGCCCAGGAGCGCGAGCTCGAGGACGGCAAGGGTGATCGGATCGGGGGTCAGAGCGGGACCGGAGGTCGGTTCGGCGGCCACGGCGCACAGCTTAGGCCGCCCGCCGGCCGCCCTCGACTCCGTCTCAGCCGGCCAGCCGCCGCACCGCGTCGTCGACCGGGACGTCGCCGCCGACCAGTTCGAGCGTCAGCCGCGCCGTGCCCGGCTCGTCCAGCAGTGCCAGCAGCACGGCGGCGACGTCGTCGCGGCTGACCCGGCCGCGCGGGACCGACCGCGCCAGCCGCACCGTCCCGCTGCCGGCGTCGTTCGTGAGGGCGCCGGGCCGCAGCACCGTCCAGTCGAGGTCGCGCCGGCGCAGGTCGGCCTCGCTCTGGCCCTTGGCCGCCAGGTACACCTGGAAGACGTCGTCGGGGTCGGCCGGCGGCTCGGTGGTGGCGTTCATCGCCGACACCAGGAGGTAGCGCCGCACGCCGGCCAGCTCGGCAGCGTCGGCCAGCAGTGCCGCCGCGCCGCGGTCGACGGTGTCCTTGCGGGCCGCGCCGCTGCCCGGCCCGGCGCCGGCCGCGAACACGACGGCGTCGGCGCCGCGCACCTCGGCGGCCACCTCGTCCACCGTCGCCTTCTCCAGGTCGATGACGACCGCCGTGGCTCCGTTCGACGCGAGGTCGCCGGCCTGCTCGGGATTGCGGATGAGGCCGACCGCGGTGTCGCCACGCATGGTGAGCAGCCGTTCCAGCTGGAGCGCGATCTGTCCGTGTCCGCCAGCGATGACCACCTGCATTCGCCGTACGTTAGCCGACGTCGTCTCACGAGGTGGACTCCCGGCCCCTTTGCAATGAGCACCAATACGCATCACCTCGTTCATGATGCGTATTGGTGCTCATTGCAAAGGCAGCCGGCACATCCGCGACCAGCAGCGTTGTGCGGGCGCGGTGGAAGGGTGCGTTACGCTCGCGCGAGTGAGAGCACTGGTCAAGGCCGCACCCGGCGCCGGGCTGGAACTGACGGACGTCCCGATGCCGATGGCCGGTGCGGGCGAGGCGCTGGTCCGGGTCCTGCGCACCGGCATCTGCGGCACCGATCTGCACATCGTGAGCTGGGACCCGTGGGCGCAGGCGAACATCCGCCCGCCGCTGATCGTCGGCCACGAGTTCGTCGGCGAGGTGGTCGAGGTCGGCCCCGGCAGCCGCGGCGTCCAGGTGGGCGACCTCGTCAGCGGCGAGGGCCACATCGTGTGCGAGCGGTGCCGGCACTGCCGCGCCGGGCAGCGGCACCTGTGCCCCAACACCGAGGGCATCGGCGTCAACCGCGACGGCGCGTTCGCCGAGTACATCGTCATGCCGGCCGGCAACCTGTGGCGGCATCCCGACGGCATCGACCTCGATGCCGCCGCGATCTTCGACCCGTTCGGCAACGCCGTCCACACCGCGCTGAAGTTCCCGGTGCACGGCGAGGACGTGCTGGTGGCCGGCGCCGGGCCCATCGGCATCATGGCCGCGCTCGTCGCCCGGCACGCCGGGGCCCGCAACGTCGTCCTCACCGACGTCAACCCGTACCGCCTCGAGCTGGCCGAGCGCCTGGGCGCGGGCACCACCGTCGACGTCCGGTCGACGACGCTGGAGGAGGTGCGCCGGCAACTGGGCATGGCCGAGGGGTTCGACGTCGGCATGGAGATGTCGGGCGACCCCATCGCGCTGCACGACATGATCGAGGGCATGGCCAACGGCGGGCGCATCGCCATGCTCGGCCTGCCGTCGAAGGAGAGCAGCGTCGACTGGTCGCGCATCGTGCTGCGCATGATCACCATCAGCGGCATCTACGGCCGCGAGATGTACGAGACGTGGTACCAGGCGTCCGTCCTGGTCGCCGCCGGCGTCGACATCTCCCGCGTCGTCACCCACCGGTTCGCCGTCGACCAGCACGAGGCGGCGTTCGAGGCGGCGGCCAGCGGGCACAGCGGCAAGGTCATCATCGAGTGGGCGCAGCGGTAGCAGGAGGACGGCCATGTACGGAACGATGCGCGACGAGCTGCGCAAGAACCTCGACGAGATCCGGTCGGCCGGTCTCTACAAGCCCGAGCACGTCATCGGCAGCCCGCAGAGCGCCCGGGTCACGCTCGCCGACGGCCGCAGCGTCCTCAACCTGTGCGCCAACAACTACCTCGGCCTCGCCGACGACCCCGGGCTGATCGAGGCGGCCAAGCGCGGTCTCGACGAGTGGGGCTTCGGCATGGCGTCGGTGCGCTTCATCTGCGGCACGCAGACGATCCACACCGAGCTGGAGCGCGGCATCTCCGAGTTTCTCGGCACCGAGGCCACCATCCTGTACGGCTCCTGCTTCGACGCCAACGGCGGTCTGTTCGAGACGCTGCTCGGCCCCGACGACGCCGTCATCTCCGACGCGCTCAACCACGCCAGCATCATCGACGGCATCCGGCTGTCGAAGGCGCGGCGGCTGCGCTACGCCAACGCCGACATGGCCGAGCTGGAGGCGCGGCTGAAGGAGGCGCAGGACGCGCGGTTCCGGCTGATCGCCACCGACGGCGTGTTCTCGATGGACGGCTACCTCGCGCCGCTCGACCGCATCTGCGACCTCGCCGAGCAGTACGACGCGCTGGTCATGGTCGACGACTCGCACGCGGTCGGATTCATCGGCGAGCACGGCGGCGGCACCCCCGACCACTTCGGGGTGCGCGACCGCGTCGACATCGTCACCGGCACGCTCGGCAAGGCGCTCGGCGGCGCCAGCGGCGGCTACACGTCCGGGCGGGCGGAGATCGTCGAGTACCTGCGCCAGCGCTCGCGCCCGTACCTGTTCTCCAACTCGGTCGCGCCGTCCATCGTCGCGGCGGCGTCGGCGGTGCTGGAACGGCTGGTCTCCGGCGGCGAGCTGCGGGCGCGGCTGCGCGAGAACACCGAGTTCTTCCGCGCCGAGATGACGGCGCTCGGCTTCGACGTGCTGCCCGGCACCCACCCGATCGTCCCCGTCATGATCGGCGACGCCGCCCGCGCGGCCCGGCTGTCGGAGCTGCTGTTCGCCGAGGGGGTGTACGCGGTCAGCTTCAGCTACCCGGTGGTCCCGCACGGAGCGGCCCGCATCCGCACCCAGGTGTCCGCGGCGCACACCCTCGACGACCTGCGCGAGGCCACCCAGGCGTTCGCCCGCGCCCGCGACGCGCTGGGCTAACGCGCGCCGGGACCCGCTTCCACCTCGACGTCGTCGCCGTGCAGCGGCTCGCCGCAGTGTGAGCAGCGCACCTCGGCGTGCACGTGCTCGCCGCAGCCGCGGTGGCGCAGCAGCACCGGCGGGCCGGCCGCGCCCGCCGTCCAGCGGTCGCCCCAGGTGGTGATCGCCATCAGCACCTCGGTCAGCTCCAGCCCCTTCGGCGTGAGTGCGTACTCGTGCCGCGGCGGCCGGTCGGAGTACTGACGGCGCTCCAGCACGCCCTGCCCGACCAGCCAGGCCAGCCGCTCGGTGAGCACCTTGCGGGAGATGCCGAGGTCGCGCTGCAGCTCGTCGAAGCGGCGCAGCCCGACCCACACGTCGCGGATGATCAACGGCGACCACGGCTCGCCCGCGACGGCCAGCGTCCGCGCGATGGAGCAGGCCATGTCGCCGAAGTCGGTGCGCTGCATGCCATCTCCCCAGTCAGTTGCTTGAAGGAACTTACTACGTTAGCGTGAGTTCCCTCAAGGAACTCAGTAGACGAGGAGGACTCATGTCGCCGCTCCCACCGATCGTCACTCCGGACGTCTGGCAGGCGGCCCGCGACAGCTTGCTCGCGAAAGAGAAGGCGGCCACTCGGGCGCTCGACGCGCTGGCGGCCGAGCGGCGCCGGCTGCCGATGACCCCGTTCTCCCGCGACCACGTGTTCACCGGTCCGGACGGGCAACGGAGCCTGCTCGACCTCTTCGGCGGCCGCCGTCAGCTGGTCATCTACCAGATGATGGACAACGGGCCGGACGACTACTGCACCGGCTGCGCGTGCGTCATCGACAGCGTGGGCCACCTGTCCCACCTGCACGCCCGCGACACCGGCTTCGCCGTCGTGAGCGACATGCCGATGCCTCAGCTGGCCGCGTACTGGCGGCGGATGGGCTGGAGCGCGCCGGTCTACTCGTCGCGCGGCAGCTCGTTCAGTACCGACATCGGCGCCGGTGGCGGGTTCGCCCTGAGCGTCCTGCTGCGCGACGGCGACGAGGTCTACCGCACCTACGTCACGACGGCGCGCGGCGTCGACCGGCTGCGCTTCGACCTCAACATCCTCGACCTCACGCCGTACGGGCGGCAGGAGACCTGGGAGGACTCGCCCGCCGGCCGGCCGCAGACGCCGCCGTACGAGTGGTGGCGCCTGCACGACGAGTACCCCGCGACGACGGAGGCGCCATGAGCCCGACCACCGAGCCGCTGTTCCGGCCCGAGGACGCCACGCCGATGAGCACCGACGAGGCCGATCTGCTGCCCTGGCCGGTCGCCGCCGAGCTGCTGGCCGCGGTCCCGAAGTACTGGCTGGCGACGGGGCGGCCGGGCGGCCGGCCGCACGTCATGCCGGTGCTCGGCGTCTGGCTGGGCGGCACGCTCGCAGTCAGCACCCGCCCGGGTTCGGTGAAGGGCCGCAACCTGCGCCGCGACGGCGACTGCGTCGTCACGGCGGCGACCGACGGCGGCGACCTCGTCGTCGAGGGCACCGCCGTCCACGTCACCGACACCGCGCGGCAGCGCGAGCTGGCCGCCGCGTTCGCCGCGAAGTACGACTGGCGGTTCGGGCTGCGCGACGGCCGGGTGTACGACGACTCGCTGCCCGGCTCGCCGGAGTACGCGTTCTTCGAGATCACCCCGGCGACGGGGTTCGGCTACGGCGTCGACGGGCTGACGGCGACCCGCTGGCGGTTCTGATCGGCCAGGGCGTCGGTGAGCCGGGCGCCCTCGATGTCGACGTTCGGCAGCAGCCGGTCCAGCCAGCGCGGCAGCCACCAGGCGCGGTCGCCGACCAGCGCCAGCACCGCAGGCACCATCGTCATGCGCACCACGAACGCGTCGACGGCGATCGCGACGGCCAGCGCGAACCCCATCTGCCTGATGTCGGCCGCCTCGTTCAGCACGAACCCGCCGAACACGCTGATCATGATGATCGCCGCCGCAGTGACCACCCGCGCGCCGTGCCCGAACCCGGTCGTGACGGCGCGGACGGCCGGCTCGCCGTGCACGTACGCCTCGCGCATGCGCGTCACCAGGAACACCTCGTAGTCCATGGCCAGGCCGAACACGATGCCGACGACGATGATCGGCAGCATGCTGTTGATCATGCCGACCTCGTCGATGCCGATGCCGGTGAGCCAGCCCCACTGGAACGCCGCGACCATCGCTCCGAGCGTCGCCGCCATCGTCAGCAGGAACCCGAGCGTCGCCTTCACCGGCACCACCAGCGACCGGAACGCGAGCATCAGCAGCACGAACGACAGCCCGACGACGACCAGCAGGTAGGGCAGCAGTGCGTCCGACATCCGCTCGGAGAAGTCGATGTACAGCGCGGTCAGTCCGGTGACGAGGACGGTCGTCCCGGCGGGCGCGCCGGGCCCGGCCAGCTCGGCGCGGATCGCCTCGACCAGCCGCTCGGTGTCCGCGTCGGACGGGCCGCTGGCGGGCACGACGGTGACGACGGCGGTCCGGCCGGCCTCGTCGAGCTCCGGCGGCGCGACCATCGCGACACCGTCGAGCCCCTGCAACTCCCCAGCGACCTCGGCGGCCGCGGCCTCGGCGCCCTCGCCGTCGACGATCACCATGAGCGGGCCGTTGAAGCCCGGCCCGAACCCCTCGACGGTGAGGTCGTAGGCCTGCCGCTGGCTTGTGTCGGCCGGGTAGGTGCCCTCGTCGGGCAGGCCGAACCGCGCGTCCAGCACCGGCAGCGCGAGCACCGCGAGGCCCGCGACGCTCGCCGTCAGCGCCACCACCGGGTGCCGGGTGACGAGGCCGGCCCACCGCCGGCTCAGCCGCGGCGCGTCGTCGTCCTCCGGGTCGGTGGCCCGGGACCGCAGCCCCGGCAGCCGCGCCAGCATGCGCCGTCCGGCGAACCCGAACAGCGCCGGCAGCAGGGTGAGCGCGATGACGACGGCGATCGCGACGGTGAGCGCAGCGGCCAGGCCCATCTCCGTCAGCATGGGAATGCCGACGACGGACAGCCCGGCCAGCGCGATCACGACGGTGAGCCCGGCGAACACGACCGCGGTGCCGGCGGTGCCGATGGCCCGGCCGGCCGCTTCGTCGCCGGGCCGGCCGGTGGCCAGCTCGTGCCGGTACCGCGAGGCGATGAACAGCGCGTAGTCGATGCCGACGGCCAGCCCCAGCATCGTGGCGAGGATCGGCGTGATCGTGCTGAGGTCGACGAACGACGTCGCCGCCGTGACCAGCGCGACGCCGACGCCCACCCCGACGACGCCGGTGAGCAGCGGCATGCCGGCCGCGAGCAGCGACCCGAACGTCAGGATCAGCACCAGCGCGGCGACGGCGATGCCGAGCAGCTCGCTGCCCAGTTCGGGCTCCGGCTCGGCCGCGGTGCCGGCCAGCTCGACCCGCAGGCCGGAATCGCCGGCGGTCTCGACGGCGTGCTCGAGCGTTTCGCGGGTCTCGGTCTCCATCGAGAAGAAGTCGACGGTGTAGGTGACCTCGGCCAGCGCGATGCGGCCGTCCTCGGACACCAGGCCCGACGTGAACGGGTCGGCGACGCTCGCCACCTGCGGCCCGGCCTCGATCTCCGCGACGGCGCCGGCGATGGCCCGCTGGTGGTCCGGGTCGGTGACGGCGCCGCCGTCGGGCGCCGCGAACACCAGCCGTGCCGCAGCGCCGTCCGGCGACGAGCCGGGGAAGCGCTCCTGCAGCAGGTCGAACGCCTCCTGCGACTCGGTGCCCGGGATCGCGAACGAGTCCGCCGTCGGGCTGGACAGCGTCGCGGCGGCCACTCCGGCCAGCGCGATCACCGCCAGCCAGACGGCCCCGACCAGGCGGCGGCTCCGGTACGAGAACCGCCCGATCCGGTAGAGCAGGGTTGCCACGACAGCCTCCGACAGTCACTTGGCTTAGAACGTCTCTGTTTTCTGAGAGTAACTGTCAGATTGGTGGGAGCACAAGAACCGATCAGGTTTCGAGAAGCGGCGGCCCCGGTCCGCTCCCTAGCCTGGAGACGTCAGAGCAGCTCACCCACGGGGAGGAGTCGTCAGAGATGAATACGAAGCAGACCGGCGGTACGTACGAGGGGTTCGACGACGCCGAGCGGGCGGCGATGAAGGAGCGGGCCAAGGAGCTCAAGAAGGGCAAGAAGGCCAAGGTCGACCCCGAGGCGGATCTGCTGGAGAAGATCGCTGAGATGCCCGAGTCCGACCGGGTGCTGGCGCAGCGGCTGCACGCCCTCATCAGCGCCGAGGTGCCCGAGCTCTCGCCGCGCACGTGGTACGGGCAGCCCGCCTACGCCAAGAACGGCAAGGTCATCTGCTTCTTCCAGGCCGCGGCCAAGTTCGGCACCGAGTACGCGACGTTCGGCTTCAACGAGGCGCCGCTGCTCGACAACGGCACCATGTGGCCCACCGCCTTCGGCCTGACCAAGCTCACCGCCGAGGACGAGAAGCTGCTGATCTCGCTGGTGAAGAAGGCCTCCGGCGTGTCCTAGAGCTCCGCGAGCACCGCGGCGACCAGCTCGGCGCGCTGTGCCAGCGACGCGACGACCACCTGTTCGTGAACGGCGTGGGCGCCGGCGCCGAGCGGGCCGAAGCCGTCCAGCGTCGGCACCCCGAGCGAGCCGGTGGTGTTGGTGTCGGCGCCGCCCGCCGCGGGCGCGCCGTCGATGCGCTGGCCGATGCTCGCCGCGGCTCGCCGGACGGTGCCGAGCAGCCCCGCGGTGGTCTCGTCCGGCGCCCAGGTGGGCCGCCGCGACAGCACGCCGGTGGTCACCGCGGCGCCGGCGCGGATCGGCCGCAGCGACGTCAGCCCGTCCAGCACCACCCGCTCGGACTCGGTGTCGGCGAAGCGCAGCCCGATGTCGGCGTGCGCGGCGGCGGCGACGACGTTCGTGCGGCCGCCTCCGCCGACGGTGCCGATGTTGCACAGCACGTCGCCCGGTGCGTGCCGGACGATGGAGCGGACCAGGATCAGCTGGTCGACCAGCTCGTCGACGGCGGACACGCCGGCGTCGGGGTCGAGGGCGGCGTGCGCCTCGACCCCCTCGACGGCCAGCCGCAGCCGGGTGCTGCCGCGCCGCCCGGCCTTCAGCGAGCCGTCGGGGTGCGGCGACTCGAACCCGAGCGCGGCGACGGCGTCGTGGGCGGACTCGGCGACCAGCGCGGCCGCCGTCGGCGAGCCGATCTCCTCGTCCGCCACCACGACGACGCGCACCGGCGGATGCCCGGCCGCGGCGGAACGGGCCAGCTCGAGCGCCGCCTCCATGACGACCAGGCCGCTCTTCATGTCGTAGGAGCCCGGCCCGTGTGCGACGCCGTCGGCGACCCGCCAGGGCATCGGTCCGTCGACGTGACCGGCCGGCCACACGGTGTCGTGGTGGCCGAGGAACAGGACCGGCGCCGCGTCGGCCTTCGCGCCGCGGCCCGGATGCTCCATGACCAGGTGGTCGCCGGCCGGTGCCGGGACCCGGCGGACGGTGGCGCCCAGATCGCGGTGCCGCGCCAGCAGGACCTCGCCGAGCGCGTCGAGCCGGGCGGCGTCGCCGGTGGGCGACTCGAGCCGGACGTAGCTCTCCAAACGGGCGAGCAGCGCGTCGACGTCCAGTGCGGTACCGTTCATGCTGCGACTATACGTTCCGTATCATCGTCGATGTGGTCGGTTGACGGGTTGTAGTGCGCCATTTGCGATCCGTATCTGCATCTGGGAGGGCCATGACCCCGCACGTCGAGCGGCTCACGTCGGCCGCTGACCTCGACTCCGCCGCCCGCCTCTACCGCGAGGTGTTCGGCTACCAGGACCTCTCCCACTCGGTGAACCCGCGGCTGCTCGCCTCGCTGGCGGCCAACGGCGGCTCGGTGGTCGGTGTCCATGGTCGCGGCGGCGAACTGGTCGCGTTCGCGTACGGCTTCGTCGGCATGGACCGCGGCGAGATCTACCACTACTCGCAGGCGGCCGTCGTCGCGGCCGGGCACCAGGGCCGCGGGCTCGGGCGGGCGCTCAAGCGCGGCCAGCGCGAGGTCGCCCTGGCCGGCGGCCAGACCCGCATGCGCTGGTCGTTCGACCCGTCGGTCGTCCGCAACGCGCACTTCAACCTCGACGTGCTCGGCGCGACCGGGCGGTGGTTCCGGCCGGAGTTCTTCGGGGTCCCCGACACCGACCGGATGATCGTCGACTGGGACCTCGACGACGAGCGCCGGGCCCGCGAGGCGCCGGCCCCGGCCGGGCTGCCCGCTGGGCTCGACGACCCCGCCGGCTGGCTGCGGCCCCGTCCGGCCGGCGCCGACACCTGGCTGCCGTTGCCGCTGACGTCCACCGCCGAGCAGCGGCGCGAGCTGGGCGCCGTCATCGCGTCGCTGCTGGCGGACGGCTCGGTCGCGGTGTCGTGCGTCCGGCTCTCGCCCGACACCGGCGCCTACCGCTTCGTCCGGTCCGCGTCATGACCGAGCTGACCAGCCCGTCGCAGCGGTTCGGTGCCCGGCTGCAGCGCCCGTCGTCGTCGGCGTCGCTGCAGGCCAGGGTGATGGAGCAGGAGACCCGCACGCTGGCCGAGGCGTTCGAGCGGGTCGCGGCCGACGGGTCCGTGGCGGCCGCGGCGGCGACGGTGGTGGCGGCGCGGCGGCGGTTCGTCTCGGGCACCGGCAAGTCGTTCGCGTACGCCTCGCTGCTGGCCGCCGACCTCTCCGCCGGGCTGTCCAACGTCACGCTGGTCGACGGCACGCTGGTCCGCCATGTCGACGTGCTCGCCGACGTCCGCGACACCGACGTGCTGGTGGCCGTCTCGCTGCGCCGGTACCGGCGCGAGACGGTCGCGCTGGCCGGACGGTTCGCGGCCGCGGGCGGCTCCGTCGTCGCCGTCACCGACACCACCGATTCGCCGCTGATCGCCGTCGCCGGGCAGGCCATCGTGGTGCCGACGGCCAGCGCCTCGTACGCCGACTCGCCCACCGCCGTCGCCGCCGTCGTGCACCTGCTGGCCACGCTCACCACCGCCAGCGCGAAGGGCGCGCGCCGGCGGCTGGCCGAGCGCGACCGGCTGGCCCACGACCTCGAGCTCTACTGGGAGGACTGACTGTGCGCGTCACCCATGCGTCCCTGCACCTGGTGCGGCTGCCGCTGGTGCACCGGTTCCGCACCAGCTCGCACGCCAAGGACCACCTCGACCACATCCTCGTCCGGCTCACCGACGAGTCCGGCGCGGTCGGCTGGGGTGAGATCGCGTCCGCGTCCGACCCGTTCTACTCGCCCGAGACGGTCGACACCTGCTGGCTGGTCGCGTCGCGGTATCTGCTGCCGTCCGTCGTCGGCGCGCGCTGGGACGACCCCGCCGAGGTGGCCGGGCTGTGGGCGAAGGTCCGCGGCCACCAGTTCGCGAAGGCCGGCGTCGACATCGCGGCGTGGACGCTGTGGGCGCTGTCCGGCGGGGTGTCGCTGGCGACGGCGCTCGGCGGGACCCGCTCGTCCGTGGTCGCGGGCGTCTCGCTGGGCATCGAGCCGACCGTCGACGACCTGCTCGCCGAGGTCGCCAAGCACGTCGACGCCGGGTATCCGCGGGTGAAACTGAAGATCGCGCCCGGCTGGGACGTCGAGCCGGTGCGCGCCGTCCGCGCCGCGTTCCCCGACCTCATGCTGCACGTCGACGCGAACGGCGCCTACGGCGAGAGCTCGGAGGAGCTGACGGCGCTGCGGGGGCTGGACGGCCTCGGCCTGACGATGATCGAGCAGCCGTTCGCGCCGCGGAACCTGCTCGCGCACGCCGCCCTGCAGCGCGACGTCTCGACGCCGGTGTGCCTGGACGAGTCCATCGACACCCTCGACGACCTGCGCACGGCGGTCGTGCTGGGCGCGCTGAAGGTGCTCAACATCAAGGTGTCGCGGCTGGGCGGGCTCGGCCCGGCGGTGGCCGCGCACGACCTCGCCGCCGAGCACGAGATCCCGGTCTGGTGCGGCGGCATGCACGAATTCGGCGTCGGCCGGGCCGCCAACGTCGCGCTCTCCAGCCTCCCCGGCTTCACCCTCCCGTCCGACGTGTCCGCGTCCGGCAAGTACTACGAACGCGACGTCGTCACCCCGCCCATCACAGCCACCGCCGGCGTGGTCGAGGTGCCCACCGGCCCCGGCCTCGGCCACACCGTCGACGAGGCGTTCGTGCAGGCCAGTGAGGTGCGTACGGTCGAACTCAGGGCTTGACCCCAGGTCTGCCCGAGGGGCGAACCGGGGGATTCCCCCAGGGCGAATCGGGGGCTTTCCGGGTTACCGCGCGTTCCCGGCGCGACGAGAGTGAGACGCGACTTCACCGGACTCACACCGACGGGACGCACCATGACCACGACCCTGCCGTTAGACCGCCCGCCCGCGCCGGCGCCGCGACCGCCCGAGCCACCGCGCCACGGACTGGTGGTGCGCGTGGCGCGCTGGAGCGCCGCCCACAAGTGGCTGGCCATCGTCCTCTGGCTCGCGTTCGTCGCGGCCGCGATCGTCGGCGGCGGCGCCGTCGGCACGAAGGAGGTCGAGGACGGCGACTCCGGCGTCGGTGCCTCCGCCGGGGCCGACAAGGCGCTGCTGCAGGCCGACTTCGACGACCCGTTCACCGAGTCGGTGCTGGTCCGGGCGGCCGACGGCGGCGCCGTCGACGTCGAGGCCGGCGCCGTCACCACGCTGGCCGCGAACCTGGCCGCCGCGCCGGGAGTCGCGGGGGTGTCCGAGCCGCAGGTGTCCGAGGACGGTACGGCCGCCCTCTACGAGGTGACGCTGGACGTCCCGGCGGGCACCGACGCCGAGGAGGAGGACGCCGCCAGCGCGGCCGCCGCGCAGGTCGCACAGGTCGTCGACGGGGCGGACGGCAGCCTGAGCGTCGGGCAGGTCGGCGACGCGAGCCTCGGTGAGGCGCTCGACCAGGTCTATGAGGACGACCTGAAGCGTGCCGAGTACCTGTCGCTGCCGGTCAGCCTGCTGATCATGCTGGTCGTGTTCGGCGCTCTGATCGCCGCCGCCGTGCCGGTGCTGCTGGCGCTGTCGTCGGTGGTCGCGGCCATGGGGCTCTCGGCGTTCGCGTCCTACGTCGTGCCGTCGACGGACATCCTGGCCTCGGTCGTGCTGCTGGTCGGCATGGCGGTCGGCGTCGACTACTCGCTGTTCTACGTCCGCCGCGAGCGGGAGGAGCGCGAGAAGGGCCGCGGCACCATGGACGCCGTCGCGGTCGCCGCCGCGACGTCCGGCCGGGCGGTCGTGGTCTCCGGCATCGCCGTCGTCATCGCGATGGCCGGCATGTTCTTCGCCGGTGAGGCGACCTTCCAGTCGCTGGCCATGGGCACCATCCTGGTCGTCGCCGTGGCCGTCGTCGGGTCCGTGACGGCGCTGCCCGCGCTGCTGGCGATCTTCGGCCGCTGGATCGACCGTCCGCGCGTCCCGCTGCTGTGGCGGCTGCGCCGGCGCGACGGCGGCGAGCCGCGCGTGTGGCGGGCCATCCTCGGCCCGGTGCTGCGGCACCCGAGGACGGCGCTGGTCGCGGGCCTGCTGGCGCTGCTCGCGCTGGCCGCTCCGGCGCTCGGCATGAAGCTGTCGCAGCCCGGCATCTCCGACCTGTCCAAGGACGTGCCCGAGGTGCAGACCTACGACGCCATCACGACGGCGTTCCCGTCCGAGGGCGCGGCGCACGACGTCGCGGTCTGGACGGCCGACGGGTCGCCGCTCGACCAGAACGCCGTCGACGGCGCCGTCGCCACGCTGAACGACGCCGTCGCCGCCGACCCGGAGTTCGCCGCCGGCGGGGGCCTGACCGCCGAGTACTCCGTCGACGGCTCGGTCGCCCGCATCGACGTGCCGGTGCCGTACGAGCACGACGACGCCCGCGCCGAGGACTCGCTGCAGGCGCTGCGCGACGACCTCGTCCCGGCCGCCTTCGACGGCGTCGACGGTGTCGAGACCGGCGTCACCGGCATGACCGCCGGCAACGTCGATTTCCGCGGCCTGCTGGCCGACCGGATGCCGGTGGTCATCGGGTTCGTCCTGCTGATGACGATCATCGTGCTGGTCATGGCGTTCCGGTCGCTGGCGGTGGCGCTGACGGCCGCGGGCCTGAACCTGCTCTCCGTCGCCGCCTCCTACGGGCTGCTGACGCTGGTGTTCCAGAACAGCTGGGCCGAAGGGCTGCTCGGGTTCGAGTCGACCGGCGCGATCATCACCTGGCTGCCGCTGTTCCTGTTCGTGATCCTGTTCGGCCTGTCGATGGACTACCACGTGTTCGTCGTCAGCCGGATCCGCGAGGGCGCCAAGGCCGGCATGACCACGCAGGAGGCGGTCCGCACCGGGATCATCCGCTCCGCCGGCGTCGTCACCAGCGCCGCCGTGGTCATGGTCGCGGTCTTCTCGATCTTCGCGACGCTCGGCGCCATCGACTTCAAGCAACTGGGCGTGGGCCTGGCCGCGGCGATCCTCATCGACGCGACCATCGTGCGGGCCGTGCTGCTGCCGTCGATCATGGCGCTGCTGGGGGAGCGCAACTGGTGGCTGCCCAAGCCGCTGCACAAGCTGCCCCAGCTGGAGCACTGACGCACGGAACGCACGCGGCCGGGCCGTCCACGGGGGCGGCCCGGCCGTGCGTCGTCAGCCGGAGAAGACCTCGACCTCGACCAGCCGCGAGTAGTCGCCGTTGTTGGACGCGAGGCCGACGATGCGGACGGCGTCGGCGGTCACCGGGGCGAACGCCGACGTCACCCGGCCGGTGGTGTTGCCGCGCACCTCGTGCACCGTCTGCCACGCGCCGCCGACCCGCACCTGGACGTCGAAGTCGCGCAGTCCGTAGCGCGCCGCCGGGTACTGCGCCGAGTCCAGCGTCCAGGTCTCGACCCGGGCGACGGTCGCCGGCGCGGCCAGCGCGATGTCGTAGGTGTCCGGGAAGACCCGGCTGGTGGCGTCGTTCCAGCCGGTCAGCGTGTCCCAGTCGGCGGAGCTGGTGTTGCCGTCGGCGGCGCCGCACACGTCGAAGTTCGCGTGCGTCGACGACGCCGTCGCCCCCTCACCGAGGGCCAGGTTGTCACCCGGGCCCTTCGGCGGCTGCGGCAGCACCTCGATCGGCACGGTGACCTCCGCGCCGTCGGTCGTCGCCCGCACGTCGTAGCTGCCGGGCGCCGCGTCGCGCGGCACCGTGATCCCGACCCGCGAGGTGACGGTGTGGTCGGGGTCCCAGGCGGGCAGCCACGACGACATCAGGCCGCGCTCCAGCTCGACCGGCCCGCCGGCGCTCAGCTCGACGTCGGCGTAGAGGTCGGCGCTGCCGACGTTCGTCATGCCGAGCTGGAACGAGCTCGGCAGGCACGGCAGCCCGACTACCTCAACCCGCTCCGGCGTCGCCGTGAGCCGGACCGGGTCGTCGTCCGGCCGGGCCGCCGTGCTGGCCACCGCCGTGATGACGCCGAGTGCCGCGGCCGACATCGCCACCACCGCGATCTGCCGCCTCATCACTGGCCTCCCACGACGTGGATGGTCGGTTCGCCGTCGGCCACGGCGAGTCTCGTGCGGGTGCTGACGGTGCCGTCGGGGACGGTGACCAGGTCGACGACGCGGTAGTCGGCCACCCACTGGTCGGGCGTGACGTCGACCGTGACGTAGCCGCGCTGGAAGTTCGAGAACTTCACGTGCGGGTTCTCCGCCAGGATCGTCAGGCCGCCCTCGTCGTTGTCCATGCCGTCGCGGCCGGAGCTGATCGACGTGCCGACGAACTCCGTGCCGACGACGGGCGCGGCGGGGTCGGCGTAGTCCGCCTTCAGCTCGGAGACGACGCTGCGGTGCAGGTCGCCGGCGATGCTGACGAGGTTGCGCACGCCCCGTTCCGCCGCGCCACCGAGCACCCGCTGCCGCGACGCCACGTACCCGTCCCAGGTGTCCATCGGCACGATGACCTCGGCGCCGGCCCGGGTGTCCAGCTGGGCGATCGCCGTCTGGTGCGCCAGCACCTCCCACCGCGCGGACCGCTCGGCGAAGCCGTCCAGCAGCCAGCGCTCCTGCTCGGCGCCGGTGATGGTGCGGTTCGGGTCGAGCGAGCCGGGGTTCGGCGGGTCGGACCCGTCGCCGGCCGCCTGGTCGTCGCGGTACTGGCGGGTGTCGAGCAGGTTGAACCGGACCAGGTCGCCGTACTGGAACCGGCGGTAGAGCTGCAGGTCCGGGCCGATCGGCTGCTGCGAGAGCCGCACCGGCATGTGCTCCCACCAGGCGCGGAACGCGTTGGCCCGGCGGACCACGAACTCGTTGCGGGTCGGCGTCGGGGTGTTGCCCTCGGGGATCTCGTCGGCCCAGTTGTTCTCGACCTCGTGGTCGTCCATCGTGACGATCCACGGCGCGGAGGCGTGCGCGGCCTGCAGGTCGGCGTCGAGCTTGTACAGCGCGTAGCGGCTGCGGTACTCGTCCAGTGTGACGGTCTCGCGCAGGGTGTGCGACGGGAGCTGCTGCCGGCGGACGCCGGCACCGACGCCCACGCCGTACTCGTAGAGGTAGTCGCCGAGGTGGAAGACAACGTCGTGCTCCCTGGCGGCCAGGTCGCGATAGGCGGTGTAGTAGCCCTCCCAGTACGCCTGGCAGGACGCGAAGGCGAACTTCAGCGCCTGTGGCGACGAGCCGGGCGCGGGTGCCGTGCGGGTCCGGCCGACGGGGCTCAGGTGCCGGCCGACGCGGAAGCGGTACCAGTACTCCCGCCACGGCCGCAGCCCCTTGACGTCGACGTGGACGCTGTAGGACTCCTCGCGCCGGGCCCGGGCGGTGCCGCTCTGCACGACGCGGCGGAAGCCGGGGTCCTCCGCGAGCTGCCACTGGACCAGCACCGGGCGCGGCCCGAGGCCGCCGAACGCCTCCAACGGCCGCGGCGCCAGCCGGGTCCACAGCACGACGGAGTCGCTGAGCGGGTCGCCCGAGGCGACGCCCAGCGCGAACGGATACTCGGGCAGCTGGGTGAGCTCGACGGCGGCACCGTCGGCCGACGCGAGCCCGGGCAGTGACCCCACCACGGCAAGGCCCATGGCCGCGCCCGTGACGGTGAGGAATCTGCGCCGGGTGGCGTCGATCGCGTCCAGCCGGAGCCCGCTGAAGGGGTTGCGGTCGGAGGTCATGGCGCGTCAGTAGATCAGTCACAACCGACCACAGACCGGACATCAGGTATCCGGTGGCCGAACAACTCGCTCGCGACCCGTCCATCAGCGCCGCTTGCCCGACCAGTCGGCGTGTACATACCATGTGTGTATGGCGCGCTTGAACGTGTACGTCCCCGATGACCTGGCGGAGGAAGCCAAGGCGTCCGATCTCAATGTGTCGCAGCTGACACAGCAGGCGTTGCGGCACGAGCTCGCCCGGCGCCGAGCGGAAACGTGGCTCGACCGCGTGCGTCGACGCCGATACGCGGGGGTCACGCACGATCACGCGATGGAAGCCCTCGACGCTGCCCGGGAAGAGTTCGGCGCGACGTGAATCTCGAAGCCGTGGTCGTCGACGCCTCGGCCCTGGTCGATCTGATGGTGCCGACCGACCGAGCGGACGTGGTGGCGAAGACCATCGAAGGGCGGGCGCTGCATGCTCCCGCACACGTTGACGCCGAGTTGTTGAGTGCCTTCGGCCGGCTTCAGCGCGCCGACGTCCTGTCCGAGCAGGACGTGACGGAGTTGCTCGATATCCTCGAGAGCATGCCGGTCGTCCGGCACGGTCTGCCTGACCTGCTGGAACTTGCCTGGGGTCACAGGCACGACACGAGACTGACCGACGCGCTCTATCTAGCACTGGCAGAGCGACTCGGTCTCGGCGTGGTGACGACCGATGCCCGGTTGACGAGGGCAGGTTCGGCATCGAGCCTGATACTCCCGCTCAACGCGTAGTCGCGGCGACCGCTCGCCCGCGACTCTGTCGGGGGAACGTCGTAAGCTCGGTACTACCGACCCCCCACTCCACCAGTTTTGGGGGCACGTCTGCGTGCCCGGAAGGTCTACCGATGTCTCTCAGCGGCCTGCTGTCCGCCCTGCTCGGCGACGACGGCGACCCCACGCTGCGCTCGGCCGTCGCCGACGCGCGCACGGGTGCGGTCACCGCGCTCGACCTCACCGCGCCGCCGGCGCTGCGCCCGTTCGTGGCCGGCGCCATCGCGGCCGACGCCGGCGGGGCGGGGGCGGGACGTACGGTGCTCGCCGTCACCGCCACGGGGCGCGAGGCCGAGGACCTCGCCACCGAGCTGCGCTGCCTGCTGCCGCCCGAGTCGGTGGTCGAGTACCCGGCGTGGGAGACGCTGCCACACGAGCGTCTGTCGCCGCGCAGCGACACCGTCGGCCGGCGGCTGGCGGTGCTGCGCCGGCTGGCGCACCCCGCCGACGAGTCCGGCGGGCCGGTGCGGGTGGTCGTCGCGCCGGTGCGCAGCGTGCTGCAGCCGCAGGTCGCGGGGCTGGCCGACCTCCGCCCGGTCGCGCTGAAGCCCGGCGACGACGTCAGCCTCGACTCCGTCGTCGAACAGCTGGCCGCCGCTGCGTACGTCCGCGTCGACCTCGTGGAACGACGCGGCGAGTTCGCCGTGCGCGGCGGCATCGTCGATGTGTTCCCGCCGACCGAGGAGCACCCGCTGCGGGTCGACTTCTGGGGCGACACCGTCGAGGAGGTCCGCTACTTCACCGTCGCCGACCAGCGCTCCACCGACGCCGCCGAGAACGGGCTGTGGGCGCCGCCGTGCCGCGAGCTGCTGCTCACCGACGACGTCCGGCGGCGGGCGGCCGCCCTCGCGCACGACCACCCCGAGCTGGGCGAGATGCTGGAGAAGATCGCCGCAGGCATCGCCGTCGAGGGCATGGAGTCGCTGGCGCCGGTGCTGGTCGACCGCATGGAGATGCTGATCGACCTGCTGCCGGCCGGCACCCACGTGCTGGTCTGCGACCCCGAGCGGGTCCGCACCCGGGCGCACGACATGGTCGCCACCAGCCAGGAGTTCCTCGACGCGTCGTGGGCCGCGGCGGCCGGCGGCGGCACCGCGCCGATCGACCTCGGCGCGGCGGCCTACCACACGCTCGGCGACGTCCGGGCGCAGGCGATCCGCCAAGGGCTGCCGTGGTGGAGCCTCAGCTCGTTCGGCCTCGGCGGCGACGCCCCGGCCGCCCCGGAGAAGGCCGACCTCGACGCCGACCTCTACGAGGTGAACCTCGGCGACGACATGGTGACGGCCGGCGCCGTCGACACCCGCGAGGTCGACGTCCGCCCGGCCGAGACCTACCGCGGCGACACCAAGCGCGCCGTCGCCGACCTCTCCGGCTGGCTGGCCACCGGCGGCCGCGCCGTCCTCGTCACCGGCGGCCACGGCACCGCCGAGCGGGTCGTCGAGGTGCTGGGCGAGTCCGAGGTCCCCGCGCGCTACGTCGAGGACGTCACCGCCGCGCCGGAACCGGGCGTCGTCCTCGTCACCACGGGCGCGCTCAAGCACGGCTTCATCGCGAACGCCGCCGCTCTCGCCGTCCTCACCGAGGACGACCTCACCGGCCAGCGGGTGTCCACCAAGGGCACCACCCGCATGCCCAGCCGGCGCCGCAACCAGGTCGACCCGCTCCAGCTCAAGCCCGGCGACTACATCGTCCACGACCAGCACGGCGTCGGCCGCTACGTCGAGATGACCAGCCGGACGGTGCAGGGCGCCACCCGCGAGTACCTCGTCGTCGAGTACGCGCCGTCCAAGCGCGGCCAGCCGGCCGACCGCCTGTACGTCCCGACCGACCAGCTCGAGCAGGTCACCAAGTACGTCGGCGGCGACGCACCGCACCTCGACCGCATCGGCGGCAGCGACTGGGCCAAGCGCAAGGGCCGTGCCCGCAAGGCGGTCAAGGAGATCGCCGCCGAGCTGATCAAGCTCTACGCCGCCCGCCAGGCCGCGCCCGGTCACGCGTTCGGCCAGGACACGCCATGGCAGCGCGAGCTGGAGGACGCCTTCCCCTACGTCGAGACCACTGACCAGCTGTCGACCATCGACGAGGTCAAGGCCGACATGGAGCGCGAGATCCCGATGGACCGCGTCATCGCCGGCGACGTCGGCTACGGCAAGACCGAGATCGCCGTCCGCGCCGCGTTCAAGGCGGTTCAGGACGGCAAGCAGGTCGGCGTGCTGGTGCCGACGACGCTGCTGGTCGGGCAGCATCTCGCGACGTTCTCCGAGCGGTTCGCGCCGTTCCCGGTGACGATCCGGGCGCTGTCGAGGTTCCAGTCCGACACCGAGGCCGCAGACACGATCGAGGGGCTGCACGACGGCAGCGTCGACGTCGTCATCGGAACCCACCGGCTCATCACCGGCGACGTCCGGTTCAAGGACCTCGGCCTGCTGATCGTCGACGAGGAGCAGCGCTTCGGCGTCGAGCACAAGGAGAAGCTCAAGCATCTGCGGGCGAACGTCGACGTGCTGACGATGTCGGCCACGCCGATCCCGCGCACGCTGGAGATGTCCATCACCGGCATCCGCGACATGAGCGTCATCACCACGCCGCCGGAAGAGCGGCACCCCGTGCTCACCTACGTCGGCGGGTACGACGAGAAGCAGGTCGGCGCGGCCATCCGGCGCGAGCTGATGCGCGACGGCCAGGCGTTCTTCGTGCACAACCGCGTCGACACCATCGAGAAGGTCGCGGCGCGGCTGCGCGAGCTGGTGCCCGAGGCGCGCATCGCCACGGCGCACGGCCAGATGGGCGAGCACGCGCTCGAGCAGGTCATCGATGCGTTCTGGCAGCGCGAGGTCGACGTACTCGTATGCACGACCATCGTCGAGACCGGCCTTGACATCTCCAACGCCAACACGCTCATCGTCGACCGGTCCGAGCGGCTGGGCCTGTCGCAGCTGCACCAGCTGCGCGGCCGGGTCGGGCGCGGCCGCGAGCGGGCGTACGCGTACTTCTTCTACCCGCGCGAGACGCCGCTGACGGAGGAGGCGCACGAGCGGCTGGCCACCATCGCCCAGCACTCCGATCTCGGCGCCGGCATGCAGGTCGCGATGAAGGACCTCGAGATCCGCGGCGCGGGCAACCTGCTCGGCGGCGAGCAGTCCGGCCACATCGCCGACGTCGGGTTCGACCTCTACGTGCGGCTCGTCGGCGAGGCGGTCTCCGAGTACCGCGGCGACGGCGCCGAGGCCATGCCCGAGGTCCGCATCGAGCTGCCGGTCGACGCGCACATCCCGCACGACTACGTCGCCAGCGAGCGGCTGCGGCTCGAGGCGTACCGGCGGCTGTCCGAGGCGGTCGACGACGCCGCCGTCGACGCCGTCCTCGAGGAACTGGTCGACCGCTACGGCGCGCCGCCCGAGCCGGTCGAGAACCTGCTGGCCGTGGCCCGGTTCCGG
The DNA here is from genome assembly GCF_900105175.1 of Jiangella sp. DSM 45060. NCBI lineage: Bacteria > Bacillati > Actinomycetota > Actinomycetes > Jiangellales > Jiangellaceae > Jiangella > Jiangella sp. DSM 45060. The sequence continues at coordinate 5,459,867 of NZ_LT629771.1, read as the reverse complement.
GTGCACGCCCGCCGCGCGGGGCTGTCCGAGGTCACCGTCCAGGGCACCTACGTCCGGTTCGCGCACGTCGAGCTGGCCGACTGGCAGCGGGTCCGGCTCGGCCGGCTGTACCCGAAGTCACTGGTCAAGGACGCGGTCGGGACGATGCTGGTGCCCCGGCCGCGGCCGGCCCAGATCGGCGGGCCGCAGCTGCGCGGCGTCGAGCTGCTGGCCTGGGCCAAGACCGTCGTCGACGACGTCATCGCCCACCAGCCCGACCGTGCCGGAACCCATGCTGGATAAGATGCGCCCGGGTAGCGTCCACCCGCCGCAGGCCGAACCTACGAAGAGGATCACCGTGTCGACCATCCGCCGCCTCGTCATCGCCTCCCTCGCCGCGGCCAGCGCCGTCGCGCTGACGGCGTGCGACTCCGAGCAGATCGGCGCGGCCGTCGTCATCGACGGCGACCGCTTCACCGTCGACGACCTGCAGAACGAGGTCGAGCACGCCGAGAAGCTCGAGGGCTTCGACGTCCAGGCAGCCGGTGGCATGCCCGCGTTCCAGCGCACCGTCCTGACCCGGCACATCCAGCACGAGATCTTCCTGCGGCTGGCCGCCGACGAGGACCTCCAGGTCAGCGAGGCCGACATCGACGACGCCATCGAGGAGATCTCGGCGCAGGCGCCTGGCGGCGACATCGAGGCGGCGCTGGCGCAGGCCGGCTACACCGAGAAGGCGTTCCGGGCCGGCGTCGCCGATCAGCTCATCGCGCAGGCCTACGCCGACGAGACCGGCGCCGACAACGCCGGGCTCACGCAGACCCTCGCCGACCTCAGCGACCAGCTGAACGTCGAGGTCAACCCGCGCTTCGGCACCTGGGGCGACGACCTCGCTGTCAGCGCCGACACCGGCTCGATCTCCGAATCGGCTTCGTGACCCTGGTCCTGCTCGCCACCAGCCCGCGGGTCGCTCCCGGGCTGCTCTCCGCCGCCGCGTGGGACGCGCTGCGCGCCGGCCCCGTGTACGTCGCCGACGACGCGCACCCGCAGGTCGCGTCGTTGCGGGCGGCCGGGGTCCCGGTCACCGTGGCCGCGTCCCCGCCGGACGGCGACGCCGTGTGGCTGCTGCCGCCCGGCGACGACGGCGCGGCGTTCCCGGACGCCCGGGTCGTCGTCGGGTCCGAGGACCTCCCCGGCGCCCGGCTGCTCGACCTCGTCGCCGTCATGGACCGCCTCCGCTCGCCCGGCGGCTGCCCGTGGGACGCCGAGCAGACGCACCGCAGCCTGGCCACCTACCTGCTGGAAGAGACCTACGAGACGCTCGAGGCGATCGAGTCGGGCCACGACGACGACCTGCGCGAGGAACTGGGCGACCTCCTGCTACAGGTGCTGTTCCACGCCCGGCTGGCCGAGGAGCGGCCGACGTCGCCGTGGTCGATCGACGACGTCGCGGCCGGCATCGAGGCGAAGCTGATCCGCCGTCACCCGCACGTCTTCGGCGACGTCGAGGCGTCGACGGCGTCCGACGTCGGCGAGCGGTGGGAGCGGCTGAAGCGCGAGGAGAAGAACCGCACCTCCGCCGTCGACGGCGTACCGCTCGCCCAGCCGGCGCTGTCGCTGGCCGCGAAGCTGGTGCACCGGGTCGAGAAGGCCGGTGTGCCGGTGCCCGCGCCGTCGTCGCCCGGCACCGCCCCGGAGACCGCCGAGGACGTCGGCGACGCGCTGTTCGCGCTGGCCGCGGCCGCCCGCGACCGCGGCATCGATCCCGAGCAGGCCCTGCGCGACGCCGCGCGCCGCTACGTCGCCGCCGTCAAGGCCGCCGAGGCCGGCTGAGCCTCGCCGGCCGGCGGCAGCAGCACCCGGAACGTCGCGCCCTCGCCCGGCGCCGACCGCAGCTCGACCCGTCCGCCGTGCGCCTCGACCAGCGCGGCGACGATGGACAGGCCGAGCCCGCTGCCGCTGTGCCGGGCCTCGTCGGCGCGCGACCGGGACGGGTCGGCGCGATAGAAGCGCTCGAACGCGTGCGCGGCGTCCTCGCTGGTCAGGCCCGGGCCGTCGTCGCGGACCTTCAGCACCGCCCAGCCCTGTCCGGAGTCGCCGACCGACACGTCGACGACGGTGCCCGGCGGCGTGTGGACAGTCGCGTTGCGGACCAGGTTGTCGACGACCTGGCGCAGCCGCGCGGCGTCGCCGATCACGGCCGGGACCAGTGAGGCGTTGACGTGCAGCCGCAGGTCGTGGTCGCGGGCGACCAGCCGGGCCTGCAGGACGGACTCGACGACGATCTCGATCAGGTCCACCGGCGCCCGGGTGAGCACCGGCTGCTGGTCCAGCCGCGCCAGCAGCAGCAGGTCGTCGACGAGCAGCCCCATCCGGGCCGCCTCGTCCTCGACCCGGCGCAGCAGCCGGCGCACCTCCGGCTTTTCGTGCACCACGCCCTGCCGGTACAGCTCGGCGAAGCCGCGGATCGACGTGAGCGGCGTGCGCAGCTCGTGGCTGGCGTCGGCGATGAACCGGCGCATCCGCTGCTCGGACTCGCGCGCCTCGTGCTCGGAGACCCGGCGGGCGAGGAACGCCGACTCGATCTGGCCGAGCATCGCGTTCAGCGCCGCCGACAGGCGTCCGACCTCGGTGCGCGGGTCCCGCGGCGGGATGCGACGGCTCAGGTCGCCGGCCGCGATCGCCTCCGCGGTGTGCTCGACCTCCTCCAGCGGCCGGAGCCGGGTGCGTACCGTCCACCACGCCAGCCCGGCCAGCGCCGTCAGCGCGAGGACGGCGACGACCCCGTCGATCAGCAGCAGCCGGTTCACCGTCGCCGTGACGTCGTGCAGCGGCCGGCTGACCGCGACCGACCCGCCGTCGTCCCGGGCCACCACGAGCACGCGCCAGGTGCCGTCGCCCTCGACGGCGTCGACGGTGAACGGCGTGCCCCCGAGCTCGGCGGCCGTCTCGGCGGTCAGCTCCGGCAGCTGCGGCCCCGGACGCTGTGTGGCCGGGTCGTCGGTGCTCCAGGCCGGCGTGCCGTCCGGTGCGAAGGCGGTGAAGCTGTAGTCGCCCAGCGGCCGGAACGACGGCGGATCGGCGTCGAGCGGAACCTGCCGGGCCTGCCCGTAGAACGGCCGGGCTGCCTGGCGTAGCTGGTCGTCGGTGCGGTCCAGCAGGTAGCCGCGCAGCACCGCCGCCGCCACGACGCTGGTGACCAGCACCGTCACCGCCGCCAGCGCGACGACGACCAGCAGTAGCTGGGTGCGCAGCGGCGTGCGGTCGCGCCGGGCCCGCCACGCCCGGGCCAGGAGGGTCCTCACGGGCTGTCGCGCGGCAGCCGCAGGACGTAGCCGACGCCGCGGACCGTGTGCAGCAGCTTCGGCGTGCCCTGGTCCAGCTTGCGGCGCAGGTAGGACATGTAGGACTCGACGACGCCGGCGTCGCCGCCGAAGTCGTAGGACCAGACGTGGTCGAGGATCTGCGCCTTGCTGAGCACTCGGCCCTGGTTGGCGAGGAAGTAGCGCAGCAGCTTGAACTCCGTCGGCGAGAGGTCCACGGGCCGGCCGGCCTTGCGCACCTCGTGCCGGTCGTCGTCCAGGTCGAGGTCGGCGTAGGACAGCCGGGCGGTCGCCGCGCCGTGGGGACGGCCGCGGGAGCGGCGCAGGATGGCCCGGATCCGGGCCACCACCTCCTCCAGGCTGAACGGCTTGGTCACGTAGTCGTCGGCGCCGATGGTCAGCCCCATGACGCGGTCGTCGCCGGCGTCCTTCGCGGTCAGGAACAGCACCGGCACGTCGACCTGGTGGCTGCGCAGCTGGCGCACCACCGCGAAACCGTCGAGGTCGGGCATCAGCACGTCCAGCACCACGAGGTCGGGCCGCTCGGTGAGGACGATGTCGAGCGCCTGGCGGCCGCTGCGCGCCGTCGTCACCTCGAAGCCGGCGTAGCGCAGGCTGGCGGCGAGCAGCTCGACGATGTTCGGCTCGTCGTCCACGACGACGAGGCGTCCGTCCGGTTCGCGTGCGGCCATGGCCGCACGGTGCCGGTTCCGCCTGAGAACATCCTGGCAGCCGGCTGGGAATCAGCTGTGAATGTCGTTCACAGCTGGTTGCCAGGTTCGTCCCAGGGCGGTGCCAGGAAGATCCACCATCGTGTCCCGGGTGCGGTTGCTACCGAAGTCCCGTCGAGCGCGACGGGCGACTGTTCTGCTGGCGACGACGGCCGTCGGGGTCGGTGTGGCCGGCGCGGCGTGGGCGGTGACGCAGGACGACTCGTCCTCCGCACCGTCGACGACCACCGCCGAGGCCACCGTCGGCACCTACGAGGAGACCGTCACCAGTACCGGCACCTTCCAGCCGGCCGAGACCGCGGAGCTGTCGTTCGCCGTCAGCGGCGAGGTGCTCTCCGTCGACGTGGCCGTGGGGGACGTCGTCACGGCCGGTCAGGCGCTGGCCACCGTCAGCACCGAGACGCTCGAGGCCGAGCTGGACGCGGCGGAGGCGACGCTCGACGCGGCCCGGGAGCGGCTGGACTCCGACACCGACGCCGACGCGAGCGAGACCCAGCTGGCCGCCGACGAGGCGTCGGTCGCGGCAGCGGAGTCGCGGGTGGCGCAGGCCGAGGAGGCGCTGGACGACGCCACGCTGACGTCGACCATCGCCGGCACGGTGGCGTCGGTGGACGTCGCCGTGGGCGACGAGGTCAGCGGCGGGTCGTCGTCGAGCGGGGGCGGCGATCCGTCGTCCGCCTCGTCCTCGTCCTCGTCGTCGTCCTCGTCGGGCGGCACCGGCGCGCAGATCACCGTCATCACGACCGACGCGTTCGTCGTCGAGACCAGCGTCGGCAGCGCCGACCTCGCCCGGCTGCAGCAGGGGCTGCAGGCCGAGCTGACGCCGTCCGACGGCGGCGACGTCGTGTACGGGACGGTCAGCTCGGTCGGCCTGGTGGCCACCGACACCGGCTCCGGCACCGCGACGTTCCCCGTGGAGATCGCGGTCACCGGCGCCGTCGAGGGCGTCTACGCCGGTGGCAGCGCCGACGTGTCGATCACCGTCGAGCAGCACACCGACGTGCTCACCGTGCCGAGCTCCGCCGTCACCACGACCGACGGCGCCACCACGGTCACCGTCGTGGCCGACGACGGGTCGCACGTCGAGACGCCGGTCGAGATCGGCGCCGCGTTCGGCGTCCAGACCGAGATCGTGAGCGGGATCGAGGCCGGCGACGAGGTCGTCGTGCCGCTCCCGGCCGGTCGCGGCGGCGGTGGTGGTGACGACGAGGGGGAGCCGCCCGGCGGCCGGTTCCCCGGCGGCGAGATCCCGGGCGGCGAGTTCCCGGGCGGCGGCGGCTTCTCCGGCGGTGGGTTCCCAGGCGGCGGCGTCCGGGGCGGGGGCCAGGGGTGAGCGACGTGGTGCTGCGGCTCGACGCCGTGCGCAAGTGGTACCAGACCGGAACGCTGCACGTCGACGCCCTGCGCGGCATCGACCTCGGCATCGGGGAGGGCGAGTACGTCGCGATCATGGGGCCGTCCGGCTCCGGCAAGTCGACGCTCATGCACATCCTCGGCTGCCTGGACACGCCGTCGTCCGGCAGCTACCGGCTGGTCGGCGTCGACGTCGGCGAGCTGTCGGAGGAGGAGCTCGCCGAGGTCCGCAACCGGCTGATCGGCTTCGTGTTCCAGCAGTTCAACCTGCTGGCGCACCTGACGGCGCTGCGCAACGTCGAGCTGCCGCTGGCCTACGCCGGCGTGCCGGGCGACGAACGGCGGCGCCGGGCGCTGGCCGCGCTGGACCGCGTCGGCCTCGCCGACCGGGTCGACCACCGTCCGTCCGAGCTGTCCGGCGGCCAGCAGCAACGGGTCGCGATCGCCCGGGCGCTGGTCACCGACCCCGCGCTGATCCTGGCCGACGAGCCGACCGGCAACCTCGACTCCAGTTCCACCCGCGAGGTGCTCGCGCTCTTCGACGAACTGCACGACCAGGGCCGAACGATCGTCCTGATCACGCACGAGGAGGAGGTCGCCGCCGAGGCGCAGCGAGTGCTGCGCATCCACGACGGCGAACTGCGGGCCGCGGCGGCGGTGGGCCGATGAACTGGCTCGACACGCTGCGCACCGGCTGGGAGGCGGTCCGCACGCACCGGCTGCGCTCGTTGCTGACCGTCGTCGGCATCCTCATCGGCATCGCCTCGGTGATCCTCACCATCGGCTTCGGGCAGGGCGCCCAGGCCGAGGTGCGGGCGCAGATCAGCGCGCTCGGCAGCAACCTGCTCATCGTCACGCCCGGCAGCACGACCGACGCGTCCGGCCTGCGCGGCGGCAGCGGCTCGGCCACCACCCTCACCATGGACGACGCCGAGGTGCTGGCGTCGGACGTGGTCGCGCCGGACGTCGCCGCCGTCGCCCCGGTCAGCGGCGGCCCGCAGTCGCTGACGGCCGGCGACGTCAACTGGACCGCCACCGTGAACGGCACCACCCCGGCCTGGTTGGACGTGCGCAACCGGAGTCTGACCTCGGGCCGGTTCCTCACCGACCAGGACCTGGAGAACGAGGCCGCCGTGATGGTGCTCGGGCCGGACACCGCGGGCGAGCTGTTCGGCCTGCGGGACCCGGTCGGGCAGACGGTCCTGGCCGGCGGTGCCGCGTTCACCGTCGTCGGCGTGCTGGACTCGGTCGGCTCGTCGTCGTCGGGGGACGAGGACGACCTCGCGTTGGTGCCGTCGACGACGGCGGCGACGCGGCTGGCCGCCGGGTCCACGTCGGTCTCGACGATCTACGTGGAGGCGGCGTCGGCCGGGCAGCTGTCCGCTGCCTACCAGGAGGTCGACGCGGCGTTGGCCACCGCGCACGGGCTGACCGGCCAGGACGAGCCCGACTACACCATCTCCACGCAGGAGTCGTTGCTCGACACCGCCACCGAGACCGACCGGACGCTGACCATCCTGCTGGCCGGCATCGCCGGGATCTCGCTGGTCGTCGGCGGCATCGGCGTCATGAACATCATGCTCGTCTCCGTCACCGAACGGATCCGTGAGATCGGGCTGCGCAAGGCGCTCGGCGCCACGCCGGCCGTGATCAGACGGCAGTTCCTGCTGGAGGCGTCCGTCCTCGGGCTGGCCGGCGGACTGCTCGGCGCGGGCCTCGGCGTGCTCGGCGCCGAACTGCTGCCGCGGTTCATCGGCCAGCCGGTCGAGATCTCCGTCCCCGCGACCGTCGCCGCCGTCGCGATGGCCCTGGCCGTCGGCGTCGGTTTCGGCGTCTACCCCGCCGGGCGGGCCGCCCGGCTCGCGCCCATCGATGCCCTGCGCAGCGAATGACCCACTCTTCCAGGAGCCCACGCATGACCACGATCGTTCGGCGCCCTCGGCGGGCGCCGCTGTCCCTCCCCGTCATCGCCGCCGTTGCCGTAGTTGCGGTCGTCGCGAGCGGCTGCGGCTCGTCCGGCGAGGAACCGGAGACCGCCTTCGAGGCGACGGCCGACGCCGGCGACGCCGGTGACGCCGGTGACGCCGGTGACGGCCCCGCCGTCTCCCGCCCCGGCGCCGCCGGCGTGGTGGCCGCGATCGACGGGACGACGCTGCAGGTCCAGGGCGCGTCCGGGCAGGTGGCGGTCACGTACACCGACGCCACGCTGATCACGGCGACGGTGGCCGGGTCGGCGGCGGACCTCGCGGCCGGCGCCTGTGTCGTCGTGACCTCCTCGGACGGCGGGCCCGAGACGACCTCGGTGACCGCGACCAGCGTCGCCGTCACCCAGCCGGGTGAGGACGGGACGTGCGGCGGGCTGGGCGGATTCGGGGGTGGCCCGCCCAGCCGGCCGGGCGGCGAGCCCGGTGGGCCGGGCGGCCCGTCCGGTGGGCCGGGCGGTGGGTCCGGTGAGTCGGGTGGCGCGTCCAGTGGGCCGGGCGACGGCGCCGTGGTCGCCCCGCCGACTGGGGTGCCGCCGGATGGCGCGCCGACCGAGCGTCCGTCCCAGCCGGCCGACGGCACCACGTTCGCCCCGCCGACCGCCGGCGCCGTCACCGAGGTCTCGGGCGACACGTTCACTGTGGAGGTCCTCCGGCCCGGCCGCGACTCGTCGGCCGCGGCGCCGGAGCCCAGCCTCGTCACCGTCACCACCTCGGCCGCGACGACGTGGACCACCGAGGCGCCCGCCGGACCCGAGGCGCTGACCGAGGGCGCCTGCGTCGTCGCTGCCGGCGAAGCCGACTCGACCGGCGCCGTCACCGCGACCACCATCGCCGTCTCACCCGCCGTCGACGGTGAGTGCCGGCGGCTGGGCGGGGGTGGCCTCGGTGCCTGACGAGGCGTTCGCCCTGCGCCGCCGACCGCGGCGTCGGCGTCGGATGCGGTTGCTGGTGGCCTGCGGGTTGACGGTGCTGGTCGCGGGCGGCGCGGCCGGTGTCTGGGCCGTCGCGGTGGCCGGGGAGGAGCCGTCCTACCGGACCGCCGCCACCGAGTCCGCGTCGGTGGCCGAGACCCTGGACACCACCGGTACCGTCGAGGCCGCGTCGTCCGCGGCGGCGGCCTTCGGCACCTCCGGCACCGTCGCGTCCGTCGACGTGGCCGTCGGCGACACCGTCACGGTGGGCCAACAGCTGGCCGCGCTCGACACCACCGACCTCGCCGCCGATCTCGCCGACGCTCAGGCCGAGCTGGCCCAGGCCGAAGCTGCCCTGGAGGCGACCATCGACGGTCAGGCCGACTCGGTCTCCACGTCGGCGTCAACATCTGCATCGGTGTCAATGTCCGCCTCAACGTCCGGACCGGAATCAACATCAGCATCAACATCAGCGCCGCAGTCAACCTCGGCATCAACCTCAGCGTCGCTGTCAACGTTCGCATCAACGTCCGGGCCGGAGTCAACGTCGGCACCGGCGTCGACGGCCGCGTTCGTGGCGCTGGCCTCGGTGCGGCCGGCGGGCGACGGGCCCGGGTCCGGCGGATCCGCCGGGCCTGGCGATTCCGCTGGTTCGACCGCCGGTGACGCCGGGCAGTTGGCGACGTTGCAGCAGGCGGTCCTGGCGGCGCAGGACGCCGCCACCCAGAGTCTTGCTGCGGCAGCAGCGGCGCTCGAGCAGCAGCAACAGGCCTGCGAGACGGCGATGACCGACGCCGCGTCGGCTGCCTCCACCACAAGCCCCCCGCCGTCGTCGTCCGCCACGGCAGCGGCCACGCCCACCGCCAGCCCGACGCCGACGCCGTCGCCGTCGGTCACCGCGTCGCCGTCGCCCACGGAATCGCCGACCGAGTCGCCCACGGAGACCCCGACACCCACCCCGACCCCCTCGCCGCCGACGACGCCCACACCGTCGGAGCCGTCGGCGCCGGATCTCGAGCCGTGCGTGGACGCACTGCGAGCGGCGCAGGAGGCGCAGCAGCGGGCTGCGGCGGATCAGCAGGCGCTGCAGAAGGCGATCGCCGCGCTGGCCGAACTGCTCGCGGCCGCCGAGGAGGAGCTGGACGCCCCGCAGGAGGAACCGCCGCCGTCGCCCTCGCCCTCGGAAGGGGAACAGGGGCCGGGCGGGGAGAGCGCGTTGTCCGATGCCGCTCAGCTGGCCCAGGACCAGGCGACCCTGAGCGAGGCGGAGCTGCGGGTGCTGGAGGCCGAGCAGTCGCTCGCCGCGGCGACGATCGTCGCGCCGATCGCCGGGACCGTCGCCGCCGTCGACGTCACCCCAGGCGCGACGGCTGATACCGGCGCCACCATCACCGTCGTCGCGCCCGGCGCGATCACCGTCACGGCCGAGGTGTCGGAGAGCGAGCTGCGCGGCCTCGCTGCCGGGACGGCAGCCGAGGTGCAGGTGGCGGGCGCGGGGGAGGCCGTGAGCGGCGAGGTGGTGTCGATCGGCCTCATCCCCGACACGTCGTCCGGCAGCGCTCGCTACCCCGTCGTCGTCGGTGTCGCGGAACCGCCGGCGAACGCCGCAGGTGGCGCCTCGGCGGACGTGTCGTTCCTGCTCGGAGAGGCGACGGAGGTGTTGACGGTGCCGAACTCGGCGATCACGCTGACCGCGGACGGCGGCACGGTCCGGGTCCTGGCCGGCGGCGACGTCGAGACCACGCCCGTCACCCTCGGCGTCGTCGGGTCCGAGCGCACCGAGATCCTCGACGGCCTCTCCGCCGGCGACCTCGTCGTCCTCGCCGATCTCGGCGCCGACCTCCCCACGTCCGACTCCGGCCCCACCGGCGGCGGCCCCCTCCGCGGCGGCGGCTTCACCGGTGGAGGCTTCGGCGGACCACCGCCCGGCTTCGGCTGACGCGGGTCCGGGCTCGGAGCGGCCGGGTGAGCGGCGCTACCGCTCGCCCGGCTGCTCCGCGCGCAGGCCCCGCGCGGTGAGGTCGTGCAGCCGCTCCAACCACCCCTCCGGCGCCGGTCGGAACGCGACGCCGCCCGCGGTCGCCGACCACTCCACCCCCGCCGCCACGTCCACGAACGTCAGCCCGCGCGCCTCCAGCCACGCCGGCGCTCCCGGCGAGCTGAGCTCGGGCGTGCGCCGGATCGCGTGCACCATGTAGTCAGTGATGCGCCGACGCCCCCACTGTTCCGCCGGCACGGGGTACGGGTCATCGGGAGCGGGCTCCGGCCCGAACGCGTCGTACCAGACGTTGCGCAGCCACTCGTCGGTGGTCCACTGGGACTCGCCGCCGCTGTGCGGCGGGTACGACGACTCGCTGAGGTGGCGGGCGAACTCGTCGCGGAACGCGCGGTAGCTCTCGTTGGCGCCGTCGGCCAGCTTCGACGGCGCTTCTTCACAGGCCTCGACGTAGAAGTCGGGAACGTCGTCGGCCATGCCGAACCCGCTGCCGAAGAACTGACGGAAGTTGCTGCTCATCGGGGTCACTCGAGATCCTCCAGGCGTTCGTTCGTCGGTCCCGGCACGTCGACCGGGAAGGAGGTGACCAGGTGCCAGGTGCCGCCGGCCTTCTTGAACGCCAGGGTCGCTCCGGGCTCCGCGCCGCGGGCGATCGGGTCGAAGGCCTGCGCGAAGACCGTCTCGCGGCCCTGATCCAGGCCGTACAGCCGCGCGGCAGACCAGTCCGTCCGGGTCTCCTTCGTGCCGATGCCCGCGCCACGGTATCCGGCGGCGTCGCCCGGCGTGAGCCCGCCTGGGCGGCGCTCACGTGGATGCCGATCCTCGTCGCGTCGCCCGCCGCGCGGGTGAGGAACGCGTCGAGGCCACCCCGGGCGTGCGCCCGTTCGAGCACGGCTTCGATCGGCTTGACCAGCGCTTCTGGCGACGTGAAACCCGCCAGCCACCGGTCCGCACCGGTGCGCGGTCGCGACGGCACCGGTCGGCAAGACCTGCCAGCCGTACTCGCCGGACGGGTCCTTCAACCAGATCAACGCGCCAGGTGAGCGCCGTCAGACAGATGCGCGCCGTGCCGTTGGACGGCATGGCAGGTGGCGTCCTCGATGAGCCGCATGCCCTCGTCCGCGTACTCCGCCGCGAACGCACGACGGGTGGCCGCGAGGGCGTTGGCGATGTCGTCGGCCGATGGAGGCGTCGTCGCGGCGGCGGGCTCGCGGCCGAGGCTCGTGCTGCCGTCGACACCGGTCAGGAGATCGGCGACGTAGGTGCGGGCGAAGCCGGCGGGGAAGTGGTCGCTGAGCGTGGCACCGGCCGGCGACGGCGGCAGGGGCGGGAGCGGGGCGAGCCCGTGCCAGGGCGCCAGCAGGGCGAGCAGCGCGTGAATCTCCGTCACGTACGGGCGGCGCAGGTCGGAGAGGTGATCGCGCAGGTCGGCGTCGAGCTGGTGGGTGAGCGCCTCGACCCGGGCGGTGAGGGCGGCGGAACGGGACCGGGCGACTTCGCCAGTGACGTGCGCGGCCCGCGCCCGGGACTGCTCGGCCACCTCATCCGCCCGCCGTTCGAGGTCGGCGCAGGTGCGCAGGAGGGCCTCGACGGCGGAACGGACGGCGCCGCGGGTGGGCGGCGGCGCCGCGGACTGCGTCACCCTGGCACGGTACCGGGTGCCTTACCCCAATGCAGCCGGAACCCCGGTGGGCACGGGTAGCGTTGACACCAGACAACGACGAAGGGAACTTCCGTGACCTGTCCGAAGTGCAGCGGTCAGATGAAGACGTATGACCGTTTGGGCGTGCACGTCGAGCAGTGCGACAACTGCAAGGGCATCTTCCTCGACAAGGGCGAACTCGAGCAGATCGTCGCCGCCGAGGAGCAGTTCAACGCGCCGCCCCCGCCGCTCGACTACAGCGGCCGCCAGGCGCCCCCGCCGCAGCAGCCGTACCAGCAGCAGCCCTATCAGCAGCCGTACCGCGACAGCCCGGCCCCGTACCGCCGCGGCTACGACGACTCGCCCCGCCCGTACGGCTACGGCAAGAAGCGTCGCAAGAGCTTCCTCGACCAGCTCTTCGACTGACGCGTGAACCTGCTGATCTGCGAGCGCTGCGGCGAACGCGCCGACCGCCCGCAGGTCGAGCCGGAGGCGGTCATCCGGTGCGCCCACTGCGGCCACCGGTGGCCGTTCCTCCGCCTCCCGCTGCTCTGCGTGACCGGCCCCAGCGGCACCGGCAAGTCGACGGTGCAGCGGCTGCTCGCGACCGAACTGGCCGACCGGTTCGTCGTCCTGGAACAGGACGTGCTCTGGGTGGCCGGCCTGCGCGACGACGGCGCGGAGCACCGGCCGTTCCGGTCGACGTGGCTGCGAATGGCCGCCATGATCCACCAGAGCCGCCGGCCGGTCGTGCTGTGCGGGACGGTCGTGCCGCCGGAGCTCGAGCCGCTGCCGGAGCGGCCCCTGTTCGAGCGCATCGACTACCTCTGCCTGACGTGCGACCCTGACGTGCTGGCCGCCCGGTTGCGGGGCCGGCCGAAGTGGCGGGAGTGGGACGAGCCGCGCATCGCCGAGACGCTCGACTACGCCGCCTGGATCGACGCCACCGCGGCCACCATGGATCCGCCGATGACGCTGCTCGACACCACGGACGTGCCGGTCGACGAGACGGCGCGCGCGATGGCCCGCTGGCTGGACGAGCGCGCCACCTAGCGTCAACAACTCGACGAACGTCGTCAATGGTTGATCGGCGTCACGTGATCAAGTCAACTGTTGATCACGTCAAGACTTGATGCCAGTACGAGATACATGCCGTGCGACCACAGCAACGGCCGGGCGCTCGGCCCCCACCGATCGGTCCACTCGGCCAGCCGGTCCGGCGCCAGCAGTGGCGGCACCTGCTCCGGCAGCGACCCGGACGAGTCGGCTGTCGAGGCGATCCAGCGCAGCAGCTCGGCGGCTCGCTCCCGCGACCCGGCGACGGCGTGGTGCCAGCCGAGGAAGGCGGCCAGGATCGGCCACTGCCCGCCGCCGTAGAAGGTGTCGCCGACGTAGCGGTGCACGCCGCCGCCCGGGGCAAGTGGGCTGGTGGTGGGTTGTGTCGTGGCGCCTAGGGTGAGCGGGCCGGTGGCGGCTGGTGCGGCGAGGCCCTGGGCGGCCGGGTCGCCGGGGCCGGGTGGGCTGGTGGTGGGTTGTGTGGTGGCGCCTGGGCCGCCGGGACCCTGGCCGGCGGGGCCGCCTGAGGCGGGCGGGCCGGTGGCGGCTGGTGCGGCGAGGCCCTGGGCGGCCGGGGCGCCGAGGGTGGCTTGCGCAGCGGCGGCTGGGTCGCCGGGAACGGGCGGGCTGGAGGGGCCGTGTGCGAAGGAGCCCTGGGCGGCGGGGCCACCAAGAACCGACAGCTCGGAGGTGATCCGGGCGACCGTCGCACGGTCGACCGGGCCGCCGGGCGGGACGAGCCCGAACGGCACCCCGGCCACCATCAGGCTGGCGTCGACCGCTGTGGAGCCGAGCCACTTGCGCAGCGCGCCCTCGAGCGTGCCCGACCGGGTGACCAGCGCCGAGATCTCGTCCGCCGCGGCCGAGGCGGCGGACGGCAGCACCCCGAGCGATGCCGCCGCACGGAGGCCGCCGTACACGGAGGCCAGGGTGGAGACGTGGGTGTGGTCGCGGTGCTCCTCCCACCAGTCGCGGCAGGGCCGGGCCCCGACGGCGACGAGGTAGCGGACGGCGACCTCCGCCGCGGCGGCGTACGGCGCCAGCGGCAGATCCCACCGCGTCAGGTGCGACCGCAGCGCCCACAGCCACGTCCCGTAGCCGTCGACCTGGTAGTTCCACCAGTCGTCGTCGTGGCGGTCGCCGGCCAGGGTGTAGCGCGCGGGCAGCAGCTCGGCGTCCGACGGCTGCTCACCGGCCGCCACCCGCGCCACCAGAGACGCGATGGCAGACGCCTCGCGTTCGAGCACCCGCGCACTCCACTCGTGGAACGCGGTCGCCGACGACACGGCGCCGGCCCGGCTCATCCCCTCGGCGATGAACGCGCCGTCGCGGAACCAGCAGAAGCCGTACGGCGCGAAGCCGACCGCCGCGGGATAGGCGCCGGACGGATCCTGAGCCCCCGCGATCAGCTCGACGCTCACCTCAGCGAGTCGCCGCAGGTCAGCAACCTCGGCTACAGACAATGGGTTGACAGGCTCGGCCATGATGCCCGAATGTAGCCGATGTAACCGGTTTATGTAACCGGTACCAAAGGAGCGACCCGAACGATGGAAGACGCGGAGCCGAAGAGCCCCCAGCGACGCCGCACGGCCGGCCGCGCCACCGTGACGATCCGCGACGTGGCGCGGCATGCGGGGGTGTCCGTGGCGACGGTCTCGCGCGCCCTTCGCGGCAGCGACCTCGTCCACCCGGCCACCCGCGAACGCGTCGACGCCGCCATCGAGGAGCTGCGCTTCACGCCCAGCCAGCTCGGCCGCTCGCTGGCCGAACGCCGCCACGCCGCGAACGGCATCGTCTTCCCCGACCTCTCCGGTCCGTTCTACGCCGAGGTCGTGCTGGGCTACGAGGAGGTCGCCGCGACGCTCGGACGCTCGGTGCTCATCCTCAGCACGCACAACCGCGAGTCCGCCGACGAGATGGTGCTCGACCTCGCCGGACGGGTCGACGGGCTGGCGGTGTTCGGGCGGACGGTGCACGACGACGTCGTCGCCGAGGTCGTCCAGCGCGGCGTCCCCGTCGTGCTGATGGCGCGCACCGAGATCGCCGGCGCCGACTCCGTCCGCACCGAGAACGTCGTCGCCGCGGCGTCCGTCGTCGACCACCTGCTGACGCACGGACACCGGCGCATGGCCTTCCTCGGCGACCCGGTCGACTCCACCGACGTCGCCGAGCGCTGGGCCGGGTTCCGCGGCGCGCTCGCGCAGGCCGGCGCGGAGGTCCCGGAGCGGACCATCCCGGCCGGGTTCAAGGAGGACGACGGCGCCCGCGTGGCCGCCGAGCTCACCGCCGGCGACCTGCCGGACGTCGTCGTCTGCGCGAACGACGAGCTGGCGCTCGGCCTCACCGTCGCGCTGGCCGAACAGGGGATCCAGGTACCGGGGGATGTCGCCGTCACAGGGTGGGACGACGTCATGGCGGCGCGCTACGCCGGGCTGACGACGGTCCGTCAGCCGATGCGCGAGATGGGGGCCCGGGCGGCCCGGCTGCTGGACGCCCGGATCAGCGGAGACCGTTCCGAACCACGTCACGACGTCCTGACCACTCAGCTCGTGGTCCGCCGCAGTTGCGGGCCGCATCCGAAGGAGGCTCATCGATGAGTCGACGACACATCACCGCCGCGACCGCGCTGGCCGCGGCGACCGCCCTCGCGCTCACCGCGTGCGGACGCGACGACGACGCGGGCGACGGCGGCGACGGCAACGCGGCGCCGTCCGCCGACCTCACCGACGGCCCGGCCACCGGCACCATCGAGGTCTGGGCCATGGGCACCGAGGGCGAGGAGCTCGGCGCCTTCCTGGCCGACTTCGAGGAGGCCAACCCGGACGCCACCGTCGAAGTGACGCCGGTCCCGTGGGAAGGTGCTCACGACCGCATCGCCACCGCCATCGCGGCCGGCGAGACCCCCGACGTCAGCCTCATCGGCACCACGTGGATGGGCGAGTTCGCACAGACCGGTGGCCTCGAGCCGACGCCGACGGACCTGTTCGACGAGAACGACTTCTTCCCCGGGCCGTGGGCGTCCACCGTCGTCGACGGCACCTCCTACGGCGTCCCGTGGTACGTCGAGACCCGCGCGCTGTTCTACCGCACCGACCTCGCCGACGCCGCCGGGCTGCAGCCGCCGCAGACGTGGGATGACCTCAAGGCGTTCACTCAGGGCCTGCAGCAGGCCGGCGCCCAGCAGGGCATCTACCTGCAGCCGGGCCAGGGCGGCTCGTGGCAGACGTTCATGCCGTTCGCCTGGCAGAACGGCGCCCAGCTCACCGACGGCGACGCGTACACGCTGGACAGCCCGGAGATGACGGAGGCGCTGGAGTACTACGCGTCGTACTTCACCGAGGGCCTGTCGCAGGACACCGTGCTGCAGCCGGGCGCGCTGGAGCAGATGTTCGCCGACGGCGCCATCGGCTCCTTCATCTCCGGGCCGTGGCACATCGGCCTGGTCCGCGACGCCGGCGCGACGGACAATTTCGCCGTCGTCCCGCTGCCGGGCAAGGACGAGGGGCCCGGCACGTCGTTCGTCGGCGGCGGCAACCTTGCCGTCTTCACCGACTCCGACAACAAGGACGGCGCCTGGAAGCTGATCGAGTACCTCAGCGAGGTCGAGGTGCAGCAGAGCTGGTACGAGACGCTGACCGACCTGCCGTCGAAGCCGGCGGCCTGGGAGGACGGCCCGCTGACGGAGGACCCGTTGGTCGCGGTCTTCGGCGAGCAGCTGGAGAGCACCGAGGCGCCGCCGGCCGTCCCGACGTGGGAGCAGGTCGCCTCCGTCATCGACGGCGACGTCGAGGCGGCCGTGCGCGGCGCGATGTCGCCCGCCGACGCCGTCGCCGACATGCAGTCGCAGGCCTCGTCCATCGGGACCGGGCTGCAGTAGGCCGATGACGACCGCCACCTCGGCTCCGGCGAGCCGCCCCACCCCCGCGGGCGGCTCGCCGGCCGGCCGGCGCCGGACTCTGCTGCAACGGCGGCAGTCCCGCACCGCCTGGCTGCTCGCGCTGCCGTTCCTGCTGCTGTTCGCGGCGTTCACCGCCGGACCGGTGTTCGCGTCGCTGCTCATGAGCTTCACCGACATGCGCAGCACCGACGTGCGCTCGCCGTTCGCCGTCGACCTCGCGGCGTTCGACAACTACACGGCGCTGTTCCAGGACGCGCTGTTCCGCAAGGTCGCGGTGAACACGGCGATCTTCGTGCTGG
The DNA here is from genome assembly GCF_900105175.1 of Jiangella sp. DSM 45060. Taxonomy (NCBI): domain Bacteria; kingdom Bacillati; phylum Actinomycetota; class Actinomycetes; order Jiangellales; family Jiangellaceae; genus Jiangella; species Jiangella sp. DSM 45060. The sequence continues at coordinate 5,442,694 of NZ_LT629771.1, read as the reverse complement.
TGGGCGTGCCGCTGACGATGGTGCTGGCGCTGGCCGCGGCGGTCGGGCTGAACAACATCACGCGGCTGCGGGCGATCTTCCGGCTCGGCTACTACCTGCCGGTCGTCACCAGCATCGTCGCCGTCTCCGTCGTGTGGCGGTTCCTGCTGCAGCCCGACACCGGGCCGGTCAATCAGCTGCTCGGCGCCGTCGGCATCGGCGGGCCGGACTGGCTGGGCGATCCGTCGCTGGCGCTGCCGTCGCTGATCGTCATGGCCGCGTGGCGCAACCTCGGCACGCTGATGGTGATCTTCCTGGCCGGGCTGCAGACGGTGCCGCGTGAGCTGCTGGAGGCGGCCGAGGTCGACGGCGCCGGGCGCTGGCAGCGGTTCAGGCACGTGACGCTGCCGCTGCTGCGCCCGACGTTGCTGTTCGGCGCCGTCATCACCGGCATCGGCTACCTGCAGTTCTTCGAGGAGCCGTTCGTCATGACCAACGGCGGGCCGCTCAACGCGACGCGGTCGGTCTCGTTCTACATCTACGACCAGTTCAGCTTCGGCAACTACGGGTACGCCGCCGCGGCCAGCTACGTGCTGTTCCTGGCGATCGTGGCGCTGACGGCGATCCAGTTCCGCGTGCTGCGGCCGAAGGCGTGAGGAGGCGACCGATGACCACGCAGACCCCGCTGCCGGCCGCCGACGACGTCCGGCCGGACGCACCGGAGGACGGCGCGCCCGGCGGCTCGCGCCGCTCGTCGTCGCGCTGGCTGTACGTCGTGCTGGCCGTCGGCGTGCTGGCGATGGCGCTGCCGTTCGTCTGGATGGTGCTGTCGTCGGTGAAGCCCAAGGCCGAGGTGCGGTCGATCCCGCCGACCTGGCTGCCGGAGACGTTCACGCTGGAGAACTACCGCGAGCTGTTCGACCGGCTGCGCTTCCCGACCTACTTCCTGAACTCCGCCATCGTCGCGATCGTGGTGACGGCGGGGAACCTGGTGTTCGGCTCGATGCTCGGCTACGCGCTGGCGAAGCTGGACTTCCGCGGCAAGCGGGTGGTGTTCGCGCTGGTGCTCGGCACCCTGATGGTGCCCGGCATGGTGACCTTCGTGCCGCTGTTCGTGCTGGTCAGCAACATGGGGCTGACGAACACGTTCCCCGGGCTGATCCTGCCGTACCTGGTCGGGCCGCTCGGCGTGTTCCTGATGCGGCAGTACTTCCTGGGGCTGCCGGACGAGCTGATCCAGGCCGCGCGGGTCGACGGCGCCGGCGAGCTGCGCATCTTCTGGAGCGTCATGCTGCCGCTGACCGGCCCGGCGCTGGCGACGTTGGGGATCCTGACGTTCCTCAGCTCGTGGAACAACTTCCTCTGGCCGCTGGTCGTGGCGCAGACGGAGGACATGTACACCCTGCCGGTCGCGCTCGCGCTGTACTCCGTCGGCCAGAACGCGACGCAGTACGGCCTGCTGCTGGCCGGGGCGGTCGTCGTGGTCGTGCCGGTGATCGTGCTGTTCCTCGCGGTCCAGCGGTACTTCGTCCAGGGCATCGCGATGACCGGCATCAAGTGATCCACGTGGGAGGAAAGACGCGTGAGCAGTGAGATCGACGCCCGTACCGACTTCGAGACCAGGCTCGGCCGGGCCAGCGGGGAGGCGGGCGGCGCCGACGTGTCGCTGCCGGCGCCCGGCGGCCTGACCGCCAGACCCGGGCGGGCGCAGGTCACGCTGTCGTGGGAGCCGGTCGACGGCGCCGCGGGGTACCTGGTGCACGTGGCGGAGTCGGCGGACGGCCCGTTCGAGCCGCTGGACCACCAGGGCCGCGACGTGCTCTCCGTCCCGCACGGTCCGTACGCCGACACCACCGGCACCCCGGGTGTCGAGCGCTGGTACGCCGTCGCGGCCGTCGCGTCGGTGGACCACGTGGGCGAGCTCAGCGAGCCCGTGTCCGCCGCCTCGACCGGCACGGACGGCGAGCCCGTCGCCGTCGTCGTCGACGCCGGGTCCGACGAGGGCGAGCTGGACCGGCCCTGGGCGCCGATGATCGGCAGCGAGCATCTGTCGCACGCGCTGTCCACCGACCACACCGGCGGGCACGAGATCGGCGCCGAGCTGCGGGCCGCGCTGAAGGCGGCGCACGAGGAGCTCGGCGTCGAGACGGTGCGGGCGCACGGCATCCTCTGCGACGACCTCGGTGTCTACCGCGAGGTCGACGGCGAGCCGGTGTACGACTTCAGCGGCGTCGACCGCGTCTACGACATGGTGCTGTCGCTCGGGCTGCGACCGATCGTCGAGATCTCGTTCATGCCGCGCGACCTCGCCGCCGACCCGTCGGCGACGGTGTTCGAGTACGGCGCGATCATCTCGCCGCCGAAGGACTGGGACCGCTGGTACGACCTCGTCCGCGCGTTCGTCGCCCACCTCGTCGACCGGTACGGGCTGGAGGAAGTCCGCGACCGGTGGGCGTTCGAGGTGTGGAACGAGGCCAACCTGGAGGTGTTCTGGTCCGGCACGCCGGCGGAGTTCTTCCGGCTGCACTCCGTCGCGGCGCGCGCGGTGAAGGACGTGGACCCGGGGCTGCGGGTCGGCGGGCCGGCGTCGGCGGCGGCCGGCTGGATCGACCAGCTGCTCGCGGCCGTCGGCGACGAGCCGCTGGACTTCGTCTCGACGCACACCTACGGCTCGCCGCCGCTGGACCTGCGTCCGGTGCTCGCGCGGCACGGCCGGGAGGGGACGCCGATCTGGTGGACCGAGTGGGGCGTCACCCCGACGCACTTCCACGAGGTCAGCGAGTCGGTGTTCGCCGCGGTGTTCCTGCTGCGCGGCATGCGCTCGTCGATGGGCCGGCTGGAGGCGCTGTCCTACTGGGTGGTGTCGGACCACTTCGAGGAACTGGGCCGGCCACCAGCCCTGTTCCACGGCGGGTTCGGCCTGCGCACCGTCGGTGAACTGCGCAAACCCCGGTGGTGGGCGCTCGCGATGCTGGCGGCGCTGCCGTCGCGGCGGCTCTCGGTGCGCGCTTCCGGGGACGGAGCCGACTCGCTGGTGGAGTCGCTGGCCGCGTCCGACCCGTCCGGCGGCCGGGTGGCGGCGCTGGTGTGGAATGGGACGCTGGACCAGTCCAAGGCGGCCGGTTCGGACGAGCTGGGGCGGCGGGTCGAGCTGCGGTTCACCGGCCTGCCCGACGGCGCCTACGAGCTGCGTCACCACCGCGTCGACGACGACCACTCGTGCGTCCCCGCGGTATGGCGGCGCATCGGCGGCGGCGCGGCCTGGCCGACCGACGCGCAGTGGGCCGAGCTGCGCGCCGCGGACCGGCTGGACCAACTGCACCCGCCCCGCACCGTCACCGCGGCCGGCGGGGTGGTGGAGGTCGCGTTCGACCTCCCCAACCCGTCGATGTCGCTGGTCGAGCTGGTTCCCGCCGGCTGAGAGCCCTACGTCAGTCGACGCAGAGGCAGAACGGGTGGCCCGCGGGGTCGAGGAACACCCGGAAGGACGTGCCCGGCTGGTGCTCGTGCTTGGTCGCGCCGAGCTCGAGCACCGCCGCCTCGCCGGCGTCCAGGTCGTCGACGTTGACGTCCAGGTGCATCTGCTGCGGCACCACCTGGTCCGGCCACCGCGGCGGCGTGTAGTCGTCGACCTGCTGGAAGCAGATGCACTGGCCGTAGTCCGCGCGGACCTCCGCCCAGCCGGGCGAAGTGGTGACCTTCCAGTCCAGCAGGGTGCCGTAGAAGGCCGCGAGGGCGCTCGCGTCGGGGCAGTCGATCACGAGACTCGGGAAGCGTGCGATAGCCATGCCGGCACGGTAGACCCGGTTCCGGACGATCCGCGTCCGGAATCAGGGCGATGCCAGCGGCTGGTGGTCCCAGAGCGAGGAGAGCGGCAGGGCGAAGATGCCGTCGCCGCGCGATGCGGCCTCGGTGCCGAGGTGGAGCAGGATGCCGGCGTGCAGGCGGTCGCCCAGTTTGTCGCGGAGCCAGCGCAGCCCCTTCAGGGCCGACGCTCCCGGCGAGGCCGACGCCTTGACCTCGATGGCGATGATCCGGCCGCCCGGGCCCTCGAGGACGAAGTCGACCTCCTGCCGGTCGGCAGTGCGGAGGTGGAACAGCGAGATGCGCCGGTCGGCGACGGCGATGGCCTTGAGCAGCTCAGTGGCGACGAACGTCTCAATGAGCGGGCCGAGCGCCGGATGCCCGGGTTCGGCCAGGGCGTCGGCGTCGACCCCGACGACGTGCGCGGCGAGACCGGAGTCGGTCGGGTGGAGCTTCGGCGTCTTGGCGAGCCGTGACGTGAGGTTGGACGACCACGCGGGCACCGTCGTCGTCAGGTACACCATGTCGAGGTACGACAGGTAGTTCCTCGTGGTGTCGCGGGCGAGGTTCGCCGAGTGCGCGAGATCGGCGAGCACGCGATGCCGCCCGCCCGCGCGGCGACCAGGCCCAGCAAGGTGGCGACGGTGTCGCCGCGGGTGACGGTCGCGAAGTCGCGGATGTCACGGGTGATCACGGTGCTCAGATAGCCATCGAACCACGCACGCCGGGCCAGCGCCGACGTGATCGTGAGCGCTCCGGGATAGCCGCCCGCCGTCACAGCGGCCAGGTAGCCGGGGCGGGTCCAGGCCGAGTCGCTCATGACGGCGGCGACGTCGCCGAACCACCGGGTGACGGCGTCGGGCGCGGACCGGGTGCGCTCGGCCATGCTCAGCGGCCAGAGCTCGACGAATGCGACGCGTCCGGCCAGCGACTCGGACAGCGTCGGGATGGTCAGAGACCGGCTGGAACCGGACAGTACGACCCGTCCGGGCTCGGGATGGGCGTCGACGTCGGCCTTGATGGCCCGGACGAGCTGGTCGCCGCCGAGCTGCACCTCGTCGATGATGCGAGGGACGGGCCCGGACGTCGCGAAGGTGGCGGGGTCGTCGCGCGCCGCGGACAGGGTCTCGGGGCGGTCGAGCGACCGGAAGGTGCCGCCCGAGTGCAGGTGCTCGCGTAGCAGCGTCGTCTTGCCCGACTGGCGGGGCCCACTGACCATGACGACCCGCAGGTGCGCCGTCAGTTCGGACAGCCGTGCCGCCGCCGCGCGAGGGACCAGATCCGCCATGTCCGACTCTCCGATGGTCACATTTCCGGATGGAGACCAGTCGTTTTTCTGACTAGAGGCTAGTCGATTTTACGCCTCCTGGCTGGGCGGCCCGTCGCGACCGGTACGGGCGCTTGGTCCGGGTAGGCTGCGGTCGTACGAGCGTGCAGCGCCGCCGTCGTCTCTGCGCCCGCGTACGACGACGACAGCGACACACCGCAGGAGACGATACGTGGCCACGATCGAAGCAATCGGAGCACGCGAGATCCTCGACTCCCGGGGCAACCCGACGGTCGAGGTCGAGGTGGCTCTCGACGACAGCACCATCGCCCGTGCCGCCGTCCCGTCCGGCGCCTCCACCGGCGCGTTCGAGGCGGTCGAGCTGCGCGACGGCGATGCCGCCCGCTACGCCGGCAAGGGCGTGGAGAAGGCCGTCACGGCCATCATGGACGAGATCGCACCGGAACTGCTGGGCTTCGAGGCCAGCGACCAGCGGCTCGTCGACCAGGCGCTGATCGACCTGGACGGCACCCCCAACAAGGGCAAGCTCGGCGCCAACGCCATCCTCGGCGTCTCGCTGGCGGTCGCGAAGGCCGCCGCCGAGTCGGCGCAGCTGCCGCTCTTCCGTTACCTGGGCGGCCCCAACGCGCACCTGCTGCCGGTGCCGATGATGAACATTCTCAACGGTGGCGCGCACGCCGACAGCAATGTCGACATCCAGGAGTTCATGATCGCGCCGATCGGCGCCGAGACCTACCGCGAGGCGCTGCGCTGGGGCGTCGAGGTCTACCACACGCTCAAGGGCGTGCTGAAGGAGCGCGGCCTGGGGACGGGCCTCGGCGACGAAGGCGGCTTCGCGCCGAACCTGCCGAGCAACCGCGACGCGCTCGACATCATCGTCACCGCCATCGAGAAGGCCGGCTTCACGCCGGGCGCGCAGATCGCGCTGGCCCTCGACGTCGCGTCGACCGAGTTCTACGACGACGGCAAGTACACCTTCGAGGGCAACAGCATCTCGGCCGCCGAGCTGACGAAGTACTACGAAGAGCTGGCCGCCGCGTACCCGCTGGTGTCCATCGAGGACCCGCTGGCCGAGGACGACTGGTCCGGCTGGGCCGCGCTCACCGACGTGCTGGGCTCGAAGCTGCAGATCGTCGGCGACGACCTGTTCGTCACCAACCCCGAGCGGCTCGAGCGCGGCATCAAGGACCACGCCGCCAACTCGCTGCTGGTCAAGGTCAACCAGATCGGCTCGCTGACCGAGACGTTCGACGCCGTCTCGCTGGCGCAGCGGTCCGGGTTCACCTGCATGATCAGCCACCGCTCCGGCGAGACCGAGGACACCACCATCGCCGACCTCGCCGTCGCCACCAACGCCGGCCAGATCAAGACCGGCGCTCCGGCCCGGTCCGAGCGGGTCGCGAAGTACAACCAGCTGCTGCGCATCGAGGAAGAGCTCGACGACGCCGCCCGGTACGCGGGCGCGTCGGCCTTCCCGCGGTTCCAGGCGTAGGAGCAGCCGTGCCCACGTCGCGCCGTTCGCCCAGCGCCCGCCCCGCGGCGGGCGCTGGCACGGCGCGACGCCCCAGCGCGGGTCGGGCCGGACGTCCGTCGGCCCGCGCACCCAAGGGCGGCACCGCCGCCGCGCGGCCGCGCACGGCGGTCGACTCCGGCGACGGCGCGCCTCCGCCGCCACCCCCACGCCGTCCGCAACCCAAGTCCGGCGGCCGTCCGTCGGTCACCGGCCGGGCCGCCGTGCTCGCGCTGGTGCTGGCGGTGCTGCTGGTCTCGTACGCCTACCCGCTGCGGGCCTGGTTCGACCAACACCGCGAACGGGTCGAGCTGCAGCGCGAGCAGGACGAGCTGACGGCATCGGTCGAGCAGCTCGAGCAGGAGCTGCGGCTGTGGGAGGACGACGCCTACGTGGCCGCGCAGGCGCGCGAGCGGCTCGGGTTCGTGCTGCCAGGCGAGCAGAGCTACATCGTGCTGCCCGGCCCCGACGCACAGGACGACACCAGCGCGGCCGAGGCGGGCGGGCTGCCACCGTCCGGCCAGGGCAGCTGGTACGAGCGGCTGTGGGCGTCGGTGACGTTCGCCGACAGCCCGCCGCCGGAACAGCCGGCCGACGAGTGACCACCGCACCCACCCCCGCCGACCTCGACACCGTCACCCAGCAGCTGGGACGTCCGGTGCGCGGGGTCCGCGCCGTCGCCGCCCGGTGCGCCGCCGGCCACCCGTCCGTCGTCGAGACCGAACCGCGGCTGCCCGACGGCACGCCGTTCCCGACGCTGTACTACCTGACCTGCCCGCGCGCCGTCGCCGCCACGTCGACGCTGGAGTCCGTCGGCGTCATGCGCGAGTGGACCGACGAGCTGGCCGGCGACGCCGAGCTGGCCGCCGCGTACCGCGTCGCGCACGAGTCGTACCTCGCCCGCCGCGAGGCGATCGGGCACGTCGACGAGATCGCCGGCGTCACCGCGGGCGGCATGCCCGACCGCGTCAAGTGCCTGCACGTGCTCGTCGCGCACAGCCTCGCCGCGGGGCCGGGCGTCAACCCGTTCGGCGACCGCGCGCTGGCGCTGATGGCGCCGACGTGGACCCCGGCGACCTGCGACTGGAGCCCCGAGTGACCCGGGTCGCCGCCATCGACTGCGGCACGAACTCGATCCGGCTGCTCGTCACCGACCTCCGCGACGGCGCCCAGCACGACCTCGACCGCCGGCTGCGCATCGTCCGCCTCGGCAAGGACGTCGACCGCACCGGCGTGCTCGCGCGCGAGGCGCTGGACCGCACGTTCGAGACGCTGCGCGAGTACGCCGCCGTCATCGGCGAGCTGGGCGCCGAGCACGTCCGCATGGTCGCCACCAGCGCCACCCGCGACGCCGCCAACCGCGACGAGTTCGTCGCCGGCGTCGCCGACGTGCTCGGCGTCGAGCCCGAGGTCGTCTCCGGCGCGGCCGAGGCGGGGCTGTCCTTCGACGGCGCGGTGCGCGGACTGCCGGGCGGCGACGGCGCGCCCTACCTCGTCGTCGACATCGGCGGCGGCTCGACGGAGCTGGCGCTCGGCTCCGACGGCGTCACGGCCGCCCGCAGCGTCGACATCGGCTGCGTCCGGCTGACGGAGCGCCGGTTCCAGTCCGACCCGCCCACGTCCGACCAGGTCGCCGCGGCGCGTGCCGACATCGAGGCGGCACTCTCCGACGCCGCCGCCGTGGTGCCGCTCGGCGACGCGCGGACGCTGGTCGGGCTGGCCGGCTCGGTGACGACGGTGGCCGCGATCCACCTGGGGCTGGCCGAGTACGACTCCGCGGCGATCCACCACAGCCGCGTCCCGGCCGCGCAGGTGCGTGCGATCAGCGACCACCTGCTCACACTGACCCACGACGAGCGGCTGGCCATCGGCCCGATGCACCCCGGCCGGGCCGACGTCATCGCCGCGGGCGCACTGGTCCTGCGCTGCGTCGTCGACCGCGCCGGCGTCGACGAGGTGCTGGTCAGCGAGCACGACATCCTCGACGGCATCGCCTGGAGCGTCGTCTCCGGCTGAGCCGCCGGAAAACCCGTTGGCTCGCGGGCCGCCCGTTGTTACCGTCGGCTCGTGGCCTGCGAGCAGCCCGACACGCCTTTCGCGTCTTAGGGACCCCGCCCCAGCCCCGCCGGTGAACCGTGCGGGGCTGCTTCCGCGTGTCCTGCCCGCCCCACCCTCCGAGGACCCCTCATGCGCGCCGTCACCGGCTGTCGCCCCAGTCCCGCGTCCCTCGACGGTGTCGGCCCCGGAACCGAGCCCGAGGTCGGCCGCGACCCGCCCCGTCCGGCGGCTCCCGACCGATCCGCTCGACACCCAAAGGGAACGACATGTCCAGTTCCATGTTCCGCAGGAAATCCCGCTCGAACGTCCGCCACCACCGGGCGCAGTGGCGGCGGGCCATCGCCGTGCCGCAGCTGGTGACCTGCCCCAACCCGGCATGCGGTGAGGCGGTCCCGGCGCACACGGCCTGCCCGTCCTGCGGCCAGTACCGCGGCCGCCAGGTGCTGCCGCCGCGCTGATCCCGGCGTCGTGCGGGCTCCGGCCGTCCGCGTCGGGGCCCGCACGGCCGAGCCTGCTAGCCTCCTCCAAACGATCACCACTTGGGTAGCGACGTAGGGGCGCTGAACGCTGTGGCCGAAGATCGAACCGACGAAGCCGGCTGGTTCAGCCGACACCACCAGGCCGCCTGGATCGCCGCCGGAGCGACGGTCGTCGCCGCCCTGGTCGGGGCACTGGTGCCGCTGCTCGCCTCATCCGACGATGACGACGAGCCTGCCGGCGGTACGGAACCCGTGGCGGCGCCGCCGTCGACACCGGCGTCGACGCCCGACCTCACCTCGGCGCCCCCGTCCGCCGATCCGACTGCCCCGGACCCCACATCGCCGGCGGCGGGAAGCGAACGCTGGCAGGGCCGCCTGCTGCTCGACTCCGGGCCGAAGGACCTGGACACGGCGCCGCCCGAGGGCGTCGGCTACTCCGACGACGGCGACATCTTCGTCCTGGGCACCATGCACGTCGGTGGATGGAACGACACTCTCATCTCCCTCTGGGCCGGCGCCCCGGCCGACCCGCCGGGCTACGAGGAGTGCGCCAGCACGATCGACGCGGAAGGAACCGATGGGCAGGACGTCGACGAGGACTCGGTGCTGTGCGTGCGCACCAGCGACGGGAACCTGGCCCGGCTGACGTTCCTTGAGAGCCAGGCGGGCTCCGACCACACGATCACCTTCGACGCGGTCGTCTGGGAGGGAGACTGAGCCGGGCACAATGAGGCGGTGCTCCTCCCACACCCGCTGACCGGCGACCCGTTCCCCAGCCCCGTCCCGCCGGGGACCGGCTGGCCCGGCGACATCGCCACCGCGGACACCCCGGTCGCGACGTCGGCCGAGGACGTGGCCCGGCTGGCGGCCGGGGCGTCGCTGGACGAGGTGGTCGCGGGGTCGTCGGTCTGCCGGGCCTGCGTACGGCTGGTGACCTGGCGCGAGGACGTGGCCCGGGAGAAGCGCAAGTCGTTCGCCGACCAGCCGTATTGGGGCCGACCGACGCCGGGCTGGGGCGACCCGCGGCCACGGGTCCTGGTGTTCGGCCTCGCGCCCGCGGCCAACGGCGGCAACCGCACCGGCCGCGTCTTCACCGGCGACCGCAGCGGCGACTGGCTCTACGCCGCCCTGCACCGCGCCGGCCTCGCCAACCAGCCGACGGCGACGCACGCCGGCGACGGGCTGGAGCTGATCGGGGCGCGCATCATCGCCGCCGTCCGCTGCGCGCCGCCGGACAACAAGCCGACGCCGGGGGAGCGCGACGCCTGCGCGCCGTGGCTGGACCGCGAGGTCGAGCTGGTGCTGCCGACGGTGCGCGCGGCGGTCGCGCTCGGGTCGTTCGCGTGGACGGCCGCGCTGCGGACGCTCGGCCGGGCCGGGCTGGCGGTGCCCCGGCCGCGGCCGGTGTTCGGGCACGGCGCCGAGGTGACGCTGGACCCGTCGGACGGAGCGTCGGCCGGGGCGGCGGCGGGATCGGTGCGGCTGATCGGCAGCTATCACCCGAGCCAGCAGAACACCTTCACCGGCCGGCTCACCGAATCCATGCTCGACGACGTGTTCGGCCGGGCGGCCGCCGCCCGCTGACCGTCCTCTGGGCGGGTGCGGGCCGGGGCGTGTACCGCCGGGCGTCAGCCGGGAAGCGTGCCGCTCTCGATCTCGCGGACCTCGACGCCGCCGCCCTGGCGCACCGCCGGGTTCCGCGCCGCGATGGCCACCGCCGCGTCGAGATCGGCCGCCTCGACGACGTAGATGCCCGCGACGACCTCCTTCGTCTCCAGGAACGGACCGTCGGTGACGCCGCCGGCTCGCACCGACCGCGCTTGCTCGCCCGGCTGCAGGGCGTACGCCGCGACCATGGTGCCGGCCTTCGCCAGCTCGTCGGCGTGCTGGTCGTGCGGGTCGCGCTCGGGCGCCGCGCCGGCCGGCTGGGCGGAGTCGTAGATCAGGATCGCGTAGTGCGACATGAGTGTCCTCTTCTGGTAGGTGCCGTCACCTGATCCGTCACGCGGGCACCGGCGAAAATCGACAACCGCGGTGAGAGATCTCTCGCCTGTCCGCGTTGACCGTTCGCCGCAGTGGGGTCTGGTCCCCGCCCGGCTGGGAGGGCTTCCCACCCTATGGGCGGGCACCGACAACGTCCGCCGAACTGGTCGTCGTGAGTGCACCGGCGGACGGCAGCGCCACCCCGAGCTGATCGCGCAGCGCGGCCCGGCCCAGGTCGGTGATCCGCAGCGCACGGGATCGGCGCGACCGCACCACCCAGCCGGCGTCGACGGCGTGGGAGCAGAGGGCCGCGCCGGCCGCTCCGGCGAGGTGTGGCCGGCGCTCGGTCCAGTCCAGGCACGACCGCACCAGCGGACGGCGCGACGCCGGGGGCCAGGGGCTGGCCAGGGTGGACAGCCAGCGGTCGCCGTCGTCGGTGAGGGTGAGGCCGCGGTCCCAGGAGATCAGGCCGCGCGCCGTCATCGCGTCCGTCACCGCGACGCCGAGCGCGCCGGCCAGGTGGTCGTAGCAGGTGCGGGCGGCGGCCAGCGCGCGACGCCGATGTGCCGCCGTCAGCGACCGCACCGGCGGCCCCGACCCCGGCCCCGGCCCCGCCGCGGCCTCCGCCGGGGCAGCCGCGGCCAGCAATTCGACGAGCTCGGCGGCGTCGTCGGCCAGCCGGAGGTAGCGGTGCCGGCCCTGCCGTACCTCGGTGAGCAGTCCGCCGGACACGAGCAGGTTGAGGTGCTCGGTCGCCGTCGACGCGGCGACGCCGGCGGCGCGGGCGAGCTCGGACGCGGTCCACGCCCGGCCGTCCATGAGCGCCAGGCAGATCGTCGCGCGGGTGCGGTCGGCGAGCAGCCCGGCCAGCCCGGCCAGGGCCGCGCCCGAGCCGGCAACGGCCGCGCCCGGGCCGCCCGCGCCCGCCACAGCGGTATCCCTCATGTCCACCATCATCGCCCCGCGACGCTTCGGCCGGCGCCGAACCGTCGCCGCCCTAGCGTCGGCGGGCATGGAGCACGTGACGATCACCCCGAGCATCCTGTACGTCGGCACCCCGGTGGCGCTGCTGGTCACCGAGAATCCGGACGGCTCGGCCAATCTGGCGCCGATGTCGTCGGCGTGGGCGCTCGGCCAGGTCGTGGTGCTCGGGCTGGGCACGGAGGGGCAGACGGCGGCCAATCTCGCCGTCCGGCCGGAGCTGACGATCAACTTCCCGAGCCCGGACCTGTGGCCGGCGGTCGAGCGGCTGGCCCCGTTGACCGGCCGCGACCCGGTGCCGGCGAGCAAGCCCAGGCACCGCTACGAGCCGGACAAGTTCGCGGCCGCCGGCCTGACGCCCGCGCCGTCCGACCTCGTCCGCCCGCCGATGGTGGCCGAGTGCCCGGTGCGGTTCGAGGCGACGGCCGCGGCGGTGCGCCCCGACACTGGCGGCGAGTTCATCGTGGTCGAGGCCGGGGTCCTGCGAGTGCACGCAAGACCGGACATCGTCGTGCCCGGCACGCAGCACGTCGACCCGGCGCGGTGGAGCCCGCTGATCTACAACTTCCGGCACTACTTCGGCCTCGGCGACGAGCTGGGGCACAGCTTTCGGTCCGAGACGCCGCGGGTGTGGGCGAGCGCACCGTCGAAGGGCTTGTGAACGCATTCACAAGCCCCTAGTCTGGAGGCATGAACGGGAGAGTCGGACGCACCGGAACCCCGCACATCCTCATCGTCGGTGGCGGGTACGTGGGCATGTACACCGCGTTCGGGCTGCAGCGCGCCCTCAAGCGCAGCCAGGCCCGCATCACCGTCATCGACCCGCGCTCCTACATGACCTACCAGCCGTTCCTGCCTGAGGCGGCGGCCGGGTCGCTGGAGCCGAGGCACGTCGTCGTGCCGCTGCGGCGGGTGCTGAAGCGCTGTGACGTCATCACCGGCGAGGTCACGTCCATCAGCCACGCCACCAAGAGCGTCACCGTCAAGCCCGAGATCGGCGACGACTACGAGCTGGGCTACGACATCCTCGTCGTCGCGCTCGGGTCGATCTCGCGGACGCTGCCGATCCCGGGCCTCGCCGAGGCCGGCATCGGCTTCAAGCAGATCGAAGAGGCCATCGCCCTGCGCAACCACGTCCTCGACCGCCTCGACGTCGCGGCGTCCACCACCGATCCGGAGGTGCGCAAGCGGGCGCTGACGTTCGTCTTCGTCGGCGGCGGGTTCGCCGGCGTCGAGGCGCTCGGCGAGCTGGAGGACATGGCCCGCTACGCGCTGCGCTACTACCCGCAGCTGCAGCCCAGCGACATGCGCTGGGTGCTGGTCGAGGCGGCCGGGCGCATCCTGCCCGAGGTCGGGCCGGAGATGGGCGAGTACACCGTCGTCGAGCTGAGCAAGCGCGACATCGAGGTCCGCCTCGAGACGCTGCTGGAGTCGTGCGTCGACGGCCACGTCGTGCTGTCCAAGGGCCGGCCGTTCGACGCCGACACCATCGTGTGGACGGCGGGGGTCAAGGCCAACCCCGTCCTCGCCGACACCGACCTGCCGCTGGACGAGAAGGGGCGGGTCCGCTGCCTGCCGGAGATGCGCATCGACGGCCTCCACGACGCATGGGCGGCCGGCGACAACGCCGCGATCCCCGACCTCACCGCCGGTGAGCCGAACGTCTGGACGGCGCCCAACGCCCAGCACGCGGTGCGGCAGGCGAAGCTGCTGGCCAAGAACATCGTCGCCGACCTCGAGGGCGGGGTGCCGAAGCCGTACAAGCACAAGTACATCGGCTCGGTCGCCAGCCTCGGGCTCTACAAGGGCGTCGCGCACACCTACGGCATCAAGGTGCGCGGCTTCGCGGCCTGGTTCATGCACCGCACCTACCACATGAGCAAGATGCCGACGTTCAACCGCAAGGCCCGCGTGGTCGTCGACTGGACCCTGGCGCTGCTGTTCAAGCGCGAGGTCGTGACCCTCGGCCGCATGCGGATGCCACGCGAGGACTTCCGCCGGGCCGCGCTGCCGCCGACGCCGCGAGCCGGCCGGCCCGCGCCGTCGAAGGAACGGCGCCCGGAGGAGAAGGCCACCACGGCGGGCGGACGGCTGCCGCGCGGCTGAGCCACCGCGCACAGCACCCGCCTGCCGTGGGCTGCCCCGGCCGAAAGCCGTGGCAGCGGCCCTGCCGTCTCGCTAGCGTGGCGGGAGAGGTAGGGACAGGGAGGTCGCCATGTCCACTGGGGGAGCGGCGGGACGCATCGCCGGACTGGTCGAGCGGCTGCTGGGACGGCCGTTGCCGCTGGGCATCCGCACGTGGGACGGCGCGCACGCCGGGCCCGCCGACGGCCCGGTGCTGGTCATCCGGTCCCGCAGGGCGCTGCGCCGGTTGCTCTGGCAGCCCGACGAGATCGGCCTCGCGCGGGCGTGGGTGGCCGGCGAGATCGACGTCGAGGGTGACCTCGACGCCGCGCTGACCAGCCTCGACGACACGCTGCGGGAGCTGGGCGGCCGTGGCCGGTTCACCGCCGCCGACCGCGCCGAGGTCATCCGGCTGGCCGTCGTCCTCGGTGCCGTCGGTCCGCCGCTGAAGCCGCCGCCCGAGGAGGTCGTGCTGGCCGGCGACCGACACTCCAGGCGTCGCGACCGAGCCGCCATCAGCCACCACTACGACGTCGGCAACGACTTCTACGAGCTGGTCCTCGGCCCGTCGATGACCTACTCGTGCGCCTACTGGGCCGACGACGCCACGCTCGAGGACGCCCAGCGGGCCAAGAACGAGCTGATCTGCCAGAAGCTGGGGCTGCGCGCCGGCATGCGGCTGCTCGACGTCGGCTCCGGCTGGGGCTCGCTCGTCCAGCACGCCGCCGAGCACCACGGCGTCGAGGCGGTCGGCGTCACGCTGTCGGTGCCGCAGGCCGAGTACGCCAAGCAGCGGGTCGCCGACGCCGGGCTGTCCGACGCCGTCGAGATCCGCGTTCAGGACTGGCGCGACGTCGCCGACGGCCCGTTCGACGCCATCGCCAGCGTCGGCATGGCCGAGCACCTCGGCGCGGCGACGTGGCCCGAGTACGCGACCCGGCTGTACAGCCTGTTGCGGCCCGGCGGACGGCTGCTCAACCACCAGATCGTGCGGTCCGGGCGGCCGCGTGCGGGCGGGCTGGCGCGGCCGCGGCGCACCTTCATCGACGCGTACGTCTTTCCCGACGGCGAGCTGATGCCGATCGGCGACGTCGTCGGCCGCCTGGAGGCGGGCGGGTTCGAGGTCCGCGACGTGCAGGCGTTGCGCGAGCACTACGCGTTGACGCTGCGCGCGTGGGTGGCGAACCTGGAACGCGGCTGGCACCGCGCCGTCGAGCTGGCCGGTGAGGGACGGTCGCGGGTGTGGCGCCTCTACATGGCGGCGTCGGCCGTCTCCTTCGACGCCGCCCGCATCGGCGTCGACCAGGTGCTGGCGGTGCGCCCACATCGCGACGGCCGAGGTGACCTCCCCCTGGTGCGTCCGGTTGGATGGAGCCTGTGAGCCTCATCGCCGTCACCGTCATCGGACACGACCGTCCCGGCATCATCGCCGACGCCACCGCCGGACTCGCCGGTCTGGGCCTGAATCTCGAAGACTCCACCATGACCCTGCTGCGCGGTCACTTCGCCATGATGCTGATCTGCTCCGGCGACCGGTCGCCCGAGCAGGTGCGCGAGGCTCTGGCCCCGCTGGCCGCCGACGGACGGCTCCAGGTGTCGGCCGCCGCCGTGCCCGACGAGGACGCCGCCGGGTCGCGGTCGCTGCGCCCGTACGTGCTCACCGTCCACGGCGGCGACCGTCCCGGCATCGTGTCCGCCGTGACGGGCGTGCTGGCAGCGGCCGGCGGCAACATCACCGACCTCACGACCCGCCTCACCGGCGACCTCTACGTCGCCGTCGCCGAGGTCGACCTCCCCGCCGACGCCGACGCCGACGCCGTCGCCGCCTCCCTGCGCGAGGCCGGCGCCGAGCCGGGCGTCGGCGTCACACTGCGACCGCAGGAGACCGACGTCCTGTGAGCATCGCCGACTGGACCGAGGCCGACCTCGGGGTGCCCGGCCGCGTCCTGACGGTCGTCGCCGCACCCTCCGCCGTCCTCTCGACGGCGTCGCCGCTGGTCGACCCGTCCTCGCCGGAGGTCGTGCAGCTGGCCGCCGACCTCGTCGCCACCATGCGCGTCTCTCCCGGCTGCGTCGGCCTCGCCGCCTGCCAGGTCGGCGTCGCCGCCCACCTCTTCGCCGTCGACGTCAGCCAGCACCCGAAGACCCGCACCACCCACGGCACGTTCGTGCTCTGCAACGCCGAGGTGGTCGAGGCGACCCGTAAGGAGAAGGGCCGCGAGGGCTGCATGTCCGTCCCCGACCTCACCGGCGACGTCAAGCGCGCCACCCGGCTGACGGTCCGCGGGCTGCTGCCCGGCAGCGGCGAGGAGTTAACCGTCGAGACCGACGCGTTCGAGGCCAGGGCGTTGCAGCACGAGATCGACCACTGTGCGGGCTTCCTCTTCCTCGACCGCGTGGCCGGCGCCCACGCCGTTTTCCCGCGGCAGACCTACCTGTAGCCGTCCCCGGTGCTCAGACCGGGTGACACGTGATCCAATCGTGTCCGATATGGGAGGGTTCGTCAGGAGACAGGCGGCTCGCCGGGCGCGATACTGTGTGCGGCCCCCGTAGCCCAATCGGCAGAGGCACTGGCCTTAAAAGCCAGACAGTGTCGGTTCAAGTCCGACCGGGGGCACAGAGCAGGATGCACACCCTCTGGCCTGCCGGTTCGACGCGATTGGCGGCCTGCTGCGTCTCCGTCGCTTCGGCGACGGCCGAGGCTCAAGGCCTGTCACCGACGGGGCGGTGGGTTGCGGTTCCACCGGCGGTTGCCTCGATCACCGCGAGTCCTGCCGAGGTCAGGACCTGCACCACGGCCTTGCCCTGTCGGTAGCTGCTGATCAGGCCGGCGCGACGCAGGGCGGAGGTGTGTGCGGAGGCCGAGGCCGGGCTGATCCCCACGGCCTGGGCCAGGGACGTCGTGCTGTGAGCGGCGGCCAAGGCGTGGAGGACCTTCGCGCGGGTGACGCCCAGCGCGGCCTGGGCGCCGTCGTGGACGGTGCCGGATTCCGCGAGCCAGACGGCATGGGGAACCGGGTAGGACAGGGTCGGGGTGTCCCATCCGAGGGCGAGGCCGGGGCGGGGCCACACCGACGGCATGACGCGCAGGCCTCGCCCCGACAGGTCGATCTCGGCGTGCGCCGGCCCGGCGACCTCGAGGACGCCCTGGGACCAGCGGATCGACGGATGCAGGCCGTTCAAGGTGGCGGCGATGCCCTCGCGCGCGAGCTGGTGGGTTCGGCGGCCCAGCTCCGCCTGGAGGGCTCGGCGGTGGACGTCCGACAGCGAGGCCATCACGCGATCGTGGTAGGCGCGCATCGCGGTTCCGAGCCGGCGCAGCGCTGCCGGGCGGCCACGGCAGAGGTCGTCCACCCACGGCGTCAGACGTCTCGGGCTCTGACCAGCTTGGATCTCTGCCCGGATCCGTGCAGGCGGGGTGGACTGCACGATGTCGACCGCTTCGTCGATGTCGTCGACGAGTTCGGGGGCGAGGAACAGCGGCACGTCGCCGCGGGCCGGGACGAGCTCCCAGAGGCATCGAGCCCGGTCCGGGATCCGGCCGTTGCGGGAGCGCCACAGTCCGCGGTAGGGATGCCCCACCTGCTCGAGAGCCTGCAGGCTCGCCGGCATCTCTTCGCACCGACCCGGTAGGGCGAGCGTCGTGCGCGCGAGATCATCGACCGTCATCCGGAGCCGCAACATCACTCGCACCTCCTGGCGCTCAGAACGATTCGTCCGGAGCCGAATCGTTCGCATCCCGATCACGGCGGTCGCTACGGTGCCGGCGCGGCCAGCCGCCGTTCCCGACACTACCGAGGAGGCCCCATCATGCGTTCGATCCGGATCCTGCGACCGATGCGCTCCGCGCTCGTGGCCGGCGGACTCGTCCTCGCCATCGTCCCTGCCGGCGCCGTCGCTGCCGGCGCGGCCGGGAACACCCCGGAGAACGCGAACTGCCTCGGCGTCGTGACGTCCCAGCGTGCCGTGGCCCACCACGACCTCGGCGAGCATGCGTCGGAGCAGGAGGAACCACGGCAGGGCATCGGGAACATCACGCGCGAGATCCTCGGCGAGGACGCTCATGTCGGAGACTTCGGCGCCTTCCTCGGGGAGATCGACGGGGACGACGCCACGCAGTGTCCTCGACCGTGAGTGCGCTCATGACGCGTGCCCCGTGCCGATGCGGGAGTAGACCATGGGTGAGATTCACGTCCACGAGTTCATGAGCCTCGACGGCGTCATCGACGAGCCGACCTGGACCGCCGGCCATCCGTGGGATGCCCGAATGGGTGACCGGCTGCGCGCGGTGACCGACGGGGGCGCCGCCGGTCGGTGCGCGTTCTCGCGGCGCGCGTCCCCGGGGGCGCTGCTAGCCTCGGAGCTCAGCGGAAGGGTGACGTGTGGCAGCGGCCGGTGCGCGCGAGCGCATACTCACGACGGGTTACGAGCTGTTCTCCCGTCGCGGCGTCCGGGCGGTCGGTGTCGACGAGGTCATCGCCCGCTCCGAGGTGGCGAGAGCGACGTTCTACCGCCACTTCCGGTCCAAGAACGACCTCATCCTGGCCTTCCTCGCCCGGCGGGAGCGGGACTGGACGCTCGGGCTGGTCGAGGCGGAGTCGTACCGCCGCGGGTCGACGCCGGAGGAGCGGTTGCTGGCCATCTTCGACGTCTTCGACGACTGGTTCAACGGCGACGATTTCGACGGGTGCTCGTTCATCAACGTGCTGCTGGCGATGGGCGCGGAACATCCGCTCGGGGAGGCGAGCATCGAGTACCTGGCCCACATCCGGGCGATCGTGGCCGAGCGCGCCGAGCAGGCCGGCCTGCGTGACCCGGACGCGTTCGCCCGGTCATGGCACATCCTGATGAAGGGCTCCATCGTCACGCGCGCCGAAGGCGACCACGAGTCCGCACGACGCGCGAAGGAACTCGCCCACCTCCTCATCGAGCAACACCGGTAGGCACGCACTGCACGCTGGGACGCGACGAACACTTGGCCCGGCTGGGAGCCGGCGTCAGCATGCGGTCGCGTAGACGGACCTTTCTGTGCAGGCCGTAGGCTGCGGTCATGACCGAGGTCCAGTCCCTGACACCGCGTGCGGCTTTCGAGTTGCTGCTGGCCGGCAACCAGCGGTTCGTGGCCGGCAGTCCGGAGCATCCGAACCAGAACGCCGCTCGGCGCGCGGAGACCGCGCCGGCGCAGCATCCGTTCGCGGTGCTGTTCGGCTGCTCCGACTCGCGCCTGGCCGCCGAGGTCATCTTCGACCGCGGGCTGGGAGATCTGTTCGTGGTCCGCACGGCCGGGCACGTCGCCGGACCGGAGGTGCTGGGCAGCATCGAGTTCGGGATCAGCGTGCTGGAGTGCCCGCTGCTGGTGGTCCTGGGCCACGACGCCTGTGGTGCGGTCGCGGCGGCCCGATCCGCTCTGGACGGGGGTGCGCCGGCCGCCGGGTACGTCCGCGATGTGGTGGAGCGGGTCACCCCGAGCGTGCTCGCCGCCCACGCCGCCGGGTACCGCGAGGCGGAAGAGATCCTGGACGAGCACGTCCGGCAGACGGTGCAGCTGCTGCTGGAGCGTTCCCGGGTGCTGGCCGAGCGGGTGGCGAGCGGACAGACCGCCGTGGTCGGGTTGCGCTACCGGCTGGCCGAGGGCAGCGCCCGGCTGGTGACCGAGCACGGCCTCGACCTGACCGATGCCTGACGTCCCACCTGTGCCCGGAACACGCGACCAGCGGGACGAGAGGACTGCGAGGATGCCCGCCACAAGCGAGGACATCGCCGAGGCGGCCCGGGTGCTGGGCAGAGGCGGCCTGGTCGCCTTCCCGACCGAGACCGTCTACGGTCTCGGCGCCGACGCGGCGGACGCGGCCGCGGTCGCGCGCGTCTTCCAGGTCAAAGGCCGCCCGGCATCGCACCCGCTGATCGTCCACCTCGCCGGCACCGACCAGCTCAGCGACTGGGCCGGCGACGTGCCGGACGTCGCTCGCCGGCTGGCCGAGCGCTTCTGGCCGGGGCCGTTGACGCTGGTGCTGCGGCGCGGCTCCCGGGTGGCGCTCGAGGCGACCGGCGGACTGCAGACGGTGGCCGTGCGCGTACCCGCTCATCCGGTGGCGCTCGCGCTGCTGGCGGCCTTCGGCGGCGGGGTGGCGGCCCCATCGGCCAACCGCTTCGGCTCGGTCAGCCCCACCACGGCGGAACACGTCCGCACCGAGCTCGGTGACGGCGTCGACGTCGTCTTGGACGGCGGGCGCTGCGAGGTCGGCGTCGAGTCGACCATCGTCGACGTTACCGGCGACGTCCCCGCCGTCCTTCGACCTGGCGGGGTCACGCGCGAGGACCTCGAGGCACACCTCGGGCACGCGCTCGCCGTCCCCTCGACCAGCCGCGTCCGGGTGCCGGGCCAGCACCCGTCGCACTACGCCCCGCGGGCGCGGGTCGTGCTCGTCCCGGCCGAGGACGTCATCGCGGAAGCGGAAGTCGCGCGGCAGCGGGGACATCGCGTCGGTGTCCTGGTCCCGCCGTCGGCCGCGGGCGTCGCGGTGAAGGCACACGCCCAGATCGCCGTCCCGGCCTCGACGGCCGCTTACGCGCGCGGGCTCTACGAGTACCTGCGCGAGTTCGACCGGCAGGGCTGTGACCTCATCGTCGCGTCGACACCGGCGGACGAGGGCCTCGGACTGGCGATCGCCAACCGGCTCCGCCGCGCGGCCGGTCCCCGACCCGCCGAGTGACGCAGCGCGCGTCGGCGGCGGCGTGGCCCTCTGTCGCCGTACGGCCAGTGACGCCGGTGGGCCGGTGCCGGGGTCAGTACTTGTTGCGGTTGGGCAGCCCGAGCTCCTCGCGGAAGCCGTTCTCGGTGTAGTCGAAGTCGTAGTCGGGGTCGATCTCTTCCTCGGTGTTGCCGTCGCCGTCGTGGTCCCATTCCAGGCCGACGTTCTGGCGCTCGATCAGCGGCGTGCCGTCGGAGTAGTCCTTGCCGTCGAACTGGTCGCTCTCGCCGCTGCGGTACTGGTTGATGTGGCCGAGCTCGTGGAAGAAGAACACCGACGGCGGGGTGATGTCGTAGTCCTCGGTGTAGCCCATGTCGTAGCCGGGCGAGGTGTGGTTGACGTCCAGCTCGACGCGGAAGTCGTCGCCGGAGTAGGAGGCGCTGTTGTTGCCGCCCGGGTGCTCGGCGATGGTGACCTTGTCCTTGCCGAAGCCGAGGAAGCCGGAGTCGTCGTAGTGCTCGCCCATGCGGTCGAGCATCTTCTGGCCGGTCGGGCTGGACGCCATCATGTGGAGGTCGGCGAGCACGCGGTCCTTGAACTCCTGCGAGCCGCCCACCTCGAACTGCATCCAGCGCAGGTACTCCTCCTCGGACGGGATCTCGACGACGACGACGGTCTCGCCGCCGGGCGAGACGTCGCCCTCCTCCATGTAGACGGTGTCGTTGCCGAACTCGCCGTCGATGGTGTCCTTGCCGCCGCCGGCGTAGATGGTGTCGTTGGCGTTGCCGCCGAAGATGCGGTCGTCGCCGTAGCCGCCGGAGATGGTGTCGTGGTGGTCGCCGCCGAAGATGCGGTCGTCGCCCGTGGCGCCCTCGAGGTAGTCGCGTCCGTCGCCGCCGACGATGACGTCGTTGCCGTCCATGCCGTAGATGACGTCGTCGCCGAGCCGGCCGGCCAGGACGTCGTTGCCGGCGCCGCCGTCGACGTAGTCGTCGTCGCGGCCGCCGCTGACGAAGTCGTCGCCGGTGCCGGTCTCGATGGTGTCGATGCCGTCGCCGCCGAACGCCTCGACGTCGCCACTGGAGCCCTGCGTGTTGACGGTGTCGTCGCCGGCGCCGGTGGCGAACCGCACGTGCACCTCGGTGCCGCGCGGCACGAGGATCTCGTCGTTGCCCTGGCCGGTGTTGATGACGACCTCTTCGCCGGCCGCGATGCGCTGGGTGGTGGAGACGCCGGCGGCGTCGGTGATGGTCACGATCGTCTCGCCGGTGTTGGGGTCGACGTTCACCACGACCTTGTCGTTGCCGTCGCCCGTGGTGATGACGGTGGTGCCGTCGAGGGAGGTGGTCTGCACGCCGTAGGTGGTGCCGGTGGGGATGGTCCAGCCCGGGTCGGTGCCGTCGGCGGCGTCGGACCACGCCTCCGCCAGCGCGTAGAGGTCGCGGCCCAGTTCGAGCAGCGTGGCGTCGCGGGTGCGCATCAGCGCGATGGCGTCGTCGACGATGCCCTGGGCGGTGTCGAACTCGGTCTGGACGTGGCTGAGATCGTCGTCGTCGTCGTTCCACGGGGTGAACGTGACCATGCCGTCCTTGCGCTCCGCGGACTTCAGCCCGGCCGCCGCCCGGGCGAAGCTGGCGTCGAGGTCGTCCTGGGCGTCGCGCACGTCGGTCTTGAGCTGGCCGAGGAGGTCGGCGATGCCGCCGTAGGCGTCGGACGCGTCGCCGAGGACCGTGGCGACCTTCGTGGCGTGCGCGAAGTAGCTGTCGGCCATCGAGCACTCCCAGTTGAGGCGCAGTTCGGCCTCGCGGTTGCGCTGGTTGGTGGCCTCGGTGCCGAAATCAGTCGCGAGCGTGCGCCAGGCCTGCTGGGCGGTGTCGAGGAACGAGGTGTCGGCCTGGAGGTCCCAGACGTCGGGGTGCGTGACGGTCATCGTTGGCCTCCGGTGCTCAGGAGCCGGCGCCGAGGGCGTCGGGCGGGAGGTCGGCGGGGGTCGAGCAGACGAGCCTGCGGTCGGGGGTGTGGTCGGCCATGGTCGGCTCGCCGGTCTCACCGGGGTCGGGGGCGACCTGGACGCAGAACGACCAGGACGTGGCGTCGTCGGGGAGGGTGCTCGGTCCGGGCACCTCGAAGGTGCCGGAGTCGGGGGCGATGCGCCGCAGCGGCGTCAGGGCGAAGGCGCGGCCGGTGACGGTCTCGCCGGGCTCGAGCCGCACCGCCGGCGCCCGGTACGCGGTACCGGTGTCGCCGCCCGTGGTGGCGAACACCTCTTTGGTGACGAGGATCTGCCCGGCGTCGTCGGCGTACACCCAGCTGGACTCGTCGGTGTCGGGCAGCGGGACGTCGACCTCCGGCGTGATGTCGGCCGGCCGCCGCTGCACCACGAGGACGGGGACGTCGGCGTTGTTGGTGACGGTGTAGTCGGCGACCAGGCCGGACGTGCCCGGCGGGTACTCGGGCCCGGTGGGCGCGCCGACACCCAGCTGGGCGTCGAGGGCGACGTCGAGCTCGGCGGCCGGCGCCGTCGTCTGCTCGCCGGCGGGGTCGTCGTCGCCGCCACAGCCGGCCAGGGCCGTCACGGCGACCGCCGCCGTGAGCGCTCGCCCCAGGCGCATCGCGGGTCCTCTCGTCGTCGCAGCGTCGTCGTCACTTCGACGCGTCACGGCTTCCTGCGGTTCAGGACCTCGTCGATGTCGCGGGAGGCGCGCTGGATATTCTCGCCGTCGGACTCGAGGACGGCGCTGAGGTTCTCGATCAGCCGCGCGGAGGAGTAGATGGCCGTGCTGTAGCTCTCGTGGATCATCACCCCGACCGTCGCCTGGCCGAGCGACCCGCGGTCGAACGTGCTCTGCTCGCCCACGCCGGCGCCGGACTCGGTGAGATCGCGCGACGAGGTCATCATGCGGTTGCCGACGTCGTTGAGGGTTTCAGGGTTGGCCTTGACCTTGCTCATGACATCGTCCCCCGCGTCACTGTCGATGTGTCACGTTTCGACGATCTTAGCCTGTGCTAGCGACGCGTCCGGCGGTCCGCGAGCGCCTCGACGCTCTGCTCGACCCGGCGCTGACGGGTCTCGGGCTTCTTGGCCTGTTCGACCCACTCCGTGTAGCCGCGCTGCTGGCTCGGGGTGAGCCCGGCGAAGAACGCCTGCGCCTCGGGTGCGGCGGCGAGCGCCGCCCTCAGGTCGTCGGGGACGGAAACCGGCGCGGGCGCGGTCGCGAGCTCGATCTCGACGTCGAGGCGGTCGCCGGCGGCGACACCGGCGGCGTCGCGGACGGCCGCGCTGACCGGGATCATGACCTGGCCTGACATCGTGCCCAGAGCGATCTGGAACGTGTGGCCGTTGAGCGTGACGTCGACGCGTGGCCGGCGGCCGCCGCCCAGGCCCTCGACGACGTGCTCGGGCACGGGGATGCCGGTGGCCGTCTTCCCGTTGAGCCGCACTTCGGCGTCGAACCGCATCAGTAGTGCCTCCGCTCTCACACCAGGACGGCACGGTAGCGCACCGTGACCTATCGTCGTCGGTGAGATGAACCCAGGACTGCGGGCCACCGGACTACGCAAGGCGTACCGCGACCTCGTCGTGTTCGACGGCATGGAGCTGGAGGTGCCTGGCGGTGGCATCCTCGCCCTGACCGGCTCGAACGGCACCGGGAAGTCGACCCTGCTGGAGTGCCTGGCCGGCGCCGCGCCGCTGGACGCGGGGGTGATCGAGGTCGGCGGGGAGCGGTCCGAGCCGTCGTCGGTGCGGCACTGGCGTGCGGTGTTCGGCATCCTCGACGACTTCACCTGGCTGCCCGACCTCACGGTGGCCGACCACCTGATGCTGATGGCGCCGGGGCCGGCGCCCGCGGAGGTCGAGGCGGCGCTGGACGCCTTCGGGGTGGCCGCGCTGGGCCGGCGGATGCCCGACTCCCTCAGCTCCGGGCAGCGCCGCCGGGCCGCGCTGGCGGCGGCGCGGGTGCGGCCGTGGCGGGTGCTGCTGCTGGACGAACCGGAGCAGCACCTCGACGCGGCGGGGGTCGAGACGCTGGCGGACGAGCTGACGGCGCTGGCGACGCCCGACCGGTGCGTCGTGCTGGCCAGCCACTCCGGCGCGCTCGTCGAGCGGCTCGGCTGCGCCGTTCTGGATCTCACACCGGACCGGGCGTGAGGCCCCGCTCCAGGGGCGATTGGTACGAGGTCGTCCTCGGCGCCGCGCTGGCCGCGATGGTCCTGTACGCCCTCGGCAACAGCGGCGTGCCGCGGCTGCTCACCGACGCCGAGGAGCGGGGGCACTCGGCGGTCTGGGTCGCCGTCGCCCTGCTCGGGTTCGTCCTCAGCGCCTGGACGGCCGGCTGGTCGTTCGCCGGGCCGGTGGCGGTGACGGCGGCCCGGCTGCACTGGCTGGCCTGGCGAGAGCCGGACGTCGCGATCCGCGCGGCGCGACGGCGGGCGCTGCTGGTCTCGGCGGTGGCCGGCGCCGTCGTCGCGGTGACGGCGGGCCTGGCGCTGAGCGCCGCGGAGCTGCCGTCCGTCGTCCCGGCGGTGGCGGTGTGGACGGTGCTGCAACTGCTCCTGCTGGCGGCCGTCCAGCTGCAGCGGCGCGACCTCGACCGGACGGCCCGCCTGCTCCCGGTCGCGTTCGGCGCGGCCGCCGTGGTCGTCGCCGCGGCCGAGGCGTGGGGCGCCGTGGCGGCGACGGTGACGGCGTGCGGCGCCGCGGCAGCCGGTGCGGCCGCCGTCGCGACCGGGGGCGGGACGGCTCGCCGCCGCGACACCGTCGCCGAGCTGACGCCGCGCTGGCAGCTGCACCGCGCGGCCCGGCGCCGGTGGGCGGTCGTCGCGGGCATCACGCTGATGGACGGCGACGTCATCCGGATCGTCCGCAACCGCGACGCCAAGGCCTCCAAGCGAGCGCTGCCGGTGGCCGTGTTCCGCGGGCCGCGGCCGGTCGGCCTGGCCGTCACGGCGTTCCTGCGCGGCCTGCCGGCGGGGCTGACGATCGGCGCCGTCGCCGTGGTGGTCGCGTTCGCCGCGCACGAGATCCTGGGGCTCGTCCCGGCGCTCGTCGTCATCGTGCTGGCAGAGCTGGTCGTCACCCGCGTCACCGCCCGCGCCGCGGAGGCGTGGCTGGCCTCGCCCGCGCTGCCGCGCGTTTGGGGCGTGAGCGGCGCCGGCCCCGCCGCCGCGCTGGCCGCGCCCGCCGTCGTCGTCTGCGCGGTCATCGCCGCGACGGTGACGGCCGGGCTGTCGCTGCCGGCACAGGCCGGGCTGGTGCTCGCCGCGCTGCCGGTGGCCGTCGTCCTGCGCCGGCGGACCGCGCGCCGGCCCGACACCGGCCTGACGGTCATCGCGACGCCGATGGGTGCCGTCTCCGTCCAGGCCGTCGACCGCGTCATCGCGGGCCCGGACGTCGCGTTCGTCGCGCTGCTGGCCGTGCACTGGCTGAGCAGCTGAGGGCCGCGCGGGTTGTGGGGTTCGGACAACCCGCACCCCGAGACCTTGTATCCGGGGCGGCGGGATGGGGCGGCCTTCGCCTGACAAGGTCGAATGGTGCCAGACATCTCCCGTATCGCGATCGTCAACCGGGGAGAGGCCGCGATGCGGCTCATCCACGCCGTCCGGGACCTCAACGCCCGCTCCGGACCCGCGGACGACGCTACGCCGGTGCGGACGATCGCGCTGCACACCGACGTCGACGCGACGGCGGCGTTCGTCCGGGAGGCGGACGAGGCGTACCTGCTGGGCCCGGCCGCTCGCCGGCCCTACCTGGACCTCGCCCGGCTGGAGCAGGCGCTGACCGACGTCCGGGCCGACGCGGTCTGGGTCGGCTGGGGCTTCGTCGCCGAGGACCCGAACTTCGCCGAGCTGTGCGAGAAGCTCGGCATCACGTTCATCGGGCCGAGCGCGGAGGCGATGCGCCGCCTCGGCGACAAGATCGGCTCCAAGCTGATCGCCGAGGAGGTCGGCGTCCCGGTCGCGCCGTGGAGCCGCGGCGGCGTCGACACCCTCGACGACGCGCTGGCCGCGGCCGAGCGGATCGGCTACCCGCTGATGCTGAAGGCCAGCGCCGGTGGTGGCGGCCGCGGCATCCGCAAGATCACGTCGCCGGCCGAGCTGACCGAGGCGTACCAGCGCACCCGCGACGAGGCCGAGCGCGCGTTCGGCAGCGGCGTCGTCTTCCTGGAGCGGCTGGTCACCGGCGCCCGGCACGTCGAGGTGCAGGTCATCGCGGACGGTCAGGGCACGGCGTGGGCGGTCGGCGTCCGCGACTGCTCGATCCAGCGCCGCAACCAGAAGGTGATCGAGGAGTCCGCGTCGCCGCTGCTGCCGCCGGACGGCGTCGCCGAGGTGAAGGCCGCGGCCGAGCGGCTGGCGATCGCCGTCGGGTACGCCGGGGCGGGCACGGTCGAGTTCCTCTACCACCCGGGTGAGCGGTCGTTCGCGTTTCTCGAGGTGAACACCCGGCTGCAGGTCGAGCACCCGATCACCGAGGAGGTGACCGGGCTGGACCTCGTCCGGCTGCAGCTGCAGATCGCCGCCGGGACGCCGCTGACGGGCGAGCGTCCGGCCGAGCGCGGGCACGCCGTCGAGGCGCGGCTGAACGCCGAGGACCCGGACCGCGACTTCGCGCCGGCGCCGGGCCGGATCAGCCGGCTGGAGTTCCCCACGGGCCCGGGCATCCGGGTCGACACCGGCGTCGCCGAGGGCGACACCATCCCGGCCGACTTCGACTCGATGATCGCCAAGATCATCGCCTACGGCGCCGACCGGGCCGAGGCGCTGGCCCGGCTGCGGCGCGCGCTGACCGAGACCACTGTGGTGATCGAGGGCGGCGCCACCAACAAGAGCTTCGCCCTGGACCTGCTCGACCAGCCCGAGGTGACCGGCCCGTTCGACGCGGACGGCGGGGTCGTCGGCGCGCCGGGCGTGGTCTGCGCGGACACCGGCTGGATCGACCGCGTCCGGGCCGAGGGCCGGCTGGTGTCGCGGCGGCACGCCGGGGTGGCGCTGGTCGCGGCCGCGATCGAGGCGTACGAGGAGGCCGAGCGGGTCGAGGTGGCCCGGTTCCTGGAGACGGCCCGCGGCGGCCGGCCGCAGACCCAGCACGAGCCCGGCCAGCTGATCGAGCTCGAGCTGCGCGGCGTCCGGTCGACGCTGACGGTGCGGCAGAGCGCGGCCGACGCGTACCTGGTCGGGCTGGTCGACGCGGACGGCGTCGAGCAGCTGGTCGAGGCGCGGCTGGACCGGCTGGACGCGGTGCACGGCCGCCTGCACGTCGGCGAGCACACGTTCCGGCTGGTGACGGCGGTCCATCCGCCGGTGCACCTGGTCGAGGTCGACGGCGTCACGCACCGCATCAGCCGCGACGAGGGCGGCATGCTGCGCGCCCCGGCGCCTGCCCTGGTCGTCGCGACACCCGTCGCCGTCGGTGACGAGGTCGCGGCGGGTCAGCCGGTGCTGGTCCTGGAGTCGATGAAGATGGAGACGGTGCTGCCCGCGCCGTTCGCCGGCCGGGTCCGCGAGCTGGTGGTCCGCGCCGGGAGCCAGGTCGAGACCGGCGCGCCGCTGGCCCGGCTGGAGCCGATCGGCGAGCCGTCCGCGGCGCCGGCGGACGACCAGCGCTCCGGCGACGACCCGGCCGCCGAGGTGGCCGCGCTGCGCCCCGTCCACACCGAGCGGACCCAGGCCATCGCGGCGCTGAACCGGCTGCGCGGCCTGCTGATGGGCTTCGACGTCGACCCCGAGCAGCGGCGCGCGGCCATCGCCGACCATCTGCGGCTACGCGACCACCTCGCCGACGACCGGCCCGGCGTGGTGCGCGCCGAGATGCGGCTGCTGTGGCTGTTCACCGACTTCGCCGAGCTCAGCCGCAACCGGCCGGCCCGCGACGAGGGCAACACCGAGCTGCGCGTGCACAGCACCCGCGAGCACTTCCACACCTTCCTGCAGTCGCTGGACCCCGAGCGCGGCGGGTTGCCCGAGCAGTTCCGCGAGCGGCTGCTGCGCGTGCTGCGCCACTACGGCGTCACCGACCTCGAGCGCACGCCGGAGCTGGCGGAGGCGCTGTTCCGGATCTTCCTGGCCCAGCAGCACACCGAGACCGACGTCGAGATCGCCACGTCGATCCTGCAGGTGTGGCTGGCCGAGCCGCGGCCGGCGACCGGGCTGGCCCGGGCTGCGCGGGGCGAGCTGGAGCGGCTGGTGCGGGCCACCCAGCTGCGCTTCCCGGTGGTCGGCGACCTCGCGCGGTCGATCCGGTTCCGCTGGTTCGACCAGCCGCTGGTCGACGCCGAGCGCCGGCAGGTGCTGGACGGCGTCGCGGCCGAGGTCAGCGCGCTGGCGGCCGCCGACGCGCCGGACCGGGAGCGGCGGATCGAGGCGCTGGCGCAGATCCCGGAGCAGCTGGTCGGCTTCCTCCGCGACCGGATGTTCGAGCGGTTCCCCGCGGCGGAGCCGCTGCTGGAGGTGCTGATCCGCCGGCACTACCGCGAGTACGCGATGCACGACCTCACCGTGACGGAGGTGGCCGGGCGACCCGTCGTCGCCGCCGAGTTCCACTCCGAGGAGCACGGGTCGACCCGGGTGATCTCCACCATCGCCGACATCGACGAACTGTCGGCGGACGGCGACCTGGCGGCGGGGATCGACGCCGCGCTGGCCGGCGACCACGAGAACGTCGTCGAGATCTACCTGCGCTGGCGCGGCATGCCGGAGGACCCGCAGGAGACGTCGGACCGGCTGAACGAGCTGATCGCCGCTCAGTCGTACGCGGCCCGGGCCCGCCGCGTCTCGGTGGCGGCCTGCCCGGAGCCGGACCGCGCCGTCGACTACTTCACCTTCCGCCGGGTGCCCGGCGCCGCGGAGTTCGCGCTGGCCGAGGACGACCTCGTCCGCGGCATGCACCCGATGGTGGGCCGCCGGCTGAACCTGTGGCGGCTGACCGACTTCGACGTGACCCGGCTGGAGGCGCCGGGCGACGTGATCCTCTACGAGGCGGTCGCCAAGACCAACCCCGCGGACCGGCGGCTGGTCGCCTGCGCCCAGGTGCGGCAGCTGGCGGTGGTCCGCGACGAGACCGGCCGGGTCATCGGCCTGCCGCACGCCGAGCGGGCGGTCGAGCAGTGCCTCGAGGCGATCCGCCGGGTCCGCACCGCACGGGGCCGCGCGGGCGCCCGGCTGGACCAGAACCACGTCTGGGTCACCGTCTGGCCGGTGGTCGAGGCCGACGTCGAGCAATTGGCCGCGCTGCAGGCCAAGATCACGCCGCTGAGCGAGGGCGCCGGGCTGGAGGAGGTGCTGGCCCAGGGCCGCATCGCCGCTCCGGACGGCACCGTGCACCCGATCTCGATCCGGTTCCACGCCCAGCCCGGCGCCGGCACCGTCGCCGACATCATCGCGCCGCCGACGACACCGCTGGCGCCGCTGGACGACTACGCCGGCAAGGTGCTGCGGGCCCGCCGCCGCGGCCTGGTGTACCCGTACGAGCTGGAGTCGGTGCTGGCCGGCGCGGGCACGCTGACCGAGCTGGACCTGAACGAGGACGGCGCGCTGGTCGAGGTGGACCGGCCGCGCGGGCGCAACACCGCCGGGATCATCGTCGCGAAGGTCACGACGCCGACGCCGCTCTACCCCGAGGGCGTCACCCGCATCGTGCTCTGCGGCGACCCGACGAAGTCGCTCGGCGCGCTGGCCGAGGCCGAGTGCGCACGGGTCATCGCGGCGCTCGACCTCGCCGAGGAGCTGGGCGTGCCGCTGGAGTGGTTCGCGCTGTCCGCGGGCGCCCGGGTGGCGATGGACTCCGGCACCGAGAACATGGACTGGGTGGCGGCGGCGCTGCGGCGCATCGTCGAGTTCACCCAGCGCGGCGGCGAGATCAACGTCGTGGTGGCCGGCATCAACGTCGGCGCGCAGCCGTACTGGAACGCCGAGGCGACCATGCTCATGCACACCCGCGGCGTGCTGATCATGACCCCGGACTCGGCGATGGTGCTGACCGGCAAGCAGACGCTGGACTTCTCCGGAAGCGTGTCGGCCGAGGACAACTTCGGCATCGGCGGCTACGACCGCGTCATGGGCCCGAACGGGCAGGCCCAGTACTGGGTGCCGAACCTGGCCGAGGCGCTCGGTGTGCTGATGGCGCACTACGAGCAGACGTACGTGCTGCCGGGCGAGGCCGGGCCGCGGGCCGCCGTCAGCACCGACCCCGACGACCGCGACATCTCCTCGTACCCGCACGGCGGCGAGTTCGGCACCGTCGGCGACGTGTTCTCCGCGGCCGCGAACCCGGACCGGAAGAAGCCGTTCGACATCCGGACGGTGCTGCGCGCCGTCGCCGACGCCGACGCGCCGCTGCGCGAGCGGTGGGCCGGGATGGCCGACGCCGAGACGGCGGTCGTCACCGACACGAGGCTCGGCGGGCACTCCGTCAGCCTGATCGGGATCGAGTCCAAGCCGGTGCCGCGGCGCGGCTTCCCGCCCACCGACGGGCCGGACACGTACACCGCGGGCACGCTGTTCCCGCGGTCGTCGAAGAAGATCGCCCGGGCCATCAACGCCGCGTCCGGCAACCGGCCGCTGGTGGTGCTGGCGAACCTGTCCGGGTTCGACGGCTCGCCGGAGTCGATGCGCAACCTGCAGCTGGAGTACGGCGCGGAGATCGGCCGGGCGGTGGTCAACTTCCAGGGCCCGATCGTGTTCTGCGTGATCTCCCGCTACCACGGCGGCGCGTTCGTGGTGTTCTCGAAGCGGCTCAACCCTCGGATGACCGTGCTGGCGCTGGAGGGCTCGTACGCCTCGGTGCTCGGCGGCGCGCCCGCCGCGGCGGTCGTGTTCGCGGCCGAGGTCGAGAAGCGGGCCGCGGCCGACCCTGCGGTGGGCGCCCTGGAGCGCAAGATCGGCGAGGCCACGAACGGTGAGCGCGCCCCGCTGCTGGTCGAGCTGGCCGAACTGCGGGCGGCGCTGCGGGCGGAGAAGATCTCCGAGGTCGCGGCCGAGTTCGACCGCGTCCACGACATCCGCCGGGCGGTCGAGGTCGGCTCGGTCGACGAGGTGGTCTCGGTCGCGCAGCTGCGGCCGAAGATCATCGCCGCGATCCGGCGAGGTCTGGCGTAGATCCGGCCGCGACATCTCAGAATCTTCTGAGATGTCGCTCTTAAGATCGGGATATGCCGAATCGCCGGCTCGTTCTCGTGGCGGTCCTCGCCGCGGCCGGGGTTCTCGCCGGTGTGCCGCTGCCCGACACACCCGCCGAGCCGGTCGCGGCGACGGGCGCGCCCGAGCCGCCAGTCGTGGCGCCGTCGCCCGAGGCCACCGCCTCGCCCACCCCTGACCCGGTGGCCGACGACGAGACGCTGCGGCTGGCCTTCGCCGGCGACGTCCACTTCGAGGGCGCCTACTCCGACGTCCCGGCGGCGGCCGACGCCACGCTCGGGCCGATGTCCGACGTCCTGCGCGCCGCCGACCTCGCGATGGTCAACCTCGAGTCGGCCGTGACGACACGGGGCGAACCGGCCGCGAAGGAACTGGAGGTCGCGTCGAACCGGTTCTGGTTCCGCACCCCGCCCAGCGCGCTCGACGTACTCGCCCGCTCCGGGGTCGACGTCGTGTCCGTCGCGAACAACCACGGCGCCGACTACGGCGCGGTGGGCGTGGCCGACACCGTCGCCGCGGGCGAGACCGGCGCCGTCCCGGTCGTCGGCGCGGGCCGCACCGACCGGCAGGCGTTCGCGCCGCACCGGGTGCGCGTCAAGGGCACCGACATCGCCGTCCACGCCGCCGACGCCTCACCCCTCGAGAGCGCCGACCCCACCTGGGCGGCCGCGCCCGGCACCGGGCCCGGGCTGGCCTCGGCCCGCGGTGACGGCGCGGCGGTGCTGGCCGAGGCGGTGCGCGCGTCGGCAGCGAAGAACGACCTCGTGATCGTCTACCTGCATTGGGGCGAGGAGTACAACGCTTGCCCGGTCGAGCCGCAGCAGAGCCTCGCGTCGAAGCTGGCGGCGGCCGGAGCGGACATCGTCGTCGGCGCGCACGCGCACACGCCGTCGGGCGCCGGGCTGCTGGGAGACACCTACGTCGCGTACGGGCTCGGGAACTTCCACTGGTACCACGGCCGGACCACGGAGTCGGGCGTGCTGCTGCTGAACGTCCGCGACGGCAAGATCGTCGGCGACGAGTGGCGGCCCGGCGCCATCCCGCCCGAGGGTGGCGGCCCGGTGCAGCTCGGCGGCAGCGCCGCCACCGCCGCCGTCCGCGCCTGGCACGAGCTGCGCGGCTGCACCGGCCTCGGGGCCGGGCCCGGCCCCGACGCGGCGGCAGCGGCCCCGCCGCCCGACGGCGCCGCGCCGGACCTGCCCACGTTCACGTCGTCGATCGAGCCGGTCGGCCCGTCGGTGAGTCTCGCCATGCGCAACCACGACCCCGTCGCCTGCCCGGTCCCGCTGACCGACCTGCGCTACGTCACCGTCACCCATGTCGGGTTCGACGGCCGCGCGCGCCGTGGCGAGCTGGTCGTGCACGCCGACGTCGCCGACGGCGTCGTCGACGTGTTCGCCGAGCTGTACGCCGCGCGGTTCCCGATCGAGCGGATGCTGCTGGTCGACGAGTACGGCGGCGACGACGACCGGTCGATGGCGGCCAACAACACGTCCGCCTACAACTGCCGCCGGGTGGCCGGCCAGACGACGTGGTCCAACCACGCCTACGGGCGGGCCATCGACATCAACCCGGTGCAGAACCCCTACGTCGTCGACGGTGACGTCCGCCCGGCCGCCGCCCTCCCGTACCTCGACGTCGACCGTAGCGCGGGCGCCCCGCCCGTCCCCGGCGTCATCCAGGACGGCGGCGTGGTGCGCGAGGCCTTCGAGCGGGCCGGCTGGGAGTGGGGCGGCCTGTTCTCCGACCCCGACTACCAGCACTTCAGTACGTCTTAGGGGACCACGACCAGCACGAGTGCGAGCAGGATGTGCGGGACCGTGATGAAGGCGACGAAGGTCAGGACGATCAGTGGCAGGGCGCTCGAGTCGGACCCCTTCCGCGTCGGCCGGGCGGACGGCCCGGCCGGGCGCGGCTGAGGCGCCGGGCGGGGGTGCGGCCGCGGCGCGGACGGCGCCGGGGTCGCCGGGCCGGTGGGCGGCGGTGTGAGCAGCGCGTCACGGGCGGCGACCAGCCGCCGGAAGGCGTGCGCGTCGCCGCCGGTGTCGGGGTGGCCGCCGCGGCGGACCTCGCGGCGGAACGCCTGCGTCACCTGCTGCGGGGTCGCGCCCCGCCGCACGCCGAGTACTTGGTGCGGGTCCATACCCATACGACGCCTGGGAGCGGCCATCTGTGACATCGAGGGTTCCGCTGCCTACGTCACCCGCAGCTCCCACCATCCGGCGCCGGCCTGGCCCGGGCGCAGCCGCAGCAGGTCGTGGCCCGTGGCGAGGGCGTTCGGCGGGCAGGTCTGCGGCTCGACGGCCAGCCCGCGGCGGCGGTGACGCGCATCGGGAAGGTCTCCGGTGAAGACCTGCACCCAGCCGAACGCGTCCGAGAACTCGACCAGCAGGGTGAACCGCGCCGGATCGGTCACTCGAACGGTGGCGCGGCCGGCCGTGCGCCGCAGTGCGCCGAACGCGCGGCTGAACGACGCCGTGCCGATGGGCCGGGGCGACCGGTAGTCGAACTCGGTGCCGCCGGTCCGCAGCAACCGGGTGGGCAGTGCGGTGGCGGGGTCGACGTCGAGGACGGTGTGGGCCGGCACCTCCAGGATCCAGTCGTCGAGGACGGACGGGCCGGGCAGCAGATAGGGGTGGAACCCGAGGCCGAACGGCGCCTCGCCGTCTCCGAGGTTGCGCCATCGCGCCTGGCACCGCAGCTTGCTGGAGGTCGCGCGGTAGCTGACCGAGAGGCCGACGTGGAACGGGTAGCCCGGCTCGTCGCGCAGTTCGAGGCGCAACGACACCTCATCCGGTGTGTGGCGGTCGACGGTCCATGGGCGGTCGTAGGCGAAGCCGTGGATCGCGTGGCCGTAGGCCGCGTCGTTGATCGGCAGCTGGTGCGGGGCGCCGTCGAACTCGTAGCGGCCCCGGCCCGTCCGGTTCGGCCAGGGGGCGAGTACGGCGCCGTGGTGGCCCAGGTCGGGCGCGACCCGGCCGGGACCGCTGAGGACGGGGTGGCCGCCGGACTCGGCGTGGACCAGCGTCGCGCCCGTCGTGTCGACGGTGGCGTGCAGCGGTCCGCGGCCGATCTGGAGCGATCGGCCGCCGGTCACGCGATGAACTCCTCACCCGGGCGGATCCCGAAGGCGGCCCGGGAGATCCGCCCCGCCGTGGCACGGGCCTCGCGGCCGAGGTCGGGGATGCGCTCGTTCATCCGGTACTTCGGACCGTAGATGGACACCGCCGCGAGCGGCTCGCCGTTGCGGTCGAGAGCGAGTGCGGCGATCCGTTCGACGTCGTCGCTGCGCGGGATCCAGACGAACCCGCGCGCGCGGGCGAGCTCGATCTCGCGTGACCAGCCGTCGCGGTCGAGGCGCACCTCGGGGTGCTCGACCGGCGCCTCCCGCAGCTCGTCGATGATCCGGTGCTGTTCGGAGACCGGGAGCGCGAACAGGATCGCCCGCCCGGCCGCCGTGGCGTAGAGCGGCGCCGTGTTGCCCACGTGCGGGACCATGCGGAAAGGATGCTCCGGGTCGAGCTGGTCGATGCTGACGGTGAAATTGCCCTCGCGGATGGTCAGGATGACGGTCTCGTTGACGCGGCCGAGCAGTTCGGCGAGGTGCGGCCGGGCGATCTCGCTGAGGTTGTACTGCTGCCGGAAGCCCTTCGACAGGCTCAGGATACGACCGGTGAGCACGATCTTGCGGTTCTCGAGACGGGCCAGGAAGCCGAGGTCCGCCAGGGTGGTGACGAGCCGCGACACCGAGCTCTTGTCGGCGCCGGTGAGCTCCGCGATCTCGGTGACGGTGAGACCGCTGCGGCTCTCGGCCACCGCCTCGAGGATCCGCACGCCGCGGACGAGGGCGCGGTGCCGGCCATCGTCCACGGTCATCTCCTCGGCGTCGGTTGCGGCGTGGCGACGTCGTCGCGCAGGCCGGAGAGCGGGACCAGGTCGTCGAGCCCGCCGACGGAGTGGACGGCGTCGCGGAATGGCGGCACCAGCTCGAAGGCATCGTACTCGGGCTCGAAGCCGAGGTCGTGACTCGCCTTGTACATCGGCAGTCGCGTGAAGGTGTTGCCGCTGACGGCGTTGTAGATCTCGAAGCCGATGCCCTCGGCGTCGATGACCCGCCGCATCAGCCGGTACAGATCCGCGGGCGCGCAGAAGTCGCGCAGCTTCCAGCCCGAGCCCGGCTCGTCCAGATCGCCCGGCTCCTGGAAGGCCCCGATGCGCAAGGCGACGAACGACAGCCCTTCGGTGCTCGCGGCGAAGTTGCCGAGTGCCTCACCGAAGCATTTCGACACGCCGTACAGGTCGCCGGGGCGCACCGGATCGGTCTCGCGGATCTGGGCGCCGGCCGGGTAACCGGACACGGCGTGGACCGACGACGCGTAGACGACCCGGCGGCAGCCGGCGGCGACCGCGGCCGCGACGACGTTGTAGGTGCCGACGATGTTCGCCGGCAGCAGTTGCGACCACACAGCGGATGGACGGCGTTCGCCGCCGAGGTGGACGACGGTGTCGATGCCGTGGAACGCATCCTTGACCGCGGCGAGGTCGGTGAGATCGGCCTCGACGATCCGTCCGAACTCCGTGTGGCCGCCGGTGAACCGTCCCGGCAGGTCGAGGAGCGTCAGGTCGTAGGCGTCCGCCGCCGACTCGGCGAAACCGGTGCCGATCGTCCCGGCGCCGCCGGTGACGAGGACCGGGCGCTGTCCGGTCACCGGGCGGTCACCCCGGCCACGGCGACGGCGACCTCGTGCGGCGCGACCACGCCGCCGTCCCACTCGGCGGGACCGTCGCCGCGGTTCCAGGCCACGTCCAGCGCCGCGTCGTCCAGGCGGTAGCGCACGTGCAGGACGGGGCCGTCGCCGGCGACGAGCTCGAAGACGCCCCCGGCGAAGAACGGGCGGTGCGCCCGGCGCAGCTCGATCAACCGCCCCAGCCGCTGCGCGTAGGCCGGCACCGTGCCGACCGTGGCCCGGCAGCGGTGGATGGCGACGTCGAAGGTCAGGTTGTGGACGAAGGCGTAGTTCAGCTGGTCCTCCCAGCCGGGGCGCTCGTCGTGCAGCAGCCGGTTGCTGACGACGGGCTCGGGATAGACCGTGCGGAAGAGGGCGGGGAACGCCTCGGGCTCGTCCTGGAAGGCGAAGCCCCAGCCGTGGTGGAAGTTCAGCGCGGGGATCATGCAGTCGGACATCCCTTCCGAGCCGACGCTCGCCGCCCCGGCGGCGTCCCTGATGGTCTCCAGGGTCTGCCGGCGGAAGCGGGCTTCGTCACCGGTGCGTGGCCCGTGCTCGTGGCTTGCGTCGTAGCACGGCCAGGCGGCCAGGTGGTAGGCCGTCTGGTCGAAGAAGATCGACGCGGTGCCGAGCGAGCCGTGCGTCTCGGCGACGCCCGCCATGGTCCGGCGCCACTCGGGCGCGCCGTGGCAGGCGATGACGAACGATCCGGCGGAGAAGTGGCGCAGCGTGCGCGACTCGCCGGCGAAAGCGTAGCCGGCCACGTGTTCCAGGCCGCGCTCGTCCTTCTTGCTCACCGACCGCGCGTGCTCGGCCGCGTAACCGGTGGTGCGGTCGATCAGGTTGCCGTTGGCGTAGAGCGAGATGAAGCCGCCGCGGGCGCGGATCTCGCGGATCGCCTCCTCCAGCGCCGACCGGCCGCCGAGTTCGTCGTCGGGCTCGTAGACCGGATAGCCGCGGTCGAAGCCGCCGCGCCACCAGCCGAACAGCAGGATGCCGTCGAGGCCGTGCCGGCGGCCCTCCTCGAACACGTCGACGAGGTCGGCGTAGCGGAACCGCACCTCGCCGAACTGATGACGCATGATGATGCGCTGCCAGCCCTCGATCGGCTCGGTGTCCGGATGCGGCCCGGTGTACCAGTGCTCCGCCCAGGCGCGGTAGCGGGCGGCGCCGTCTCTCCAGCCGGGTAGCAGCGCCACCACGACCGGGCCGGCGCGGAACTCGTCCCGGCCGGAGGGCGTCACCGCGCTCATCCAGAGCTCGCCTTCGCTGCCGCGCGGCGGGACACCGGCGCACAGCAGGACCGAGCCGAACTCCGGGTCGTGCCGGCCCAGGTAGAGGAAGCCGTCGCCGGTCTCGAGGCCCTGCCACGGCATGGTCAGGTCGCCGGGATAGGCGACGGACTCCAAGACGCCGGCGCCGTCGTCGTTCATGTATTCGGTGTGCGCCCGGTAGAGCCGCGTGCGCGGCTCGGGGATGCGGCGGCCCAGTCCTTGGGCGCGGTAGAGGACTTCGTCCGCGTCGTGGCCGGCGGCCAGCTCGATGACTGGGAGCGCCGTCTCGCGGACGAGGACGCCGTCGCCCGCGCGACCACGCGCCTCGAAGCGGAGCTCGCCGCCGTCACCGTCCACCTGGAGCTCCAGGGCGAGCTCGAGGTCCGCGCCGCACGCGGCCCGCACCGTGGCGTAGGCGATCTCGACGCCGTGCGGGCCGGCGGTCACGCGACCGCGCTGCTCCTCCGAGTGGACGGCGCAGTCGCGGTGTTCGCCGTGCTGGACCGAGAGCGTCCAGAACCGGCCCCGCGGTGCGGTGCGCAGGTCGCCGGCCGAGAGCGAGGCCCGGCCGGCGTTCTCGTCGATGTGGAAGGTGAGGGGCCCGCCGGTCACGCGGTGGCCGTCCGTAGATGCCATGGCGGGGATGCTAGGTGTCGCGATGCGGTCACAGCAATTGAGATGTCATGACGGCAACAACGTGGGCTGTAGTTGGTCTATTGGCAACATGTTTGGCGCATTGGAAATCCTTGTCTACGGTGAGCCCACTCAGCCGAGGAGGAGATGTGAGCCACGCCACGACGCCGGCCGGCGACGCCGTTCACGGCCGCCGGCGCATCGCTCCGGGCTACGTGCCCGACGAGCGAACCGCGCCTGCCCCGTGGGACGACGACGGCGTCCGGATCGCCGGCATCGAGGTCGTCGTCACCGCGCCCGACGGCGTCAACCTCGTGGTCGTGCGGGTGCGCACCACCGTCGACGGCCTGGTCGGGCTCGGCTGCGCCACGTTCACTCAACGCGCCCTCGCCGTGGCCACGGCGCTGGAGACCTACCTCGCCCCGCTGGTCACCGGCCGCTCGGTGCACGACATCACCGACCTCTGGCACACCGCGAACCTGAGCGGCTACTGGCGCGGCGGTCCGGTGCTGCACAGTGCGCTCGCCGGCCTGGACCTCGCGCTCTGGGACATCAAGGGCAAGCTCGCCGGGCAGCCGGTATGGCAGCTGCTCGGCGGCCGGGTGCGGACGGTGGCCGACGCGTACGCCCATGCGTCGGGCCGCGACGTCGAGGAGCTCGCCGACCAGATCGAGGACTGCGTCGAGGCCGGCTACCGGTACGTGCGCTGCCAGGTCACCGTGCCCGGCACGTCCACCTACGGCGCCGCCCAGCAGGACCGGCGGCACACCTCGTGGGATCCCGACGCCTACGTCCGCTTCCTCCCCGGCGTCGTCGAGACGCTGGTGGCGCGCTACGGCGACCGCGTGCGGTTCCTGCACGACGTGCACGAGCGCCTCGCACCTCGCGACGCGATCCGGCTGCTGCGCGCGCTGGAGCCGTACGACCTGCTGTTCGTCGAGGACCCGGTGGCACCGGAGGACCTCGGCTGGCTGGCCGAGGTGCGCCGCAGCACCACCGTCCCGATCGCGTTCGGCGAGCTGCTGAGCAGCATGCGCGACTACGTCGACATCGTCGGGCCGCGGCTGGTCGACTACGTCCGCTGCCACGTCTCGGCGCTCGGCGGCATCACGCCGGCGTGGCGGCTGGCCGGGCTGGCCGAGCTGCACGGCGTGCGCACGGCATGGCACGGCCCACGCGACGTGTCGCCGGTCGGGCACGCCGCCAACCTGGCCATGGACATCGCGTCGCCGGCCTTCGGCATCCACGAGCACTTCGAGTTCTCCGACGCGGCGCGCGAGATCTTCCCCGGCACACCCGTGTCCGTCGACGGCGCGATCGCGCCGAGCGACGCGCCGGGCCTCGGCGTCGACCTCGACGACACGCGTGCGCGGGAGTACCCGCCCGTGTCGCCGTCCGTGAACTGGCACTACAGCCGCGTGCGCCGTCGCGACGGCGCGGTGCAACGTCCCTGAACCCCACGTGAGAGAGGAACGTGTCGCAATGAAGCGTCCGACCACCTTGGCCGCCGTGGTGACGGCGGTGTTCCTGCTGGCCGCCTGCGGGACCGGCGGCACGGCCCGGCAGCAGCCCGATGAGCAGGAGGACGTGAGCACCGAGATCACCAGCGATCCGGTCACCCTCACGGTGTCGTACGCCAGCGACCCGCCGATCACGCCGCTCGTCGACGGCTTCACGCAGGCACACCCGAACGTCACGATCGAGCTGGTGCAGACCCCGTTCGCCGACTACCAGACCAGCCTCAAGCTGTCGCTCGCGTCGGACGACGCCCCCGACATCGTGCAGTACAGCCCGGGCCCGATGCGCTCCATCGTGCCGGCCGGTCTGGTCGAGCCGCTCGACACGTACGCCGAGGCCTACGGCTGGCGCGATCGCCTCCCGAGCTCCGTGCTGGACATCCTCGCGTCGAACGAGGAGGCCACGCAGTACGGCACCGGCAACCTCTACGCGATGCCCGGGGCCATCCAGCTGGTCGGCGTCTTCTACAACAAGAGCGTCACCGCGGCCGCCGGCGTCACCGACGAGCCCGCCACTCTGGCCGAGTTCGAGGACGACCTCGCGGCCGTCGGGGCGAGCGGCGTGACGCCGCTGAGCCTGCCCGCGCTCGGGATCGGCGGCTTCCAGCTGTGGAGTTCGCTGGCCAACGTCCTCGCCGACCTCGAGACCTTCAACGCGTGGGTGTACGGCGAGCCCGGGGCCACGCTCGCGGACGATGACGGGTTCGTCGAGGCGGCGGAGAAGGTGAAGGCGTGGGCCGACGCCGGCTACTTCGCCGACGGCGCGGCGGCCGTCGCCGACGCCGACGCGATCGCCGAGTTCACCGCCGGCGAGACCGCCTACTTCGTCACCGGCAACTGGAACGCCAAGGCGTTCGCCGATGCTCTCG
Organism: Jiangella sp. DSM 45060; assembly: GCF_900105175.1. Classification (NCBI taxonomy): domain Bacteria; kingdom Bacillati; phylum Actinomycetota; class Actinomycetes; order Jiangellales; family Jiangellaceae; genus Jiangella; species Jiangella sp. DSM 45060. The sequence goes on along the minus strand of NZ_LT629771.1, from coordinate 5,401,643 downwards.
GCGACGACGCCGGCTTCTTCCTGCTGCCCGGCCCGGACGCAGGCCAGCCGGCCGTCGCGATGGGGTCGGCGTTCCCGTACTCGATCTCCGCCGCGTCGGAGCACAAGGACGTCGCGGCCGCCTTCCTCGACTACATCTCCAGCGCCGAGGCCGCGCCCGGCGTGGCCGAGAGCGGGTTCGTGCCGGTCACCGCGGCGCCGGACGCCGCGACCGGCCTCGGCGGCACCGTCCAGGCCGCGTACGAGGAGGTGACCGCCGCCGGCGGCGTCGCACCGTTCGCGAACTGGGCCACGAGTTCGATGATCGACTCCCTGACCGCCGGCATGCAGGGCGTCATCGGCGGGACGGTCGCCCCCGCGGACTTCGTCGCGTCCCTGCAGGACGACTGGGAGCGCAACCACTCGTGAGCACCGCGCTGACCGACGAGCGGCGAGACGTCGCCCGGCGCCGGCCGTCCGCCCCGCGGACCCGGCGCCGGGGCCGCCACCGCGCGTACCTGTACGTGCTGCCGGCCGCGGCCGTCTACGCGGCGTTCTCCCTCTGGCCCGGGCTCAACACCGTGTACTACTCGCTGCACCGGTGGGACGGGCTGAACCCGGCCGAGTGGACCGGCTTCGACAACTACGCCGAGGTCTTCACCGACCCCGACCTGTTCGGGTCGATCCTGCACAGCCTGGTCCTCGTGCTGTTCTTCGCGGCGGCGCCGATCATCGTCGGGCTGTTGCTGACCGGTCTGCTCATGGGCCGCGGCACCCGCGGGATGACCGCCTTCCGGGTCATCTACTTCCTGCCCCAGGTGGTCCCGCTGGTGGCCGTCGGCGTGACGTGGCGGTGGATCTACGCCGAGGACGGTGTGGTCAACCAGGCGTTGCGCGCGGCCGGGCTCGACGCGCTGGCGTCGCCCTGGCTGGCCCGCCACACGACGGCGCTGATCGCCATCGGCTTGATCGGCACGTGGTGCATGACCGGTCTGTGCATGATGCTGTTCGTCAGCGGCGCCCAGAAGATCGACGCCTCGCTGTACGAGGCCGCGGCCATGGACGGCGCCGGCGCGTTCCGCCGGTTCACCAGCGTGACGCTGCCAGGTCTGCGCGGCGAGATCTCCGTCGCGGCCGTCATCACCACGATCGCGGCGCTGGCGAGCTTCGACCTCATCTACGTCACCACGGGCGGTGGCCCCGAGAACGCCACGACGGTGCCCGGGCTGCTGGTCTACCGGCTGGCGTTCAGCTACGGCGAGGTCGGCGGGGCCGCCGCGCTCGCCGTCGTCCTCACCGTCCTCATCCTGGCGTTCGTCACCGCGATCCGCCGTCTCACCCGGGAGAAGGAATGACACCTCGGCTGCCCGTGCTGATCGCGCGCCACGCCGTGCTGGTCGCGTTCGCGGTGGTGTTCCTGACTCCGTTCGCCGGCATCGTCCTCGCCGCGTTCCAGGACGGCGCCGGCGCGGGCGGGTTCGCGCTGCCCGAGCACTGGACGCTCGACAACTTCGCCGAGGCGTGGGAGCAGGGTCACTTCGCCGACCTCATCCGGTCGAGCCTGATCATCGCCGTCCTCGTGGTGCCGGCGACGATCGTGCTGTCCACACTGGCCGGCTTCGGCCTGGCGGTCCTGCGTCCGGCCGGCCACCGCCGCATCACCGGCGCGTTCGTCGCGGGTCTCACGCTGCCGACCGAGCTCGTCGTCATCGCGCTCTACTACAACCTCGACGGCGTCGGCCTGACGAACAACTACCTGGGCATCGCGCTCGCCGAGATCGCGCTGTTCCTGCCGTTCGGCGTGTTCTGGATGCACACGCACTTCAGCACCGTGCCGCGCGAGCTGGTCGAGGCCGGCCGCATCGACGGCGCCGGCGACCTGCGGGTGCTCAAGGACCTGTTGCTGCCGATCTCGATCCCGGCGACCACGACGCTCGCGGTGCTGTTCTTCGTGTGGGCGTGGAACCAGTTCCTCATCGTGCTGGTGCTCATGCAGAGCCCCGGCCGCCGCACCGCGACGGCCGGGCTCGGCTACTTCGTGGGCGAGTTCTCCACCGACGTGCCGTTGCTCTCGGCGGCCTCGCTCATCGTCATCGCGCCGGTCGTAGTCGTGTACCTGATCTTCCAGCGCAGCTTCGTCAACGGCATCACGCAGGGGGCGATCAAGGGCTGACGTCCGCCGGTCAGAAGCCGAACAGCGGGTCCCACGGGTCGTCGTCGGCGCCGCGGACCCACGGACGCCCGGCGTCGGGCTCGTGGTCCCAGGCGTGGTGGCGGCCGTGCGCCATCGCCTCGCCGAGGAACGCCCGCACGCGCTGGCTGGTGACGATCGTCCGGCGGGCCTCCTCGGCGTCCCACGTCTTGGAGAGGTCGGTGCGCATCCGCTCGGACACGTCGGCGTAGCCGGGATCGTCGACGACGTTGTGCTCCTCGCCGGGGTCGGCGCCGAGGTCGTAGAGCTGGTCCGGCAGCCCCGGCGCGCGCACCAGCTTGGTCCGGCCGCGGACGACGGCCCGCACCGGCGCGATGGTGCCCTCGGCGTAGTTCTCCAGGACGACGTCCGGGTGCTCGGCGTCGCGGCCGGCCAGCTGCGGCGCGAGGCTGGCGCCGTCGAACCGCTCCGTGACGCAGCCGGGCAGGGTGGCGCCGGCGAGGTCGGCCAGCGTGGGATGCAGGTCGGCCAGCGAGACGGGCTCGGCGACGCGGTGACCGGCGGCCACGCCCGGCCCGGCGGCCAGCAGCGGGATGCGCACCGACCACTCCCGCAGCGTGCGCTTGAAGAACATGTCGTGCTCGCCGAGCTGGTCGCCGTGGTCGCTGGTGAACATGACGACGGTGTCGTCGGACAGGCCGAGCCGGCCCAGCTCGGCCACCAGCTGACCCACGACGTCGTCGACGTAGCTGATCATCGCGTAGTAGCCGCGGCGGGCCTGGTACACCTGATCGTCGGTGACGTCGTGCAGGTCGACGCCGTGGAACGCGTTCACCCAGGCGTCCAATGGGTGCCGTTCGGCGGCGACGGTGGAGCGGTCGGGCAGCCGGATCGACCGGCCCTCGTAGCGATCCCAGTACTCCGCCGGCGCCGCGTACGGGTCGTGCGGCTGCGTCATCGACGTCACCAGCAGCCAGGGCTCAGCCCGCCGCGGCCCGGTGTCCAGCGCCAGCTCGCGCAGCCGCTGCAGCGTCCGGAACCGCACCTCCTCGTCGTAGTGCATCTGGTACGTCCACGGCTGCGGGCCGGACCGGTTGAGGATGTCGACGTACTCGCGCCCGCCGCTGCGCTGCCGCCCGGACAGCCGCGGCGGGTCGCCGAGGTCCTCCCACGGCCGCGTCCAGGTGAGGTCGGCCGGGAAGATGTCCGTGGTCAGCCGCTCCTCGAAACCGTGCAGCTGGTCCGGCCCGACGAAGTGCATCTTGCCCGCGAGGATGGTGCGGTAGCCGGCCCGGCGCAGGGTGTGCGCGAACGTCGGCACCGACGCCGGGAACTCCTCGGCGTTGTCGTTGCACGGGACGCCGCTGGGCAGCCGCCCGGTCATCATCGACGCGCGCGACGGCACGCACAGCGGCGAGTTGGCGTACGCGTTCTCGAACACCACCCCGCGGCCGGCCAGCGCGTCCAGGTGCGGGGTGAGGACCTCGTCGTTGCCGTACGCGCCGAGGCCGAACGCCGTCAGCTGGTCGACCATGACGATGAGGACGTTCGGGGGCTGCCCGGTCACGTCGGTGGATCTCCTTCGGTCAGGACGCGACGGCGTCGGCGTAGACGGAGGTGTCGAAGAACTGGTCCGGCTCGACGAACTCGGGCAGCGCGCCGATGTCGACGAACACCTGCTCCATGCGGCCGACCCAGTCCAGCGCCGTGCCGTCCTCGTAGAGCGCGGCCCACTCGTCGTTGCTGTAGGTCTGCGTCTTGTCATAGATGCCGGCGCAGTCCTCGGCGGTCATGAACTCCTCCAGCCGGGGGCAGGCCTCGGCGACGGCGGCCTCGCGGTCGGCGGTGAGGTCCTCGTTCGAGCGCAGCCACACCTCGGCCAGCCGGGCGAGGGCGTCCTTGTGGTCGTCGTAGAAGTCGTTGTTCGCGACCCAGCCGCCGGCGATCGCGGCGTCCTCGTAGTCGGCCGACGTGGCGATCAGGTTCGCATCCGGGAGCTGCTCCTCGACCTGCGCGTCGAACGGCGCCCACAGCGCGGCGGCCGGCACGCCGCCGGTGACGAACGTGTTGGCGACGGCGGGCATGTCGAGGTTGACGATCTCGACGTCGCCGGCCGGGACGCCCTCGGCCTCCAGCGCGACGTGCAGCAGCAGGTGCGCCGCCGACCCCGTCGTGGTGGCGATCTGCTGGCCGGCGAGGTCGGCCACCGACTCGATGCCGGAGCCGGGCGCCGCCCAGATCTGCTGGATGTCGGCCTCGAGGTTGTTCAGCAGGAACAGCTTGCCCTGGCCGCGGGCGGGGAAGTTCGCGACGACGGCGCCCATGACGCCGACGTCGACGCTGCCGCCGGTGAGCGCGTTGGACAGCGAGATACCGGTCTGGAACGGGGTCAGCTCGACCTCGAGGTCCTGCTCGGCGAAGTAGCCGCGCTCGTCGGCCAGCAGCAGGTTCATGGCCGGCGCCGGGCCGGGGATGTAGCCGATCCGGACGGTCTGGGCGCCGCCCTCGGTGCTGGCGCTGTCGCCGTCGTCACCGCCACACGCGGTGAGCAGCAGGCCGAGCGCGGCAAGTCCGGCCACGGCCGCAGGCGTCGTCGTCCGCATGATCATCTCCTCGAACGCAGTAGGGTCTCGATGTGCCGGCGCAGCCGGACGAACTCCGGCTCGGTCTTGATCTCGTGGGTGCGCCGGTCGCCCCACGGGACGTCGACGATCTCCTGCACGGTCGCCGGTCGTGCGCTCATGACGACGACTCGGTCGGCCAGGAAGATCGCCTCTTCCACCTGGTGGGTGACGAACAGGACGGTGCGCCGTTCGCGCTGGTTGATGTCGACCAGCGCCTCCTGCATCTGCTCGCGGGTCTGCGCGTCGAGCGCCGCGAACGGCTCGTCCATCAGCAGGATCTCGGGATCGACGGCGTACGCGCGGGCGATGGCGACGCGCTGGCGCATGCCGCCGGACAGCGTCTTCGGCAGCGCGTCGGCGAAGTCGGTGAGCCCCATCATGTCCAGGTAGCGCTGGGTGACGCGGGCGCGCTCCTGGCGGGTGCCCTTCCACGCGCGCAGCCGGGTGCCGAAGTCGATGTTCCGGCGCACAGTCAGCCACGGGAAGATCGCGTACTCCTGGAACACGACGCACCGCGACGGTCCCGGGCCGCGCACCGGCTCGCCGTTGACCAGCAGCTCTCCGCGGTCCGGGGTGACGAAGCCGGCGATCGCGTTGAGCAGCGTGCTCTTGCCCGAGCCGCTGGGCCCGACGACGGCGACGAACTCGCCGTCGGCGATGTCGAGGTCGATGTCGTGCAGGACGTTGACGTTGCCGAAGTCCTTGCTGACGCCGCGGACGCTCAGCCCGCGGGTCGTGGTGGTGGGCTGGGTCATCGGCTTCCCCTGTCCTGCCAGCGAACGACGTAGGCCGAGAGCATCCGGATCCCGCTGTCCATGACCAGCGCACAGACGCCGATCAGGATGATCCCGGCGTAGACCGTCGGGATGTCGAGGAAGTTGCTCGCGTTCTGGATGACGGCGCCGAGGCCCTGCTGCGCGGCGACCAGCTCGGCCGCCACCAGCGACGCCCAGCCGATGCCGAGCGAGACCCGGGCCGCCGTCATGATGTGCGGCACCGAGAGCGGGAACACGACCTTGGTGAGGATCTCGAACCGGGTCGCGCCGAGCGTCTGGGCGGCGCGCACGTACTTCTCCTCCATGGCGGCCACGCCTTCGTAGACGATGACGATGGTCGCGAAGAACGCGGCCCAGACCAGGACGATGCCGCGCGACAGCTCGCCGATGCCGAAGTAGACGATGACCAGCGGCACCAGCGCGATGGGCGGCAGCGCCCGGAGGAAGTTCACCAGCGGGTTGAACATCGCCCGGGCGATGCCGAACCAGCCGAGCACGAACCCGATCGGCGCGGCGATGGCCAGGCCCAGCCCGACGCCGATCAGCACGCGGCGGAAGCTGATCAGCAGGTCGTCGAGCAGCCCGTTGCCGAGCCCGTCGACGATCACCCGGCCGACCTCGACCGGCGTGGGCAGCAGACCGGTGCCGAACACCTCGCCGACGGCCATCAGGTGCCAGGCCACGCCGACGACGGCGAACCCGGCGGCGCCGAGGCCCAGCCGGCCCAGCCGCGCGCCGAGATCGAACCGGCGCAGCCGCAGCGCGGGGCCGTACCGGCCGGCGTCGGCGCCTGCTCCCGTCACGACGCCCTCCGCGGCGCGTGCGTGGCGATCATGAACGCTCCTTTGGTTGAACCAATAAGGCGATTAAGACCGGGGAAAGTTGTGGACCTTTTTACGCTGCCTTGATCTGGCCGTCAAGCCGCAGCAATGGGGTTGTGCCGCAGGGATCATGGCTATATGGTCGAACCATTCACGAGAGGATCATGGTCTGATGACGCTTTCGAGCACGTCCGACGCGGTCCGCCGGCCGCGGGTCGACACCGTCACCTCGAGGCTGCGCGCGCTGATCGCCGAGGAGCGCGCCCGCGGTGGCGACCGCCTGCCGCCGGAGAAGGAACTGAGCGAGCAGCTCGGCACGTCGCGCGGCACGCTGCGCGAGGCGCTGGCCACGCTCGAGGCGGCCGGCGAGATCGAGCGGCGGCGGCGCGTCGGCACGCTGATCACGGCGCCGCAGCGGTTCACGCTCGACGACGCCATCGCGTACCCGATCGACTACATCTGCTCGGTGTCGAGCATCCTCGGCGGCGCCAGCGCCGGGCACAACGTGCGCATGGTCAGCGTGCAGCGCGAGGCCGCCGACGACGAGAGCGGCCCGCTGCTCGGCCTGGCCGCGGGCGAGCCGGTGTTCCGGGTCAGCCGCTCCTACGACGTCGACGGCGTGGCCGCGGCGCTGGTCGAGCACACCCTGCCGGTCACGTTGAACGGCCACGAGGTGCGCATCAACTCGCTGACCGACGGCGTCACCACGTTCTTCCGCGACGTCGAGCACGTCCCGCTGGTGCGCAGCGACCACGCCGTCACGGCCGTCGCCGCCACCGGCGACCTCGCCGCCGAGCTCGAGGTGGCGCCCGGCGCGCCGCTGCTGGTGGTGCACTGCCGGCTGTTCGGCGACGACGAGCGCATCATCGCCCTCGGCCGCCTGGTCTTCCGTCCCGACGCGCTCTACCTCACCGCCAGCGCCTTCCCGCGCTGACTAGGGGGTGTCCGTCGGGATCGTGCCGGCGACGTAGTGCGCCTTGATGGTCGCCGCCATCGACTCCTGCCAGGCGATGAGGTCGGCGCGCAGCTCGGCGTCGGTCCGGCCGCCGGTGCGCAGGTCGGCCATGAACGCCTCGTACTGGTCGAAGGCCCAGTCCTCGATGCCGAACGTGTACTCCTGGATGCCGCCCTCGCCGTAGTAGCCGCCCGGCCCGACGAGCGCGTCGACGTCGATGGAGTGGTCGATGTTGCGTCCGCAGCTGTAGCCGCACGCGTCGTCGTCGGTGTAGTCGTAGACGAGGTGCCGCTTGTCGTTGCTGGCGAGGTACATGTCGGCGAGCTCGTCGGGCACGGTGCCGGCGTACGGGAAGACCGGCACGAACACGCTGACGGCGGGTTCGCCCAGCGCGACCCAGATCGTGGCCAGCTTGCCGTCGTACGGGTCGCCGGGCTTCGAGCCGACGCCGACGAAACCGAAGGTCGAGACGAACCGGTTGACGTGGAAGCCGGTCGGCTTCTCGCCGCTGTACGGCAGGTCGCCGATGCAGCGCGACAGCGACTCGACGGTGTGCTCGGTGGGGATGCCGTGCGACGGCACCTGCTGCTGGATGAAGTAGCGGTAGCTCTTGTCGTGCGGATCGTCCATGCGGATGCCCACGCGGGTGTGCCGGTAGACGGCGCTGGAGGAGTACTCCCAGTCGTGGATGCCGTCGGGCGTGCTGCCGGAGTTGACGACGTCGCCGTTCGCGTCGACGGTCGTGACCTGCTCGTCGAGGAAGAACGGGAAGCCGGTCGGCTTCGTCCAGTCGACCTTGCCGAAGTTGGTGCGCCAGTCGAAGCCGCCGTAGGCGCCGTCGGCCGGGTTCGGGCGGTCCTTGTCGTCATCGTGCGGCGAGGTGTAGTCGCCGTTCGCGTCCGGGTGGTGTTCCTCGGTGACGTTGTCGCGGGTGAAGCTGTCGCCGTCGATCTCGAACGTCGCGACGTTGCCCCAGCGGTCGGAGACGGTGATGATCGTCGACGTGTTGCGGGCGGTGCTGGCGTTGAAGCCGCCGCCGTCGTTGGTGTCGCGGAGGATCTGCTCGACCTCGTCGACGTGCTCGGCGCGGGAGAGCAGGACGTGGTTGAGGTAGCCGCCGGTCATGCCGTTGGCGAGGTCCTGCGAGACGGGGAAACCGTGGTCGGTCGCGAAGGCCGACGTGAGCGTGTGCCCGGACACCTGAACCAGGCCGAGTCCGCGCACGTTGCTGCCGGCCCACGGGATCTGCTCGCCGGTGATCGCGTCGAGCCCCGAGGACCCCAGTGCGGTGATGCCGGTGTAGTCGAACCGAGCGGTGTAGCGGTCGCCGGAGCCGAAGCTGGCGCCGTCGGCCGGGTAGGCGTACGGCAGCACCTTCCAGCCGTCCGGCGTCGACCAGTGGTCGCGGTTCTTCCAGAGCACCGGCCGGCCGTCGACCGTCGACGGCCCGGTGGCGTAGCCGGAGCTGGAGGCCTGTGACGGGGTGGTGGCGGCGCAGACGGCGGCAGCGGTCAGGGCGGTGGCGGCGGTCAGGGTGGCGAGGGCGCGTCGTGCGGTCATGACGTCACTCCGATCGTGGTGCGGCGGCGAGAACGTTCGACGAGATCGGTGAAGAGGGCACGCGCGGCCGGATCGTGCGCGACCAGTTCCTCGGGGTGCCACTGGACCGCCAGCACCTGCCCGTCGGGGGTCTCGACGCCCTCGATCAGGCCGTCGTCGGCGAAGACGGTGGCGAGCAGGCCGGTGCCGAGGCGCTTGACGCCCTGGCGGTGGATGCTGTTGACCCAGATCTGGTCCGGGCCGAGCAGCTCCGCGAGCCGCCCGCCGTGGGCGCGCACCGGGTGGGCGACGTGATTGCGGGCCTGGTCAGGGCGGTGGACCGGCGCGTAGGAGGTGCGCGCGAGCTCCTGGTGCAGCGAGCCGCCGTAGTAGACGTTGACGACCTGCAGCCCGCGGCAGATGGCCAGGATCGGCAGGCCGCGCTCCAGCGCCTGGTCGATCATCGCCCACTCCAGGGCGTCGCGAGGCGGGTCCATCGTGGGCGTCACCCCGGGCTCGATACCGGAGCCGTACCGGGCCGGTTCGACGGAGGCGCCACCGGCCAGGACCAACCCCGCTGCGTCGTCCGGCAACGGCGGGACCGCCCCCGACGGCGTCAGGACCAGCGGCCGCGCCCCGGCCCGCTCGACCGCCTTCTCGTAGGGCTCCGGTGGGGTCTTGTGGCCTGCGGTGACGACGATCAGGGGAGCGGGCATCGGCGAGACCTCCGGTCACTTGAGCCCGGTCATGGTGATGCCCTTGACCAGGCGGCGTTGGAACACGACGAACAGGACGAACAACGGCAGCAGAGAGAGCAGCGACATCGCCGACATCGGGCCGAGCTCGGAGCCGGACGTGGCGTCGAGGAACATCCGCAGCCCGACGGAGAGTGTGTAGTTCTCCGGGCTGTTCAGGTAGATCAGCTGCGGCATGTAGTCGTTCCACGTCCAGATGAAGGTGAAGATCGCGGTGGTCGCGATCGCCGGGCGGATCAGCGGCAGCGTGACGTGCCACAGCCGCCGCCACGGCCCGCACCCGTCGAGGACCGCGGCCTCGTCCAGCTCGCGCGGCAGCCCGCGCAGGAACTGGACCGAGAGGAAGACGAAGAACGCGTCCAGGGCGAGGAACTGCGGCACGATCAGCGGCAGGAAGCTGTCGGTCCAGCCGAGCTGGTGGAAGATCGTGTACTGCGGGATCAGCAGCACTTCCTTCGGCAGGAACAGGATGGCGATCACGACGGCGAACAGCGCCGCCCGGCCGCGGAAGGCCAGTCGCCCGAACGCGTAGGCCGCCAGCGTGCAACTGACGACGTTGCCGACCACCGCGGCGGTCGCGATGATGGCCGAGTTCAGGAAGAAGGTGCCGAACGACTCCACCCCGGCGCCGTCCCAGCCCTGCACGAAGTTGTCCAGCGTCCAGGTCCGCGGCCAGAACGAGGCGCCGGCGATGATCTCGCTGGTCGGCTTGAACGACGTCAGGATCAGCCAGAGCACCGGGTAGAGCAGCGCGGCGAGGCACAGGCCGGCGACGGCGTGCGGCCACAGCGCTCCGGCGCGGCGCGGGCGCGGCCGCCGCGCGACGGGTGGGGCGGCGGTCGTCTGGTCAGCGGCCATAGTGCACCCACTTGCGCGAGGTCCAGAACAGCAGGCCGGCCACGACGCCCAGGAGGGCGAGCATCACCCAGGCGATGGCCGAGGCGTAGCCCATGCGCTGGTACTCGAAGGCCTGCTGGTACAGGTTGACCGCGTAGAACAGGGTCGAGTCGGCCGGTCCGCCGCGCCCGTCACCGACCAGTTGCGCCGGCGTGAACGTCTGGAACGCCGAGATCACGCCGAGCACCAGGTTGAAGAAGATGATCGGGCTGAGCATCGGCACGGTGATCCGGGTGAACGTGCGGATCGCGCCGGCGCCGTCCAGCGCAGCCGCCTCGTACAGCTCGGCAGGGATCTGCTGCAGTCCGGCGATGAAGATGACCATCGGCGCGCCGAAGCGCCAGATCTCCAGCGCGATGATCACCCAGAGCACCGACGACGGGTTGTTCACCCACGAGCGCTCCTCGATGCCGAACGTCGCCAGGAAGCTGGTCGCCCCGCCGCCGTAGTCGAACAGCGCGCGCCAGGTGATCGACACCGCGACGCTCGCGCCCAGCAGCGACGGCAGGTAGAAGAGCGCGCGGTAGACGCCCTGACCCCGACGCCGCGGCGCCAGCAGCAGGGCGGCCGCCAGCGCCGCCGCCAGCTGCAGTGGGACGGCCAGCAGGACGTAGCCGACGGTGAGCCGCAGCGAGTGCAGGTACCGGTCGTCCTCCCCGAACAGCTGGCGGTAGTTGTCCAGCCCGACCCACTCCGGCGAGCTGAGCAGGTTGTAGTCGGTGAACGAGAGGTAGAGCGAGAATGCCAGCGGCACCAGCACCAGGCCCGCGACGCCGACGAACCACGGCGTGAGGAAGAGATACCCCGACCGGGACCAGGTGAAGTCCCGCGCGGCGCGGCGGCGTGGCGCCGGGGAGCCCGGATCTCCCGCCCGGACGGGCGCGGCGCCGGCGTCCGGGCGGGAGAGCACGTGGAGACCCGTCATGGCTCAGTGCGTCGAGTCGATGAGCTGCTGCGCCTCGGCGACGAACTCCTCGGCCGCCTCGCCGGGGTCGCGCTGGCCGAACAGCACCTCCTGGGAGTAGCGGTCGAACATCTCCGAGCGGATGTTACGGGTGCCGGCCGGGTCCGGGGCGGGTGCCGGCCGGCTGTTGCCGTCCTGGCCCAGGTACTCGACGTACTCGACGATCTGCTGTTCCTTGGCGTCCAGCCCGGGCTTGACGGCGGCGGCGATGGTCGGGTTCGGCGGCACGCCGCGGGTCAGCCCGAGGATCTCACCGGCGTCGGGGTCGTTGACGAGGAAGTCGACCAGTGCGACGGCCTCGTCCGGGTGCTCGGTCTCGGCGTTGACGGCCCAGCTGTTCGAGCGCATCAGGTACACGCCGGGGTGGCCGGCCTCGTCGGGCAGCGGGCCGTACGTCCAGTCGTCGTTCGGCAGCGTGATGCTGGTGCCGTAGATGCTCATGGCGACCTGGTTCTTCGCCACGGGCGACTCGGTGACGTCGCCGCCGGCGCTGGCCACCGTCACGTCCGCGGGCGGCACCGCGCCGGCGTCGCGCAGGTCGGCCCAGTAGCTCCACCAGTCGGCGAGGTCGTCGGCGTCGAAGCCCAGGGCCGAGCCGTCGGTGCTGAACCAGTCGAGGTCGCGCTGGCGCAGGAAGACCTGGAAGTGGTTGGGCAGCGCGCTGCTGTCGGCCAGTGCCCAGGTGCCGTCGTCGAGCGAGGCCTGCAGGTCAGTGGCGAGCGCGGCGAACTCGTCCCAGGTCGTCTCGGCCGTGGGCGGCTCCAGCCCGGCGGCGTCGAACGCGGCGGGCCGCAGGACGAGCGCCATCGGGCTGCTGCCCGCGGGCACCTCGTAGAGCGTGCCGTCGACCCGCGCCTGCTCGAGGAACCCGTCGTCGATCTCGGACGTGTCCAGGACGTCGTCGTAAGCGCCGAGGTCGAGCAGCAGGCCCTGGTCGGCGTACGTCGTGACCTGGTCGTCCTGGAAGACGTCCGGCGCGGCGCCGGAGGCGAACTGGGTGTTCAGCTTGTCGTAGTAGCCGCTGAACGACGCCGGGCCGACCTCGACGGTGATGTGCGGGTTGCGCTCCTCGAAGAGGGCGACCGCCTCCTGCGTGGCCTCGGCACGGGCCGGGTTGCCCCACCAGGTCAGCGAGAGCGTGATCTCGTCGGAGGTGCTGGCTTCGGAGTCGCCGGAGTCGTCCGACGAGCCGCAGGCGGTCGCGGCCAGTCCGGCGGCGACGACGGCGGCGAGGACATGGGTGGCGCGCATGGTGTGCTCCGTTCTCGCTGCTCGCGGGCAGCGTCGACCGGGCCGCCGTCCGGCCGTGGCGGCGGGACGCGGCAGGGGTTCCGATGCGTCAGGACGTGCTGATGTGCAGGCGTTGCAGGTCGAGCATCAGTTCACGGTCTGTTCTCAGGACCTGGATCAGCTGGTGCAGGGACTTCTCGTGCGGGACGTGCGTCAGTTCGACCAGGGTGTGTCCGGGGCGCGCGAGCGAGCGCACCAGGCCGGCAGCGGCCGACGTGTGCAGCACCACGTCGGTCTGCCGCAGCGCGGCTGCGACGGCGTCCGGGTCGGAGTCGTTGGCGAACGGCAGGTCGGTCAGGTCGGGCCGCTGCGCCGTCAGCAGGTCCGCGTAGATCGGCCGCGTCTCGGGCCGCGCGACCATGACCGGCGGCCGTCCGTCGTGCTGCGGCAGGCCGGTCAGCAGGCCCTCCTCGAGCCTGGACATCAGCGTCAGGACCCGCACCGGGCGGTCGGCGAGCAGCCGCTCGACCTCGCGGGCGTGGAAGGCCAGGCTGATCGCGTAGGTCGCCTCACCCAGGCTCGGTTCGCCCGGTCCGGTCCGCAGGTCCTCGAGCGCCACCGGCCGCACGGGCCCGAAGTCGGACGCGGCCTGCGCCGAGATCAGCGACGCATACCGCGCCGACGACGCGGCGACGCCCACGAAGACCACGTCGATGCCTCGCCGCAGCAGCGCCAGCCGCTGCGCCATGGCGCGGGCCGCCTCGTGCGGCGGTGCACCGGCGCGGACGAGGTCGGCGACGGCGGTGTCGGCCCGCGCCCACGTCATGTCCGGGCTGGCGGCGTCGCTGCCGACCGACTCCGGCAGCGTGGTGAACGTGCCGGCCCCGCGCTGCGTCACCACCAGCCCGGTCTTGCCGAGCTCGTCGTAGGCCTGGCGGATGGTGTCGATGGCGACGCCGAGGTGCCCGGAGAGCGCGCGGACGGACGGCAGCCGGGTGCCGGTGGGCACCGCGCCGGTGGCGATGACGTACTCGAGCTGGGTCTTCAGCTGCACCCACATCGGGACGCCGGATCCGTGGTCGACGCGCAGTCTCTCCCACGGCTCGTGGCCGCTCGCATCGGCCGCTCGCTCTGTCATGGCGTTATACAACACCCAAACAGTTAGGTCGTCAACCCTCGACTCCGTCAGGCTGACTCGCGCCAGAGCGGCCGCGGCGTCACCGTCCGCACGACGGACGGGTGTGGCGGCGGCTCCGCGCGGTCGAGCAGCGTGCCGACGATGTCGGCGGCCTCGGTGGCCAGCGCGCGCCGGTCGATCGACAGCGTCGACAGCGAGGGGGTCATGACCGCGCCGAGGGAGAGTCCGTCGACGCCGACAACGCGGAGGTCGGCGGGCACCGCGACGCCGTCGAGCTGGGCCCGCTGGATGGCGCCCATCGCCATGAGGTCGTTGAACGCCAGCACGGTGTCGACGTCCGGGTGCTCGCTGCGCAGCCGAGCCAGGCCGTCGGCGCCGCCCCTGATCGACTCGTCGGCGACGACGACCCGGGCGGCGGAGCCGGGCCCGGCGAACCGCTCGTACGCCCGCCGCCGGCGGGTCGGCCGGTAGTCGCCGTCGGGCCGGCCGGACTCGATCAGGCCGAAGCGCCGGGCGCCGCGCCCGCGCAACTCGTCCAGCAGCGACTCGATGGCGCCCTCGAAGTCGAGGATCACCGCATGCATGCCGGGCACGGTGGCCGTCCGCTCCACCTGCACCAGCGGAACGCCGCGGGCCGCCGCCACCAGCGCGGTCTCGGGGCCGGTGAAGTAGCCGACGATCGCGTCGGTCTGGCCGCTCAGCGCGGCCACCAGCTCGACGTCGTCGCCCTGCTCGTGCGAGGTCATCAGCAGCTGCCAGCCGCGCGGTGTCACGACGTCGAGCAGCTCGGCGGCCAGCTCGGTGTAGTAGGGGTTGCGCAGCGAGCCGAGCACCAGCCCGACGGAGCGGGCCTTGCGCCGGGCGGCCAGGTTGCTGGCGAACCGACTGGGCCGATAGCCCAGCTCGGCGGCGGTGCGCAGCACGTGGTCGCGCGTGCGCGCGCTGATCTCGGGCAGGCCGTTCATGGCCCGGGTGACCGTCTGCCGGGAGACGCCGGCCGCGGCCGCGACGTCCTCGATGGTGATGCGCCCGACGGCCATCGGTCCCCTTCCTTGACCCGCGTTCGAGGGTCAGCGTAGCGTCTCCGTGAACGTTCACGGAACGAGAGGGAGCACCCGATGACGCTCTGGTTCGGCGGCGACTACAACCCGGAGCAGTGGCCCCGCGAGGTCTGGGACGAGGACGTGCGGCTCATGCGCCGCGCGGGCGTCACCGTCGCCACCGTCGGGGTGTTCTCCTGGGCGCAGCTCGAGCCGGAGGACGGCCGGTTCGAGTTCGAGTGGCTCGACGACGTGCTCGGCCGGCTGCACGCGGGCGGCATCGGCGTCGACCTCGCGACCGCCACGGCGTCGCCGCCGCCGTGGGCGCTGCGCGGCTACCCGGACATCGCGCCGGTGACGGCCGACGGCGTGCGGCTCGGCGGCGGCAGCCGGCAGCACTACAGCCCGCACTCACCCAGCTACCGGCGGCTGGCCGGGCGGCTGGTGCGGGCGCTGGCCGAGCGCTACGGGTCGCACCCGGCGCTGGTCGCCTGGCACGTCAACAACGAGTTCGGCTGCCACGTGAGCCGCTGCTACGGCGAGCACGCCGCCGTCGCGTTCCGGGCGTGGCTGCGCGCGCGGTACGGCACCGTCGACGCGCTGAACGCGGCGTGGGGGACGGCCTTCTGGTCGCAGCGGTACGCGAACTTCGACGAGATCGAGCCGCCGCGCGCCGCGCCGACGCTGCTCAACCCGACCCAGGTGCTCGACTTCGACCGGTTCAGCTCCGACGCGCTGCTCGACCTGCACCGTGCCGAGGCGGCGATCCTGCGCGAGCTCAGCCCGGGCGTGCCCGTCACCACCAACTTCATGGGCCCGTTCCGGGGGCTGGACTACTGGCGGTGGGCCGAGGAGGTCGATCTCGTCTCCGACGACAGCTACCCCGACCCGGCCGACCCGGACTCGCCGGCGACCGCCGCGCTGGGCCGCGACCTCATGCGCTCACTGGCCGGCGACCGGCCGTGGGTGCTGATGGAGCAGGCGCCGAGCGCGGTGAACTGGCGGCTGCGCAACGCGCCGAAGCCGCCGGGCGGCAACCGGGTGCTGTCGATGCAGGCGCTGGCCCGTGGCGCCGACGGCATCATGTACTTCCAGTGGCGGCAGGCGGCCAGCGGTGCCGAGACCTTCCACTCCGCGATGGTGCCGCACGGCGGGCCGGACACCCGGGTCTACCGCGAGGTCGAGGCGCTCGGCGCCGAACTGGGCGAGCTCGGCTGGGTCGAGCGGCAGCCGGTGCCGGCCCGCGTCGCGATCGTGTTCGACTGGACCTCCTGGTGGGCGCTGGAGCAGCCGTCCCGGCCGACGGCGCTGAGTTACCTCGGCATCGTCACCGACTGGTACCGGGCGTTCTGGGACCGGTCGGTGACGGTCGACTTCGTCCGGCCCGGCGCCGATCTCTCCGCGTACTCGCTGGTCGTGGCGCCGGTGCTGTTCGCCGCTGACGCCGCCGCGCTCGACGGGCTGCACGCGTACGCGGCGTCCGGCGGGACGCTGGCGGTCACCTTCCAGTCCGGCGTCCTCGACGAGTCGCTGCACGTCCACTCGTCCGGCTACCTCGGCCCGCTGGCCGCCACGCTGGGCGTCCGGGTCGAGGAGTTCGCGCCGCTGGCCGGCCCGCCGGGCGCCGAGCCGCCGGACATCCCCGTCGACGGTGAGCTGGGCCCGCTCACCGGCCGGTTGTGGAGCGAGTACACCCACGCCGAGGGCGCCGACGTCCTGGCCACCTTCGCCGCCGGCGACGTCGCCGGCTGGCCGGCCGTCACCCGCAACACCGCAGGCGCCGGCACCGCCTGGTACGTCGCCACCCATCCCGACGCGGACGGCCTCGGCCGGGTGACCGGCGCCCTGCTCGCCGCCGCCGGCGTCGACGGCGTGCTGGACCGCTGCGCCGACGGCGTCGAGGCGATCGTCCGCGGTGACGCGACCTTCCTCCTCAACCACCGCGGCGAGGAGCGCCAGGTGGTCTGGCGGGGCGACGAGCTGGTCCTCGGTCCGCGAGAGGTGCGCATCCTGAAGCAATAGTCGCGTCCGCGTCCCATTCCGGGTGGCTGTCTCGTCATAGTGGTGAGAGCGCGCGCCTTCGGAGGTTTCCATGCAGTACGCCCTGATGTTCTACGCCGATCGCGGCCACGAGGCCGAGCTGTCCGAGTCCGAGCAGGCCGCGGCACAGGTCGAGTACGAGGCCCTGCGCGACGACCGCCGGTTCCTCACCGGCGCGCAGTTGCAGCCGCCCGAGACGGCCACCACCGTGCGGGTGGCGGCCGGACGGACGCTGCTGACCGACGGCCCGTTCGCCGACACCAAAGAGGTGCTCGGCGGCATCTGCATCATCGAGGCGGCGAACCTCGACGAAGCCATCGCGCTGGCCGAATCCGTCCCGGTGGCCCGCCACGGCGGCGTGGTCGAGGTGCGTCCGCTGGTGGCGCTGCGCTGACCATGCTCGAGCAGGTCTTCCGCGACGAGTGGGGCCGGGTGCTGGCCTCGCTCGCCGGGTACCTCGGCGACCTCGACCGCGCGGAGGAGGCCGCGCAGGAGGCGTTCGCGATCGCCGCCGCGCGCTGGCCCGAGACCGGCCCGCCGGACAATCCGGCCGCGTGGCTGGTGACGACGGCGCGCAACCGGGCCATCGACCGCATCCGCCGCGAGCGGACGCTGGCCGGCAAGCTGCACCTCCTGCCGGCACCGGAGGCCACCATGGACGAGGTCGACGACACCGTGATCAAGGACGAACGGCTCGAGCTGATCTTCACCTGCTGCCACCCGGCGCTGGCGCTGGAAGGGCAGGTGGCGTTGACGCTGCGCGCGCTCGGCGGCCTCGAGACCGCGGACATCGCGCGCGCCTTCCTGGTCTCCGAGGAGACGATGAAGCGCCGGCTGACCCGGGCCAAGGCCAAGATCAAGGCGGCCGGCATCCCGTTCGCGGTGCCCGACGAGCGGCTGCTGCCGGATCGCCTCGATGCCGTGCTGGCGATCATCTACCTGATCTACAACGAGGGCTACAGCGGCCGGGTCGACCTCGGCGCCGAGGCGATCCGGCTGGGCCGGGTGCTGGCCGCGCTGCTGGACGACCAGCCCGAGGTGCACGGGCTGGTCGCGCTCATGCTGATCCACCAGGCCCGCCAGGCGGCCCGGTTCGACGGCGACGACCTCGTGCTGCTCGAGGACCAGGACCGCAGCCTGTGGGACCGGTCGCTGCTGGCGGCCGGCCGGGCGGAGCTGAACCGCGCGATCGAGCTGGGCGGGGGCGGGCCGTACGTGCTGCAGGCGGCCATCGCGTCGCTGCAGACCCGCGAGCGGATCGACTGGCCGCGGGTGGCCGGGCTGTACCGCCGGCTGGCCGAGCTGACCGGCTCGCCCGTGGTCGAGCTGAACCGGGCCGTGGCGCTGGCCCAGGCCGGCGACCCTGCGGCCGCGCTGAGCGCCGTCGACCGCCTCGACCTCGACGGCTACCTGTACTTCCACTCCACTCGCGGCGAGCTGCTGCGCCGGCTGGGCCGCGACGCCGAGGCCGGCACGGCGTACCGGCGCGCGCTCGATCTCGCCACGACGACGCCGGAGCGGCGGTTCCTGACCCGGCGGCTGGAAGAACTCTGACGCCGGTCGTCCCCTGGACGGCCGGTCGTTCGTCGACCCGGTATGAGCGACGTTTCCACACTGGTCGTCGACGGCGAGCTGATCCGCCCCGGCGACGACGCGTACGACACCCACCGCAACACCTACCAACGTCAAGGCAGCCCGGCCCTGATCGTCCGGGCGCACAGCATCGACGACGTCCGCCGCGCCGTCGCCGCGGCCCGCGAGCACGACCTGCTGCTGTCGGTGCGCAGTGGCGGGCACGGCTTCCCCGGGTTCGCCACCAACGATGGCGGCATCGTGCTCGACCTCGGCCCGCTCGACGGCGTCGAGGTGCTCGACGCGGACCGCCGCCTGGTCCGCATCGGCGCCGGGGCCCGCTGGGCCGCCGTCACCGAGGCGCTGAAGCCGCACGGCCTGGTGATCTCCTCCGGCGACACCACTGAGGTCGGCGTCGGCGGGCTGATCCTCGGCGGCGGCATCGGCTGGATGGTGCGCCGGTTCGGCCTCACCATCGACTCCGTGGTCGCGGCCGAGGTCGTCACCGCCGACGGGCGGGTGCTGCGGGCCAGCGCCGCCGAGAACGCCGACCTGTTCTGGGCGCTGCGCGGCGGTGGCGGCGCCTTCGCCGTCGTCACCGCGTTCGAGGTGATTGCCCAGCCGGTGCCGGAGGTGTACTTCGGCCACATCGGCTATCCGCGCGGTGACGCGGCCACCGTCCTGCGCGGCTGGCGCGACGCCATGCGGGCGGCGCCGGACGAGCTGACGTCGATGGTGGTGCTGCTGCCGGAGGGCTTCGCGCCGCACTCGCTGGTGGTCGGCGTCTGCGTGGCGCACGGCGACGCCGCGGCGGCCGAGAACGTGGTCGAGCCGCTGCTCCGCCTCGGCGACGCGTCGGTGCTGGACCTGCGGGTACGGCCGTACGGCGAGATCCTCGCCCCGCCGCCCCCGGTGCCGCCGGGCGGTGCGCGGCCGCTGGTACGCAACCGCCTGACCACCGACCTCAGCGACGAGCTGATCGACCGGTACCTGGCCGGGCTCACCGCCGGCCCGCCCGTGGTCGGCCAGGTGCGCGCCCTCGGCGGCGCCGTCGCCCGGGTGGCCGGCACCGAGACGGCGTTCGCCCACCGCGACAGCGAGGCCTTCCTCTCGGCCGCCGCGCTGTCACCGGCGCCGGAGGCGCGCGCGGCGTTCGACGCCTACTGGGCGACGCTCGCCCCGCACACCGGCGGCGCCTACGGCAACCTGATGAGCTCGCTCGACCCGGCCGACGTGGCCGAGCTGTACCCGCCGGAGACCAGCCGCCGGCTGGCCGCCGTCAAGGCGAGCTACGACCCGGAGCAGCTGTTCCGGCAGGCCTTTCCGGTCGCCTGACCGGCTACGGCGTGGCGGCGTCCTCGGCGGGCGCCGTCGCGTCGTCCTCGGGGGTCGCGTCGTCGCCGGAGCCGGAGGTGCCGGCCTCGACCGCGTCGACCTGTTCCTGGGTGTACCCGCAGTAGTTGACCGCCTCGCGCTGCCAGTAGCTGACCAGCCGCGACTTGCCGGCGGCGTGGGCGTCGGCGACCGTGCCCTCGTAGATGCGGCCGTCCTGCGACTCGCGGTTGACGTCGGGCACCTCTTCGCAGACGTGGAAGACGGTGC
This sequence comes from Jiangella sp. DSM 45060, assembly GCF_900105175.1. NCBI lineage: Bacteria > Bacillati > Actinomycetota > Actinomycetes > Jiangellales > Jiangellaceae > Jiangella > Jiangella sp. DSM 45060. The sequence goes on along the minus strand of NZ_LT629771.1, from coordinate 5,381,560 downwards.
CGGACTTGGTCCAGTAGACGAGGTCCTCGCCGGTCAGCTGCTCGATGATGTTCGATTCCTCGGTGTACTGCTCGACCGAGGGCGAGTCGAAGTCGATGCCGAAGTACACCGCCACGGCGGCGACGGCCACCGCGATGCCGCCGGCGATGCCCTTCTGCTTGCCGTCCATGTCCTTGTTGGCGAAGATCAGCACGATCAGCGGCAGGAACGCGATGACGGTGATGATCGCGCCGAGCTGGTTCTGGACGAAGAACCGGGTCGGTTCGCTCTTCGACGCCGGATCGAGCCGGTTGGCCCGCTTCCACAGCAGCGACCCGCCGATGGCGAGCGCGCCGATCACGACGATCATGGCGATCAGCAGGACCATGTTGACGGGGTCCTGGCGGAGCACCCAGAAGATGGCGAACGCCTCGCCGGCGATGGCCAGCAACCAGAGCCCGGCGGCGATCAGCCGGAACTTCGTGGCCTGCTGTTTCGCCTCGGGCGTGGGTGTCCAGGTGGGTCGGTCGTCAGAGTGCTCGGTCGTGGCTTCCGGGGCGGACTCGACCCGGACGACCTCCTTCTTCTTCCTGCTGCGTCCAGCCACGATGATCCTCCCGCGGTGAGATCGGCGGCACGAGCATAGGGCCAAGGCCCGATCTGCGCCTGTCGGAGCGGGAAAGTGTGCTCACCTGGTGATGCGCATGCGCACCAGGTCGGTGCGCTGGAACGACACGCCGTGGGCGACCGGCTCGCCGCGGCGGGCGAACGTGGTCTGGGTCGCCCGCAGCGCCGGGGCGCCGTCGGCGAGGTCGAGCGCGCGGGCGTCGTCGCCGTGGACGCAGACCGCTTCCAGCTCCGTCGACGCGTGCATGGCGGCGCCTGCGGTGTGCCGGTTGAGCAGCTCGTACAGCGACGTCTCGATGCGCAGCATGGGGCTGGGGTCGAGCGGCCGGCCGAACAGCCGGGCCGGGACGATCTCGCTCATCAGCGCCGACGGGGCGCCGTCGACGGCGAACAGCCGGCGCACGTGCCACGCCTTCGCGCCGGGCTCCAGCTGCAGCGCCGCCGCCGCGGCGGCCGGCGACGGCATCAGCTCGCAGGACGCGTCCAGGAGCGTGACGACGCGGCCGCTGGCGCCGACGCGGTCGCGGTAGGACTCGATCGACGACATGTTCAGCGACGCCACCTTCGGCGGCTGGCTCACGAACGTGCCGGCGCCCCACTGGCGGGTGACGATGTCCTCGGCGGCCAGCACGACCAGCGCCTCGCGCACCGTCGTCCGCGACACCTCCAGCGTCTCGGCCAGCTCCTTCTCCGGCGGCAGCCGGTCACCCGGCGCGAACTCGGTCGCGATCAGGTGACGCAGCCGCAACAGGGCGCTCTGCGCCGCGGAGTCCCGCCTCATGATCGACTACCACCCTCGTGCGTGTTCATCGGCCGTCATCGGTGGAGCGCCACACCGCCTCCAGCACCCGCATGGTGTTGCCCCCGAGCACCTTCGCGATGTCCGCATCAGAGTAGCCGTGCTGCAGCAGCCACCCGGTGATGTTATGGAAGCTTTCGCCCGGATTCTCCACGCCGGCGACGTAGTCGACCAGCGGGTGCTCGATGCGGTTCTCGTCCTTGTGGGCGTAGTTGCCGGCGTACGTCCGGTGCACCGCCACGTGGTCACCGAACATGGTGTCCGGGCCGAACGTCACGTGGTCGATGCCGACGAGGTCGACGCAGTACTGGAAGTGGTCCATGAAGGACTCCAGCGAGTGCTCCGGGTGCGCCTCGGACAGCGTGGTGTGCGGCGCGGCCTCGATGCCGATGATCCCGCCGCGCTCCGCGCAGGCCTTGATGACGTCGTCCGGCTTGAGCCGCGGGATCGGCCAGACGGCGCGGGCGCCGGCGTGGGTGATCATCACCGGGACGGACGACGCTTCGATGACGTCGAGGCCGGTGCGGTCGCCGCAATGCGAGATGTCGATGGCCATGCCGAGCTTGTTCATCCGCTCGACGGCGCGCCGGCCGAAGTGCGTCAGGCCGGCGTCGGAGCGCTCCGACAGCCCGGACCCGAGCAGGTTGGCCTGCGAGTAGGCGATGCCCAGCTGGCGCACGCCGAACCCGTACAGCATGTCGATGCGGTCCAGCTCGTTCTCGATCATCGTGGCGCACTCGAGACCGGCGATCAGCGCGACCTTGCCGGCCGCCTTGGCGTCGCGGATGTCCTGCACGGTGGTCGCGTGCACGACGAAGTCCTGCTTGGCGAGGTCGGCCAGCCGGAAGCCGAGCGCGTAGATCATGTCGTCCCATTTCCAGCCGTGCTGGCTGGTGACGCAGGACGCGCCGGCCATGAAGTTGTCGACCACGGCGGTCAGCCCGGAGTGGGCGAGGCCCTCGTAGCCGGTGCGCTGCCGGCCGGTGCGGTTGTAGCGGCGGATCTCGTCCGGGTCCTCCGGCAGGACGACGGCGTGCTCGTGCAGCGAGATCACGACGTTCTCGGCCAGCAGCCGGGCCACCCGGGCCCGCTCGTCCTCCGTCAGACCGCCGTCGTAGGCGGGGACGCGGCCGATCTCGGCGGCCAGCCGGAAGTCCTGGTAGTCGGCGCCGGCCTTCAGGTACGAGTACGCGCGGTAGCCGTCGTACGCGGGGGCGGGGGACGTGGTCACTGTGCTCCTCGTGTTCATGCGGTCTGGACAGGCATCGGGTGGTGGCAGGCGAACGCCTGACGGTGCCGGTCGTCGCCGGCGAGCAGCGGCTCGACGGTCGCGCACTCGTCGGTCGCCTTCCAGCAGCGGGTGCGGAACCGGCAGCCGGACGGCGGGTCCACCGGGCTCGGGGGGTCGCCCTCGAGCAGCCGGCGGGTGCGCCGGCCCCGCAGCTGCGGGTCCGGCATCGGCACGGCGGACAGCAGTGCCGACGTGTAGGGGTGCCGCGGCGCGTCGTAGACGTCGCGGCGCGAGCCCAGCTCGGCCAGCTTGCCGAGGTACATCACGCCGACGCGGTCGGAGATGTGCCGGACGACGGACAGGTCGTGCGCGATGAACACATAGGCCAGTCCGAGCTCGCGCTGCAGCCGCTGGAACAGGTTCACGACCTGCGCCTGGATCGACACGTCCAGCGCCGACACCGGCTCGTCGCAGACGATGACGTCGGGGGAGAGCGCGAGCGCGCGGGCGATGCCGATGCGCTGGCGCTGCCCGCCGGAGAACTGGAACGGGTACCGGTCGAGGTGGTCCGGGTCCAGGCCGACCAGCTCGACCAGCTCGGCGACGCGGGCCGCCTGCTGCTTGCGCGGCAGCAGGTCGCGGTGGATCTCGAACGGCTGGCGCAGCAGCTCGCGGACGGTGCGCCGCGGGTTCAGCGATGTGTACGGGTCCTGCAGCACGATCTGCACGCGGCGGCGCAGCTCGCGGGCCTGGCGGCCGCGGACGGCGTGGACGTCGGTGCCGCGGAACCGGACGACGCCCGACGTCGGCGTCTCCAGCCCAACGATCATCCGGGCCAGCGTGGACTTCCCGCAGCCGGACTCGCCGACGATGCCGAGCGTCTCGCCGGCGTGCAGCTGGAAGCTGACGCCGTCGACGGCGCGGACGGCCGGTGCCGGGCGTCCGGGCAGGACGGCGCGGCGACCGGCGAAGTGCCGGGTCAGGTTCTCGACCGAGAGCACCGGCTCAGACGCGGCCATGGAGCACCTCCTCGTGACGGTGGCAGGCGCTGGCCCGGCCGGCCGGGAGCACCTGCGTGAGGTCCGGGCGCGACGTCGTGCACAGGTCGATCGCGACGTCGCAGCGGCTCGCGAACGCGCACCCGGCGACCCGGCTGAGCACGGTGGGCGGCGAGCCCGGGATCGCCCACAGCGCCTCGTCCTCGCGGTCCAGCCGCGGGATCGAGTGCAGCAGGCCGCGGGTGTACGGGTGCGCGGGCCTGGCGAACACGTCGTCGACGCGGCCGCGCTCGACGATGCGTCCCGCGTACATGACGGCCAGCGTGTCGGCGGTCTCGGCGACGACGCCGAGGTCGTGGGTGATGAGGATCATCCCCATGCCGGTCTCGTCCTGCAGGTCCAGCAGCAGGTCCATGATCTGCGCCTGGACGGTGACGTCGAGCGCCGTGGTGGGCTCGTCGGCGATGAGGACCCTCGGTTCGAGGGCCAGCGCCATGGCGATCATCGCGCGCTGGCGCATGCCGCCGGAGAACTGGTGCGGGTACTCCTTGGCCCGCCGCTGCGCCGCCGGGATGCGCACCCGCGCCATCAGGTCGACGGCGCCGGCGGCGGCCTCGCGCCGGCTCAGCCCGCGCCGGGTGCGCAGCAGCTCGGCGATCTGCTCGCCGACGGAGAAGACCGGGTTGAGCGCGGACAACGCGTCCTGGAAGACGATCGCGATCTGCTCGCCGCTGACCAGCCGCCGCTCCTCGGCGGAGACCGTGACCAGGTCCCTGCCGTCGAACAGCACCTGGCCGCCGGTGATGCGCCCGGGCGGGTCGATGAGGCCCATGACGGAGCGCGCGGTGACCGACTTGCCGGAGCCGGACTCGCCCAGCACCGCCAGCGTGCGCCCGGCGTACACGTCGAGGCTGACGTTCTGCACGACCGGCCGGACGCCGTCGCGGGTGTCGAACTCGACGCTGAGGTCGCGCACGCTCAGGACCGGCGCGCCCTCGGCGGGCTTGCGCGGCGGTGCGACCATCGTCTCAGCCATGAGGGGTGACTCCGACGTCGCGCAGGAAGCCGCGCACCGTCGCCTGGAACAGCTCCGGCTCCTCCAGCTGCGGCGAGTGGCCGGAGTGTTCGAACACGACCAGCCGGCCGTCCGCGACGGTGCTCGCGATCAGCTCCGACGCCGGCACCGGCGTGCGCCAGTCGTGCCGCCCGACGGTGACCAGCACCGGGCAGTCGATCTCCGGCAGCCGCCCGGTGAGGTCGTACTTCGGCATGTTCACGCCGAACGCCGCGTTGTGCGTCGCGTAGTGGTACTGGGTGTTGGCCGCCTTCCGCTCGACCGCGGCGGGGTCGTACTTGTGGTCGTAGAGCGGCAGGATGGCCCGCCAGTACCGCTCGAACTCGGTGTTGTCGGCGAAGCCGCCGGTGCCGATGCGCTCGATCGCCCACGGGTCGATCGGGACGACGTCGAAGTCGCGGGCCCGCTCGACTGCGAGGTGGTCGTGCGAGGTGTCGGCGGCGGTGTCGCGCAGCACAAGCGCGCGGACCCGCTCCGGGTGCGCCAGCGTGTACTCCATCGCCAGGAAGCCGCCGTAGGAGCCGCCGGCCATGACGATGTCGCCGAGGTCGAGCCGGGTGCGGATCTCCTCGATGTCGGCGACCCACTGTTCGTGGCTGAACGGGCCGTCGTCGGAGGACGAGCCGGAGCCGCGGGCGTCGAACGTCACGATGCGGTAGGCGTCGGCGAACGGGCCGAACGAGCGCAGCGGCTCGGCCCGCGAGCCCAGGCCGGGCGCGCCGTGGTGGACGACGATCGCCGGCGCGTCCTGCGGCCCGAGCTCCTCGATGACGAGGCGCGCGCCGTTGATGGTCTCGGTGTGGATGCGGGAGGTCGTCATGCCGGGATCACGTTCTCCTCGAGGGTGCGCGGGTAGGTGGTGAGCCGCTCGGGACCGTCGTCGGTGACCAGCACGGTGTCGGAGATGCGGTAGCCGCCGTGGCCGGGGACGTAGACGCCCGGCTCGCTGGACAGCACCATGCCGGGAGCCAGCGGCGTCGGGTCGCCGTCCTCGACCCACGGCGCCTCGTGCTGCTGCACGCCGATGCCGTGGCCCTGACGGTGCCGCAGGTACTCGCCCAGCCCGTCGTCGCGGATGACGCCGAGGCACTCGGCGTTGACGTCGGCGCAGGTGCGGCCCACGCGCATGGCCTCGGTGCCGACGTGCTGCGCGGTGCGGGCGGTCTCGAAGTAGCGGCGCTGGTCCGCGCTCGGCTCGCCGATGACGAACGTCCGCTCGCTCTCGACGAACCGGCTCAGCACGGCCGCGCCGAGCGACAGGATCAGCGTGTCGCCGCGCTGGAGCCGGCGGCTGCTGGGCAGGCCGTGCGGGTTGGCGGCGTTCGGCCCGGCGTAAACAAGCCCGCCGGCCAGCTTCGTCGTGAACACCACGTGGTCGTAGCGCTGGTAGACGAGGTCGGTGCCGTGGCCGATGACGTGCCGGGCGATCTCGCCCTCGCGGGGCAGCTCGCCGCCCGCGGCGATGGCGTCCTCGATGTAGGCGCGGCCGGCGGCCAGCATGGAGTCGCAGATGTCCGCGGCCTGCCGGTGCAGCGCGATCTCCTCCGGCGCCTTGGTCAGCCGCAGCCCGGCGACGACGTCCGTCGTCGTCCAGGTGGCGTCCGGCAGCTCGCCGCGCAGCCGGTCGAACGTCCCGACCGAGATCGACGACGTGTAGGCGATGCGGGCCGAGCCGAGGCCACGGTGGCGCAGCAACTGTCCCAGGATCTCCTCGGGGCTGGTGACGCCGGGGTACTCGAAGTAGGTCTGGACGGGCGCGTGGATGCGCTGCTGCTCGGCGTACTCGCGGTCCAGCTCGGGCACGAGCACGAACCGGTCGTGGTCGGCGCCGATCCACAGGTACACCGGGCGCTCGGTGACCGCGTAGCAGAACCCCACGAGGTAGGCGACGTCGGCGGGATGGGTGACCAGGAGGCCGTCGTGGCCGTCGGCGCCGAGCCGCTCGACCACGCGGTCGAGCGCACCGAGGTAGAACGAGTCGGGCAGGTGCACGGGTCACACTCCTCGGGTGCGCGGGTCGCGCGAGTCGTTGTAGCGGATGCCGGCGATGGTCGCGGCCAGCACGAGCAGCAGGATCGCCAGCGACGGGAACAGCGTCTGCCACCAGGCCGACGCGATGGTCCCGGAGCGCTGCGCGTTGAGCAGGATGCGGCCCCACGACCACGACGACGGGTCGCCCATGCCGAGGAACGACAGCCCGGCCTCGGCGATGACCGCGCGGGCCGCGGTGAGCAGCACGTTGACGACGACCAGCGGCATGACCGCGGGCAGGATCTCGCGGGAGATGATGCGCGACGCGCCGGCGCCGAGCACGCGGGCGCCGTCGATGTACGGCATCGCGGCGACGACCAGCCCGTTCGCCCGGATCATCCGGGTCACCTCGGGCCACGACAGCAGCCCGATGACGGTGATCAGCGTGACGACGCTCGGCCCGGCCAGCGCCGTCACCAGGATCATCAGCGGCAGCATCGGCAGCGACAGCATGACGTCGGTGGCGGTGGTGACGACGGGGTCCAGCCGCTTCACGTAGGCGGCGGCCAGGCCCAGCAGCGTGCCGATGCAGATCGCGATCAGCGACGCCACCGCCCCGACCAGCAGGCTGATCCGGGTGCCCCACACGACCTGGGCGAACACGTCCTGGCCGAGGTCGTCGGTGCCGAACCAGTGCGACGCGGACGGCGGCTGCAGGATGTCGGTGCCCAGGCCGCTGGGAGAGTCCACGAACAGCGGCCCGAAGATCGCGACCAGCGCGAACAGCGCCAGCACGCCCACGGACAGCCAGCCGGACGGCGCGGAGAAGAAGCCTCCGGATCGACGGCGCCGGGTGCTGGTCAGCACCGCCGCCTGGGGGTCGGCGACGAGGGACTGCGGCTCGGTGCTCATGTGCGGATCCTTGGGTTGAGAACCATCGAGAGCAGGTCGGTGAGCAGGTTCGCCAGCACCACCGTCACCGCGAGGATGACGAACGCGCCCTGCAGCACCGGGAAGTCCAGCTGCTGCACCGACTCGAAGATCAGCCGGCCGACGCCCGGATAGGCGAACACCGTCTCGGTCAGCACGGCGCCGCCGATCAGCGTGCCGAGCTGCAGGCCCATCAGCATCAGCGCCGGCAGCACCGCGTTGCGCAGCGCGTGCCGCCACACCACCCGGCGGTGGGTGAGCCCGCGCGAGCGGGCGCTGGTGATGTAGTCCTCACCGAGCACCTCGACCATGTTCGTCCGCAGCGTCAGCGCGTACGGCCCGAGCTGGACCAGCACCAGCGAGAACAACGGCAGCGCCAGATGGTGCAGCAGTGAGACGTACGCGGCCAGCCCGCGGGTGTCCGGGTCGATGGCCTGCCCGATCGGGAACCAGCCGAGGTTCGACCCGAACACCACCAGCAGCAGGATCGCGACGCTGGGGATGAACAGCGCGTTCGACGTGATGCCGAAGAACTGCACGGCGCGGTCGACCATGCCGCCGCGGCCGACGGCCGCCTTCACGCCGAGCGGGATGCCGATCAGCAGTGTCAGCACGAACGCCGAGCCGGCCAGCAGCAGCGTCCACGGCAGCCGGTTCAGCAGCAGCTCGCTGACCGGCACCAGCTGCCGGAACGAGACACCGAGATTGCCCTGGACCAGCTGGCCCAGGTAGAGCACGTACTGCTGGAGGATCGGCTTGTCCAGGCCGTACTGACTCCGGAGCGCGTCCTGCATCTCCGGGGTCATGTCGCCCTCCACCACCAGGAGGGTGGGGTCCGCCGGCAGCAGCCGCAGCAGGAAGAACGTCACCGTCACGGCGATCCAGATGGTCAGGATCGCGCGGAACAGCCGACTCGCGGCATACCTCAACACGGTGTGCTACCCACCCTCCCGATGAGTGGACGTGGACGGACGGTCAGTCGACCGTCGTGACCTGGGACAGCGAGTAGCCGGTGACCATGCCGAGCAGGTCCGACGGCGACGGGTCGAAGCCGGTGAACCGGTCACCGCGGTACGCGAAGCGGAAGTTCTCCACGTACAGCGGGGTCAGCAGCGCCTGGTCGTGCACGTAGGCGTCGATGCCCTTGATCTTCTCCACGAACTGGTCCGGGTCGGCCGTCACCGCGGCGTCGTTCACCAGGGCGTCCAGCTCCGGATCGGCGACCAGGTTGTAGTTGATCCCGCCCGGGTTGGACGACAGGTAGGTGCTGCGCAGCTGGTCCATCGGGTTGTCGAAGACGCCCCACTGCGACAGGTCGATGTCGTACTCGCCGCCGCGGGTCCGGCTGAGGAACGTGTTCCGCTCGATGCAGGCGAGGTCGATCTGGATGCCCGCCTCGGCGGCGTCGTCGCGGACCACCTCGGCCACCCGGGTGAGGTTGGCGTTGGACTGGTCGCAGACCATCTCGAAGGCCAGGTCGTCGAGGATGCCGTCGCCGTTGGCGTCGGTGTAGCCGGCGCCCTCGAGCAGCGCGCGGGCGCCCTCGGGGTCGAACGGGTACGCCTCGAGGTCGGTGTTGTCGTAGTCGGCGAAGATCGGCGAGATCGGGCCGACCATCTCCTGGCCGTCGCCCTGCAGGATCGTCTCGATGATCGACTTGCTGTCGACGACCATCGACAGCGCCTGCCGCACCGCCTGGTCGGCCAGCACCGGGTTCTGCATGTTGTAGGTGAGGTGCGCGAAGCCGAGCGAGCCGACCGTCTCGACCTCGATGTTCTCCTCGGTCTCCAGCGAGGCCACCGCGGACACCGGGACCGGCGTGCCCATGAGGTCGATGTCGCCGTTGCGCAGCGCCAGGATCATCGTGTTGACGTCGGGGTAGACGACGTACTCGACGGTCTCGACGGCGGCGCCGCCCTCGGGGGCGTACGGGTAGTTCTCGTTCGCCTTCAGGGTGTACCGCTGGCCCTTGGTGGCGGAGTCGAGGATGTACGCGCCGGCGCCGACCCAGTCGGCGTCGTTGGCGAACTGCGAGACGTCGCCGACCTGGCTGAAGATGTGCTCGGGCACGATCCGCATCCAGAACCCGACGCCCTCGGCGAACGGGGCGTACGGCTCGCTCAGCGTGAACGCGACGGTCTGGTCGTCGCGCACCTCGATGCCGGTGACCCAGGTGAGCTTCGCCGCGACGTTGCCCAGCTGGTAGTCCATGATCGCCTGGGCGGTGAACGCGACGTCCTTCGCCGTCACCGGCGTGCCGTCGGACCACTCGAAGTCGTCACGCAGGTGGAACACGACGACGCTGCCGTCGGCCTCGGTGGTGTACTCCTCGGCCAGCTCCGGCACCTTCTGGGCGTTGCCGTCGATGCGCAGCAGCGTCGGGTAGGTGGCGTTGAGGATCCAGCTGTCGGTCTTCGAGAGCGACTGCAGCGGGTTGAAGTTCTCCATGTCCGTCGTCGTGCCGATGCGCAGCGTGGCGCCACCGGCCTGCTCGCCCGAACCGTCGTTCGAGCCGCCGGCGGACTCGCCGCCGCCCTCGTTGAGCGAGCAGCCCGCGGTCGCGACGAGTGCCGCGACGGCGAGTGCCGCGCCGGCCTTGCGGATGTGTCCGATCGTGCCCTTCACCAGACCTCCTTGAGTACGCGCAGGATGTTCAGACCGATGACCTTGCTGATGTCGTCGTCGGACCAGTCGTGCTTGACCAGCCAGCCGACGATGTTGGTGAAGTTCTCCGCCGGGTTCTCGACGCCGGCGACGTACGGGACCCGCGGATGGTCCACGTGCCCGTGCGCGCCGGCGATGCTGAGATGCCCGGTGAACGAGTCGTGCAGCCCGACGTGGTCGCCGAAGTTGGTGTCGGGCCCGAACGCGACGTGGTCGATGCCGACCAGGTCGACGCAGTACTGGAAGTGGTCCATGACCGACTCCAGCGAGTGCTCCGGGTGCTGCTCGGACAGCGTCGTGTGCGGCGCCGCCTCGATGCCGATGACGCCGCCCCGCTCGGCGCAGGCGACGATGACGTCGTCGGGCTTCATCCGGTTGGTCGGCCAGACCGTGCGCGCGCCGGCGTGCGTGATGAACACCGGCACCGACGATCGCTCGATGACGTCGCGGCTGGTGCGGTCCGACGAGTGCGAGATGTCGATGGCGATGCCGAGCGTGTTCATCCGCTCGACGGCGCGGCCGCCGAACAGCGTGAGCCCGCCGTCCTGCGGCTCGGCCAGCCCGGCGCCGAGCTGGTTGGCCATCGAGTAGGCGATGCCCATCTGCCGCACGCCGAGCCCGTAGAGGATGTCGAGGCGGTCCAGCTCGTTCTCGATCGCGGTCGCGGCCTCGAGCCCGGCGATCATCGCGATGCGCCCCTCGGCCTTGGCCTTCTCCAGGTCCGCGACGGTGCGCGCGAGGACGACGTGGTCCTGCTGCGCGACGTCGGCGAAGCGCAGGCCGAGGTCGAAGACGACGTCGTTCCACTTCCACCCGTGCTCCGACGTGACGGTGTTGGTGCCGTTCATGAAGTTGTCGAAGAACGCGGTCATGCCCGACCGGGCGATCCCCTCGAACCCGAAGGCGTTGCGGCCGGTGCCGTTGTACTCCTTCAGCAGCGTCGGGTCCGTCGTGAGGATCTTCGGGTGCTCGTGCAGGGAGATGACGTGCTCACGGCCGAGGATCTCCGTCACCCGCCGCGTCTGCTCCTCGTCCAGCCCGAGGTCGTACGCCGGTACGCGGCCGATCTCCTGGGCGAGGTCGAAGACGCGGAAGTCGGTGTGCGGTTCGAGGTAGTCGAAACTGCGGTAGCCCCGGTAGCGCACGCCTGGTTTCTGCATCGGCTTCTCCAAGTGGTCCAACCTCTATTGAGGGCACACCATAACGAGAGGTTGGACCTCTTGAGCTATGCCGGCCATGCCGTGACGATCTCGTAGCTGCATTCCATGAGTAGGGTCAGCCGCATTGAGCTGCGCCTTCGTCGCTTCTTGACATGATCGACACGCTGCGTGACGGCCCGGAATCGTTACGCGTCCGAAATGTTGGCCCACAATTCGGACACTTTTCGGAGTTGTCGATCACCGGCCGGGCCGGGGGTCTACCGGCCGGTAGTTCACCGGCTGGTCACCTGCCGTCGTCGCGGACACCAGGCGCCGGTCATGTGGGCCGGGCACGGTGGCGGACGGTCTCGTGCCGTTTCGCGCCGTCCGTCCCGAGGAGTCGCAGGTGTCGCTCTCCGCCCGATCCGTCCCCGTCCCGCTGGCCGCCGCGCTGGTGCTGGCCGTCTCCGCGGCCGCCCTACCGGCACGGGCGGAGGAGGAGCGGCCGTCCTACCTGGGGCGGACCTGGTACACCGGCGAGTTCCACGCGCACACCGAGGTCAGCGACGGCGTCGAGACGCCGCGTGACGCGTTCGAGCACGTCGCCGAGAACAGCGACGCCGACTTCTTCACGGTGTCCGAGCACGACGTGCTCTACGACCGGCGCAACAGCGACGACTTCACCGCCGACTGGCGCGACGCCGTGTCGGACGAGTGGCGCTACCTGCACGAGGAGTCCGACGCGTTCAACGCCGAGCAGGACGACCTGGTGACGCTCCCGGCCGAGGAGATCACCTGGTACGACACCTCGGGCCACATGAACCTGTTCAACACCGACTGGTTCACGACGGCGCGAAGCGAAGGCGACTCGCTGTCGTTCGGCGCCGCGACCGGCGACCTCAAGTACGACCTGCCGACGTTCTACGCCCGGCTGAAGCAGGACCCCGAGGCGATCGCGCAGTTCAACCACCCGGACCCGGCCGGCAAGGGCGACTTCGCCGCCTTCGCGCACCTCGACCCCGAGGTCGACGACCGCATCGACCTCATCGAGGTGAAGAACGCGACCAACCTGGCCCAGTTCCAGATCGCGCTGGACAAGGGCTGGCACCTGGCGCCGGTGTGGAACGGCGACGAGCACAGCGCCAACTGGGTGACCGGTGACGAGTCGATCACCGGCGTGTGGGCCGCGGAGAAGAGCCGCGACGGCGTCTACCGGGCGATGCGCGAGCGCAGCATGTACTCGACGCAGGACGTGAACACCAGGCTCGAGTTCGGCGCGAACGGGCGGCTGATGGGCTCGATCCTGCCGGCGGACACCACCTCGGTCGCGCTCGACATCGGGCTCACCGACCCCGACGACGCCGACGCGTTCACGTCCGTGCGGGTGCGCACGAACGACGGCGCGGTGGCGTACGAGGCGCCCGCGGTGTCCGGCCGGTCGGTGCGGGTGACGCCGGAGCTGCCCGCTGCCGACGGCGACTACTTCTACATCGTGGCCACGCAGGCCGACGGCGACGTCATCGTGTCCGCGCCGGTCTGGGTCGGCGAGACCACCCGCGGCGCCGACTACGCGCCGGTCATCGAGGTCGACCCGGCCGCGCCCACGACGGTGGCCTACGGCGACACCGTCGCGCTGCCCACGGCGACCGCGACCGACGACAGCGGCGAGACCCCCGCCGTCACCTACGACGTGTGGGACGACAACGGCGTGGTGCCGGTCGAGGACGGCACGTTCACCGTGCGCGGCTACTCCGACCACGTCGTCGTCGTGAAGGCCGCCGACGGCGCCGGCAACATCGGTTCGGAGCTGCTGCGCCTCCAGGTCGACCAGGAACGTGCCGACCCGGCCGGCGTCTTCCAGTTCTTCGGCAGCGTCGCGACCGTCGGCGCCGAGCCCGGGACCGCGGGTATCGCCGTCAGCACCGACGCGACCGTCGGCACGGTGTACGCGCAGGTCCGCCCGGCCGGGCACCGCACCTGGCGCAGCGCCCCGGTGCTGACGTCCACCGGCGACACGACGTACGAGCTGAACACCATCGGCAAGCCCGGCGAGGTCTACCAGGACACCGTCACCGGCCAGCCGCTGCGCAGCCACGAGTTCGCGCTGACCGGCCTGCGCGACACCACCCGCTACGAGTACCGCTTCGGCGTCGCGGTGGACGGCGCGGCGCCGCGGGCGACGGACGAGGCCGCGTGGTCGGACGTGCGCGGCTCGTTCGTCGCCGGTGGGAAGCAGAACCGGCCGATCTACCTGCTCGGCTCCGGGCACTGGCGCGGCGCGCTGGACGCGATCCGGGACCGGGCGCCCGGCGGCGACACCGTCGTGCAGACCGGCGACCTCGTCGCCCGCGGCGTGCACCGGGAGTACTGGGAGGACGTCTTCGACCATGTCTACGCGGGCCTGGACCTGCAGGTCGCGCCTGTGGTGGGCGACGCCGAGAGCGACGGCGACCTGGAGTACAACCTGGTCTCGCCGGACCGCAACGCGATCACGTCCAGCATGTACGCGCTGCCCGGCGGCGGGCCGATCGGCGAGACGGCGTACTCGTTCGACCGCGGCGACGTGCACGTCGTCGTCCTCAACACCACGCAGGACCTCGACGCCCAGCTGGACTGGTTGGTCGATGATGTCCACGCCGCGAGCAAGCCGTGGACCGTCGTCGTCGGGCACGAGTCGTTCTTCGGCAGCGCGGGGACGCCCCGGCCGGGCCAGAACGCGCGGCGGCAGCAGGTCGCGGAGCTGTTCAGCCGGCTCGGCGTCGACCTCTACGTCGGCGGCCACGACCAGGTCCACTCCCGCACCGAGGTCGACGGCGTCACGTTCCTCGCGCTCGGCGCCTCCGCCCAGCAGGGGACGGCGCTGCAGGCGACCCGGCGCGGCCTGGAGCTGTCGACGTACGCGATGGACGGCCGGCTGGTCGACCAGGCCGTGCTGGCGCGGCCGTCGGGATCGTGGGACGTCAGCCATGCGGCGCTCGACGGGGTCGGGCTGATCAGTTACCCGGGCGCGCCGCGCGCGGTCACCGTCGAGGCGGTCCGCTCCGGCCCCGGCGGCGAGGTGCTGGACGCCCGCGTGGTCGAGGTGGACCTCGACGAGCGCGGCGCCGAGCAGTGGGTCGCGTTCGACCCGCCGCTGACCGCGGGCGCGCACGACACGGTGCGGGTGCACTTCTGGGACAGCCCGCGCAAGAACGAGGAGCTGCGTCCGGCCGTGGTCCTGCAGGAAGGGCTGGCCGGTTCGGGGACCGCCGAGGACCCGTACCTGCTGGACTCCGCCGACGACCTCGCCAAGATCGGGACCGACCCGGCCGCGTCGTACCGGCTGACCACCGACCTCGACCTCACCGGCGTCGTCGCGCGGGTCGAGGCGTTCTCCGGCGACCTGGACGGCGACGGGCACACGCTGACCGGGCTCACCAGCACGACCGGCGGGCTGATCGGCGGCAACGCGGGCACCGTGCACGACCTCGCGATCGTCGCCGCCGACGTCGCGACGGCGACCGCGCGGGGCGGCATCCTGGCCGACACCAACACCGGCACCGTCGAGCGCGTCTACACCACCGGGCTGGTCACGGCCGGTTCGCGGGCCGGCGGCATCGTCGGCGACAACGCGGGCGTGCTGCGCGACGCGTACTCCACGGCGCGCGTGCAGAGCTACGGCACCGAGGCCGGCGGCGTCGTGGGGGTGGCGCTGGCCGGGTCGACGACGGAACGGGTCTACGCCGCCGGGCCGGTGGGCGCGTCGACCCGCAACGCCGGCGGCGTCGCGGGCTACGGCTACACCGGCACCGTGCTGCGCGACTCCGTCGCCCTGAACCCGTCAGTGACCGCGCCGAGCTGGGCGCACCGCGTGCTCGGCCGGGTGCTGGCCGGCAACACCGCGTCGTTGTCGGACAACTGGGCGGCCGAGGGCGTCGTCGCCGACGTGCCCGCCGTGCTCGACCCGCCGGCCGCGGACAACCTCGCCGGCGCCACGGCGACGGCCGCGCAGGTGCGGGACCCGGCGTTCTTCCGCGACACGCTCGGCTGGGACCTCGACGCCGTCTGGGCCTGGTCCGCGGACGGGCACCGGCCGGTGCTGCGGTCGGTGCCGGAGGACGTGCCGCCGGGCACGGGGGAGCCGGGGACTCCGTCGCTGCCGCGCGACACCGACGGCGCCTACCTGGTGTCATCCGCCGCGGACCTCGGGCAGCTCACCGCGTTCCCGTCGGCGGCGTACCGGCTGGCCGCCGACCTCGACCTGAGCGGGCATCCCGGGCTCGCCGTCGCACGGACCGGATTCTCCGGCTCGCTCGACGGCGCGGGGCACCGGCTGACCGGGTTCACGTCGTCGTCGGGCGGGCTGTTCCCGCTGATCGCGGCGGGCGGGCGCGTGCACGACCTGGCCGTCGACGGCGCCGCGGTCGAGACCGCCGGCGCTAACGTCGGGATCCTGGCCGACACCAGCCGCGGCGTCGTCGAGCGGGTGACGACGTCCGGCCTCATGGTCGGCGGCTCGACCGTCGGCGGCGTCGTCGGGTACTCGTACGGGCAGCTGCGCGACAGCTACTCGACCGCCGCCGTCTACGCCGTCGCCGGACGCCAGGCCGGTGGGGTGGCCGGCATCACCGGCGCCGGCTCGCTGACCGAGCGCACCTACGCCACCGGCCACGTCGAGGTCGTCGGCAACGCCAACGCGGGCGGGATCAGCGGTTACGCCTACACCGGGACGACGCTGCGCGACAGCATGGCGCTCAACTCCCGCGTCGTCGCCACCGGCTACGCCCACCGCGTCGTCGCCCGCGTCCTGGCCGGGAACACCGCGACGCTGATCGGCAACGCCGCGTCGGAGACGGTGGACGCGCGGACGCAGTCGGTGCCGGCCACCGGGCCGGACACCCTGAACGGCGCCACCCGCACCGCCGCCGAGGCCGCGACCCAGGCGACGTACGCGGCCATGGGCTGGGACTTCGACTCGGTCTGGACGTTCTCCGCGTCGCTGGGGCGGCCCGTGCTCCAGGGGGTGGACGCCGCAGGGTAGCGGCTGTCCGCGCGGCTACGCTGCGGCCTCATGGAGTCCGTGTCCGAGTCCGGGTCCGGGGATAGCCTGCGTCCGGTGCCCGACGCCGCGCTGCTGGCCGGTGCGCTGATCGCTGGCGCCGGGTACCTGCTGCCGTGGTTCCACCAGGACGGCTACCAGTGGTCGTACTCCGGGTGGGCGTACGCGAGCCTCAGCGGCGGTGGCGGCTGGACGCTGCTGGCGCCGGCCTTCCTGGCGGTCGCCGTGGTGGCGAGCATGTGGGCCGGGCGCAGCATGGCAGCCGCGATGTGGGCGGTCGGCGCGGTGGCCGGTGCGGGCTTCCTCGCGCTGGCGGTCGTCGCGGCGAGCTTCTCGCACGTGGACGAGCGGTCGACGCTCGACTACCTGGCCGGCATGCCGTTCGGCGTCGGGTTGCCGCTGCTCGCGGCCGGGCTCGGGCTCGCCCTGGCCGGTGGCTGCCGCGCCGTCGTCGTCGGTCTGCTGCGGCGCGGGGTGGACGCCGCCGCGGTCAGCGACTGACCGCGCCGACGCCACTGCGGTCGTCGGCACCGTCGTGTGCCGCGGCCGGTCCGCTGAACAACCGCACCAGGATCACCACGATCGCGGCCACCAGGACCACCAGCACCGGCGCCAGTACGCCGTCGGGCACGGACGGCCCGCCGGACAGTTCGCCCCAGCGGCCGATCGCGATCGTGCCGGCGAGCGCGGCCCACAGCGCAGTCTCCAGCGCTGGCAGCCGCTCGGCCGCGCGCAGGTGGAACCCGCAGGCCTGCAGCGAGATCACCGCGACACCGATCGCCGCGAGCGGCGTGGTCCACTCCGCGACTCCGACGACCATCGGCACGATCAGCGCGACGGCGGCGGCGATCTCCGCGGCCCCGATGAGCACGGTCAGCGGGCGGGGCACGACCTCGAAGCCGGTCCAGCGATCGATGCCGCGGCCGGCCAGCTTCGGCAGGCCGACGAGGAAGAAGAACAGGGCGAGGAAGGACTGGGCAATCCAGACGATGACGTTCACGGCGGGAACCTCCTGATCGCGTGGGCTCGCGCGACTACGCTGTCGATACAGAACCCATACGATATGGAACTCAAATAATATGGAAACCGTATCTTCGAGTGGTGGCGGCGTCAATCGCGGACCGGCGCAGGCGGACGTGCGCCGCTCGCTCAACGCCGTCGCGCTGCAGTTGTCGCTGCTCAATCGCCGGGTCGGCGCGCGGCTGGAGCTCAAGGACGCCGACTTCGAGTGCTTCAACCTGGTCTTCACCGAAGGGCCGCTGACGCCGACGGCGCTGGCTCGGCGCTCCGGCCTGCACCCGGCCACCGTCACTGGGGTGCTCGACCGGCTCGAGCGGGCCGGGTGGGTCGTGCGCGAGCGCGATCCCGGGAACCGGCGGGCGGTGCTCGTGCGCGCGCTGCGTGACCGCACCGGTGAGATGTTCGGCCTGCTGGCAGGGATGAACGACGCGATGAGCGACATCCTCGACGACCACAGCACGGCCGAGTTGGAGGTCATCGCCGGCTTCCTGCGCCGCACGCTCGACGCGGGGCGGCGGGCCACCGATGCCCTCGGGACCGACGGGGAGCGGGCCTGACTTTGTACGATGGTCGGCCGAGGTGATGCACGTGGCGGCCGATGCCGAAGCGGGCCCGGTCCGGGCCCCGCTGAGCCGCGACCGCGTCCTCCGCGCGGCGGTGCGCATCGCCGACGACGCGGGTCTGGGGGCGCTGACCATGCGGCGGCTGGCCGAGGTGCTGGGCGCCGAGGCGATGTCGCTGTACTACCACGTGGCCAACAAGGACGAGGTCCTCGACGGCATCGCCGACGTCGTCGCGCGGGAGATCAACGAGGCGGTCGACGCGCTCGAGGTGGGGTCGGAGGGTGCGCGGTGGAAGGACGCCGTCAGGCGCCGCATCCTCACCGCCCGCCAGGTGCTGCTGCGCCACCCGTGGGCGCCGTCGGTGCTCGAGACCCGCGCGGCGATGAGCCCCGAGATCCTGCGCTACCACGACCGCCTGCTCGGCCTCATGCGCGACGGCGGGTTCTCCTACGACCTCGGCCACCACGCGCTGCACGCGCTGGGCAGCCGGGCGCTCGGCTTCAGCCAGGAACTGTTCGACCCCGGTGACGGCGCCGCCGCGCCCGAGGACCTGGCCGGGCTGGCCGAGCAGTTGCCGCACCTGGCCGGCATGCTGGCCGAGATCGCGCACGACGACCCCGGCTCGACGCTGGGCTGGTGCGACGACCAGGCCGAGTTCGAGTTCGGCCTCGATCTCGTCCTCGACGGCCTCGACCGGCTGCGCGACCGTTCGGGATCATGAGGACATGAGCCCGCTCTCTCCAGGCCGCCGCCGTCGCGAGGCCGCCGGCGTCGTCCTGTTCGTCTCCGCTGCTCTGCTCGCCGGCTGTGCGCCCGCGGGCGCGACGATCCCGGTGGGGGACGCCGCCTTCTCCTCCGGCGTCGACCTGCTGGACGAGCGGGTGGCGGTGCGCATGCCCGACGGCGTCTACCTCGTCGAGGCGCTCGGCGTGCGGGATGAGGCGTTCGTCGACGGTGAGACCGTCCGCGCGCCGGATGGCGCCGTCCTCGTCGAGGTCTCGGTGTCCGACGGCGGCTACGTCGGTGACTGGGCGCCGGGCCGCACGCAGGTGATGCTGCGGGCGGGCGACACCGAGGTCCCGGTCGAGCTCGATCCCGCGGGCGCCGGGGCGCAGGTCGCCGTCCTGCCCGGCGACGGCGGCGACGCCGAGCTGGTGCTCACCTTCGAGGGTCGTGATGCCGTGGTCCCGGTGGTGACGGCCGATCTCGTCGGCGGGTCTCCGTTCATCGAGACGGTCCCCTGGGCGGGGACCTTGGAGGCGGCGATCGAGCCGCCGGCGGGCTGGTACCCGATGGTGCAGGCGGCGGTCCTGGCCGAGCTGCGGCTGGTCGGGTACCTGCCCGAGCGCGGATGGGCGCCCGAGGGCGAGGTGTGGGTCGAGGGCCGCTTCGTGACGCGTCCTGGCACCCTCCTCCCCGTCGGTGACGACGCCCACGACGGCGTGCAGGTGGCAGCCGTCGTCGAGGGCGCGAGCGTGTTCGTCGACGAGGTGGAGTACCCGTTGGAGCTCGTCGCCGACGCCGCGGCCGGCGGCGACGCGCACCTCGTGATCGGCACGGTTCCCGCCGGCACCGACACCATGCGGCTGAGCGCCGGGCACCGTCTCACCACCGAGGACGAGCCGCCGATCGTCCAGGACGCGACCGTGATCGGTCCGCTCGCGACGCTCGAGCGGATCCAGGTCGACTGATCGTTCACCACCTGTGCCTGGGTCTTTACAGCCTTACGCCGTACGGTTACCTTACGACGTAAGAATCGCAGGCCCAGGAGGGTGCGATGAAGGCGTACGTCATGCGCTCCTACGGTTCACCGGCCGGCCTCGAGCTGGCGGACGTCCCGACGCCGGTGCCGGGCGACGACGAGGTGCTGGTCCGGGTCCGCGCCACCTCGGCGCAGCCGTACGACTGGCACCACGTCCGTGGCGAGCCGCGGCTGTCCCGCCTGCTGCCGGGCACGCTCGGGCTGCGCCGGCCGGGCATCGAGATCCTCGGCGCCGACGTCGCCGGCGAGGTCGCCGCCGTCGGCCGGGACGTCACCGGCTTCGCCCCGGGTGACGGCGTGTTCGCACTGGTCGCGGGCGGCGGTTTCGGCGAGTACGCCTGCGTGCGTGCGGCCGACCTCGCGCCGCTGCCGGCCGCCCTCTCGTTCGAGCAGGCGGCCGCGGTCCCGCTGGCCGCCATGACGGCGCTGCTGGCGGTCCGCGACGACGGCCGGGTGCGGGCCGGTCTGCGGGTGCTGGTCAACGGCGCGTCGGGCGGGGTCGGCACGTTCGCCGTCCAGCTGGCCGTCGCGATGGGCGCCGAGGTCACCGGCGTGTGCAGCGGGCGCAGCGCCGCACTCGTCCGCGGGCTCGGCGCCGCCGACGTCGTCGACCGCACGGCCGGCGACGTCACCCGCGGCGGCCGGACGTTCGACGTCGTCGTCGACACGGCGGGCGGGCACTCGGCGTGGGCGTTCCGGCGGATCCTCGCGCGCGACGGCACCCTGGTCGTCGTCGGCGGGCCCGCCGGGCGCTGGGTGCAGCCGGCCGGGCACGCGTTCGGCGCGCTCCTCCTGAACCCGTTCGTGTCGCAGCGCATGACGATGACCGACGTCGTCGGCAGCGGGAACCGGCGGGCGAACCTGCTGGCCCTGACGGAGTACCTCGACGACGGCCGGGTGGTCCCCGTCATCGACCGCAGCTACCCGTTCGCCGAGCTGCCCGAGGCGCTGCGGTACTCCGAGGAGGGCCGGGCCCGCGGGAAGATCGTCGTGGTCTTCTGAGCCCATCGCGGGGGAGGCCTGGCGCCGGCTACGCCCTGAGCCGCTCGCGGGCGCGCACCACCAGCTCCTTCGGGTCGTCGGCGTAGAAGCGCAGCTCGGTGAAGGTCACCGGGCCGTCGAGCAGCTGGACCGTCACGGCTCGAACAGCACGAGGTGGACGTTGAGCTGGCTCAACACCGCCACCTGCAGCACGTTGCCGTCGTCGCCGTCGGCCACCTGAACGGTCTTCGACTCGGGCAGCGTGCGCTTCTGGATGCGGATCGCGTCGATGTCGGACCACCGCAGCGCGACGTCGACGGTGGAGCCGTTGCGTACCCACAGCCCGGTCGGGCCGACGGCGTGCGGGTGCACCCGCAGCGCGGCGGCGTAGCCGATCATCCAGATCAGCCCCCAGACGCCGATGACCAGCGCGATGATCTGCACGATCGGCCACGGGATGATGAAGTGGACGACCACCACCTCGATGGCCGAGCCGATGATGAACACCCAGATGATCAGCGAGACCGGCTCGTAGTAGCCGAACGGCGTCGCTCCCGGCTCCGGTACCCGCGGCCGCCGCGCCAGCCAGATGTAGAGGCTGCGCCACACGCCCGACTCGAAGGCGGCCGCCTTCTGGAAGAGGGTGGCGCCGTCGGCCGGCTCGGTCGTCTCGGTCATCGTCCGTCCTCGGTCCCGGGGTCGGTGGCCTCGCGCGTGGCGTCGACGGTCAGGCCGTGCGCCTTCAGTCGCGCCAGCACGTCGTCGAGCCCCTCCATCAGCGCGGCCAAGCGGTCGTCGGGCATGCCGTCGAAGAGGATGTTGGCGAACACCTGCTGGTCGCGCTCCATGGCCGCGGTCGTGGCCGCGCCGTGCTCGGTGAACGTGACCAGGGTGGCCCGGCGGTCGGTGGGATGCGGCTCGCGGGTGACGTAGCCGGTGGCGACCAGCGCGTCGACCAGCCCGGTGATGTTGCGCGGACTGACCCGCAGCGCGTCGGCGAGCATCCGCTGCGTCGACGGCCCGCGGTGGTGCAGTTCCCAGAGCAGGTGGGCGCGGGCGTCGGTGAGGCCCTGCGCGGACAGCGTGCGGGTCAGGTCGTCGCTGACCACGATGACCAGCTCGAGGATGCGTCCGAGCGCCTCGGCGTGTTCCGGCGGGGTCGTCATATCGTGATGCACCTTCACTATGTCGGTGGTTCACAGGATAGCGCATGGCCCGGAGCGGTGACCAAAACGACCGAAAGCAGCGAGGGAAGAAAGTCCGGAAAAAGGTGTGACAGACGTCACCGCGACAGGAGGTTTGACGGCCGCGGAAAAGGTTCCGGGCAAAGAAAGGGCCACCCTGCCAATTTGGGGGGCAAAACGGCAGGGCGGCTCTGAAACAACAGTAACCCATCGACCCCGTTTCGCGCATCTGGATCCAGAAAAACCTGCCGACGCGGCCGCGACCAGCGGATCTTCCAGCCAGACGGGTGGCGGCGGCCGGTTGGCCGGGCGGTCAGGCGTCAGGTCCGGCGCAGCTGCGCGAACGCGGTGGCCAGCCTCGCGACTCCGTCCGCGACTGCGCGTTCGTTCAGTGCGGAATATCCGAAGATCAATCCACCCCGATCGGCTGGAGAAAGGCGGTACGGTGTGACGCCATTCACGCGCACGCCCTGCCGGGCCGCGGCGGCCACCAGCGCCGCCTCGTCGACGTCGTCCGGCAGCCAGGCCACCAGGTGCAGCCCCGCCGAGACGCCCGCGGGCTCCAGTTCCGGCAGCCGGGCCGCCAGCGCCGCCAGCAGTGCGTCGCGGCGCTGCCGGTACACCGGCCGCATGCGGCGCAGGTGCCGGTCGAACTCGCCGTGCGCGAGGAAGTCGGCGAAGGCCAGCTGGTCGAGCACCGGCGAGCCGCGGTCGGCGAGCAGCTTCGCCTCGGCGACGTCGTCGACCCACGAGCGCGGCAGCACCAGCCACCCCAGCCGCAGCCCCGGCGCCAGCGTCTTGCTGGCCGTCCCGGAGTAGGCCACGAGATCCGGCGCCAGCCCCTGCATCGCGCCCACCGGCAGGCGGTCGTAGCGGTACTCGGCGTCGTAGTCGTCCTCGATCACCAGCGCGCCGCGCGCCTCCGCCCACCGCAGCACCTCGGCCCGGCGCGGCGCTGACAGCACCGCGCCGGTCGGCCACTGGTGCGTCGGCGTCAGCACCAGCGCGTCGGCGTCGAGGCCGGCCAGCAGGTCGGTGCGCAGGCCGTCGTCGTCGACCGGCACCCCGACGACGTCCAGGCCCAGCCGGCCGGCCAGCGGCCGCAGGTCGTCGTCGGCGGACGGGTCCTCGACGGCGATGCGGCGCGCGCCGCGGGCGGCCAGCACCTGCGCCAGCAGCGCGATGCCCTGCGCGTACCCATTGCTGACGACGATGGTGCCGGGGAACGCCGCGGTGCCGCGGACGCGGTTGAGGTAGTCGGCCAGCGCCTCGTGCAGCTCAGGCACGCCGCGGCCGGTCAGGTACCCGAACCGCTCGTTCGGCGCCTGCGTGAACGCCCGGCGGACGGAGCGCAGCCACGCCGCGCGCGGGAAGTTCGAGACGTCGTAGCGGCCGTAGCCGAAGTCGACGGCCGGCGCGGGCGGCTGCGGCCGGGTGGACGGCGCGGGCTGGGCCGCCGGCGCCGCGGCGACCTCGGTGTACCCCCCGGTCCGGCTGGTGAGGTAGCCCTCGGCGACCAGCTGCTGGTAGGCCTCGACGACGACACCGCGGGACACGCCCAGCTCACCGGCGAGGCGGCGGGTGGGCGGGAGGATGGTGCCGCGGCGCAGCCGGCCGGACCGGACGCCGTCGCGCACGGCCGCCGCGAGCTGCCGGTGCAGCGGTTCGCCGCACTCGCGGTCGAGCGCGACGAGCAGGCTCTCGCCGGTGGAATTGGTCCGGGGTCCGGCCATGTCATTGGACCTTATCGCGCGGCCGGTCCGGCTGTGATGCTCGGCACATGACGACAGCACAGCTTCGCGAACGGCTCGGCGACCGCCTGGTCCTGCCGGGCGACGGGCAGTACGACCGCATGCGCGCGGTCTGGAACGCCATGGTCGACCGCCGGCCGCGGATGATCGTCCGCTGCGCCGGCGCGGACGACGTCGCCGCCGCGGTCCGGCTCGGCCGCGAGCTGGGCCTGGAGATCGGCGTGCGCTGCGGCGGACACAGCGTTCTGGGCCTGTCGGTGCCCGAGGACGGCCTGATGATCGACCTCACGCCGATGGGCGCGGTCACCGTCGACCCGGCCACGCGGCGGGCCCGCGTCCAGGGCGGGGCGCTGCTCGGCGCGCTCGACGCCGAGGCGCAGCGGCACGGCCTGGCCACCACCGCCGGCAACGTCTCGCACACCGGCGTCGGCGGGCTCACGCTCGGCGGCGGCATGGGCTGGCTGGCCCGTCAGTACGGCCTGAGCTGCGACAACGTCGTGTCCTACGAGCTGGTGACGGCCGACGGCGACCAGCTGCGGGTCACCCGCGACGAGCACCCGGAGCTGTTCTGGGCGCTGCGCGGCGGCGGCGGCAACTTCGGCATCGTCACCGAGTTCGAGTTCCAGCTGCACGCCACCGGCACCCGCGCCTACGTCGCCGAGCTGACCTACCCGCTGGAGCAGGCCGCCGCGGTGCTGCGCGGCTGGCGCGACCTCAGCGCCGACGCGCCCCGTGAGGCCACCTTCGCCGCGTCGATGGGCCGCGGGCTGGCCACCGTCGGGTACGTGTGGGCCGGTCCGACGGAGCGGGCGGCGGACCTGCTGCCGCGGCTGCGCTCGCTCGGCGTGCCCGTGACGGAGAACGTCGGCGAGCTGTCCTACCTCGAGCTGCAGACCCGCGAGGACTCGCCGGAGGGCCACGCGTACCGCCGCTACTGGAAGGGCCACTACGTGCGCGGCCTGCCGGACGAGGCGATCGACGCGATGGTCGCGCACGGCGACGCCGAGATGGGCATCGGCCTGCAGGCCTACGGCGGCGCCATCGCCGACGTCCCCGACGACGATTCCGCGTTCAGCCAGCGCGACGCCCTCTTCGAGTACGTCGCCGCCGCCCGGTGGGACGACGCCGCCGAGGACGCCGAGCGCATGGCCGTCGCGCGCCGGACCGCCGCCGCGATCGCGCCGTTCTCCAGCGGCGCCTACGTCAACGCGCTCAGCGACGAGGGCGCCGACGGCGTGCGCCGCGCGTACCGTCCGGCCAAGCTGGACCGGCTCACCGCCGTGAAGGCCGCCTACGACCCCGAGAACGTCTTCCACCTCAACCACAACATCGTCCCAGCTGGGAGCTAGTGTCCGGGGCCGGTGCCATGATGCCGTGTGCCCAACGACGCGCGGACCCTGGCGCAGTCCGCCTACACCGACATCCGCGCGCTGATCGTGGGCGGTGAGCTGCCACCCGGCACGAAGCTCATCGTGCGGTTGCTGTCCGAGCGGCTCGGGCTGTCGGCCACGCCGATCAAGTCGGCGCTGGCCGCGCTCGAACGCGACGGCTTCCTCGTCGCCGTCCCGAACCGCGGCTTCTACGTGCCGCAGGTGGGGCTGCGCGACCTGCTGGAGATCTACGAGCTGCGCGAGATGCTCGACGGCATCGCGGCGCGGCGGGCGGCCCGCGCGCCGTCGTCCGCCGAGTTCGTCCGCACCGTCCTCGCCCCGCTGCTGGCACGGCAGCGCGAGCACGGCGGCGACGGCGACCTCGCCGGCCTGCGCGACCTCGACGTCGAGTTCCACCGGGCCATCTGGCGCGCGTCCGGCAACGCCCGCCTGGCCAGGGTCACGGAGAACCTGTCCGGGCAGATACGGCTCGCGTGGTCGGGCCGGCCGTCCGGCGGCATCGTGCGCACGCTGCGCGAGCACGAGGCGATCATGGCCGCCATCGCCGCCGGCGACGCGGCCCGGGCCGAGCGGGTGTCGCGGGCGCACGTCCGCCACTCCGTCGCGGCCTACGAACGGGCGCTGGTCAGCCCGGACGGTGCCCGATGAGCAGGTCGCGCGGCTCGTCGTCGGGGCCGTCGCGGCGGGTCAGCACCATCGGCTCGAACCCGGCGGCGGCCAGCAGCCGGTGCCACACGTCGCGGCCGAACAGCCCGATCCGGTGCGTCTCGTGCACGGTCTCGGTGCTGCCGTCCTTCTCGCGCAGCAGCAGCACATACTCCGTGCGCACCCAGGTGTCGCCGGGGTCCGGATCCCACGTCCAGCCGAGGAACCGCGCGCCGCGGCCGTCGTCGCCGTCGCCGCCGCCGTGCTCGGTGCGCTCCGCGAACGTCTCCGTCGTGTGGTCCGGCACGAACACCGCGGCGCCGCCCGGCCGGCAGTGCGCGAACGCCGTCGCGACCGTGGCGGCGAGGTCCTCCTCGGTGAGCAGGTAGCCGACCGCGTCGTGCACGAACACCGCGTCGAACGCGCGGCCCAGGCGCAGGTCGCGCATGTCGCCCTCGACGTGCTCGCACTCGGGGTTCAGCTCGCGCGACACCGCCAGCATGCGCGGCGACAGGTCCGCCAGCGTCAGCGTGAACCGGCGCTTCAGGTGGACGGCGTTGTGCCCGCCGCCGCTGCCCAGTTCGAGCACGTCGCGGACCGGGAGGTCGGCGGATTCGAGTGCCGACGCGATGACGGCGGCCTCGTCGGCGTAGTCGTCGGGCGGTGAGATCAGCGGCCACCACGCGGCGAGGTCACCATAGAACCGGTACTCCTCGGTCATGGCCGAATGATCGCACCCTAC
The DNA here is from genome assembly GCF_900105175.1 of Jiangella sp. DSM 45060. Lineage (NCBI taxonomy): Bacteria > Bacillati > Actinomycetota > Actinomycetes > Jiangellales > Jiangellaceae > Jiangella > Jiangella sp. DSM 45060. The sequence goes on along the minus strand of NZ_LT629771.1, from coordinate 5,355,070 downwards.
ACAGCGTCCCCGGACGTCGGCGGGCGCTTGCGGCGTGGCGCCGGCGGTGGCTCCGGCGGCTCGTCGACCGGTCGCTGCGTCGCCAGGAAGGCCTCGATCTCGGCGATGCCCTCGGCTGCCTCGCGGGCGACGTCGTCGTTGCGCCGGCGTGCGGGCGGTCCCGACTTCTGCCAGACGGCGGCCACTCCGGCCCCGCCGTAGAACGCGGCGCCCACCACGGCGAACCCGCTGACGACGACCCACAGGACATAGCGCAACCCGTCGAGCATCGCGTGCACGAGGTGTGCCGACCCGTAGCTCATGTGACTCACCTCCGCGTCATTGCGGCTGCGGTACTCACCGACCGACGTACCCAGTGCGATCGGTTCGTCACCTCCAGGCTACGCCGATTTATATAGCAGGAACACTCGAAAGGCCAGCCCCCGGCGTGGCGTGGGCGACAATCGTCGGGTGAGCCGCGACCGCTTCATGCCGATCCACGATCCAGAGCTCCTGGCCACCGGCGAGCGGGTGCTGGGCCCCGAGTTCCGGGCCATGAGCGAGCGGGTGCTGCGGGTCACCGAGCTGACCTCGCGCCTCAACGTGCTCCCGTTCGACGACGACGCGGGCAAGGCAGCGCTGTTCGAGCAGATCCTGGGCCGTCCGCTGCCGGATCGGGTCACCATCTACCCGCCGTTCTACACCGACCACGGCCTGCGCCTGGACCTCGCCGAGCGGGTCTTCGTCAACCAGGGCTGCACGTTCCTCGACTTCGCCGGCATCAGGCTGGGCGAGGGCGTCATGGTCGGCCCCAAGGCCACCTTCATCACGATGGGCCACCCGGTCGACCCCGGCGAGCGGCGCCAGTACCTCACCGGCGCGCCGATCGACGTGGCGCCGAACGTGTGGATCGGCGCCGGCGCGACGATCCTGCCCGGCGTCAGCATCGGCCGCGACGCCGTGGTCGCGGCCGGGGCGATCGTGGCCGACGACGTGCCGGCGGCCAGCCTGGTCGCCGGCCCGAAGGGCACGGTGCGCCGCCGCTGGTGACGCCGGGCTCAGAACAGCTTGTCGACCAGTTCGGTGAGGTGCAGCAGCAGCGGCACCACCAGCGCCTGCTCGGCGGGGGAGAGGTTCTCCCACGCGCCGGCCAGGTGGCCCGCGACGACGCCGCGCTTGGCGGTGAGCAGGGTGCTGCCCCGCTCGGTCAGCTCCAGCACGCGCCGCCGGCCGTCGCCGTCGACCCTGTTGTACTGGACCAGGCCGTCGCGGACGAGGGCGCCGGCGCTGCGGGTGACGGTCGGCTGGCTGAGGCCGGTCAGCTCCGCGACCGCGCCGACGCCGTCGCGGCCGCACTCCTCGATGGCGTCGAGCAGCACCAGCTGCGGGACGGTGATGTCGTCGAACAGTGGTTGCAGCCGGCCGCGCGTGCGCCGTGACGCCGACAGGAATGCCATGAGCGCGTCGGCGAACTCGCGGGCCGGCTCGACGGCGCCGACGCTGCGGCCCAGGGCTCCGCTGGTGTGGAGCTGCTCGGTCACGATCCCCCTCCTCGACGTCCTCCGGACCATGAAACCACCAGTGACGAACCCGCGGCCGTCAGCCCGGGCGGCATGACGGGAATGGATTCGACGCCGGGTGGGTTCTACCTGCCGGCCGTAGTTTTGTGTTCGTGTGTCTGCACGCTCGCAAGGACTTCAGTTGCGGGCGCGCTGCTTGCCTTCAGGTTTGCTGGAGAAGTTGCGTCGTCGATGACCGGCCAGGGTCGACCGCACAGTGTGGCGCCCGTTTCCAGCCCTGTAAGGAGCAGAAATGACTCAGGGAACTGTCAAGTGGTTCAACGCGGAGAAGGGCTTCGGCTTCATCGCCCGCGAGGACGGACCGGACGTGTTCGTCCACCACTCCGAGATCGACAGCGAGGGCTTCCGCAGCCTCGAGGAGAACCAGCGCGTCGAGTTCGAGCTGGCGCAGGGTCCGAAGGGCCCGCAGGCCACGCGCGTCCGCGCGCTCTGATCCGGCCGCAGGCGCCGCCTGCGAACCGTTGAACACCCCGAGGGGCCGGCACACCTGTGCCGGCCCCTCGTCGCGCGCTCGGCCTCGTGCCGCACGCGGCCACCGCTGCTCTACGCTGACCGGAAGCGGTGGGGCGGACGAGCAGTGGTGACCGGCGGCGGGAGGATCGGTGGTAGGTCAGCACACCGGCGCCGCGCAGCCCGTCGCCTTCGTGGGCCGTGAGCGCGAGCTCTCCGCACTCACGACCGCGCTCACCGGGCCGCGCGAGCCGGTGTTCGCGCTGGTCGAGGGCGAGGCCGGCATCGGCAAGACCCGCCTGGTGCAGGAGGCGCTGGCGCCGCTGGATCCGGCGACGACGCTGGTGGCGGCCTGCCCGCCGCTGGCCGAGCCGTTCCCGCTGGGCCCGCTGGTCGACGCGCTGCACCGGCTGCCGGTCGACGGCGTTCCGCTCAGCCCGCTGGCGGGGGCGCTGCGGCCGCTGTTCCCGGAGTGGGCCGAGCACCTGCCGCCCGCGCTGGAGCCGCTGGAGGATCCCAGCTCCACCCGGCACCGGCTGTTCCGCGCGCTGGCCGAGCTGGTCGAGCGGTCCGGCGTCGAGGTGCTGGTGCTGGAGGACGCGCACTGGGCCGACGCCGCGACGCTGGAGTTCCTGCCGCTGCTGGTCGCGGCGACGGCGCACGACCTCAGCCTGGTCGTGACGTACCGCGGCACCGACGTCCCGGCCGCGTCGCCGCTGCTGCGGCTGACGGCGCGCCCGCCGGCCGGGCTGCGCCGCCTGGAGCTGGCGCTGGAGCCGCTGACGGTCGGCGAGACGACCGCGCTGGTCGCGTCGATGTTCGCCACCGACGACGTCTCGGCCGAGTTCGTCTCGTTCCTGCACCGCCGCACCGCGGGCGTGCCGCTGGCGCTGGAGGAGAGCCTGTCGCTGCTGCGCGAGCGCGGCGACATCGTCCGCCGCGGCGGCGAGTGGTCCCGGCGCGCCGTCGACGACCTGCAGGTGCCGCCGACGGTGCGCGACTCCGTGCTGGAGCGGGTCGACCGGCTGCCGCCGCCGGCCCGCCGCGTCCTGGAGGCCGCCGCCGTCCTCGCCGAACCGGCCGACGGCGTCCTGCTGGCGCGGGTCGCCGGGCTGGACGAGGACGACGCGCGGGCCGGGCTGGCCGCGGCGCTCACGTCGGGGCTCCTGCGCGAGGCGTCGCCGGGCCGGTTCGTCGGCCGGCACGTGCTGGCGTCGCGGGCCATGGAGGAGGCGCTGCCGGTGTCCGAGCGGCGGCTGCTGCACGGCCAGGCCGCCGCCGCGCTGCAGGAGCTGCCGACGCCGCCGGTGCTGCGGCTGAGCCGGCACTTCCGCGAGGCCGGCGACGTCGCCGCGTGGAGCCGGCACGCCGAGGCCGCCGCCGACCTCGCGCTGGAGTCCGGCGAGGACCGCGCCGCCGTCGTCCTGCTGAACGACCTGCTGACCGCCGCCGCGCATCCGCCGGACCGGGAGGCCCGGCTGGCGCACAAGCTCGGCCAGGCCGCCACCTGGGGCGTCGCGGCGCTCGGCGAGTTGGCCGTGGTGGTCGCCGCGACGCTGGCCGCCGCGCTGGACCGCCCGGAGCTGCCGGCCGACCGCCGCGGCGAGATCCGGCTGCTGCTCGGACGGCTGTGGCTGCAGCTGGGCGACTTCGACACCGGCATCGAGCAGGTCGAGACCGCCGCCGGCGAGCTGGCCGGCCGCCCGGAACTGGCGGTGCGGGCGATGATCTCGCTGTCGCATCCGCGCGGGCAGGTCTGGCCGGTCACCCGGCACCGCGACTGGCTCGACCGCGCGACGACACTGTTCCCGCAGGTCCCGGCGGAGGAGCAGACGTGGCTCGCGGTCGACCGCGCCAGCGCGCTGCTGATGATGGGCGACGCCGCCGGCTGGGCCGCCGCCGAGGAGATCGACGCCGCCGCGGCGGACAGCCTGTTCGACCGCCGCCAGCTCGGCCGCTGCCGGATGAACGTCGGGCACACCGCCATCGGCTGGGGCCGCGACGACGTCGCCGGGCGGCAGCTGGACGGCGCCGTCGACCTGCTCGCCGCGACCGGCTACCAGCGGCTGGTGAACTCGGCGCTGATCACGCGGGCCAACCTGGACTGGCACGGCGGCGCCTGGGACGGGCTGTCGGCGCGGGTCACCGAGCTGGCCGGGTCCGCCGACACGCTGCCGGAGGCGCTGCTCGAGGCGCGGATGATCCTCGGCCTGCTCGACCTCGCCGGCGGCCGCCGCGACGACGCCGCCGACCAGTTCCGGGTGGTCGTCGCCGAGGCGGTGCGGCGCGGGCTGGTCGACGTGCAGACGGGGCCGGCCGGCGCGTTGGGCCGGCTGTTCCTCGCCGACGACGCCGTCGCCGACGCGCTGCGGGTCACCGAGCCGGCCATGGCGATGGTCGTGCGCAAGGGGATCTGGCTGTGGGCCACCGAGCTGGCGCCGGCACACGTCGACGCGCTGGTGCGGGCCGGGCGGGCCGACGACGCGCGCGAGCTGACCGACCTGTTCGCGGCCGGGCTGGGCGACCGCGCGGCGCCGGCTCCGCAGGCGGCGCTGCTGGTGTGCCGGGGCATCGTGGCCGGCTCCGGCGCCGCCGCCGCGGAGCTGTTCGGCGCGGCCGCCGCCGCGTGGGCCGCGCTGCCACGTCCGTACCAGGAGCTGCTCGCGCTGGAGCGGCAGGCGCTGGCGCTGCTGCCCGACGCCGCCGCGCTGGACCTGCTGGCGACGGTGCAGCAGCGGCTGCGCGACCTCGGCGCCCGCTGGGACGCCGACCGCGTCGCCCAGGTGCTGCGCGGCCACGGCGTCGACGTCGCCCGGGCCTGGCGCGGCGGCCGGCGCGGCTACGGCGACCAGCTGTCGCCGCGCGAGGCGGAGGTCGCCGGACTGGTCGCCCAGGGCCGCACCAACCGGCAGGTCGCCGAGGCGCTGTTCCTCTCGCCGCGCACCGTCGACCGCCACCTGAGCGCGGCCATGCGCAAGCTCGGCGTCGCGTCGCGGACGGCGCTCGCGGTCGCCGTCGCCGAGAAGAATGGGTGATCTCCCCACTCGCGAACGGCGGCGGCGTGCCCGACGGTGACCTCATGCACGTGAGCGACCCGCCCGACCCCGACGACACCGACGACGACGTGCCCGCCGGCGAGCCCGAGGCCGCGGACGGCGAGCGCTGGGAGCCGCTCTGACGGTCCCGCGCCGGACATAAATGGGTGATTCGCCCAATCGCAACGGACGGCGCGGTACGAAACGGTGGGCACACGGTGATCCCCCGCCGCGGATACCCCGCCGCCCGCCAACCCCCGTCGGGCGGCGGGGCCGCGGCCCGAGGAGACGAGGTCCCATGCCCCGCACCATCCTGTCCTGGCATCGCACCCGCGCCCGGCTGGTCGTCCCGGCCGTGGCCGCCGCCCTGCTGCTCGGCTCCGGTGCGACGGCGCCCGCCGCCGGCCCCGTGGGCGCCCCGGCAGCGGCGGCCCAGGCCACCGGCTCGGCCGCGACCGGGCACACGTACCAGCTGACCCTGCTCACCGGAGACGTCGTGACGTTGCACGTCGCGCCGGACGGTCGGCAGGCGGCGTGGGCGCCGCCGTCGGACGACACGCCGCCGGTGTTTGCGGAGCGCGACGGCCACGTGCTGGCGCTGCCGGACGAGGCGGTCCCGTACGTGCAGTCCGGCGTGCTGGACGAGCGGCTGTTCGACCTCACCTACCTCGCCGAGGCCGGTTACCACGACGCCGCCCGCGCCGACCTGCCGCTGCTGGTGTCCGCGCCCGACGGCCCCGGGATCCGCAGCGTGCCCGAGGCTCCCTCGGGCACCCGGGCCGAGCGGGAGCTGACCAGCATCGGCGCGCTGTCGGTGTCGGCGGCGAAGGACGACGTGCGCTCGGTCTGGGACGACGTCGTGTCCGGCGCGGTCGGGCGGGTGTGGCTGAACGGCCGGGTCGAGGCGACGCTGGACGAGTCGGTGCCGCAGGTCGGCGCGCCGGAGGCGTGGGACCGAGGGCTGGACGGCACCGGCAGCACCGTCGCCGTCCTCGACTCCGGTTGGGACCCCACCCACCCGGACCTCGCCGGCCAGGTCACGGGTGCCCGCAACTTCACCGAGGACGCCGACCCCGAGGGCCAGGTCGCCGTCGACGGCCAGGGCCACGGCACGCACGTCGCGGCGACGGTGGCCGGCACCGGCGCCGCGTCCGGCGGCACGCACGTCGGCGTCGCACCCGGCGCGGACCTGCTGATCGGCAAGGTGCTGGACAACAGCGGCTCCGGCTACGAGGACTGGATCATCGCCGGCATGGAGTGGGCGGTCGCGCAGGGCGCCGACGTCGTCAGCATGAGCCTGGGTACCGACGGGGCCAGCGACGGCACCGACCCGATGAGCCAGGCCGTCGACCGCCTCAGCGCCGAGTCCGACACGCTGTTCGTCGTCGCGGCCGGTAACGCGGGCCCGGGCGAGGGCACCATCGGCTCGCCCGGCGCCGCGACGTCCGCGCTCACCGTCGGCGCCGTCGACAAACAGGACCGGGCGGCGTCGTTCTCGTCGCGCGGGCCCCGGTTCGGCGACGGCGCGGTGAAGCCCGAGATGGTCGCGCCGGGCGTCGGCATCGTCGCGGCCCGAGCGGCCGGGACGGCCCTGGGCAACCTGCTGGACGAGCACTACACGTCGCTCAACGGCACCTCGATGGCGACGCCGCACGTCGCCGGCGCGGCCGCGATCCTGGCCCAGCAGCACCCGGACTGGACCGACGAGCAGCTCAAACAGCGGCTGATCACGTCGAGCACGCCGCTGGACGAGGACGTGACGTTCCAGGGCGCAGGCCGCCTCGACGTCGCCGCCGCGGTGGGCGAGTCGGTCACCGTCGACCAGGGCGTCGTCGACTTCGGGCAGCTGGCGATGGACGCGCCGGTCGTCAGCCGCACGCTGACCTACCACAACCCGACCGACCGCCGCGTCACTCTGCGCGTCAGCGCCGACGTCACCCGGCCGGGGTCGGAGGCCGGCCGGCCGGTCATGCGGGTGCGCAACCCCGTCCTCTCCATCCCGCCGGGTGGCAGCGCCAGCACCCGGGTCGAGGTGTCCGCCGAGGCCAGCACGGGTGGCGACTACAGCGGCCGCATCGTCGCGCAGGACCCGCGCGACCGCGACACCGTCATCCAGAGCGTCACGACGTTCACCGTCGAGCGCCCGGTGCACACCGTCACCGTCGACGCGACCGGCCGGGACGGGCGGCCCTCCGGTGGTGCGATCGACCTCTGGAACAACGAGACCGGCGAGTGGACCCGCGAGGCCGTCGTCAACGGCGTCGCGACGGCCGAGGTCCCCGAGGGTGTCTACACCGTCGTCACCACGATCGAGACCCCCGGCCAGGACAGTGTCGTCAGCTTCGCCCTGGCCGCCGAGCCGGACCAGCGGGTGGGTGCCGACCTCGCGCTCTCCTACGACGCCCGCGACGCCGAGCGGGTCGAGGTGAGGACGCCACACGAGATCGAGAAGCCCGCGTTCGACGTGATCTGGGAGCGCACCGTCGGCGAGCAGTCGATGCGGATGATCGCCGCGCAGGGGTACAACGGCCCCGAGCTCTACACACTGCCCAGCAGCCGGGCGAAGACCGGCACGTTCGAGTTCTCCACAGCGTGGCAGGGTGCGCAGCCGCTGCTCGAGGTGAGCGCCGCGGGCGAGACGCTGCTGCCGTCGCCGCGTCTGATCACCTCGCCGGCCGTCTACCAGGGCGACGAGGCGCTGCCGTTGGCCGACGCCGGCAGCGGCACCGCCGCCGAGCTCGCCGCGGCCGACGTCGCCGGCAAGGCGGTGCTGGTCAGCCGGGTCCGGCTGCAGGAGGAGGAGCAGGCGCGGCTGGCGACAGAGGCCGGCGCCGCGCTGCTGATCCTGGCCAACGACGTCGACGAGGAGTGGGGGACCTATCCCGGCGCCGGGACGCTGCCCGCGTACACCGTCGACCGTGCGTTCGGTGAGCGGCTGCGCGCCGAACTGGCCGCCGACCCCGGCCTGGAGCTGGACCTCACCGGCCGGCGCGACGCCGAGTACAGCTACTACCTCACGTACACCGAGGACCGGCTGCCGGGCGGCGTCACGTACACCGCCGATCCGGACGAGCTCGCCGTCGTCGAGGCCGACTATCGGCAGGCGTCGGAGCGGATGGGCCGGACCGAGTCGTGGATCCCGTACACCGGGAGCGCCGCGCTGGGATCGGCGATGACGATCACCCGCAGCGGGCCGGTGCACCGCACCGAGTACCTCACCACGGACGGCGTCGAGTGGCAGCGGTTCGCCAAACCGCACGGGGAGTTCGCCAACATGTACTGGACGTGGGCGGCGATCCAGCCGTTCGCCGCGGGCAGCAGCACCGAACAGGTGTGGTGGGGCCCGCTGGTCACGCCGGGCATGCCGGCACTGAGCGGGTCGGAGGAGTACGGCCTGCCGGCGGCGCGCTTCCGCGACGCGATCCGGGTGTCGATGCCGCAGTACCTCTACGACCCGATGACGTACGGCTTCAACCAGCAGCAGTTCGGCGACGCGACGGAGCTGGTGCTGCGCCGCGACGGCGTCGAGGTGGGCCGGGCGCCGTGGTCTGAGGCGCAGTTCACCGTGCCGGGCGCGGCGGCGGACTTCGAACTGTCGCTGGAGACGACCGCCGGACGGGGCAACTTCTCCGACCTGTGGACGCACACGCTGACGACGTGGGGCTTCCGGTCCGAGCGGCCGTCGGAGGAGCGCGAGGTGCTGCCGCTGATCCAGCTGGACTACGGGCTGGAGGCGGGCCTGTACAACGAGGTCCCGGCCGGCGCGTCCTACCCGCTGGAGCTGCGGCCGTCCTACCCGGCGGGCGCCGAGGGTCCGGGCGGGTTCACCGCCACCGCCGAGGTCTCCTTCGACGACGGCGCCAGCTGGCAGCCCGCCCCCGTGACGCCGTCGGGCGACGGGACGCTGGTGGCGACCGTCCCTGCCGCGGCCGGCGGGTTCGCGTCGCTGCGCGTCACGGTCGCCGACGCCGACGGCAACACCGTCAGCCAGCAGATCGACCGCGGCTGGCGGGTCGGCGAGGCCGGCTAGCCCACTGAACGTGCCCGGCGATGGGGTGTCGAGTTGTCCCTCCCAAGGCCCCCATCGCCGGGCACAGCAAGGGTGTGTCGCCCAGGTCTCGGCCGTAGCGAGCGGCGTCCAGGTGGATGCCTCGCAAGGCCGAGGAAGGAGACATAGCGGTGCCTATGGCGACTGACGAGAACGCAGCGAGGCGCCGCCTGGACGTCGCGCAGTAGGCCATGGACCTGGGCGACACACCCTTGACCTCAGCCGGTGGTGACGCGGCACGTGTCCGACGTCTGTGATGTCATGCGCTGGAATGTCCGCCTCGGGAGGGGAGCGCGCGTGTTCGTCGAGACCAAGGTGGTGGGCGGCCGCGCGGAGTTCGCCGAGCGGAACCTCACGCTCCCCGCGGGCGGGGCGACCCTGCGCGACCTGCTCACCGAGCTGGTCGGGGTCGAGGTCGACGCCTATGAGCGCCGCCGCGCGGACGACCACGTCCTCCGCGTGCTGACGCCGGCCGACATCGCCGGTGGGATGTCGGCCGGCCGGGTCACGAGCGGCGGCCGCACCGTGCCGGCGGCTCCCACGCCGCCCGAAGCGGCCGAGCGCGCGCTGGCGGCGTTCGCCGACGGTCTCTACTTCGTGTTCCTCGACGACGTCCAGCTCGACGACCTCGACGCACCCGTCGCGCCGAGGCCCGACTCGCGGCTGCGCCTGGTCCGCCTCGTCGCGCTCGCGGGCGGCTGACCGGTGGTGCTCGCCAAGGAGCAGGCGCAGGAACAGCTCCAGCGCTTCCGGTCCGGCCGGCGCGGGCCGCGGCAACTGGTGCACCAGGTCTTCGCGAGCGAGCTGGCCCGGGACCTCGTCGGCTGGCTCGACGACCGGGGCAGCGGCGACCCGCTGGCGCTCGCGGCGCGGCTCGACGAGCTCGACGTGCGGCGCCTGGCGAAGACGTTCGCGCACGTCGCGCCGGCCCTCGCCGAGCCGCTGGCGCACTGGTGGTCGTGGGCCACGCGGGCGCCCTACCAGCGCCACTGGCAGCGTCGCGGGTTCCGCAGCAGCCACCCTCAGGACACCCAGCAGGCTCGCATGGACCACCTGGGCCAGCTGCTGCGGTTCGGTCTGATCTGGCCGCAGGACGTGCCGTGGTTCGCGGCGTGGTCCCTGCACCTGCGGATGACGGTCCCGGTGGCCGGTTCCGGGCTCGGCGGGCTGTTCGCCGCCGAGATCGCTCGTGGCCGCACCGACGTCGCCGACGTCCTGACGTCGTGCGCGTACGGGCGGCACCCGGTCGGCGGAATCACCGCCGAGGGCATCCAGGGTCTGCTCGGCTCCGGCCGGTCGTCCGACTCGGAAGCGGTCGTGACATTGCTGCGCGGCGCCGGGCGGCAGGAGGGCGTCCGCTCCGCCGTTCTGGAGGCCGCCGACCTCGCCCATCCCGCGGCGTTCCGGCTGCTCCTCGACACCGTCGTCGCCGAGGACCTCACCCGGTTCGCGGGGACCGTCCGCGCCGTCGGCGTCTGGTTCGGCGAGGAGCTCGACGTCCGGTCGGGTGCCCGGCTGGGCCCGGTGCTGGCCGAGCTGTCCGGCCGGCTCGGCGGAGCACTGCCGCCGCCGCAGACCCCTGACCAGGTGTTTCTCGCGCTCTGGGCGGCAGGCCTGATCGACGCGCACGCCGCCGTCGCGCAGGCGAGGCCGTACCTCGGCAGCGACGATCCGCAGCTGCGCCAGGCGGCCGCGAGGGTGCTGGCCGAGCTCGGGCTGCCGGTGGCCCGGGCGGCGCTGGCGCCGTTGCTGGCCGACCCCGACCCGGCGGTTTACGCGACGGCCGTCTCCGCCTGGTCCGCGGACCCCTTTTCCGGCGAGTCGGTCGCCGACCTCGGCCCCGCCTCCGCGCAGGTCCTGCTCGAGCGCGTCCGTACCCTGGGCAAGGCGCACAAGGTCGAGACCGGACGCGTCGGGAACCGGCCGGTCGAGATCGGCTCGGCCCGTGCCGCCGACGTGGTGCTCACCAACCTCGGGGCCGCTGCCGCGCCGCCGGAGGCGATCCGGGAGGCCTCGGCCGACAGCCGATGGAGAGCAGCGCTCGTTCTGGGGCGGAACCCGGAGGCGAACCGGTCAGCACTGTTCGCCTTCCTCACCGACGCCTCGTCGCAGGTCCGGTTCAAGGCCTTCGACGTTCTGCGCACCACGCCGCTGCGGTCCGAGGACGAGGCGCGCGCTCTCGAGGACGCCCTGCGCCGCAAGGCCGCCGACCTGCGCCGCATCGCGCTCACCCTGCTGCGGCACCAGCCGGGCGACGGCGTGCGGGCATCCGTCGAACGGCTCGGCGCCGGTACCGCCGAGCAGCAGCGGGCGGCCGCGGAGCTGGCGAAGGCCGCAGGCCTCCCGGCTCCCGCCGCAGCGCTCGGCGGCGGCTCGCCGGCGGCCTCCGCGTCTGCCGCACCGGACGATGCCGTCGACGAGATCCCGGCGGACCTGCGATTCCGGCCGGCGGACCGTACACCGGCGATCCGCCCGGACGCCGCTCCTGCCGGTCACTTCGACCGCTACCACGCCGGCTGCCGGCACGTGCTCACGTCGTTGCAGGCGTGGCTCGCCGAGCACGCCGACACCGAGGTACACACCCACCGCGGCGTCGAGCTGCTGCGCAACGTGCGGTGGCTGCCGGCGACCTCCGGCGGGGAAGTGCCGCTGCCCGAGCTCGTCGGGCCGTGGTGGGAGCGGGTCTCGCCCACCCTGGCCGGCGGCGGGGTCGAGCTCGTCCTCCTCGGACTCGCCGTGCCGCGAGAGGGAGTCGGCTGGCGGCGCGATGCGGAGCCGGGACGCCACGACCGGTGGTCGCGTCGTGCACGGGCCAGGATCGCCGGTCCGCTGCCGGTGTCGAACCGCGACGACGCCCTGCTCTGGCAGCTCGTGGACCGGCTCGGTCACGCGATGTGGCAGCTGTCCTGGACCGACGCGATCCTCGACGCCGTCGCCGAGCTGTGTCACGACCTCCCGGCCGATGAGCTCCTGGGCGTGCCCGAGGTGATGGCTCGGCGGGGGCGCCGGCTCGCGGTCAACCAGTACGGCTACATCAACGCCGGCGACGCACGGAGCGCGGTGGTCCACGCGGTCCGGTCGCTGCCGTTGCGGAGCCTCACCCAGGCGCAACTGATCCGGGTCTGGCACCTGTCCCGGTTTCTCGACGAACCCGAAGGCACCGTCGACGCGTTCGACGGGCCGTGGGTGCGGGTCCAGCCACCAGGGCGCCACCACCGGAGCGCGGACGCCCCCGATCACGTGCTCGACCAGCCGATCCGCACCCCTGCCTGGCCCGAGCTGCTCTCGCGTGCCGCCGGCGCCGGCGCGGCCACCCGGGGCGACCTGCTCGACGCCCTCCTCCACGTCGACCTGCTGCGGGCCTGGCAGCTGAACGCCTGGTTCGGCGGCTACCCAGACGCCGTCAGCGAGCTCAGTGTCCGGCGGCCGCCGGAGTGGGCCGCGACCCCGTTGGTCCAGAACGTTGTCGACGAGATGCGGTCGGCCGCCATCACCGCCGAGCTGCGCCGCGGCGATCTGCCCGGCCCGCTCTCGCACGTCGCGACCCGGCTGCGGTCAGCCACCGGGGCGGCGTCGCTCGCCCGAGTGCTCGCGGCGCTCGGCAGGCGGCCGCTGACGCGCGGCTACGCCTGGACCGGCAATCGCGAGAGCTCGCTGTCACACCTCGCGCGGATCCACCTGCCCGGTGCGGGCGAGACCGTCGCCGACCTCCGGGCCGCGTTCGACGGTGCCGGCATCGCGCCGAGCCGCGTCGTCGAGTACGGGGTGTACGCACCGCAGTGGGCCGCGCTGATCGAGGAGTACCTCGACTGGCCCGGTTTCGAGTCGGCGGTCTGGTGGGTGCACGCACACACCAAGGACGACTCGTGGTCCGTCGACCAGCAGATCAGGGAGGAGTGGGCGTCCGCCGTCAGCCAGCGCACGCCGCTCGACGCCACCGACCTTGTCCGCGGCGCCGCCGACGTCGCCTGGTTCCGCGACGTGATCGCGCAGCTCGGCGAGGAGCGGTTCGGCACGGTGCTGAAGGCGGCCAAGTACGCGTCGTCGGCCGGTGGGCACAAGCGCGCCGAGCTGTTCGCCCGCGCGCTGCTCGGCCAGGTCGCCGAGGCCGAACTGCTCGAGCGCATCGAGGGCAAGCGGCACCAGGACTCCGTCCGCGCGCTCGGCCTGCTGCCGCTGACCGATCGTGACGACCCCGCGCTGCTGACGCGGTACGAGACGCTGCGCGGCTTCGTCCGAACCGACCGGACCTCCGGCTCGCAGCGCCGCGCTTCGGAGACCACGGCGGTCACGGTCGGGCTCGAGAACCTCGCCCGTACGGCCGGGTACCGCGACCCGCAGCGGCTGATCTGGGCCATGGAGGCGGCGGCCGTGCGCGACCTCGCCGCCGGACCCGTCGTCGCCCGCGACGGCGACGTCACCGTCAGCCTGACCATCGACAACGGCGGCAGCCCGCTGCTCACCGTCGACCGTGCCGGCCGGACGCTCAAGGCCGTCCCGGCCGCGGCCGCGAAGGTCCCCGAGATCAAGGCGCTCAAGGAGCGTGCCACCGTGCTGCGTCAGCAGGCCGGCCGCATGCGCCGGTCGCTGGAGCAGGCCTGTGTCGACGGCGACCTGTTCGAGCCGGCCGAGTTCGACGAGCTGCTGCGCCATCCGGTGCTCGCGCCGCTGCTGCGCGACCTCGTGGTGGTCACCGAGGAGGGCGTCCTCGGGTTCGCGGGCGCGGGAGCGCGTGAGCTCGTCGGCCCCAACGGTGTCGCCCGTCCGGCCGACGGCTCGCGTCTGCGGGTGGCACACCCGGTCGACCTGCTCGAGTCGGGTGAGTGGGCCGACTTCCAGCACGCCGTCTTCACCGAGCGTCGGCGCCAGCCGTTCCGGCAGCTGTTCCGCGAGCTGTACCTGCCGACGGCGCACGAGTACGACGACGGCCCGGTGTCACGCCGCTATGCCGGCCACCAGGTCGAGGCGCGCCGGGCCGCGGGCCTGTTCACCAGCCGCGGCTGAGTGGCCGACGTCGAGACCGGCTTCTCGCGGACCTTCCACCGCGAGAAGTTCACCGCCTGGTGCGCCGTCCTCGACGGGTTCGGCACGGCGGCCGAGGTCGAGGACGCGACCATCGAGGACGTCACGTTCGTCCGGCCAGGCCGGTGGGAGCCGGTCGCGCCGGAGGACGTGCCGCCGCGGGTGTTCAGCGAGACCATGCGCGACCTCGACCTCGTGGTGTCGGTCGCGCACGCCGGAGGCGCCGACCCCGAAACGACGCATTCGTCGGTGCAGATGCGCGGCCGGCTGGTCGAGGAGACCGCCGGCCTACTCGGGCTCGGCAACATCGAGGTCACCGATCACCACGCCCTCATCAAGGGCACGCTCGGCACCTATTCCGTCCATCTCGGCTCCGGCCAGGTGCACCGGATTCCCGGCAACGCCGTGTGCATCATCCCCGTCGGCGCACAGCACCGGGGCCGGATCTTCCTCCCGTTCGTCGACGACGACCCGAAGACCGCCGAGGTGATCTCGAAGGTCGTCCTGCTGGCGCGCGACCAGCGGATCCAGGACCCGTCGATCCTCGAGCAGTTGCTCTGAGCCCAGCGACGCCGGGCTCAGCCGGTGGTGACGCGCAGGCTCATGGTCACGTGGCCGTCCTCGAGGTGCAGGGCAACGCCGAGGGCCTGGAGCGCCTCGATCGACTCCCGCTCGGCGTCGCCGAGGTCGTCGCCGGCGGCGGAGAGGAGCTGCTCGGTGACGGTGTCGGCGTTGAGGTAGAGGACGGAGTCGGCGTCGTCGGCGTCGGCGACCGCGGTGCGGTACGCGTCGGCGTCGCCGAGGCCGCCGCCGTCGAGCAGGACGTCGGCGTACTCGTCGGACGTGGCCAGCACGTAGCCGTCGTCGGTGGTCTGCAGCGGCAGCCCGTCCAGCGGGGCGCCGGCGTCGGACGCCAGGCCCTGGACGCGGTCCCACAGGTCGGCGAACGCGTCGGGGTCGGTGACGACGCGGGCGCCGATCTCGATGCCGAACAGGCCGTCCGGGTCGTCGAGGTCGAGACCGCTCGCGTCGGCGGCCACGACGAGGTCGTCGCCGAGGACGGTGGCGAGGTCGTCGGGCAGGGTGAAGCCGGTCTGGGCCTCCAGCTCGGCCAGCATCTCCGCGCCGTCCGGGATCGACTCGAGCGAGGTGTCCCAGGTGTCGCGCAGGTACTGGCCGGCGTCGTGCTGGCCGATGAACAGGGCGGTGTCGTCGGGCACGGACGCGTCGACGCCGCCGCCGGAGAGGGCCTGGTACGCGCTGCCGGTGACGACGCCGGCAAGCTCGGCGTACCGGTCGTCGAAGCGGACGGACAGCGCGACGCTGCGGTAGGTCTGGTCGACGACGTCGCGCAGGTCGTCCACCGACGGCATGCCGTCCTCGGTGGAGGCGCCCGCGCCGATGCCGAACGAGCTCGCCGACCCGTCGAACAGGTCGAACATCGCGCCGCCGGACAGCCACGCCGACGCGATGCCCTGCTCGCCGAGGAGGTCCATGGCCTCGGTGAACTCGGCGTTGTCGGCCAGCGACGAGTCGGCCGCGGCGCCCGCGTAGGCGTCGGCGTGCTCCTGGGTGTCGGTGACCAGCAGGTAGCCGTCGACGTAGGCGCGGCCGAGGCCCTCCGCCTCGTCGCCACCGCCGCAGCCGAGGATGCGGTCGATCGCCTCGGTGGCGGCGTCCTCGTCACCGGCCTGCAGCGCGATGACGTAGCCCGGCTCGCCGCCGTCGCCCGAGGGCGGCGTCATGGCGGCGCCGATGCGCTCACCGACCCACGGCTCGACGTCCCTGGCGAAGTCGATGTCGCAGCCGGTGGCCGCGGCCAGCTCGTCGACGAACCGCTCGCGCAGGTCGACGTCCTCGTCGGTGATGCCGGTGGCCTCGGTGAACAGCGGGAAGTTCTGCAGGAACCGGAACGCCTCGATCTTCTGCCCGGCGGACGGGTCGAGGTCGAGCCGGACGTAGCCGACGGCGGCGGCCGGCAGTACGTCGTGCGGCTGCGCGCCGCCGCCGTCGAGCGCCTGCCAGGCGAACACCCCGCCGGACCCCGCGACCAGGACGGCCGCCGCGATGCCGCCGGCCAGCAGGCCGCGGCGCTTGCGCGGCACGATCGCCGGCTCGGCGTCGCCGGCGTCGGGGTAGGGGAGCGGCCGGGTGCCGGGGCCGGGAACGGACGCGACCGGCTCACCGGCCGGGACCTGGCCGGACGGCGGCGGAGGCGGCGGCACCGGCCCGGGCCGCTGCTCGTCGGGACCCGTGGGCGTATCTGGACTCACGATCTGACCTCCGCTGCTCCCCGTGGACGCCCGGACACCGCCCGGACGCGCGCAAGGCTAGCGGAAAGCCGGGAAACATGGGTTGTGGCAACGTGTGGGCGAGATGTCGCGATTGGAGCCTTGCCGCAATGCGCCCGGGGGTCGTCCGCACGGCGGGTGATCAGTAGACTTGTCGAACGCACCTGACTCGCCCCGCCGTGGGGCGTTGGAGGAGAACGATGCAGGGAAACAACCCGATCTTCGGCCGGGCTGAGGGCTTCAACGGACGGCACGCGACCTACGACGCCGCCGCGCCGAGTGCTGAAGAACTGCAGAACATGTACGCCGCGCCGTCGGCGACCCCGGTTCAGACCGGGCGGATGACGTACGACGACGTCATCATGAAGACCGGCATCACCTTCGCGGTGCTGCTCGCCGGCGCCGTCGTCGGCTGGATGAACCCGGGTCTGGCCATGATCGGCCTCATCGTCGGCCTGGTGCTCGGTCTGGTCAACGCGTTCAAGCGCAACCCGTCGCCGCCGCTGATCCTGGCCTACGCCGCGTTCGAGGGCGTGTTCGTCGGTGGCATCAGCCAGATCTTCGAGAACTACGCCGTCTCCGGCCGCCCGCTCGACGGCATCGTCGCGCAGGCCGTGCTCGGCACCCTCGGTGTGTTCGCGGCCACCCTGCTGGTCTACCGCAGCGGCAAGGTCCGGGTGACGCCGAAGTTCCAGCGCGGCGTCATGATCGCGCTCATCGGCTACGGCATCTTCAGCCTGGTCAACCTGATGTTCATGTGGTTCGGCTCGTCCGACACCGCGTTCGGTTTCCGCGACGGCTGGTTCGGCGTGCTGATCGGCCTGTTCGCGGTCGGCCTGGCGTCGTTCTGCCTGATCCTCGACTTCGACTTCATCGACAAGGGCGTCAAGGCCGGCCTGCCGGCCAAGTTCGCCTGGACGGCGGCGTTCGGCCTCACCGTCACGCTGGTGTGGCTGTACATCGAGATCCTGCGGCTGCTGGCCATCCTCCGGGGTGAGTGACCCCGGCGGCAGCACCGCCTGACGTACGAACGGCCCGTCCCGTGCAGTTCACGGGGCGGGCCGTCGTCGTCAGCGTCTCAGCCGAAGTTGCGGGCGGCGCGGCGCAGGTCGGCCTCGTGCACGATGGCCGTAGCGTGGCCGTGCGCGAGTCCGTGTTCGTCGCGGAGCCACCTCACGCGGTCGTCGAACCGCAGGAAGGACGGTCCGGCCTCCAAGGCCGCGAACCACTCCGGAAGTTCTCGCCCGGTGACGCCGGGAACGCGGGCGAGAAGATTGCGATGGGTCTCGTCGGAGTGATTCAGGCTCATGGCTGCCTCCGGGGTGTCGAGGTCTCCGTACATCGACTGTGCCGCAGGACTCCGGAGGGCACAACCCCTTCCTCCAAGACCATCTGGGCCGCGGGGCGTCAGCCCAGGCGCTCGAGGATGATCGCCATCCCCTGGCCGCCGCCGACGCACATCGTCTCGAGGCCGATCGACGAGTCGCGGGTGCGCAGGCCGTTCACCAGCGTGGTCATGATGCGCGCGCCGGTGGAGCCGAACGGGTGGCCGAGCGCGATGGCGCCGCCGTGCACGTTGAGCTTGTCGTAGCCGATGCCGAGCTGGCGCGCGCTCGGGACCACCTGGGCGGCGAACGCCTCGTTGATCTCGACGAGGTCGACGTCGCCGATGGTCATGCCGGCGCGGTCGAGTGCCCGGCGGGTCGACTCGACCGGGCCGAGGCCCATGATCTCCGGCGACAGCGCCGACGTGGCCGTCGCGACGATGCGGGCGAGCGGTGTGAGGCCCAGCTCGCGGGCGCGGGTGTCGGACATGATGACGACGGCCGCGGCGCCGTCGTTGAGCGGCGTGCAGTTGCCCGCCGTCACCGTGCCGTCGGGCCGGAACACCGGCTGCAGCGCGGCCAGCTTCTCCAGCGTGGTGCCTGGGCGCGGGCTGTCGTCGGTGTCGACGACCTGGCCGTCGGGCCGGGTGATGGGGACGATCTCGCGGGCGAAGAAGCCGTCCTTCACCGCCTGCTCGGCCCGCGACTGGGAGAGGACGGCGAACTCGTCCTGGTCGGCGCGGGTGACGCCGGCGTAGGTGGCGACGTTCTCGGCGGTCTGGCCCATCTGGATGTAGATGTCGGGCAGCCGGCCGTCGGTGCGGGGGTCGCGCCACGTCTCGTTGGTCTCGGCGTAGCGGGCCGTGCGCGCCTGCGCCTCGGCGAACGCCGGGTTCTGCGTCTCGACGGGATCGACACCGGCGCCGCCGAAGCCGGCGTAGCGCGACACGCACTCGACCCCGGCCGACACGAACACGTCGCCCTCGCCGGCCTTGATCGCGTGGAACGCCATGCGGGCCGTCTGCACCGACGACGCGCAGAACCGGTTGATCGTCGCCGCCGGCAGCTCGTCGAGGCCGAGCTGCACGGCGATGCGGCGGGCGACGTTGCCGCCCTGCTCGTCGCGCGGCTCGGCGCACCCGACGTAGAGGTCGTCGATGGTGGTGGGGTCGAGTGCGGGGATCTGGCCGAGCGCCGCACGGATGGTCTCGACGGCCAGGTCGTCGGGCCGCACGTCGACCAGCGACCCCTTGTAGGCCCGTCCGATGGGCGACCGCGCGGTGGCGACGATGACTGCCTCGGGCATGGCGGGCTCCTTCGACCGGGGGTTACTCGCTGGTAACCCCAGGATACCGCCGTCGGGTCAGACCCGCTCGGGCGCCTCGGGGAGCGGCCGGCGCCGGCGGTTGCGCAGCTGCGCCCAGGGGCCGCGCGGCCCGCGGGCCCGGCCGCCGAGCGTCGCCGCGGCGACCTCCGTCCCGGCGTGGTCGGCGGCCGCGACCGTCGCGAGCGACACCGGCAGCACGCTGTCGCCGCGGCCGAGCTCGGGTGCCTCGTCGCCGGGCGCCCACAGGCCGAGCGCGCCGATCAGCGACGGCAGGACGGCGGCGGCCGCGTGCGCGTAGCCGGCCGACGACGGGTGGAACTGGTCCTCGCTGAACAGCTCGCCGGGCGCCGCCTCGAACTCGGGGCCGAGGATGGAACCGAGCGAGACCGTGCGCCCGCCGGCCGCGACGACGGCCATCGTCTGGGCGGCGGCCAGCTGCCGGCTCGCGTGCCGGGCCAGCCAGCGCAGCGGCGCGCGGATGGGCCGGATGGTGCCGAGGTCGGGGCAGGTGCCGACGACGACCTGGCAGCCGGCCTCGCGCAGCCGCCGCACGGCGTCGTCGAGCAGCTGGACGGAGTCGGCCAGCTTCACCTGGTGGGTGATGTCGTTGCCGCCGACGATGATCAGCGCGACGTCGGGGTCGGCGGTCTTCGCGCGGTCGAGTTGGTCGGCGAGGTCGGCCGTCTGCGCGCCGACCTGGGCGACGGTGGTGAGGGTGACCGGACGGTGCGCGACCTCGGCCAGCCCGGCGGCGAGCAGCGCGCCGGGCGTCTCCTCGGCGGTGGCGACGCCGTACCCGGCCGCCGCGGAGTCGCCGGCCACGACGAACGAGAGCGGCGGGTCGTCGCCGCTGCCGTAGCGGCCGTCGGGGTCGGGCGGGCCGCCGAGCGGGCGGCCGGTGATGGTGCGCCGGGCGAGCTTCGCCTGCGCTCGCAGGAGCCCGTAGCCGGCGGCGCCGAGCAGGCTGAGCCCGCCACCCCCGTACGCGGCGGCAGCGGCGAGACGGCGTGCCGTCCGAGCGCTGACCATGCCGACCACCGTTCGACTCTAGCGAACCGGGCGGCTCGGCCGAGGCGAGCCACGCCCTCGGCTAATCTCAGCAGCGTGGAGTACTACGAGAGCGTCCTCGACCTCATCGGCAACACCCCGCTGGTCCGGCTGGGCACCGTCGCCGAAGGGCTGCCGGCCACCGTGCTGGCGAAGGTCGAGTACCTGAACCCGGGCGGCTCGGTGAAGGACCGCATCGCCACCCGCATGATCGAGGACGCCGAGAAGGCCGGCCTCATCGGGCCCGGCGGCACCATCGTCGAGCCGACCAGCGGCAACACCGGCGTCGGGCTGGCGCTGGCGGCGCAGCGCAAGGGCTACCGCTGCATCTTCGTCTGCCCCGACAAGGTGAGCGAGGACAAGCGGAACGTGCTCAAGGCGTACGGCGCCGAGGTCGTGGTCTGCCCCACGGCGGTCGCGCCGGAGGACCCCGACTCCTACTACTCGGTGTCCGACCGCCTGGTCCGCGAGACGCCCGGCGCCTGGAAGCCCGACCAGTACTCCAACCCGGCGAACCCGCGCTCGCACTACGAGACCACCGGCCCCGAGCTGTGGAAGCAGACCGACGGCCGCATCACCCACTTCGTCGCGGGCATCGGCACCGGCGGCACCATCACCGGCGTCGGGCGCTACCTCAAGGAGGTGTCCGGCGGCAGGGTGACGGTCGTCGGCGCCGACCCCGAGGGTTCGGTCTACTCCGGCGGCACCGGCCGGCCGTACCTCGTCGAGGGCGTCGGCGAGGACTTCTGGCCCACCACGTACGACACCGAGGTGTGCGACGAGATCGTCGCGGTGTCCGACAAGGACTCCTTCGACATGACCCGCCGGCTGGCCCGCGAGGAGGGCCTGCTGGTCGGCGGCTCCTGCGGGCTGGCCGTCGTGGCCGCGCTGCGAGTGGCCGAGCGGGCCGGCCCCGACGACGTCGTCGTGGTGCTGCTGCCCGACGGCGGCCGCGGCTACCTCTCCAAGGTCTTCGACGACACCTGGATGACGTCGTACGGCTTCCTGCCGCCGGTCGAGGGCGCCACCGTCGGCGACGTCCTGCGCGGCAAGTCCGGCGAGATGCCGGCCCTGGTGCACACCCACCCGGCCGAGACCGTCGCCGACGCCGTCCACATCCTGCGCGAGTACAACGTGTCGCAGATGCCGGTCGTGCGGGCCGAGCCTCCGGTCATGGCCGCCGAGGTGGCCGGCTCCGTCGTCGAGCGCGACCTGCTCGACGCGCTGTTCACCGGAGCCGCGCACCTCACCGACCGCGTCGAGCAGCACATGTCGAAGCCGCTGCCCATGGTCGGCGCCGGCGAGGCCGTCGCCGCCGCCGTCGACGCCCTGCGCACCGCCGACGCGCTGCTCGTCGTCGACGACGGCAAGCCGGTGGGCGTGCTGACCCGCACCGACCTCCTCGGCTACGCCGCCACGATCTGACTCAGATCAGGTAGCCGCCGGTCACCCGCAGGTTCTGCCCGGTGATGAAGCGGGAGTCGGGCCCGGCGAGGAACGCCACGACGTCGGCGATGTCGGCCGGCTGCCCGAGCCGGCCGAGCGCGCTGTACGTCTCGGCGACGGCGAGCGCCTCCGGCGGGTTGGTGGAGCGCAGCAGGTCGGTGTCGATGGCGCCGGGCGAGATGGCGTTGACGGTGATGCGCCGCGGGCCGAGCTCGCGCGCCGCGATGGCCGTGAACCGCTCCAGCGCGGCCTTGCTGGCGGTGTAGAGCGCCCCGCCGGGCCCCGGGATCACCGTGTTCAGCGTCGAGATGCTGACGATGCGGCCGTCGTCGCGCATGGTGCGGCCGGCGTGCTGGATGGCGAAGAACGGCGCCTTCGCGTTGATCGTCATGACGCGGTCGAAGTCGGCATCGGTGACGTCGTCGATGGGCGCCGGCTCGCTGGCGGCGGCGTTGTTGACCAGGATGTCCAGGCCGCCGAGACGGTCGGTCGCGGTGTCGAGCAGGGCGCGCACGGCGTCGAGGTCGCCTTGGTCGGCCCGGACGGCGTGCGCGGCGCCGCCGCCGGCCCGCACCGCCGCGACGACGGAGGCGGCCGCGTCGTCGTTGCTGCGGTAGCTGAACACGACCTGTGCGCCGTCGCGGGCCAGCCGCTCGACGATGGCCCGTCCGATGCCGCGGGATCCGCCGGTGACCAGAGTCGCCTTGCCGCGCAGCGGCGTCACGACTCGTCCAGCACGAGAGCGGTGGCGCCGCGGATCTCGACGACGCCGACGGTGGCGCCCGCCTCGAACGCGGACCGGCCGTCGTAGCTGCGCGCCGACCACACCTCGCCGGCCAGCCTGATCAGCCCGTTGTGGGCGTCGACCCGCTCGATGACGACGCCGCTCTGGCCGACCAGCGCGGCCGCGCCGAACGACGACGGGGTCGGCTTGAGCAGCCGTTTCTTCGCGATCGGCCGGACGACGCCGAGCAGGGCCACGGCGACCGCGACCGCGACCAGCAGCTGGACGAGGAACTCCGCGCCCAGGCCGGCCGCGACGGCGCCGCTGGCCGCGCCGATGGCCAGCATGAGGAAGAAGAAGTCGAGCGTCGTGAGTTCGATCGTCCCGAGGACGAGCGCGGTGCCGACCCATGCCAGCACCCAGGCGTGTTCGCCGAACCAGTCCCACATCGACTGCATGGCCGAAGTTTATTGACCATCGCCGGATTTGTGTCCATTGGCGCGATGCCAGGGTGTCGCGAGACCAGTCGCGGACGAATCGGGGCAATGCCCCGCGAGCCGGTCTGGCGCCGTGAAATTCCTGGTCGGAACGGGTGTTGCCGGGTCCGCGGCGGGCGCGGCTTCCGGTACCGTTCCCCGCGTTCCGGGGACCGGCGAATTTCCGCGCCGTTCCGGGTGAACAGTGATCATCGAATGCGAATCCACGTGCCGAATCGGAGTGAATCCTTGCGTTACCACTTGCGTCATCGTGCCCGCGTCGCGGGCGCCCTGCTGGCCACCGCCCTGGCCGGCGCCGGCCTGCTCGGCACGGCCGGGGTCGCGTCGTCCGAGGAGACGCCGGAGCCCGCGGTCACCCTGCTCGACCAGGCCTTCGAGACGCTGGACGTCCTGCCGCGCATCGTCGGCGGCGACCCGGCCGCCGAGGGCGACTACCCGTGGATGGTCCGCCTCGACATCGGCGGCGGGCTCTGCGGCGGCGCCCTGTACGCGCCGGACCTGGTGCTGACGGCGGCGCACTGCGTCGCGCCCGGCACCGGCCCGAACACCGACATCACCGCGCTGATCGGCTCGGTCGACCTCGCCAGTGAGGACATCATCGAGGTCGGCGGCGAGTACGTGTGGTCGGCCAACGCCGAGGGCATCGGCGGCGGGTCACCCGACTGGGCGCTGATCCAGCTGGAGGAGCCGGTCGAGGACGTCCCGACGCTGGGCCTCGCCACCACCGACGAGTACGACGAGGGCATGTTCACCGTGGCCGGCTGGGGCGCCGACGCCGAGGGCGGCGAGCAGCAGCAGTTCCTGCTCGAGGCCGAGGTGCCGTTCGTCTCCGACGACGAGTGCCTGGCCTCCTACCCCGACGACGAGGGCTGGGGCTTCGCCCCCGGCATCGAGCTGTGCGCCGGGTTCGCCGAGGGCGGCATCGACAGCTGCCAGGGCGACTCCGGCGGCCCGCTGTTCCGCGAGGACGAGAACGGCGAGCACGTCCAGGTCGGCATCGTCAGCTGGGGCAACGGCTGCGCCCGGCCGAACTACCCGGGCGTCTACACGCAGGTGAGCGCCGTCGCGTCCGCCATCGCCGACACCGCGGAGACCCGCACCGAGCCGGTCGTCGAGACCACCGCGGCCGAGACGACCATCGACACCCCGGTGACGATCGAGCTGGCCGGCAGCGACCCCGAGGGCGACGAGCTCGAGTACAAGGTCTTCGCGCCGGAGTTCGGCGAGCTGAGCTACGAGGACGACCCGAGCACGCTCACCTACACCCCGGCGCCGGGCTTCGAGGGCGAGGACACGTTCTACGTCGTCGCCAACGACGGCAAGATCGACTCCGCGCCGGCGGTCGTGACGGTGACGGTGGAGGGTGCGGCGCCGACGCCGACCCCGACGCCCACCGAGGAGCCGACGCCGACCCCGACCGAGGACCCCACCCAGGAGCCGACCGTCACCCCGACCGACGACCCGGGCGACGGCGAGGAGCTGCCGGACACCGGCGCCGGCTCCGGGACCGGCCTCGCGCTGGCGCTGCTGCTGGCCGGCGGCGCGGCCGCGGCCTTCGCCGCCCGGCGGCGGCTGGTGGCGCACAGCTGAGTCGCAGCACCGATCGACGGCGGCGCCGCCCACTCGCGGGCGGCGCCGCCGTCGTCATCTGCCGGCATGCATAGTGAAGCGGTGGCCACGTCGTCATGAAGGGAGAGGCAACGGCGAGGAGCGGATGTGGACGCAACGGCGGAACGCGAGTTCACCGAGTTCGTGGCGGCCCGGTCGATGGCGCTGCTGCGGACCGCCGTCGTCCTGACCGGTGACCGGCACCGGGCCGAGGACCTGGTCCAGGGCGCGCTGGCCAAGTTGGCGGCGCACTGGCGGAAGGCCGACGAGCCGGAGGCGTACGTCCGGCGCATCATCTACCACGACCATGCCCGCTGGTGGCGTCGTCGCTCCTCCCGGTCCGAGGTGCTCGGACCGGAGGTGCCGGACCGGCCGGCCGCCGACCGCTCCGTCGACGCCGTCCGGCGCCTGGACCTGCGCTCCGCGCTGCGGCTGCTCGGGCCACGGCAGCGGGCGGTGCTGGTGCTGCGGTACTTCGAGGACCTGCCCGAGGCCGAGATCGCGGCGATCCTGGGGTGCTCGGTCGGGACGGTGCGCAGTCAGGCGCACCGGGCGCTGGCTCGGTTGCGCACCCTCGTGCCGGAGCTCGACGAACGCACCGACGACGTGGAGGAGTTGCACCGATGAGCATCGAGACGACCCTGCGATCCGCCCTCGAGGACGTCGCCGACGACGCCCTGCCGGTGCCCGGGCTGGCCGCCACCGCGCTGCGCCGGGCCCGCCGTCGCCGTACCACCGTTCGGAGCGCGGTGGCCGCCGGAGCCGTAGCCGCCGTCGCGGTGCCGGCCGGCGTTGTCGGCCGCGGCGACGACGACGGGCCCGGCCTCGCCGTCGCCCAAGGCGGCGTCGTGCCGGCGCCGGCGTGGCGCGAGCTGACCGCGGACGAGGTGGCTGCCGCGGTTGACGCCTGCTATCCCGGCCCGGGGGACCCCGCCTTCGTCGACGACTGGGACGCGGTGCGCGGGATCCGGCTCACCGAGCCTGCGTCGCCCGTGTGGGTGGTGTCCGAGTCCGGCGGCGAGCGCCTGGTCGAGTGCGCCCTCCCGGCCGGCGGCGACGGGGTCCCGCAACTGCAGCTCGCCGACGTCGAGACCGAGGGGGCGTCGTTGATGACCGACGAAGGCCTGGGCGCCGGCAGGTTTGCCGACCCGGTGACGCGGGTGACCGTCCAGTACGGCGACCGGCCGGAGCAGGAGGCTGTGCTGTGGGACGGGCTCTGGTTCGACCCGCTGGACCACACACGGTTGCGCGGCCCGTGCGAGGGGCCGTTGCCGTACGTCGTGCGTGGGTACGACGAGGCAGGCCGGGCCGTGACCGGCGCGTCGTTCGACGTCGAGGAGACCGCCGGCGTCAACTGCCCGCCGTGATCCGGCCGGGATCGGCCCGGCGGCTCTGAGATCGGTCCGAGAACCGTGTGAGAACATGATCCGCATGGCCTCCCGAGTGCGTCGCGCCGGTCATCGCGGCCGGGGGCGTCGCCGGGCACCCGACTCACCGCCGCCGCGTCGCCGCGGCCGCCGGGGTCGCCGCGTCGCCGGGTTCGCTCTCGGGCTGGCCGCGCTGGGCTTCGCCGGCTGGATGCTGATGCCCGACGGCGAGCCGATGGCGGGCAACGCGGCCACGCCGCCACCCGAGCGGCACGCGCCCAAGATGGTCGTCGTCATGGCGGCCGAGCGGCCGCCACTACCACCCACCGCGACGCCGACGCCGTCCACCCCGGAGGTCCCCGCCACCGGGCCCGGCACCTTCGTCGTCACGCCGGGCGAGAGCGGCCGGGCCGGCGCCGGCAGCACCCTGCTCACGTACACCGTCGAGGTCGAGACCGGGCTGCCGTTCGACCCGATCGAGGTGGCCGCGGTCGTCGACGCCACGCTGGCCGACCCACGCAGCTGGATCGCCGACGGCCACCACTCGTTCCAGCGCGTGCCGGCGGACGGCGACCTGCGCATCCTGGTCGCGAGCCCCGGTACCACCGACCAGCTGTGCGCGCCGCTGCGCACCCGCGGCGAGGTGTCCTGCCGCAACGGCGACAACGTCGTGCTGAACGGCCTGCGCTGGGCCGTCGCCGTCCCGCACTACAACGGCGACGTCGACGGCTACCGCCAGTACGTCGTCAACCACGAGGTCGGCCACGCCCTCGGCCACGGCCACGTCGACTGCCCGGGGCCGGGTGAGGTCGCGCCGGTCATGCTGCAGCAGACCTACGGCCTGGACGGCTGCGTGGCGAACAGCTGGCCGTTCCCCTGACGCTGGACCGAGCGGAACCGGCCGCTCGCGGCGAGACCCTCCCGTTCACCAGGGGCGGCTGACGTGATCGCGAGCCGGCCTCAGAGCGACGTGCCGGTGCCGATGGGGCAGGAGACGCCGGTGCCGGCGAGGCCGCAGTAGCCGTTCGGGTTCTTCGCGTCGCTCAGGTACTGCTGGTGGTAGTCCTCGGCGTAGTAGAAGGTGCCGAGCGGCTCGACCTCCGTGGTGATGTCGCCGTGGCCGGCGGCGCGCAGCTTGGCCGCGTACGCGTCGCGCGAGGCGAGGGCGGTATCGAGCTGCGACGGCGACGTCGTGTAGACGGCCGAGCGGTACTGCGACCCGATGTCGTTGCCCTGCCGCATGCCCTGGGTGGGGTCGTGCTCCTCCCAGAACGCCTTGAGCAGCGTGGTGAAGCTGATGACGGCGGGGTCGAAGACGACGCGGACGACCTCGGCGTGGCCGGTGCGGCCGGTGCACGTCTCTTCGTAGGTGGGGTTCGGGGTGTACCCGCCGGCGTAACCGACGGCGGTGGTCCACACGCCGGGCAGGCGCCAGAAGATGCGCTCGGCCCCCCAGAAACAGCCCATGCCGAAGACGGCCTCCTGGTACCCGGCCGGCGGCTCGGCCTCGATCGGGGTGCCGAGGACGGTGTGCGTGCCGGCCAGCCCGAACGGACGGGCGTCGCGGCCGGGCAGGGCCTCCTCGGGGCCGACCTTCCTCGTCTTCACCAAGCGATCGAACAGCGACATTCGCAGACACCTCCGTTCAGGAGAACAACGGGGACGGCCGCGACGTTCCCGGCGCGGCTCAGGCGACGGCGTCGACGGGGTCCGTGGTGGCCCCGCCGTCGGCCGTCACCGCCCGGAACGCCTGCTCCAGCGCCTCGACGGCGGGCTCGATGACGTCCGCGGGGTGGGTGTAGGGCAGCCGCAGCCACCGCTCGAACGCGCCGTCGACGCCGAAGCGGGGGCCGGCCGCGAGCCTGATGCCGTGCCGCTCCGCCGCGCCGACGAGCCGGGTGGACACCGGCGCGCCGAGGTCGCACCACAGCACGAGCCCACCCGCCGGCACCCGCGTCCGCCACGCCGGCAGCCGCCGCGCCAGCGCGTCCAGCAGCGCGTCGCGGCGGGTGCGCAGCTCCGCCCGGCGCGCCGGCAGGGCCGCGTCGAGACCGCCGAGCAGTTCCGCGACGGCCAGCTGCTCGACCACCGCCGAGCCCATGTCGACGCTGGCGCGGACGGCGGCCAGCCGGCGGATCAGCACGGTGCTCGCGCGCGCCCACCCCACCCGCAGCCCGCCCCACAGCGTCTTGCTCGCGCTGCCGACGGTGACGGTGAGGTCGTCGGGCAGGTACGTGGCCAACGGAGGCGGCACCGGCCCGTCCAGCGCCAGCTCGACCAGCGTCTCGTCGACGACGGTGAGCGTACGGCTGCGGGTGAGGACGGCGCCCAGCTCGCGCCGCTCGGCGTCGGTGGCCAGCAGCCCGGTCGGGTTGTGGAAGTCGGGCATGAGGTAGGCGAGCCGGGGCGCGGTCTGCCGGACCGCGGCCGCGACGGCACCGAGGTCCCAGCCGTCGCCGGCCAGCGGGACGGGCACCGCGGTGGCGCCGTGCCGCCCGATGGCGTCCAGCGCGTTCGGGTACGTCGGCTGCTCCACCAGCACGCGGTCGCCGACGCCGGTGGCCAGCTGCAGCACCAGCGTGAACGCGTGCTGTGCGCCGGCCGTCACGAGCACCTGGGCGGGCAGCGTGGGCAGGCCGCGCGCCGTCAGACGGTAGGCGACGGCCGCGCGCAGCTCCGGCAGCCCGAACAGGTGGTACCCGGAGCCGGGCAGGTGCCGCGGCAGCTGCTCCAGCGCGGCGTCGTAGGCGCGGCGCACCTCGGCCGGCGCCTCCGGCGCGGCGTGCGCGAGGTCGAGCAGGTCCGAGCCGTCGGCGGCCCACGGCGTCCACGCCGGGGCGCCACGGGTGTCCCCACGTGTCCCGCCCCGGGACGGCGGCAGCGCGGTCCGCGTGCCCGAACCCTGCCGGCTGACGGCGTAGCCGCCGTCGCGCAGCTCGTCGTAGGCGGCGGTGACCGTCGTCCGGCTGACGCCCAGCGCCGCGGCCAGTCCGCGCTCGCCGGGCAGCCGCGTCTCCAGCGGCAACCGGCCGTCGAGGACGAGCCGCCGGATCGCCGCCGCGACGCGGGCGTAGGCCGGACCCCCGGCCTCGGGCCGGTCGCCGATCATCGTCGCCAGTTGCGGTCCTGTGACAGTGCGCACAAGTCCACTCTGGCACGATTGGCTATGGAAGAACAGGCCACTTGTCGGTGAGTATGGGTCCCGTGATGACGCGTCGCCTGATCCAGCTCTTCGCCGGCCTGCTGCTCTACGGCTTCAGCATGGCCCTGCTCGTCGAGGCCGGCCTCGGCCTCGACCCGTGGGACGTGCTGCACCAGGGCATCGCCGAACGCACCGGCCTCAGCATCGGCACCATCGTCATCCTGGTCGGCGTCGTCGTGCTGCTGCTGTGGATCCCGCTGCGGCAGCGGCCCGGCGTCGGCACCATCGCCAACGCCCTGCTGGTCGGGCTGGCCGCCGACGCGTCCATCTGGCTGCTGCCGTCGCCCGATCCGCTGGCCGTGCAGATCGCGTTCCTGGTCTCGGGCGTGGTGCTGAACGCCGTCGCCACCGCGGCCTACATCGGCGCCCGGCTCGGGCCCGGCCCGCGCGACGGCCTGATGACCGGGCTGGTCCAGCGCACCGGCCGATCCGTGCGAGTGGTCCGGACCTCGATCGAGGTGACGGTGCTCGCCACTGGCTGGCTGCTCGGCGGCACCGTCGGGGCCGGGACCGTGGTCTATGCGCTCGCGATCGGCCCGCTGGTGCACCTGCTGCTGCCGAGGTTCCAGGTCCGTGAGCCGGTTCGCGTCGCCGCCGCCCCCGCGGCGACGTAGAGTCGCATGTCGTGCACGGATTCGAGACGCGAGCCATCCACGCGGGGCAGGATCCCGACCCCCGCACCGGTGCGGTCATCACCCCCATCTACGCCACCAGCACCTACGCCCAGGACGGCGTCGGCGGGCTGCGCGAGGGGTACGAGTACAGCCGCACCGCCAACCCCACGCGCACCGCGCTCGAAGAGTGCATCGCCGCGCTCGAGGGCGGGGTCCGGGGTCTCGCGTTCGCCAGCGGCATGGCCGCCGAGGACACCCTGCTGCGCACCGTGCTGAAGCCCGGCGACCACGTCGTCATCCCCGACGACGCCTACGGCGGCACGTTCCGGCTGGTCAGCAAGGTCGCCGAGCGGTGGGGCGTCAGCTGGACGGCGGCGCCGGTCACCGACGTCGCGGCGGTCCGGGCGGCGGTCCGTCCCGAGACGAAGCTGATCTGGGTCGAGACCCCGACCAACCCGCTGCTCAGCGTCGCCGACATCACCGCACTCGCCGCCGTCGCCCGCGACGCCGGCGTGCTGCTGGTCGTCGACAACACGTTCGCGACGCCGTACCTGCAGCAGCCGCTGGCGCTCGGCGCCGACGTCGTCGTGCACTCGACCACCAAGTACTGCGGCGGCCACTCCGACGTCGTCGGCGGCGTGCTCGTGGTCTCCGACGCCGCGCTCGGCGACGAGCTGGCGTACCACCAGAACGCCATGGGCGCCGTCGCCGGCCCGTTCGACGCGTGGCTGGTGCTGCGCGGGCTGAAGACGCTCGCCGTCCGCATGGACCGCCACTGCGACAACGCCGAGCGCGTCGTCCAGCTGCTCGAACGGCACCCGCGGGTCTCGCAGGTGCTGTACCCGGGGCTGCCCGGGCACCCCGGCCACGACGTCGCCGTCAAGCAGATGAGCCGGTTCGGCGGCATGGTGTCGTTCCGCATGGCCGACGGCGAGCAGGCCGCCGTCGACGTCTGCGACAGCACCCGGCTGTTCACGCTGGGCGAGTCGCTGGGCGGCATCGAGTCGCTGATCGAGCACCCCGGCCGCATGACGCACGCCAGCGCCGCCGGCAGCGCGCTCGAGGTGCCCGGCGACCTCGTCCGGCTCTCCGTCGGCATCGAGACCGTCGAGGACCTCCTCGCCGACCTCGGCCAGGCACTGGGCTGACACTTTCCCCTACGACGCGGCGACCGCTAGGGTGTGCCGACGCCGCCTGAATCGGGGGACCGCATGAGCTTCAACGACGCCTCGGACCAGCGCTGGGGCAACGCCGCCTGGGCGCCCCAGCCGCCGGCCGGCGAGCCGTCCGGACTGGGTGGCCTCCGCACCGCGCTGACCGTGCTGCTGGCGGTCATCGCGGCGGCCAGCGTGCTGTCCATCGCCGCGTACGCCGGTCGCATCGGCTACGTCGGTGACGTCATCGACAGCGGCAGCATCGACCGGCAGCGGGCCGAGGACGTCGACGCGTTCGTGGCCCTGGCCGTGATCCTCTGGGTCCTGGTGTTCCTCGCGACCGCGGTGGTGTTCATCGTGTGGCAGTACCGCCACGCGAAGAACACCCGCGCCCTCGGTCACGAACACGTGGGCGTGAGCAAACCGGGCTGGGCGATCGGTGGCTGGTTCATCCCGCTGGCGAACCTGGTGATCCCCGCGCTGAACCTCTACCGCAACGGCCGGGTCTCCGACCCCGACGGGGCCGATCGGCCGCCCTATGAGCGGCGCGGCCCGGGCGTCGTGGTGGCGTGGGCGATCTGCTGGGGTCTGGCGGCCACCCTGGATCGTGGCGCGCAGAACAGCATCCCCGACGAGCGGAGCAGCGACTACATCGACGGGTTGCGCACCGCCGACCAACTGTCTCTGGCGGCGAACGTCGGCTACATCGCGGCGGCCGCGCTGGCCATCCTCATGGTGCGGACGCTGACGACGCGCCAGGAGGCCGCGCTCGCGGCCCGCATGGGGTCGGCCGGCGGACAGCCGCCGTATGCCGCGTGGCCGGCCGCCCCGCCCGGGGCGTCGTACGGTCAGCAGCCGTATGGTCAGCAGCCCTCCGGCCAGCAGCCCTACGGTCAGCCCGCCTACGGGCCGCCGCCCGGCGGCACGCCGTACGGCCAGCCGGCGCCGCCGTACGGCCAGCCGCAGCCCGGCCAGAACCCGCCGCCGTCGCCGTTCGCGCCGAGCGACCCGCCGAACCCGGACGGCCCGGCCGCACCGCCGCCACCGGTTCCGCCGCCGGCTCCCTGATCCGCACGAACGCGAACGGCCGGCGACCCGTGGGGGTCGCCGGCCGCTGGTGAACCGCGGGTCAGGACGCGGCGGCCTCGCGCAGCGCCGGCAGCACCTCGGCGCCGATGCGCCGAATGGTGTCGGCCGGGTCGGCGCTGGCCACCTGGATGGCCACGTAGTCGGCCCCGACGTCGTGGACGAGGGGACGGTACGCCTCGGTGAGCTGCTCGAGGTCGCGGACGATCGTGTACTTGCTGAGAATCTCCTGGCGGTCCATGGCGTCGGCGCGCTCGCGCAGCACCATGGGGTCGGCGACCTCCAGCCGGCCGGGCGCGCGCAGGCCGCGCATCGAGACCAGCGCCTCCCACGCTTCGTCGTCGCTGCCGGCGAGAACGACCCAGCGGGTCGCCATGACCGTCGTGCCGGCGCCACGGGCCGCGGCGGCCTCGCGGTACGGCGTGATGATGTTGGCGACGGTCTCGGCGGGGTCCTTGACGCTGGTGATGAGGCCCTCGCAGGTCTCACCGGCGAACGTCGCGGACTTCGGGCCGCCGGCCGCCATCCAGACCGGCGCACGCCCGATGGGCGGGCTGTACAGCTTCGCCGTCCGGGCCTGGTAGAACTCGCCGTCGATGTCGAGCTTCTCGCCGGCCAGCAGGCCGTGCATGATCGTCAGCGCCTCGCGCATGCGGGCGATGCGCTCCTTGTAGCCGGGAAACGCGTACCCCAGCGGCGCCTCGTTGATGGCCTCGCCGGTGCCGACGCCCAGGATGAACCGGCCGTTGGAGAGCCGGTCGACGGTGGCGGCGGCCTGCGCGATCAGCGCCGGGTGGTAGCGGAACAGCGGGGCGGTGACGCTGGTGGCCAGCTCGACCCTGGACGTGGCCTGCGCGACGGCGCCGAACCAGGACCAGACGTAGCTCGCGGCCGAGACGTCGTCGACCCAGGGGTGGAAGTGGTCGGCCCCGGTGACGACGTCGAATCCCACCTGTTCGGCGAGGACGGCGTGCTCCAGCAGGACCTCGGGCTGGTAGGACTCATGACTGCACAACCAGGCTAGTTTCACGGTCTCACTCTATATCTTGTATCCGAGCACGGCTAGAGGCGCGTGCAGGTCGAGAAGCGATCATAGGCAGCCGGGTGACAGGATCGTCGTCATGAGTACTGTCTCCATGGCGGACGTGGAAGCCGCGCGCGAACTCCTGCGCGACGTCGTGCGGCCCACTCCGCTCGAGGACTCCCGCTGGCTGGCCGGACGGGTCGGCGGCCGCGTCCATCTGAAGTGCGAGAACCTGCAGCGCGCCGGGTCGTTCAAGATCCGCGGCGCCTACGTGCGCATCGCCCGGCTGTCCGAGCAGGAGCGCGCCCGCGGCGTGGTGGCGGCCAGTGCCGGCAACCACGCCCAGGGCGTCGCGCTCGCGGCCAGTATGCTGCACACGAAGGCCACGGTGTTCATGCCCGAGGGCGCCGCCATCGTCAAGGAGAAGGCCACCCGGGCCTACGGCGCCGACGTCCGCTTCGCCGGCACCAGCATCGACGACGCCCTGCTCGCGGCGCGCGCGTTCGCCGCCGAGACCGGCGCCGTGCTCATCCACCCGTTCGACCACGCCGACATCGTCGCCGGTCAGGCCACCGTCGGCATGGAGATCCTGGAGCAGTGCCCCGACGTCCGCACCATCGTCGTCGGCACCGGCGGCGGCGGTCTGACGGCGGGCATCTCGCTGGCCGTGCACCACCTCAAGCCGGGCGTGCGGGTGGTCGGCGTGCAGGCCGAGGGCGCCGCGGCGTACCCGACGTCGTTGGCGGAGGGGAAGCCGGTCGCGCTGGAGCGCATGACGACGATGGCCGACGGCATCGCGGTCGGCTGCCCCGGCGAGGTCCCGTTCGCGATGATCCAGGAGTACGTCGACTCCGTCGTCACCGTCACCGAGGAGTCGCTGTCGCGGGCGCTGGTGCTGCTGCTCGAGCGGGCCAAGCTGGTGGTCGAGCCGGCCGGCGCGGCCGCCGTCGCCGCGCTGCTCGACGACCCCGCCGCCTACGAGCCGCCGGTCGTCGCGGTCCTGTCCGGCGGCAACATCGACCCGCTGCTGCTGTTGCGCGTCATCCGGCACGGCATGGCCGCCGCCGGGCG
Organism: Jiangella sp. DSM 45060; assembly: GCF_900105175.1. Lineage (NCBI taxonomy): Bacteria > Bacillati > Actinomycetota > Actinomycetes > Jiangellales > Jiangellaceae > Jiangella > Jiangella sp. DSM 45060. The sequence continues at coordinate 5,321,173 of NZ_LT629771.1, read as the reverse complement.
GTACCTCGCGCTGCGGGTCCGGGTGCCCGACGCTCCCGGCGGGCTGGCCCGGCTGCTGGCCGACCTCGCCGCCGTCGACGCCAACGTGCTCGACGTCGTGCACGAGCGCACCGCGTCGACGCTGTCCATCGACGAGGTCGAGATCGCGCTGCAGCTGGAGACCCGTGGGCCCGAGCACTGCGAGCGGGTGCTGGGCAAACTGCGCGAGTCGGGCTACCGAGTTTCCATTTCGGGTGACTGACTTACCAATCTGGAAGGCGTACTTGACGTTTTGATAGTTCAGGTCCCACCATGGGGGCATGAACACCCTCAGCGCGCGTGAGATCCTCGAGCAGGTGGCCGACGGACGGCTCGACCCCACCCGGGCGGCCGTCCTGCTCGACCAGATCGAGGACCAGAAGCCGGCCGCGCCCACCGGCGCCGAGGCTGCCGAACCCGCCGGCGCGGCGACGGCCGACCCCGTCGACGCGACCACCGGGACCGCTGGGACGCCCGCCGGAGCGGCCGCGGGGGCCGCGTCCGGCGCCGGAACCGCTGGGCGGTCCGGACCCTCGGGCGGCTCGGTCACCGCGCAGCGCATCACCCGGGTGCAGGTGCGGGCCACCTCGCGGCGGGTAGTCATCCTCGGCGACCCCACCGTCGCCACGGTGGCCGTCAACGGCCAGCACACGGTGCGGCGCGACGGCGCCACCCTGCACGTCACCGGCGAGTCCGACCTCATGCAGGGCGACGGCGCGTTCGTGCTGCTGGCCGGCGGCCGGTGGCGCGACATCGCCAGCCGCTTCCAGAACCCCGGCCAGTTGCTCGACCTCCACGTCCGCGTCAACCCCGAGCTGTCCGTCGGCGCCGAGGTCATCGCCGGTTCGCTCCAGGTCGACCACGTGCCGGCGCTCGACCACGTCCGCGTCACGGCCGGCTCGCTGCGGGTGCACGGCCTGGCGGCGCCGGTCGACCTCCTGGTCCAGGCCGGGTCGGCGCAGGTCGAGACACAACAGGTGGCGGGCCACTCGCGCATGCGCTGCGAGTCCGGCTCGCTGCAGCTGACGCTGCTCGACGGCTCCGACGTCCGCATCCGTTCCGACGTCCAGCTCGGCCGGTTCCGCACGGTGCCCGAGCGCACCGGGCGCGACCGCGACCGCGACATCGTGCTCGGCACCGGTGCCGCGGAGATCCAGGCCGAGGTGGTCATGGGCGACATCACCGTCCGCCTGCCCGAGGGGTCCATCCGATGATCGGCGGCTTCCCTCAGCACCTGCACCAGCCGCCGTCCGACTGCCCGGTCTGTGGCGTGAAGCTGCACGTCACCCGGCTCGGCTGCGAGTCCTGCGGCACCGAGCTGTCCGGCCGGTTCGCCTCCTGCCCGTACTGCTCGCTCACCGCACAGGACCAGAAAATCCTTGGCACCTTCCTGGTGTCGCGGGGCAACATGAGGGAGCTCGCCCGAGAGCTGGGGGTGAGCTACCCGACCGCCCGGCAGCGTTTCGCCGAGTTGCTCGAGCGGCTCGGCCTCGAGGCCCCGGCCGAGACCGCCGCCGCGGCCGGCGCCGTCGACCGCGAAGAGATCCTGCGCCGGCTGGCCGCCGGTGAGCTCGACCTCGACGAGGCGACCGCGCTGCTCGGCTGAGGTTGATAGTAAAAGACATCGCTTATATAAGTAATCACTGGCGCTGGTAGCCGCCGGGGACGGGCGCATCGACGCGCCCCGACCTTGTCGGGGGCACCTGCCACGATGCCTCCACCTACCACGAGAGGACACCACCGTGAACGCCATCACCGCCGAGGGTCTGGTCAAGACCTTCGGCTCCGGGGAGAAGGCCGTGAGGGCCGTCGGGGGCGTCGACCTCGTCGTGCCCGAGGGCACCGTGGTCGGTCTGCTCGGGCCGAACGGCGCCGGCAAGACCACCACGGTTCGCATGCTCACCACCCTGCTCGCGCCCGACGCCGGTCGCGCCATCGTCGCCGGTCACGACGTCGTCCAGGAACCGCAGGCGGTGCGCTCGAAGATCGGCCTCTCCGGCCAGTACGCCGCGGTCGACGAGAACCTCACCGGCCGCGAGAACCTCTGGCTGTTCGGCCGGCTCTACCAGCTGTCCAGCAAAGAGGCGTCCAAGCGCGCGGCCGAGCTGCTCGAGCAGTTCAACCTCACCGACGCCGCCGACCGCACGCTGAAGACCTACTCCGGCGGCATGCGGCGCCGGCTCGACCTCGCCGGCAGCCTCATCGTCCACCCGCAGGTGCTGTTCCTCGACGAGCCCACCACCGGCCTCGACCCCGGCAGCCGGCTCGACCTCTGGGACGTCATCCGCGAGCGCGTGGCCGAGGGCGCCACCATCCTGCTGACCACGCAGTACCTCGAAGAGGCCGACGCGCTGGCCGACGACATCGTGGTCATCGACCACGGCGTCGTCATCGCCCACGGCACGGCCGACCAGCTCAAGGCGCAGATCGGCGGCGAGCGCATCGAGGTCATCGTGCACGACCCCGAGTCGCTGGGCCAGGCCGAGCAGGTGCTCAACCTCGGCAGCGGCGGCCAGTGCGTCCGCGACGACCACGTCCGCAAGCTGACCGTGCCCACGCACACCGGCTCCAAGGGGCTCATGCAGGTCATCCGCGACCTCGACGAAGCCGGCGTGACCATCGACGACATCGCGCTGCGCCGGCCCACGCTCGACGACGTGTTCGTCAAGCTCACCGGCCGGCACGCCGCAGAAGAGACGCAGGCCGAGACCGCTCAGGGGAGGGCATCGTGACCACCGAGGTCGCACCGACCACCACCGCGCCCAACCGCGTCGGTTTCAACCAGGCGTTCAACGACGCCATGACCATCACGTGGCGCAACATCCGGGCCGGCTGGCGGGTGCCCGACAACCAGATCTACATGTTCATCCAGCCGATCATGTTCGTGCTGCTGTTCGCCTACGTGTTCGGCGGCGCCATCCCCATCCCGGGCAACGACGACCCCGACGCGTTCCGCAAGTACGTCATGGCAGGCATCTTCGCCCAGACCATGGCGTTCGCGGTCGCGCCGGCCAGCGTCGGGCTGGCCGACGACATCCAGAAGGGCCTCATCGACCGCTTCCGCTCGCTGCCCATGGCCCGCTCGGCGGTCATCTCCGGCCGGGTCGTCGCCGACCTCACCAACCAGGCCATCGTGCTGGCCATCATGATCGTGTGCGGCCTGCTGGTCGGCTGGCGCATCGAGAACGGCGTGCTCGGCTTCCTCGGCGGCGTGGCCCTGCTGCTCGGGTTCGCGTTCGCCATGCTGTGGGTCGGCGCGCTCATCGGCCTCTCGGTCGGCAGCCCGCAGGTGGCCGCGTCGGCCGGGCTGATCTGGCTGTTCCCGGTGACGTTCCTGTCCAACGCGTTCATCCCGACGCCCACGCTGCCCGGCTGGCTGCAGCCGGTGGCCGACTGGAACCCGCTGAGCTCGTTCGTGGCGGCGTCGCGCGAGCTGTTCGGCAACCCCAACGTGTTCGCCACCGACGGCTTCCCCGCCGAGCACCCGGTCCTGCTGTCGCTGATCTGGGTGGTCCTCATCACCGCGGTGTTCGCGCCGCTGGCGGTGCGCAAGTACAAGAAGACGGCCAGCAAGTAACGGCCGCCGAACACGACGCCGCCCGCCCGGTCGCGATGACCGGGCGGGCGGCGTCGGTGCGTGCGCTCAGGCGCCGTACGGCTTGGCGCTGACCACCTCGACGGTGATGGTGGCGCCGTTGGGCGCCTGGTAGGAGGCCTGCTCGCCGACCTTCTTGCCGCTGATGGCGGCACCGAGCGGCGACTTCAGCGAGTAGACGTCGATGTCGACGGAGTCGTCGAGAGAGGCCAGCTCGCGCGAGCCGAGCAGGAACCGCTCGACGTCGTCGTCGCCGTCGAACTTGACCTCGATGATCATGCCGGGCTCGACGACGCCGTCGTCGGGCGGGTCGCCGACCTGGGCGCGCTGGAGCAGCTGCTGCAGCTGGTGGATGCGGGCCTCCTGCTTGCCCTGCTCGTCCTTGGCCGCGTGGTACCCGCCGTTCTCGGACAGGTCGCCCTCGGCGCGCGCCTCTTCGATCTGCCGCGCGATCTCGAGTCGGGCCGGCCCCATCAGGTGCTCGAGCTCCTGCTTGAGGCGGTCGTAGGCATCCTGGGTGAGCCAAGCAACGTTGTCGCTGGTAGCGGTCACGGCAACTGCTCCTCGGGTTGTCTATCGGTCGCGTCGCACGCCGTGTGGGTGTGCTTCGCCGCCGGGCGGTTCGCCCGGTCCAAGTGCTGACGGGGAAAGAACAAGAATACAAGCAATGTGGCAAGCAGACGATTGTCGCAGGTCAGCGCTATCGGTCGCGGCCGTTATTCTGACGCGGGCTCGCAGCCGCGCAGTTCGGGGACGATGCCGTCGCCCTCGAGCGGGATGTCGGCGGACACCACCAGGTGCTCGTCGGGTCCGGCCGGCACCGCGAGGTCGAGCTGGCCGACGATGATGCGCCGCAGGTCGACGGCGACCAGCTCGCAGTCGACCGCGAGGTCGGCGTCGCGGCGGATCTCGACCCGGGCGGTCAGCACGCCGTCGCGCGGCTCGTCCCAGGACAGCAGGTCGGCGTCGACGTCGGGACCGCTGGCCGAGCGGACGATCATCCAGCCGACGACGGCCGTGACCAGGAGGACACCGGTGATGACCCCGGCGAGGACGCCGCGGCCGTTGCGCGCTCCGGGGGCGCCGGCCGGCACTCGTCCGTACCGCTGCGCCAGGAGGTCGCGGTCGGCGGTGTCGTGGTCGCTCATCGGGATGTCCCCAGGGGCTGCGGGCGTTGTTGTCAGTGGCGTGCGGCACCATTATCCCGGAGGCGGCGGTCGCGGGCACGCCCGCCCCACCTACAGACGGCGCCGCTCCGGGCGGCGGGCGCGAACCCGCCGGTGGGCGCCGTCACACATACAGGTTTCCGTTCGACCGATGGGGTTTCCGGTGTCCGAGCAGCTGCGGCTGATGCACGTCCACGCACATCCCGACGACGAGTCCAGCAAGGGCGCGGCCTCGACGGCCCGCTACGTCGCCGAGGGCGTCGACGTCCTCGTCGTCACGTGCACCGGCGGCGAGCGCGGTTCCATCCTCAACCCGAAGATGGACCGCCCCGAGGTGCTGGCCAACATCTCCGAGATCCGCCGGCGCGAGATGGACGCCGCCCGCGAGATCCTCGGCATCCGGCAGGAGTGGCTCGGCTTCGTCGACTCCGGGCTGCCCGAGGGCGACCCACTGCCGCCGCTGCCCGAGGGCTGCTTCGGCCTCATGCCGGTCGAGAAGGCGGCCGAGCCGCTGGTCGAGGCCATCCGCAGGTTCCGTCCGCACGTCGTCACCACCTACGACGAGAACGGCGGCTACCCGCACCCCGACCACATCATGTGTCACAAGATCACCGTGGCGGCGTTCGAGGCGGCCGCCGACCCCACCCGCTACGTGGGCAGTGGCGAGCCGTGGCAGCCGCTCAAGCTGTACTACCACCACTCCTTCAGCCGCATGCGCATGCAGGAGCTGCACGACGCCATGCTGCAGCGCGGCTTCGAGTCGCCGTACGCCGAGTGGCTGGAGAAGTGGGACGGCGAGGAGAACTGGGACGACCGCGTCACCACCCGGGTCGAGTGCGCCGAGTACTTCCCGGTGCGCGACCGCGCGCTGCTGGCGCACGCCACGCAGATCGACCCCGATGGCCACTGGTTCGCCGTCCCGCTCGAGGTGTCACAGGAGATCTGGCCGACCGAGGACTACGAGCTGGTCACGTCGCACGTGCCCACGTCCACGCCCGAGGACGACCTCTTCGCGGGACTGCGATGACCACGACGCCGGCCAGCGGTGACACAATGGGCCGGCGGGGGATGACACGAGGAGAAGCTGGGTTCTGATGGGCATCCTGCAGGCGGTGGCGTTCACCGCGGCGGAGTCGGAGGCGGAAGACTCCGGGATCGGCCCAGGCCTGTACGGCCTCCTGGTCCTGGTCTTCCTGATCGTCGCGCTGTTCCTGCTGTACCGGAGCCTGCGCAAGCAGATCCGCAAGGTCGACTTCGACCCCGAGGGTGTCGACGACGCCGAGCGCATGCGCGGTCACCGGGAGCCGCCGGACCGATGACCGGTCCGGACCGGCCGCGCGCCGCGCGGCGGCCGTCGGTACCGCCCGGGTCGGCCGCCGTCGAGACGCTGGTCGCGGTGCGCCGCGCCCGCGACTTCGTCGACCGGCACTACGCCGAGCCGCTCGACCTCGCCGGCATCGCGGCCGCCGCGGGCTACTCGCGCTACCACTTGGTCCGCGCCTTCAAGGCGGCCTACGGCGAGACGCCGGGACGCTACCTGCAGCGCCGCCGGGTCGAGCGGGCGCAGGAACTGCTGCGCGTCGCCGACCTCAACGTCACCGAGGTCTGCCACCTGGTCGGCTTCACCAGCCTCGGCTCGTTCAGCCGGCTGTTCTCCGAGCTGGTCGGGGTGTCGCCGTCGCGGTTCCAGCGCGACGCGCTCGCGTCCGGGCCGCGGCTCATCCCCGGCTGCTACGTGCTCATGTGGGGCCGGCCGCTGCCGAAGAGGGCACTGAACACAGCAATGGCGGAGAAGCCAGGGGCCGCCCGCGCCTCCTAACGTCGAAGCATCGACGGAAGGAAAGGGAACCGACCATGATCACCAAGCTGGGCGTCGCGACCGCCTACGTGAGCGACTACGACCAGGCGCTCGACTTCTTCGTCGGCAAGCTCGGCTTCGAGCCGCGCACCGACGTCATGATGGAGAACGGCTTCCGCTGGCTGACGGTGGGCCCGCCGGCCAGCCCGGAGTTCCAGCTGAACCTCACCGTGCCGGGGCCGCCGATGCACGACGAGCAGACCGCGGCGGCGCTGCGCGAACTGATGGCGAAGGGCGCGCTCAGCGCCGGCGCCTGGAACACCGACGACTGCCGGGCCACGTACGAGCAGTACAAGGCCCGCGGGGTCGAGTTCATCCAGGAACCGGCCGACCGCCCGTACGGCGTCGAGGCGGTGTTCCGCGACGATTTCGGCAACTGGTACAGCCTCAACGAGCTCAATGACAAGGCGTTGGACCAGCAGGCGATGGCGGAGGCGTTCGAACCCGGCTCCGAAACCTCTTGACGCGTCGTGACCGGACTGTAACCCTGGGCAGGCTTGCGTCAGAGGATCAGCCTCATGGGGGGCGCTTGCGAGAAATCGGGGGGTTTCTCATGGTGCGTACGTCGCGTGCGCGAACAACGGCAGCAGTTCTGGCCACGGGAATCGTGGCCGTGTCGGCGATGCTCACCGCTCCGGCGGCCGGCGCGAAGGGCTCGTCCGAGCCGTCGCCGGTGGTCGAGCTCGACGGTCCGCGCGGGGTGGACGTCGACCAGGCCGGCCGCATCGTGGTGAGCGAGGCCGACGGCACCGTCAGCCTGGTCATCGATCGCGGCCGGCACCCGAAGGTGCACGAGATCGGCTCCGTGCCGGCGGGGTTCCTCGCGCCGGCGGTCGCGGCCGGCCGGCCCGGCCAGGTGTACGCCCTGACGGCGGGCGGCGAGCCGGACACCGGCGCGGCCACGCTCTACCTGCTCCGGCAGGGCAAGCCCGCGAAGCCGATCGCGGACATCGCCGCCTACCAGCAGGGCGACGTCGACCCGTTCAACACGGAGGGCGTCCCGGAGGAGTCCAATCCGTACGGTCTCGCCGCGCTGAAGGACGGCAGCGTGCTGGTCGCCGACGCCGCCGGCAACGACCTGCTCCGGGTGTACCCGGACGGCGACATCGTCACCGTCGCGCGGCTGAAGCCGCGCATGGTGGAGGTTCCCGAGGAACTGCCTGACGAGATGGACGGCGAACCGCTGCCGCCCGCCGGCGCGGTGATCCCGGCCGAGGCCGTCGCGACGTCGGTGACGGTCGGCTCGGACGGCTACTGGTACGTCGGCGAGCTGCGCGGGTTCCCGGCGACGCCGGGCACGTCGCAGATCTGGCGGATCAAGCCCGGTTCTCGTGACGCGGTCTGCGACCCGGAGAAGCCGAACCAGGGCACCTGCCGCCGCTTCGCCGACGGCCTCACGTCGATCGTCGACCTCGGACCGGGCAGCCACGGCAGCGTGTACGCCGTCGAGCTGGTGAAGCAGAGCTGGCTGCAGTGGGAGCTGGGCCTGGCCGACCCGCCGGTGGGCGGGCTGTTCCGGGTGCGGCCCGGCGGGTCACGCACCGAGCTGGCGGCCGGTCAGCTGATCCTGCCCGGTGGCGTCGACGCCGGACGGCACGGGCGGCTCTATGTCACCGGGCCGGTATTCGGTCCGGGCGCGCTCTCTCGCATCGGCTGAATACCCGCTCTGCGTGGCGGCGGCGTGAATTCGAGTCACGTCCGCCGTCACGCAAGCGTGCCGCATGGCAATATGCGCGTTCGCGTTGACAGCCATCCGGTAGCGGGTGCATGCTCTGCTGCGTTAGCCGAGTCCACGAGCGGTCTCGGCGGGTCGACTTCCATAGCGCGGAGAAATCTCTCCAAGGCCGGGGGGCACTCGCCCTTCGGTGCCGGAGTCGCGAATTCTCGCGGCTCGGCCGGCGCCGAAGGGCGTTTGACCTTTTCTACGTTGTCCCCGGGCATTCGGCGCCGGGCGTTCTTTTCACATGGGGGCGGACAATGATGTCCGGTATGCGACGCCCGTTCGTCCGGGTCGTGGTGGGGTTCCTTCTGGTCGCCGGTTCGGTGACGGCCACCGGCGGCGGCGCGGCCGCGAACCAGAACGGCAACGAGCTGGTCGGCGGCTTCGAGATCGACGGCAACTTCTACGAGGGCTTCGACAACACGACGACGGCCACCGGCCCGGACGGCGACCCGATCGACTGGGGCAGCGCCGAGATCTTCCCGGCCCAGGTCGACATTGTGCCCGACCCGCTCGGCGGCACCGACCCGACCGTCTTCGACCAGGGCAGCGCCGAGAACGACCCCGCTACGTGGAACGACGACGGGTCGGCGACCGCGCCCGGCAAGGGCGACATCGGCGACGCCTACCTCTTCGACCGCGTCGTCGACGGCGACCAGTACCTGTTCCTCGGGTGGGAGCGCGGCACCGACAACGGCACGGTCCGCTGGTACGTCGAGCTGAACCAGCTGCCCAACACCGTCAACGGCAACGACACGCCGGTGCCCGACCGCAGCGTCGACGACCTGCGGCTGCGGCTGTTCAACCAGGGCAACCAGCCGCTCGCGCTGGAGGCGATCGAGCGCTGGGACGGCGACAGCTGGGAGGACGCCGGCGACGTCGACGACGTCGCCCTCGCGGTCAACGACTCCACCATCACCACGCCGAGCGCCGTGTCGCCGCTGGGCGCGGAGCAGTTCGTCGAGGTCGGCTTCGACCTCACCGCGCTGCTCGGCCCGTCCGACGACTGCGACTTCGCCGGCTTCTCCTCGCTGTGGATCCGCAGCTCGCCCGGCGCCAGCATGAACTCGGAGCTGAAGGACTACCTCACCGGCCCGGTCGACACCGAGGCCCGGTGTGGCGCGCTCACCATCGAGAAGCACGATCCCGACGGCCAGCCGCTGGGCGGCGCGACGTTCACCGTCGAGCCGAACCCGATCCCTGGCGCGGCCGACCCGGACAGCCTGACCATCACCGACAACGACGCGAACGACGCCGACCCGGCCGACGGCGTCATCGTCATCGACCCGGCCGAGCCCGGCGACTACACGATCACCGAGGCCACGCCGCCGCCCGGCTACATCCAGGACGGTGAGCCGCAGGACGTCACGCTCGAGGAGTTCGGCAGCGCGACGGTCACGTTCGTCAACGGGCTCGGCTCGCTCGCGTGGAGCAAGCTCGACGCCGAGTCCGGCGACCCGGTCTGCTGCGCGACGTTCACCGTCGAGGGCACCGCCGGCGCCGCCGAGGGCGTGTCTCTCACCGTCGTCGACAACGGCGAGAACGACGCCGACCCAGCCGACGGCGCGATCCTGGTCGAGGGCCTGCTGACCGGCACGTACACGGTCACCGAGACGGTGCCGCCGACCGGCTACGACCTGCCCGCCGACCCCGTCCGCGACGGCCTCGTCATCGACTCCGGGAACCCCGACCTCGTCATCGAGGCCGCGTTCGAGGACCCGCGGCTGCCGTCCGAACTGACCGTCCTGAAGCTCGACGCCGACACCCAGGAGCCGCTGGCCGGCGCCACTTTCGAACTGTACCTCGATGACGGCGACGGCGTCATGGACGCGCCGGAGGGCGACACGCTGATCGGCGACTGCACCACCGGCGACGACGGCACCTGCACCATCGGCGACCTCGCCTGGGGCACGTACTACTGGTACGAGACCGCCGCGCCGCCCGGGTACGAGCTGCCCGCCGACCGGTTCAGCGGCATGACCACGATCGAGCGCGACGACGCCGGCACCGAGCTGCCCGTGTCGACGCTGACCGACCGGCAGATCCGCTCGTCCATCGAGATCGTCAAGACCGACGCGACCACCGGCGACGAGCTGGCCGGCGCGACGTTCGTGGTGCGCCGCGACGACGGCGACGGCGTCCTCGAGGACAGCGACCCGGTCGTCGACCCGCCCGGCGAGGTCGTCACCGACGCGACCGGCACGGTCACCGTCGACGGCCTGCTGTTCGGCGACTACTGGGTCGAGGAGACCGCCGCGCCGACCGGCTACGAGCTGCCCGATCCGGCGTTCCAGGGTCCGTTCACCATCGGCCCGGACAACGCCGGCGAGACCGTCACGGTGACGTTCGCGGACCCGCAGGTGCTCACCGACCTGTCCGTGCTCAAGCTGGACGGCGGGTCCGACAGCGCCGAGCCGCTGGCCGGGGCCACCTTCGAGCTATACGTGGACGATCCGGCAGACGGCGTCATGGACGCGCCCGAGGGCGACACCCTCGTCGGCGAGTGCACCACCGGCGACGACGGCCTGTGCACCGTCACCGGCCTCGGCTTCGGGGCGTACTACTGGCTCGAGACCGTCGCGCCGCCCGGCTTCGACCTGCCCGACGACCCGTACAGCGCGTTCGTCGACGTCACCGCCGAGAACGCCGGCACCGAGGTCGAGCCGCTGGCGTTCTACGACCCGCGCAAGCCGGGTGAGCTCGCGGTGCTCAAGGTCGACGACACCGACGACGCGCCGCTGGCCGGCGCCCAGTTCGAGCTGCACGAGGACGACGCGTCCGGCGATGTCGTGGGCAGCTGCACCACCGGCGACGACGGCACCTGCACCGTCGGCGACCTCGACTTCGGCACCTACGTCTGGGTCGAGGTGGCGGCGCCGCAGGGCTACGACCTGCCGGCCGACACCGTCAGCGACCCGATCGTGGTCGACGAGTCCACCGTCGGCGAGGAACCGACGCCGTTCGAGTTCCGCGACCCGCGGCTGCTGTCGGAGCTGTCGGTGCTGAAGGTCGACGCGTTCGACGGGACGGCGCTGGCCGGCGCGGAGTTCGAGCTGCACGAGGACGACGCGTCCGGCGACGTCGTGGGTGGCTGCACCACCGGCGACGACGGCACCTGCACCGTCGGCGACCTCGACTTCGGCACCTACGTGTGGGTCGAGATCACCGCCCCGCAGGGCTACGAGCTGCCGGCCGACCCGGTCAGCGACCCGGTCGTCATCGACGCCTCGAACGCCGGCGGCGACATCACGCAGGTCGTCGCGCACGACCCGCGGCTGCTGTCCGAGCTGGCCGTGCACAAGGTGGCCGAGGACACCGGCGAGTCGCTGCCCGGCGCGGTCTTCGACCTGGTGCTCGCCGACGGCGACGTGGTCGTCGGCACCTGCACCACCGGCGACGACGGCCTGTGCACCGTCGGGAACCTCGACTTCGGCGACTACTACTGGGTCGAGATCACCGCGCCCGACGGCTACCTGCTGCCCGACGACGTCACCAGCGACGTCGTGTCGATCACGGCCGAGAACGCCGGCACCCAGATCGCCGCCGTGACGTTCGTCGACCCGCCGGCCGAGGAGCCGCCGACGCCGACGCCCACCCCGACGCCGACTCCCACGCCGACTCCCAGCCCGTCGCCGTCACCGTCGCCGTCGCCGAGCCCGGAGCACCCGCTGCCCGACACCGGCGCCGGCGGCCCGCTGGGCCTGGTGGCGCTGGTCGCCGCGGCCGGGCTCGCGGTGGGCGCCGCGCTGCGGTGGAGGTCGCGCCGCACCGTCTGACCGCCGCCGGCCCTCGGGATGCATCACCCCCGAGGGCCGGCCCGGCCTAGGCTGGCGGACATGCCGAACCGCTTGCGCGACGCCCGCAGCCCGTACCTGCTGCAGCACGCGGACAACCCGGTCGACTGGCAGGAATGGGGCGACGACGCGTTCGCGGAGGCGCGCCGCCGCGACGTGCCGGTGCTGCTGAGCGTCGGGTACGCCGCCTGCCACTGGTGCCACGTCATGGCGCACGAGTCGTTCGAGGACGAGCGGGTCGCCGCGTACCTCAACGCGCACTTCGTCGCGGTCAAGGTCGACCGCGAGGAGCGGCCCGACGTCGACGCCGTGTACATGGAGTCGGTGCAGGCGCTGACGGGGCAGGGCGGCTGGCCGATGACGGCGTTCCTCACGCCCGACGGCAAGCCGTTCTACGCGGGCACCTACTTCCCGCCGCAGCCGCGGCACGGCCTGCCGTCGTTCAGCCAGCTGCTGCAGGCCGTCGACGAGGCGTGGACGCAGCGGCGCGGCGACGTGACGGAGTCGGCGGAGCGCATCGGCGCGGCGCTCGGCGGGGGAGCGCGGGTCGGTTCCGGCGACGGCCCGCCCACCGCCGACCGGCTCGACGCCGCCGTCGCCCGGCTGGCCGGGGAGTTCGACCCGTCCGCCGGCGGCTTCGGCGGCGCGCCCAAGTTCCCGCCGTCGATGGTGCTGGAGTTCCTGCTGCGCCACCACGCCCGCACCGGCGACGCCCGCGCGCTGTCGATGGTGGAGCAGACCTGCGCGTCGATGGCCGGCGGCGGCCTGTACGACCAGCTCGGCGGCGGGTTCGCCCGCTACAGCGTCGACGCCGGGTGGGTCGTGCCGCACTTCGAGAAGATGCTGTACGACAACGCGCTGCTGCTGCGCGTGTACGCGCACCTGTGGCGCGTGACGGGGTCCGCGGAGGCGGCGCGGGTGGTCCGCGAGACCGCGGAGTTCCTGCTGCGCGAGCTGCGCACGGCCGAGGGCGGCTTCGCCAGCTCGCTGGACGCCGACTCGCCGCCGGTCGAGGGCGCCGCGCCGGTCGAGGGCGCGTTCTACGTGTGGACGCCGGCCCAGCTGCGCGAGGTCCTGGGCGACGACGACGGCGCGTGGGCCGGTGAGCTGTTCGGCGTCACGGAGGCCGGCACGTTCGAGCACGGCGCGTCGACGCTGCGGCTGCCGCGCACGCCGTCGGCCGACGACGCCGCCCGGTGGGCGCGGGTGCGCCGCCAGCTGTTCGACGCGCGGCTGCCGCGGCCCGCGCCGGGCCGCGACGACAAGGTCGTGGCCGCGTGGAACGGGCTGGCCATCGCGGCGTTGGCCGAGGCCGGCGCGCTGTTCGACGAACCGGCCTGGGTGTCCGCCGCCGTCGACTGCGCCGACCTGCTGGTCCGGCTGCACCTCGACGAGCACGGCCGGCTGTTGCGTGTCTCCCGCGACGGCGTCGCCGGGGCGCCCGCCGGGGTGCTGGAGGACTACGCCGACGTCGCCGAGGGGTTCCTCGCGCTGGTCGCGGTCACCGGCGACCCGGTCTGGCTGTCGTTCGCTGAGCAGCTCCTCGACGTCGTCCTGACACAGTTCGCCGACCCCGAGGGCGGCTTCTTCGACACCGGCGCCGACACGACCGACGTCCGGCTGGCCGGGCTGCGCCGTCCGCAGGACCCCACCGACAACGCGACGCCGTCCGGCTGGTCGGCGGCGGCCGGCGCGATGCTCGCGTTCGCGGCGTACACCGGCTCCGACCGGCACCGTTCCGCCGCCGGCGACGCGCTGCGCCTGTACGACGCGCTGGCCGCGCGGGCGCCCCGGTTCGCCGGCTGGGGACTGGCGGTCGCGGAGGCGTGGCTGGCCGGGCCGGCGGAGGTCGCGGTCGTCGGCCCGGCGGACGATCCGCGCACGGCGGCGCTGTACGAGGTGGCGCTGCGGTCCGGGTCGCCCGGAGCCGTGGTGGTCGCCGGCGACCCCGCCGACCCCGCGACGGCCGCCGTGCCGCTGCTGCGCGACCGCACGGTGGTCGGCGGCGCACCGGCCGCGTACGTCTGCCGCGGCTTCGTCTGCGAGCTCCCGGCCACCGACCCCGAGCGGCTCGCCGTCCAGCTCGGCGGGGGCTGAGCGCGGGCCGCCTTCCGCCGCCGGGCGGATGAGAGCACGCTCATCGCCGGTTCATCCGCACGCCACGTGCGGGCTGAACTGTGGTCACCGAGCAGTCGTCTCGACGCCTCGGTGAAAGGTGCCCCCTCCATGACGGTGCAATCGCTGTCCGGCCTCGGACGGGCGCGCGTGGCCCTGTACTCCCACGACGCCCAGGGCCTCGGCCATGTCCGGCGCAACCTCGCCATCGCCGGGGCGCTCGCCCGCATCCGGCCGGCGCCCGACGTCCTGGTGCTCACCGGCGCGCCGGAGGCGTCCGCCCTCACTCGTCCGCCGGGCTGCGACATCGTCGGCCTGCCGGGGATGGCCAAGGACGAGGGCGGCCGGTACCGCTCGCGGCATCTGTCGGTGCCGGTGGGCGAACTGGTCCGGCTCCGGTCCGCGACCATCGACGCGGCGCTGCGGGCGTTCGACCCGGACCTGCTGATCGTCGACCGGCACCCGTGGGGCTTCGGCCGCGAGCTGGTGCCGATCCTCGAGACGCTGGCCGAGCGCAGCCGGGTGGTGCTCGGCCTGCGCGACGTCCTCGACGAGCCGGGCCGGGCGCGGCACGAGTGGGCGCGCGACCACGCATCCGAGGCGATCGAGCGCTGGTACGACCAGATCTGGTACTACGGCGACCCGCGCGTGCACGACGCGACGGCCGACCTCGGGCTGCCGGACCGGCTGGCCGGCATGGTGGTCCCGACGGGGTACCTGGCGCGCGGGCGGCACCGGCGCCCGCACGAGGTGCCGCCCCGGCCGGTCGGCGGCCCGTTCGTGCTCGGCCTGGTCGGCGGCGGCGCCGACGGCTGGGCGCTGGCCCGGGCGTTCGCGACGGCGCCGATGCCGGTCGGTCACGTCGGCGTGCTGGTCACCGGCCCGCGGATGCCGCACCACCGGCAGGCCGAGCTGCGCGCGATCGTGCGGACCCGGCCGGAGCTGCGGGTGTTCGAGTTCGTCGACGAGGTCGAGTCGTGGGTGGAGGGCGCCGACGCCGTCGTCTCGATGGGCGGCTACAACACCGTCTGCGAGGTGATCGCGGCCGGGCCGCCGCTGCTGGTGGTGCCCCGCGTGCGGCCACGGACCGAGCAGCTGGTCCGGGCCGAGCGGCTGGCCGCCGCCGGGCTGCTGGACGTGCTGCACCCGGACCACCTCGACCCGGCCGCGCTGGGCGGGTGGCTGGCCGGCGCGGCCGGCCCGGACGGCGGCCGGTCCGCCGTCCGGCGCCCGGCGTCCACCGTCGACCTGGATGGGCTCGAGCGCATCCCCGCGCTCGCGCTGCCGCTGATCGAGTCCGCGCCCGCCCGCCGTGAGGAGCCCGGCCATGTCGCCTGACCGTCCGCGCATCGGCTACGTGCTGAAGGTCTACCCGCGCTTCTCCGAGACGTTCGTCGTCACCGAGATCCTGGCGCGCGAGGCCCGCGGCACCGAGATCGAGATCTTCTCGCTGCGGCCGCCGGCCGACAGCCGGTTCCACGACACGCTGGCCCGGGTCAGCGCCCCGGTGACCTACGTGCCGCGCGTCCGCCGGCCGGACGAGCTGTGGGCGGCGCTCGCCGCGGCCGCCGCCGAGCTGCCCAGGCTGCCGGAGGCGCTGCCGGAGCTGCTGGCCGCCGACGCCGAGGACGCCGGGCAGGCCGTCGACCTGGCCGTGCGGGTGCGCCGGGCCGGCCTCACCCACCTGCACGCGCACTTCGGCTCGGTGGCGACGACGGTGGCCCGGCTGGCATCGCTGCTGACCGGCGTGCCGTACTCGTTCACCGCGCACGCCAAGGACATCTTCCACGAGTCCGTCGACCCCCGCCGACCTGCGCCGCAAGCTGGCCGGCGCCGCACACGCCGTCACCGTCAGCGACTGGAACGCCGCCTACCTGGCCGACCGCTACGGCGCCGCCGCCGGCCGCGTCCACCGGGTCTACAACGGCCTCGATCTCGACGCGTTCCCGTTCGCGCCGGACGCCGCGGACCGACCGCCGGTCGTCGCCGCCGTCGGCCGCCTGGTCGAGAAGAAGGGCTTCGACGTGCTGCTGGATGCGTGCCGGCTGCTGGCCGACGCCGGGCGGGAGTTCCGCTGCCAGGTCGTCGGCACCGGCCTGCTCGAGGCCGAGCTGCGCGACCGGTCGGCCCGGCTGGGGCTCACCGGTGTCGTGGAGTTCACCGGGCCGTTGCCGCAGCCGCAGGTCCGCGCCGTCGTCCGCTCCGCCGCCGTGCTGGCCGCGCCGTGCGTCGTCGGGACGGACGGCAACCAGGACGGCCTGCCGACGGTGCTGCTGGAGGCCATGGCGCTCGGCACGCCGTGCGTCTCGACCGACGTCGCGGGCATCGGCGAGGTGGTGCGCGACGAGACGACCGGGCTGCTGGTGCCGCAGCGCGAGGCCGGCGCCCTCGCAAGCGCCCTCGCCCGGCTGCTCGACGACACCGCGCTGCGGACCCGGCTGGCCGCGGCCGCGCGCGACCTGGTCGAGAAGGAGTTCGACGCCGTCCGGCAGGCACGTGAGCTGGACGAGCTGCTGGTCACGCCGGAGCCGGTGCCATGAGGGTCGCCTACGTCTGCGCCGACCCCGGCGTGCCGGTGTTCGGGTCGAAGGGCGCGTCGGTGCACGTCACCGAGGTCCTGCGGGTGCTGGTCGGCCTCGGCGCGCGGGTCGACCTGTTCTGCCGGCGCACCGGCGGTGTGGCGCCGCCCGGCCTGAGCGGGGTCCGGGTGCATCGTCTGCCCGCGCCGGTCGCCCGCGACGCCTCCGCCCGCGAGCTCGAGCTGCTCGGCCAGGCCCGGGAGATCGAGGCGGCCGTTCGGGCGGCCGGGCCGTTCGACCTGGTCTACGAGCGGTACTCGCTGTGGAACTCCGCGACCATGGGCTGGGCGCGCTCGGCCGGTGTGCCCGCGGTGCTGGAGGTGAACGCGCCGCTGGTCGACGAGCAGGCGGAGCACCGGACGCTGGTGCACCGCGACGAGGCGTTGTCGGTGCTGCGGGCCGCCGCGATGTGCGCGACCACGGTGAGCTGCGTGACCGAGCCGGTGGCCGACTGGGTCCGGTCCGTCGCCGGGCCGGCGCCGGTCCTGGTGCAGCCCAACGGCGTCGACGTCGACCGGTTCCGGCCCGCGCCCGGGCGGGGCCCGCACCCCTTCACCGTCGGCTTCGTCGGCACCCTCAAGCCGTGGCACGGCGTCGGCGTGCTGGCCCACGCGTTCGCCCTGCTCAGGCACGAGTGCCCGGAGGCCCGGCTGCTCGTCGTGGGCGACGGGCCCGGCGCGCCCGGCCTGCGGGCGTCGCTGGAGGCGTCGGGCTGCGCCGGGTCCGCGGAGCTCACCGGCGCCGTCCCGCCGTCGGCCATCCCCGCCCTGCTGCGCACCATGGACGTCGCGACCGCGCCGTACCCGGCCGACGCCGGCGGGTACTTCTCGCCGCTGAAGGTGTACGAGTACCTCGCCACCGGGCTGCCCGTCATCGCCAGCCGCACCGGGCAGCTGCCGACGGTCGTGCGCGACGGCGTCGACGGCGTCCTGATGCCGCCCGGCGACCCGGCGGCGCTGGCGCGGGAGCTGATCCGGCTGCGGCGCGACCCCGGCCGCCGGCGCCGGCTCGGCCGGGCCGCCCGGGCGGGCGTCGAGCGGCACCAGACCTGGCGCGCCGTGGTGACGCGGACGCTCGCCGCCGCCGGCGTCGGCCTGGACACACCCGGCCGGGCCGTGCCGGAGACCGTGTGATGGCGCCCCGGCGGGCGGACCTGCGCTCGGCGCTGCCCGGGCTGCGCCGCACGCTGCGCTATCTGCGCCCGCACCTGCGGCCGGAACGCTGGCTGCTGGCCGGCGGCTTCGGCTGCCTGCTGGCCGAGGTGGCGTTCCGGCTGATCGAGCCGTGGCCGCTGAAGTACGTCATCGACGCGGTGGTGGCGCCGGCCCCCGACCGGTCCGGGATCGTCACGCTGCTGCTGCTCTGCGCGGTCGCGCTGGTGGCCGCCGCCGGGCTGCGGGCGCTCTCGGCGTACCTCATGACGGTCTGCTTCGCCCTCGCCGGCACCCGCGCGATGACCGCCGTCCGCGCCGACGTCTTCGCCCACGTCCAGCGGCTCTCGCTGCGGTTCCACGGCTCGACCAAGACCGGCGACCTGCTGACCCGGCTGGTCGGCGACGTCGGCCGGCTGCAGGTGGTGGCGGTGACGGCGGCGCTGCCGCTGCTCGGCAACGTGGTCGCGCTGCTGGGGATGACCGCCGTCATGGTGGTGCTGGACTGGCGGCTGGCGCTCATCGTCGTCGCGGCGTTCCCGGTGTTCGTGCTGGCCAGCTCGCGGTCCAGCCGAAAGATCACGTCGGCGGCGCGGCTGCAGCGTCGCCGCGAGGGCGAGCTGGCCGGCACCGCCGGCGAGACGCTCGGCGCCATCACCGTCGTCCAGGCGTACTCGCTGGAGCGGATCCTGCAGCGGGTCTTCGGCGCGGACAACCAGCGGGCGTTGCGCGACGGCGTCAAGGCGTCGCGGCTGGCGGCGGGGCTGGAGCGCAAGACCGACGTCCTGGTCGGTGTCGCGACGGCGGCCGTGCTGCTGGTGGGCGGGATGCGGGTGCTCGACGGCGCGCTGACGCCGGGCGAGCTGGTGGTGTTCGTCAGTTACCTCAAGGGCGCCTTCAAACCGATGCGCGACCTCGCCAAGTACACCGGGCGGCTGGCCAAGGCGGCGGCGTCGGGGGAGCGGATCGTCGACCTGCTCGAGACCGCGCCCGACATCACCGACGCCCCGCACGCCCGGCCCGCGCCCCGGTTCTACGGCGAGCTCCGGTTCGACCACGTCGACCTCGACTACGGCACCGGTGAGCGGGCCCTGCGCGACGTCAGCCTGCGCATCCCGGGCGGCTGCCGGGTCGGGCTGGTCGGCCCGTCCGGGTCGGGGAAGTCGACGCTCGCGGCGCTCGTGCTGCGGCTCTACGACCCCACCGGCGGCACCGTCACGATCGACGGGCACGACCTGCGCGACCTCACGGTGGCCTCGGTGCGCGGGCAGGTCGCCGTCGTGCTGCAGGAGAGCGTCCTGTTCGCGACGTCGGTGCGCGAGAACATCAGGTACGGCCGGCCGGACGCGACGGACGCCGAGGTCGAGGCGGCCGCGCGGGTGGCGCATGCCGACGAGTTCGTCCGCCGGCTCGAGTACGGGTACGACACTGTGCTCGGCGAGCGCGGGACCGGGCTCTCCGGCGGGCAGCGGCAGCGCATCGCCATCGCCCGGGCCGTCCTGCGCGACGCCCGCATCGTCGTCCTCGACGAGGCCGCCACCGGGCTGGACCAGGAGAGCTCCGCCGCCGTCCGCGACGCGATCCGGGCGCTCACCCGCGGCCGGACCACGCTGGTGATCTCGCACGTGCCCGAGGAGGTCGCGGACTGCGACGTCGTCGTGCGGCTGGAGGCCGGGCGGGTGGTCGAGTACCAGCGCCGCACGCTGCCGAGGCGAGGGGAGGTCGTCGATGCTCACCGACGCTGACCGGCTGCTGGCCGGCCGCGACCCGGACGTCCCGGGGCTGGCGGTGCTCCTCGATCCGGACGCGCTGACCGCGTGGCTGCGGTCCCGGTGGCGCGGCCGGCCGGCGCCTGACGCCGTCACCGTCCGGTACCTGCGCTACAAGCCGGGCACCGCGCTGGTGGCCGCGGTCGAGCTGACCTGGCCCGGCGCGACCCGGGCCGGCTTCGTCAAGGCGGTCGCCCCGAGCGCGGCGCCGAAGCTGGCGAAGCTGCGCGGCGCGACGGTCGACGACGGCCGGCTGCTCGCGTTCGGCGCCGCCGCCGACGACCGCCGGCTGCCCGGGCTGGCCAGGCTCGGCCCGGGCGTGCGCACCCTGCGGTACAAGCCCGAGCGCCGGTGGGTCGGCGTCGCCGGCGACCGGGTCGTCAAGGTGCACCGCCCGCCGCTCCCGCCGTCGGTGGTGTCCGACCACCAGGCGGTGCGGGCGGCGGGGCTGCCGGTGCCCGAACTGCTGGCGGCGCGGCCGCGGCACGGGCTGGTCGTGTACCGCTGGGTCGACGGCGAGCCGCTCGACCGGTCTCGCGGCGGGCCGGACGGCGCCACCCACCGGGAGACCGGCGTGCTGCTGCGGCGGCTGCACGACTGCGCGGTCGTGCCGGCCCGGACCCGCCCGCCGCACCGGCTGGAACTGGCCGGAGCGGTGCGGGCGGTCGCGGCGGTGCTGCCGGAGGCCGCGGCGCCGGCCGTGGCGACGGCGCGGGCGATCACCGGGGCGCTGGCCGGCGCGGACCGCCCGGTCGTCCCGGTGCACGGCGACTTCTCCGCCGACCAGGTGATCGCCGGGCCGGGCGGGCTCGCCGTCATCGACCTCGACCGCTTCTGTGCCGACGACCCCGCCGCCGACCTCGCCGGCTGGGCCGCCGCCGAGATCGTCGCCGGCCGGGCCGCTCCGGACGACCGCGCGGCCCCGATCCTCGGCGAGCTGCTCGACGGCTACCGACCGCCGCCCGCCCTGCTGGACCGGCTCGACCCGCTGACCGCCGCGGCGCTGCTGCGCCGGGCCGCCGAACCGTTCCGCACCCGGCAGGCGGACTGGCCCCGGCAGGTGGCGGCGCACGTGCGGCGGGCGCACCGGCTGGTGGCGTCGTGACGGGGCTGTTGTGCCACCCGGACCGGGTCACCCACCCCGTCACCGGCGCCGAGCTGGTATTGCTGCGGGCCTGGCCGCGCCGCGACGGGCACGTCCTGCTGGAGTTCGCGACGCCGTCCGGCGAGCGGCTGGCCGGCCAGTGGTTCGCCGACCCCGTCCGGTGGGCCGAGGTGGCCGCGGCCACCCGCGGCGGCGTCGACGTCCCCGCGCGCGGCGTCGTGCTGCAGCCGGACGGCGCCGACCGGAGGCTGGCCGCGCTGGCCGGGCTGGTGGCGCGGCCGGGCAGCCGGCTGCTGGTGCACCGCCCGGAACGCCGGGCGGTCGTCAGGCTCGACGGCGACGGGGGCCGGTGCTACGCGAAGGTGCTGCGGCCGGGTGCGGACGCGGCGCTGGCCGGGCGGCTGGCCGCGCTGGCGGTCGCGTTGCGCGGGGTCGCCGAGATGCCGCGGCCGCTGGCACTTCCCCTGGGCGACGGCGTCCTGGCGCAGTCCGAGCTGCCCGGGCCGACCCTGTACGAGGCGGCCGCGTCGCCTGATCCGTCGTCCGGCCCGTTGTCCGGTCTGCTGGCCGGGTGGGAGCGGCTGGGCGTGGCGCTGCGGCGGCTGCACGGCACGCCGCCGGGGGCCGTCGCCGTCACCGCCACCCACGACGCCGCCGACGAGGAGGCCGTCACCACGCGCTGGCTGCGGGCCGCGGCCGCGTCCGGGCTGTTGCCGCCCGTCGACGTCGCCGCGCTGCTGATGTCGCTGCGGTCCGGTGCGCCGGGCCCGGCCGGCCTGCTCCACCGCGACCTGCACGACAAGCAGGCGGTCCTGCAGCCCAGCGGCCGGCTCGGGCTGCTCGACCTCGACACCGTCGCGGCCGGAGAGCGCGCCCTCGACGTCGCCAACGTGCTGGTCCACCTCGAGCTGCGGGTCGCCCAGCGGGCGCTGACGCCGTCTCTGGCCCGGTCGGCGCGGGCGGCGTTCCTGGCCGGGCTGGACCCGGACGACGCGACGCTCGCACGGGTGCCGGCGTACGAGCGGGCGACCCGGCTGCGGCTGGCCGGCGTCTACGCGTTCCGGCCGCGTTGGCGGGAGCTGTCGCGGGCGCTATTGGCGGCCGCTTCGCCGTGAGCGGACGCCCCTAGCTGTAGTCGTGTAATGATGTAATCATCGCTACATGAGCAAAGACGACGAGGTCGAGAGGATCCGGGGCTGGCTCACCGGCCGGCTGCCGGACGACTGGTTCGACGGCCCTCTCGAGGTGACCGTCGACCGCGAGGAGATCACGATCGTGGGCCGCATCGCGGCGCCCGGCACCGACGACGTCTCCGACGTCGAGCGCGACGCCGCCGTGACCGGCCGCATCGGCGCGTTCCGCGAGAGCACGCGGGAACGTCGCATCGAGATCGCCCGCGAGCTGGAGCACCGCAGCCGCCGCAAGGTCGCCTGGGGCGTCGACTGCGGCGACCGGCGCGAGTTGTTCACCCGGCTCGCCGCGCCCGTCATGACCCGGCTGCGGCAACCGGAGCGGCAGGTCCTCGACACCCTGGTCGACGCCGGGGTGGCGCGGTCGCGGTCCGAGGCGCTCGCCTGGTGCGTCCGCCTCGTCTCCACGAACGCCGACGAGTGGCTCGCCGACCTGCGTCAGGCGCTCACCCACGTCGAGGAGGTCCGGGCCGCCGGCCCTACCCCGTGACGCGTCAGGTGGCGGCGACGGCGCCCACGCCGAAGGCGGCCAGCCAGATGCCGACGTGGTGGCTGGCGAAGCCGGCCAGTGTGAACGCGTGGAACACCTCGTGGAAGCCGAACCACCGCGGCGACGGGTTGGGGCGCTTGGTGCCGTAGACGATGGCGCCCAGCGTGTACATGAGCCCGCCGACGATGATCAGCGTGACGACCGCCGCGCCGCCGTGCGTGGCGAACTCGGGCAGCCAGAACACCGCCGCCCAGCCGAGCGCCACGTAGATCGGCACGTACAGCCAACGCGGCGCGCCGTCCCAGAACACCCGGAACAGCACGCCGAGCAGCGCGCCCGCCCACACCAGCCACAGCAGCAGCGTGCCGTCGTTCTCGGGCAGGACGAGCAGCGTGAACGGCGTGTACGTGCCGGCGATGATCAGGAAGATGTTGGCGTGGTCGAACCGGCGCAGCACCCCCTGCGCCCGCGGTGACCAGCGGCCGCGATGGTAGACGGCGCTGATGCCGAACAACAGTGCCGCCGTGACGGTGTAGATGGCCGCGCTGACCCGCACCTGGGTGGTCGGCGCCACGATGACCAGCACGACGCCGGCCAGCACCGCCACCGGGAACGTCCCGGCGTGCAGCCAGCCACGCAGCCGTGGCTTCACCGCCGCGACCGCGTCGCGCACCTGCTCGTCGAACGTCATGAACCCCACCGTACCTGTGAATTCACCGCACATCCGGTGCATGAGAGTACTCTCGGGCGGGGAGAAATGACGTTCGGCGAACGGCCACGATGCTGGAGGTGCATCGGTCGATGGGTCTGTCCGACCTGGTCTACCGCATCTACGGAAAGCGCATCAAGCGCCAACTCGACCGCGGCCGCCTGCCGCAGCACGTCGCGGTGCTCATGGACGGCAACCGCCGCTGGGCGCGTGCCCTCAGCGCGCCCACGTCCAGCGGCCATCAGGCCGGCGCCGAGAAGGCGCGCGAGTTCCTCGGCTGGTGCGACGAGCTCGACGTCAACGTCGTCACGCTCTGGATGCTGTCCACGGACAACCTCAACCGGCCCGAGGACGAGCTCGTCCCGCTGCTGGGGATCATCGAGAACCTCATCCAGGACATCGCCGCCACCGGGCGCTGGCGGGTCTACCCCATGGGCGCACTCGACCTCCTGCCGCCGCGCACCGCCACCGTCATCAAAGAGGCCGCTGACCGCACCCGCGACCTCGACGGCATGCACGTCAACGTCGCCGTCGGCTACGGCGGCCGCCGCGAGATCGCCGACGCCGTCCGGGCTCTCCTGCACGAGCACGCCGCGCGCGGGGCTTCGATCGAGGAGGTGGCCGAGGTGGTCACCGTCGAGGGCATCGCCGAACACCTCTACACCAAGGGCCAGCCCGACCCCGACCTCGTCATCCGGGCCAGCGGTGAGCAGCGGCTGTCCGGGTTCATGCTGTGGCAGAGCGCCAACTCGGAGTTCTACTTCTGCGAAGCCCTCTGGCCCGACTTCCGCCGGGTCGACTTCCTCCGGGCGCTCCGGTCGTACAGCGAGCGCGAACGCCGCTACGGCCGCTAGGTTCGCCGGCCCGCCCGCCTTCGCTCTGGCCCGCCGCTCTGCTCGCCGGGGCCGCGCGCCGCGACGGCGACGCCCGCCGTGGCCCGGGCCGTTGTCGCCGTGGGTCGTTCTCTCGCGGTAGGTATGACCCGCCCCTTGAGGGAGAGTGCCCACCCTACGGGCGGGCACTGACACCGTCCGGCCGCTCGCTACGAACGAGTCCCGCGAGCCACGCCCTGCTGTTCGCGGCCCGGCTCCGGTGACGCCGCCGTCCGCCGCCTACCGTCTGCTGCCCTCGCCGTGGCCCGCTGCCGACACCCCGCCGCCGCAACGCCCACCGTGGCCCGGCCGGTTGTCGCCATGCGTCGTTCGCTCGCGGTAGGTATGACCTACCCCTCTGCTGGCGCCGGCCGCACCGCAACGCCCACCGTGGCCCGGGCCGTTGTCGTCGTGGGTCGTTCGCTCGCGGTAGGTATGACCCACCCCTGTGCTGGTGCCGGCCGCACCGCAACGCCCACCGTGGCCCGGCCCGTCGTCGCCGTGCGTCGTTCGCTCGCGGTAGGTATGACCCGCCCCTCGAGGGAGGGTGCCCACCCTACGGGCGGGCACTGACACCGTCCGGCCGCTCGCTACGAACGAGTCCCGCGAGCCACGCCCTGCTGTTCGCGGCCCGGCTCCGGTGACGCCGCCGTCCGCCGCCTACCGCCCGCTGCCTGCACCGTGGCCCCCTGCCGACACCCCGCCCACCGTGACCCCGCCCGGTTGTCGCCGTGGGTCGTTCGCTCGCGGTAGGTATGACCCGCCCCTCTAGGGAGGGTGCCCACCCTACGGGCGGGCACTGACACCGTCCGGCCGCTCGCTACGCCAGCGACCCGCGAGCCACGCCCTGCGCCGCCGCCCGGCCGAGGAACGCCAGCAGCCGCACGTCCGCCCCGTCACCGTCGCGCACGGACAGCGGCGGCGCGAATCGCGCCGGCCGATCCACGTCGTCGACCAGCAGGCTCGACACCTCCAGCAGCCGCCGCGCGAACGACGGCGGCAGCGGCCGGTCGGCGCCGCACGCGCGGGCGACGTCCCAGCCGTGGACCGCGATCTCCAGCGCGCCGGTCGCCGCGACCGTCCGGGCGGCCAGCCACCGCCCTCCGACCCCGACGACGTCCGGTCCGGACCCGGCGGCGCACCGGGCCAGCAGCGTCCTGGCCCGCCACCGCAGCGTGCCAACGGGGTCGGCGTCGGCGCCGGCCATCACCACGGCGGCGGGTGCGGCGACCCGGCCGGTGTCCGTCGCCTCGAGCAGCGTCAGCAGCGAGTCGTTCAGATGCCGCAGCAGCGCACCCAGGTCCCAGCCCGCGCACGGCGTCGGCCGCGACAACAGGTCCGGCCGCACCAGGCCCAGGCTGACCGTCGTGTAGCCGAGCGCCCGTTCGAGCAGTTCCGCCGCGTCGGCCGGCGGGCCGGTCACGGCAGCACGTCCGGCAGCCCGAATCGCGGGAACAGGCTCACGTCGAAGAACTGGGCGATGTGGGTGAGGCCGGTCGGGCCGGCCGACACGACCTGCACCGCGAACGGCCGGTAGACGTCGTCGTCGCCGCGCAGGTACTGCGCCAGCGCCGGCTGACCGTTGGCGGACGTGCGGACGATGCGGATGTCGCCGGAGCGCTTCATCGGGCACTGGACCCGGATCAGCTCGCCGATGTCGGCCGGCCCGACGAACCAGGCGGCGAACGGTGGCATCTCCCAGACGGCGTCGGCGGTGAGCAGTCGCACCAGCGCGTCGATGTCGTAGGACTCGAACGCGGTGACGTACCGCTCCAGCAGCTCCTCGCGCTCGGGCGGCAGCGGCTCGACGGCGTCGTCCTCGGACGGCGCGACCTTGTCGAGCTGGGCGTGCGCGCGCTGCAGCATGCTGTTGACGGCCGCGGTCGAGGTGCCGATCAGGTCGGCGACCTCGGCGGCCTTCCAGCGCAGCACGTCACGCAGCACCAGGACGGCGCGCTGTCGCGGCGGCAGGTGCTGCAGCGCCGCGACCAGCGCCAACCGGACGCTCTCGCGGGACGTGACGACGGACGCGGGGTCGGCGCCGTCGCTGCCGCCGGCCCCGATCGCGACGTCGGGCAGCGGCTCCAGCCACGGCACCTCGGACCGTTCGACGAGGTCGCCGCCCGGCTCCGTGCTCGGCCCGCCCAGCCCCGTCGGCATGGGCCGGCGGCCGCGGCTCTCCAGCGCGGTGAGGCAGGCGTTCGTCGCGATGCGGTAGAGCCACGTGCGCAGCGACGAGCGGTCCTCGAAGCGGTCGTAGGCGCGCCAGGCGCGCAGGTACGTCTCCTGCACGAGGTCCTCGGCGTCGTGGACGGAGCCGAGCATGCGGTAGCAGTGTGCGAGCAGCTCGCGCCGGTACGGCTGGGCCAGCTGCTGGAAGTCGCCCGTCGTCTCGCCGGTGGTGGTGTGCACCGTCGCCTCCCTCGTCCTCTGCCGACGATACGCCGCCGAATGGTCTGCTCGGCGACCGTCGGCAATGGACGGGAGGGCGGTGAGCGCGGTGGTCATGCCTGGTCCGCTGCGTGGTCCGCGGCCAGTTGGGCCTGGTGCTCGGGGCTGATCTGGATGAGCTGGACGTAGTTGCCGTCCGGGTCGATCGCGGTCGCGAAGAGGCTGCCGTCACGGTCCTCCAGCGGGGCCAGCCAGCTGACGCCCATGTCGTCCAGCCGGGCGACGACGGAGCGCGCGTCGTCGACGTCGAAGTTGAGGATCATCCGGCCCGGCTCGGGGTTCGCCGCCCCGACGTCGTCGCGCTGGTCGATCATCAGGTGGAAGGCGCCGTAGCGCAGCATCCGGTAGTCGCCTACCCGCGCGTCGTCGGACGGCGTGAGCGCGGCGGCGTACCAGGCGCCGAGGCGGTCCGGGTCGGTGCTGGACAGCAGGATGCTCGCGAGGCTGGCGGTACTCATCGGGTCTCCCTCTGGTGGCTGTTATCCGGGTAGACCAGTGGACGCGCGGAAAGTCATCGCTGCCGGACGTTGTCAGTGGCGCCTGGTTCACTGATGATCATGAACGAGCAAGCGATCCTGGTCCTGGGCAGCGCCGGCACCGTCGGCCGCCGGTTGACCGCCCGGCTGCGCGACGCGGGCGCGCCCGTGCGTGCGGCCTCCCGCCATGGCGACGTCCGGTTCGACTGGTCCGCGCCGCCGACGTGGGAACCCGCGCTGGCCGGCGCCGACCGGTTGTTCCTCATGGCCCCCGACGGCGTGCCGGTCGACCCCGCGTTCGTCGCCCTGGCGGTCGAGTCCGGCGTGCGCCGCGTGGTGCTGCTGTCCAGCCGCGGCATCGAGGTCATGCGCGACGACCGGCTGCTCGCCGCCGAGGCCGTGGTGCGCGGGTCGGGCGCGGAGTGGACCATCCTGCGGGCCGACTGGTTCGACCAGAACTTCGACGAAGGCTTCTTCCGGCCCGCCGTCGTCGCCGGTGAGCTGGCGATGCCCCTCGGCGACCTCCGCCAGGCCTTCGTCGACGCCGGCGACATCGCCGCCGTTGCTGCTGCCGCCCTCACCTCGCCCGGCCACGGCGGCCTTCGCTACGACGTCACCGGCCCGCGGGCGCTGTCGTTCGGCACGGCGGCCGAGATCATCGCCCGCACGTCCGGGCGTTCGCTGCGCTACCTCGGTTCAGAGGACGACTATCTCGCCCAGCAGGCCCGCCTCGGCGTGCCCCGTGAGGCGGCCGCCGCTGCCGCCGCGGCGTTCGCCGCCCTCCGTTCCGCCGGCCACAGCGAGCCCTCCGACGTCGTGGAGCGGGTCACCGGGCGGCCGCCGCTGTCCTTCGAGACCTACGCCGCCGGGGCCGCGGCCGCCGGAGCGTGGGCCGAGTGATGGGGGCGGCGATGATCAGGCGCGTCCGGGCCCGGTCCTGGGCCCGGGGCGTGGGCCCGGGGCGTGGGCCCGGGGCGTGGGCCAAGTGATGGCGGCCGCGACGGTCAGGCACGCCCGGGCCGGGGTGTGGTCGCCGGCGTGGGCACCGAGGGCTGGGGACGGGCCGGTCGTTGGCCGGCCGGCGGTGTTGCGGAGAGAGGAGGACTGACTGGAGAACTCGAGTGAAGTAACTGGTGCTACGGTGCGCGCCGATCGGTGCGCACTGGACATGCTCCGCGCACAGCGGTGACCACGGCGTACGTCCCGGTTCGGTCGACGGCCTGTGTGAGTCTGCCCGTTAGACGGCCGCCCCCGTTCGGCGGCTGGCTTGTTGCCAGTGGGGTTGGCGTGCCGGACGGCTGATGGGTGGCGCTGGTCCGTGGGCCAGGCGGCCGGTCGGCGGCGCGCGTGATCCGGCGGACGGTCGCCCCCGCGCGGGCCGCCGGTCGGCGGCGCGCGTGGCCCGGCGGACGGTCGCCCCCGTGCGGGCTGCTGGTCGGCGGCGGGCGTGGTCCGGCGGACGGCCGCGCCGATCTGCGCACCGTGCTGGCTGGCGGGTGGCGTTGGTCCGCGGGTCGGGTGGCTGGTCGGCAGCGTACGTGGCCTGGCGGACGGGCGCCCCGAGCAGGCTGCTGGTCGGCGGCGCGCGTGGCCCGGCGAACGGGCTGGTCTGGTCGCTGGCTGGTTGGCGGGTGGCGTTGGCCTGCCGGGGCGGCCGCCCGAACGGTTCGGCGGCCGGTTGGTGGCGTGCATCTGTCCGCCGGACGGCCGCTTCGGCTGGCCCGTCCCGGATCGGGCCACCGCGGTGCCGGCTCAGTTGACGACCGCTGCCTGGTGGGCGCCGTCGGGGTCGGGCAGCCTGGATTGGACCGCCTGGCGCGTGAGGTTACGGCGTGCGAGCGCCCGAGCGCGGCACCCGCAGCCCGTGGTCCGTACTCGCTACCGTCCGGGAGCGTGCGCGGGAGCAGGAGCGGCGGGAGCGACGCAAGCGGGCGCGGCGGGCACGGCGGAAGCGGGCGCGGCGGGCACGGCGCAAGCGGGAGCGGGCGCGGCGAGCGCGGCGCAAGCGGGAGCGGGCGCGGCGAGCGCGGCGCAAGCGGGAGCGGGCGCGGCGAGCGCGGCGCAAGCGGGAGCTGATCGGCGCCACCCAGGGCGCGGTTGGTGCAGGCGGCCGTCAGACCGCCCGCACCGCGGCTGCGCGAGACCCGGGGCCGAAGCCCGGCTCAGCGCAGCCGCGGGTCCAGGGCATCGCGGATGAGGTCGCCGAGCACGATGAAGCTGAGCACCGTCAGGCTGAGGAAGAGCGACGGGAAGATCAGCAGGTGCGGGGCGGCCGCGAAGTCCGTCGACGCGTTGGAGAGTTGCAGGCCCCAGGAGATCGCGGGTGCCTGCAGGCCGACGCCGAGGAAGGTGAGGGTGGACTCGACGACGATGACCGTGCCGATGTCGAGGGTCACCATGACCATGATCGGCGTGATCGCGTTCGGCAGCACGTGCCGCCGCAGCAGCCACAGCCTGCTGCCGCCGAGGCCGACCGAGGCGCGCACGTAGTCCATGTCGCGGACCTGGATGACGCTCGACCGCATCACCCGGGTCATCGACGGCCAGCGGAAGAGGGCGAGGACGAGGGCGACGGTCCAGATGCTGCGGGCCTCGAACGCCGTCAGCACGACCAGCGCGCCGAGCAGGAACGGGAACCCGAAGAACACGTCGGCGAACCGCGACACGACGGCGTCGACCACCCGGCCGAAGAAGCCGGCCAGGCTGCCCAGCACCAGCGCGAGCGCCAACGTCAGCGCCGTCACCAGCACACCGACGCTGATCGAGGCGCGGGCGCCGTAGACGACGTTCGCGTACACGTCGCAGCCCTGCTTGTCGAAGCCGAACGGATGCCCCGACGCCGGGCCCTCGATGCTGCGCGACAGGTCGCACACCCGCGGGTCGCCGTTGCCGAACCAGCCGGCGAACAGCTGCGGCGCGATCGCCACCACGATCAGCAGCATCACCAGCAGCGACGCGACGATGAACAGCGGGCGGCGGCGCAACTCCCGCCAGGCGTCCCCGACGAGCGTCGACGACTTCCCGGCCGCGTCGGAACCGGAGCCGGAGCCCGCGCCCGGCGCCCCCAAAGCACCCGGAGCACCCGGAGCCCCGGACGCCCCCGGCGACGAGCCGGCGGCCCCCGGGTCTGTGGTCGTGATGGCGGACGTGGGATCACTCATGACGGATCCTCGGGTCGAGCACGCCGTAGAGCAGGTCCACGACGAGGTTGGCCAGGAGGAAGATCACGACGAGGACGGTGGCGACGCCGACGACGACGGGTCCCTGCTGCGACGCGATGGACGAGAACAGCAGCTGGCCGACGCCGGGCAGGTTGAAGACGCCCTCGATGATGACGGTGCCGCCGAGCAGGTAGCCGAGGTCGATGCCGAGGAACGTCACGGCCGGGATCATCGAGTTCCGCAGCACATGCCGATACACCACCCGCCGCCGGCTCAGCCCCTTCGCCGTCGCCGTCTTGACGTAGTCGGCGCGCAGGTTCTCCAGCATGCTGGCCCGCACCAGCCGCGCCACCGACGCCAGGCCGAAGATCGCGAGGATCAGCGACGGCAGCAGGTAGCTCACCGGCCACCCCTCGTCGACGCCGGAGACGGGGACGATGCCGAGCTTGACGCCGAACACGATCTGCGCGGTGTACGCGAGCACGAACACGGGGATCGAGATCACGCCGACGGTGAAGAACAGCACCGTGTGGTCCAGCCAGGTGCCCTTGCGCAGCGCCGTCAGCACGCCCAGCCCGATGCCGACGACGACCTGGATCACCCACGCCGTCAGCGCGAGCCGGATCGTCACCGGCCAGCGCTGCCCCATGAGGTCGGCCACCGGGCGGCCGTTGAAGTCGGTGCCGAGGTCGCCGGTGAACAGGTTGCCGAGGTACTTCAGGTACTGCAGCAGCACGGGGTCGTTCAGGTTGAACTGCTCCCGCATCGCGTTGACGACGCTCTCCGGCAGCTGGCGGTCGCCGCCCAGGGCGCGGATCGGGTCGCCGGGCAGCGCGTAGACGGCCAGGTAGATGAGCAGCGTCACGCCGAAGAACACCAGCACCAGCTGCAGCAGGCGCGAGACGACGTACTTGCTCATACCGGACGACCTCAGCCCTGCCGCGCCGCGTGGGCGGCGGTGACGAGGATGGCGGCGTACTGCACGGCCGCAAGCTTGCCGTACGGGATGGCCTCCGCGGGGGTCACTTCGGCGGCTTCGGCGGCCCAGGTCTCGTAGAGCGCGTCCATCGCGGCCCGCTGCTCGCGCAGGACCGGCGTGCCGTTGCCGATGGCCAGCTCGCCGTCGAGCGCCCGCAGCAGCGTCCCGCCCCAGCGCAGCCGGAACATGTGCACGACGTCGAGGCAGCCGAACTGCTCGGACACCGACGCCGGCCGCTGCGAGGACGGGTCGGCGGCACGGTGCTCGCTCTGCTGCGCCGCCTTGGCCAGTATCGGCACGAACGCCTCGGACGAGCGCAGGAACGGCGAGCGCGCGGTGAGGTCGGGCCGGGCCGCGGTGAGGATGCGGTCCAGCAGGGCGTGGGTCTCGCGCAGCCCGCCGGCCTGCTCGCGCAGCACGTCGGCGTAGCTGCGGGTGAGCAGGGTGTCGTCGTTGGCGTCGGGGTGGATCCAGTACGGCATCTCCGTGACCAGCGTCAGCGTGCCGTACTTCGCGGCGTATGCCGCGCTGGACCCGCCCGCCTGCCGGTCCGTCGGGTCGAGCCCGGCGGCCTCGGTGAAGTCGTACTGGTCCTCGCTGCGGATCATCCCGAAGATCGCCGGGGCGTACCGGTCGACGTACGGGGCCTCCGGCTCACCGGTGTCCAGCGGCAGGTCGACGTCGGCGGCGATCTGGTGCAGCAGCGGGTAGAGCTCGGGCTCAGGGCGGGACAGGTAGTAGTAGACGCCGCCGTACTCGCCGTTGTGCAGCGAGCACATGAAGGCCGGCTTGGTGTCGTCGATCAGCCGCATCAGCGCGACCGTCTCGGGCATCATCCGGTCGAAGTACGCCTTCTTGTAGGCGAACGGGAACGTCCACTCGACCTGCTCGTCCGGGGCCGGTCGGTAGAACCGGCGGCCGTAGGCGGGCCGGTTCAGCGGGCCGCGGAACCAGCCCTCGTTGAGCCGCATGCCGTCGGGGTCGATGCACGGCACGATGTGCCAGGTGTAGTCCAGGCGGTCGAGCAGCTCGCGGTCGGTCGTCAGCCGCTCGATCAGATGCAGGGCGGTGATGTTGCCGATCGGCTCGTTCGGGTGCACGCCGCCGAAGACGACGGCGTGCCGGTCCGCGGAGCCGATCGTGATGGCCTCGATCGGCTCGCCGAGCCGCGACGTGCCCACCCGGCGGATCCGGGTCACGTCCGGGTGGGCCGCGTGCGTGCGCTCCAGCGCCGCGGCCAGCTCGTCGACCGTGGGGAACGCGTCGGCCTCCGGCTGTACCCGTAGTGCCTCGTCGACCAGGTGGGACGTCGGGATCGTCACTCTCTGCCCTTCTCTGCGCGTGCTGACCGTGGCCGGGGACGCCGTCAGTTGACGACGACCTCGTTGAGCTCGATCTGGTCGAACCCGATGATCACGTTGGAGACGTTGCTGCTGTGCGCGTAGACGTACTTGGCGTAGAACAGCGGGACGATCGGGAAGTCCTCGATGATCCGCTCCTCGGCCGCCTTGTACAGCTCGGTCGCCTCGTCCAGCGACGGCGCCGCGTCGGCCTGCGCGATCAGCGCGTCCACCTCGGGGTTCGAGTAGCCGCCGCCACCCTCGCGGGCGTCGCCGTGCGAGCTGAACACCGCGAACAGCTGGCTCTGCATGCTCGGGTAGAGCGAGCCCCAGCCGCCGCGGAACGGGCCGGTGGCCTGCTGCGTGCGCAGCGCGTCGAGGAACTGGACGAAGCCCGGCTGGCTGCGCGTCGTGACCTCTTCGATGCCCAGGTTCTGCCGGATCTGGTTGGCCAGCGCCTCGAAGGTCTGGTCGTAGCCGACGCCACCGGGGAACCAGATCTCCATCGGGCCCTCCCAGCCGCCGGCCTCGGCCAGCAGCTCCTTGGCCCGGTCGGGGTCGAACTCGCAGAACTCGCCGCACAGGCCCTCGGTGCCGCCACCCGGGGCGGACGGGCCGTGGTACGACGTCGCCGGCGTGTAGAGGCCGCCGAAGATGGCCTCGTTGACGGCGTCGCGGTCGATCGACATCGAGATGGCCTGACGCAGCCGCGGGTCCTGGAAGCGCGGGTCCCACAGCGGGAAGCCGAGCCAGTCCAGCCGGACCGCGTTGAACGCGACGAAGCTGTCCGTGAAGTCGGTGGCGACCTGCTTGTACTTCTCCTGCGGCACCGACACGATGTCGACGGCGCCGCCGATCGCGTCGGTGTAGGCCGTCGTGGTGTCGCTGTAGATGCGGAACGTGATGCCGTCGGCGTTCGGCTTCGGACCCTGGTAGTCCTCGTAGCGGGTCACCGACAGCTGCACGTCGTGTTCCCACGCGCCGTCCATCATGTACGGCCCGTTGCCGACCGGCGCCTCGTTGAACGCGTCGAAGTCGGCGAACGCGACCTCGGGCAGCGGGTAGAAGCCCGGCTGGCCCAGCTTGTACGGGAACTGGCTGTCGGCCGCCTTGAGCGTCACCCGCAGCGTGTTCTCGTCGACCACCTCGACGCCGGAGAGCGTGTCGGTGGCGGGGGTTCCCTCGGCCGGGTTCAGCTCGTCCCAGCCGACGATGCCGGACAGTTGGGCGTTGTTGGCCCACGCGTTCGGCCCGTACGCCGTGGCGTTCCAGGCGTCGGCGTAGCTCTGCGCGGTCACCGTCGTGCCGTCGTGGAACGTCCACCCCGGCTTGAGGGCGATGGTCCAGACGATGTTGTCGTCGCTCTCGATCGACTCGGCGTTCAACATCTGCGGTTCACTCTGGTCGCCGAACTTGACCAGGCCGGAGAAGAGCGCGTGCATCTCGTCGAACGCGCCCTGGGACCGGCCCGGAAGGAGGGCGTCGGGTTCGTCGATGCCGACGGAGAACGTGCCGCCGGTGCCCTCACCGCCGCCGTCCCCACCGGTGTCGGAGGTGTCGTCGGAGCCGCCACCACAGGCGGTGACGGTGAAGAGAGCAGCACCGACAGCGAGTGCTGCGAGCCGTTGCCACGTGCGCATGGTCACCTCTCGGGGTGTGCCGCGGGCAGTCTCGGTGCCCGATCGCTTGAAGTGTGGGTGAATCTAGTGACACTCTGAAGTTTCAAGCAAGAGATATTCTCATCGAACTTTCAGAAGTTACTGAGACTTAATCGTAGGCGTCGGCGGGGCGGCACATGCCCCGTACGCCGAAACACCCACTGGCGGACCCCGGTGGTCATGGCCCACCATGTGGGCCGGAGGAGGTGTCATGGCGGACGACCGGGCCAAGCTCGAGTTCTTCGTCGAGGAGCTCGGGCTGCTCTTCGAAGAGATGGGGGAGCGGCGCATGAACGGCCGCGTCCTCGGCTACCTCATGCTGAGCTCCGACCCGCACGTGTCCACGGCGGAGCTGATGCAGGAGCTCAACGCCAGCGCCGGCTCCATCTCCGCGGCGACGCGTGCGCTCTCGGCGCCGGGGTTCATCCGCCGCGTCTCGGTCCCCGGCTCTCGTGGCCACTTCTACCGTGCCGACGATGACGTGTGGGGCGCGTTCCTCGCGACGGAGCACCGCTACCTCTACAAGCGTCAGCGCCTGGCCGACGAGGTCGTGGCCGCCCTCGGGGCCGAGGACGACATCGTCCGGCGCCGGATGGCCAACATGCGCGACTACTTCAACTGGCTCGAGGCCCGGCATCGCACCCTGGGCAACGAGTGGGAGGAGTACAAGCGCCAGCGCGACGCCGAGCGCGGCGACGACGCCGGCTGAGCCGCTCCGGACCGCGAGAATCGAACCCCCGCCGGCCAGGACGAATCCACCGTCACCGCGGTCAGGCGGCGGAGAATGCGCACCTCAGCGCCCCGGCGAAGCCGATCCGTCCGGCCGCCACCGCCGTTCGCGAAACACATCGTTAACGCGCCGTTCAGGCGTGTCCTATCGCCGGGATCACGCTTGGCAGTAATCTTGGCAGTGGCGGACGGTGAGTAGCCGGCCGCTCGGGAGGCCCGTCCTACGTGCTGACACCATGGCGCGAACGGAGGGCCGGCACCCGGCCCAGTGGGCTCGGTCCCGGCACTCCGCGCGACACAGACGCCTGAATAGTCAGGGTGCATTCAGGCGTGAGGGAGACGGACGTGGCCGCTTCCAAGACTCAGACCCGTCGTCGCACCACCCGGCAGGAGCCGGCTCGCCGCACCTACGTTCTCGATACGAGCGTGCTGCTGGCCGACCCGTACGCGATACTCCGCTTCGCGGAGCACGACGTCGTGTTGCCGATCGTGGTGATCACCGAACTCGAGGCCAAGCGCCACCATCCCGAGCTGGGTTACTTCGCCCGAGCAGCGTTGCGGCTGCTGGACGAGTTGCGGGTGGAGCATGGCCGCCTCGACGACCCCATAGCGGTCGGCGATGAGGGTGGCACGGTCCGGGTCGAGCTGAACCACACCGATCCCGAGGTGCTGCCGGCGGGTTTCCGGCTGGGCGACAACGACTCCCGCATCCTGGCGGTGGCCCGCAACCTGGCCGCCGAGGGGCACGACGTGACGTTGGTGTCGAAGGACCTGCCGATGCGGGTCAAGGCGTCGTCGGTGGGGCTGCACGCCGAGGAGTACCGCGCCGAGACCGTCATCGAGTCCGGCTGGACGGGTATGGCGGAGCTGGAGGTGGCCGGCAGCCTGCTCGACGAGCTGTACGAGAACGGGTACGCCGACCTCGAGGAGGCCCGCGAGCTGCCCTGCCACACCGGCCTGGTGCTGCACAGCGAGCGCGGCAGCGGCCTGGGCCGCATGACGGCGGACAAGCGGATCAAGCTGGTCCGCGGCGACCGCGAAGCCTTCGGCCTGCACGGACGGTCGGCGGAGCAGCGCATCGCCCTCGACCTGTTGCTCGACGACGAGGTGGGCATCGTGTCGATGGGCGGCCGGGCCGGTACGGGCAAGTCGGCGCTGGCGCTGTGCGCCGGGCTCGAGGCGGTGATGGAGCGGCGGCTGCACAAGAAGGTCGTCGTGTTCCGGCCGTTGTACGCGGTCGGCGGCCAGGATCTCGGCTACCTGCCGGGCAGCGAGTCGGAGAAGATGAACCCCTGGGCGCAGGCGGTGTTCGACACCCTCGGCGCGCTGACCACGCAGGACGTCATCGACGAGGTGGTCGAGCGGGGCATGCTCGAGGTGCTGCCGCTGACGCACATCCGGGGCCGGTCGCTGCACGACTCCTTCGTCATCGTCGACGAGGCGCAGTCGCTGGAGCGCAACGTGCTGCTGACGGTGCTGTCGCGCATCGGCAGCAACTCCCGGGTGGTCCTGACGCACGACGTCGGGCAGCGCGACAACCTCCGCGTCGGGCGCCACGACGGCGTCGTCGCGGTGGCCGAGAAGCTGAAGGGGCACCCGCTGTTCGCGCACGTCACGCTGACCCGGTCCGAGCGGTCGCCGATCGCCGCGCTGGTCACCGAGATGCTCGAACGGACCCCTGGGTGAGCGACGTCTCATTTACTTGATTCGTCAGCTATGTCGGGAACTCCCGTGTTACCTCTGGTGACGCGGGAGTTCCCGCAGGTCAGGGCGGGCAAGCGAGGGGAACGGCGAAGGGGTGCGCGTCAGCCTCGGCGGGACGTCTCCGCGTAGCGGCAGAGCGTCACGATGGGCCGTGTGACACGCCGTCGAGTTGGCAACGATCACGTTTCCATTGCAGTGTGGTGGAGCCCTACAGGAAGGTTCCCCTACTCGTGCATCGAAGACGAAGGCGCCTGCGCCGAGTCGCAGCAGGCCTCGGCATCCTCGCCTCGATCACCGTTCTCGCCACCCTCTTCACGGGGTGGCTCGTCGATTCCACCAGTTCCGGAACCGCCGCCGTGAGCACCCAGCAGCTGACGCTGCCGGAGGTCGGCTCCAAGGCCCAGTCGCCCGAGCTGCCGTCCCTCGAGGACGACCTCGCCGCGGCCGCCGAGGCCCAGGTGCAGGCCGAGGCCGAAGCGGCGGCCGCCGCGCAGGCCCAGGCGGAGGCCGAGGCCAAGGCTCAGGCGGAGGCCGAAGCGGCCGCAGCCGCGGAGGCGGCCCGCCAGGCCGCCGCCGAGGAGGCCGCCCGGTCGCTGGAGCGGGCCGTCGAGGACCCGCAGTCCGCCGCCCGCACCCTGATGGCCGACTACGGCTGGGGCGACGACCAGTTCCAGTGCCTCGACAACCTGTGGACCCGCGAGTCCAACTGGCGGCACACCGCCGAGAACCCGTCGTCGGGCGCGTACGGCATCCCGCAGTCGCTGCCGGCGGACAAGATGTCCCGCTTCGGCGACGACTACCGCACCAACCCGGTCACCCAGATCGAGTGGGGCCTCTGGTACATCGAGGGCCGGTACGGCGACCCGTGCGGCGCGTGGGCGCACTCCGAGTCCGTCGGCTGGTACTGACGCTCAGAACCGAACGAACCCCCGGCACCGAACGCTGGTGCCGGGGGTTCGCGCTGTTCGGGGTCAGGACGGCGGGCGCGTCATGCTCAGCACGTCGAGCGCTTGGTCGAGCTGGTCCTCGGTGAGCTTGCCGTCGGCGACGTAGCCGCGCTCGACGACGACCTCGCGGATGGTCTTGCGCTCGGCCAGTGCCTGCTTGGCGACCTTGGCCGCCTCTTCGTAGCCGATGTAGCGGTTCAGCGGCGTGACGATGGACGGCGACGACTCGGCGTACTCGCGGCAGCGCTCCTCGTTGGCCTCGATGCCGGCGACGCAGCGGTCGGCGAACAGCCGCGAGATGTTGGCCAGCAGGCGGATCGACTCGAGCACGTTGCGTGCGATGACCGGCAGCATGACGTTCAGCTCGAAGTTGCCGGCGGCGCCCGCGAACGCCACCGTGGCGTCGTTGCCAACGACCTGCGCCGACACCATGCACAGCGCCTCGGGGATGACGGGGTTGACCTTGCCCGGCATGATCGACGAGCCGGGCTGGAGGTCGGGCAGCGCGATCTCGGCCAGGCCGGCGCGCGGGCCGGAGCCCATCCAGCGGACGTCGTTGGAGATCTTGTACAACGACACCGCGATGGTGCGCAGCTGGCCGGACAGCTCGACCAGGCCGTCGCGGGCGCCCTGCGCCTCGAAGTGGTTGCGCGCCTCGGTGAACAGCAGGCCGGAGTCGGTGGCGATGCGCCCGATGACGGCGGCGGCGAACCCGGGCGGCGTGTTGATGCCGGTGCCGACCGCGGTGCCGCCCAGCGGGACCTCCGCGACTCGCGGCAGCACGGCCTCGAGCCGCTCGACGCCGTAGGCGACCTGCGCCGCGTAGCCGCCGAACTCCTGGCCGAGCGTGACGGGGGTGGCGTCCATCAGGTGCGTGCGGCCGCTCTTCACGACGGACACGAACTCGACGGCCTTGCGCGTCAGCTCGCCCTCGAGGTGGCGCAGCGCCGGGACGAGGTCCTCGACGACGGCGCGCGTGGCGGCGATGTGGATGGCCGTCGGGAACACGTCGTTGCTCGACTGCGACGCGTTGACGTGGTCGTTCGGGTGCACCGGCCGGCCCAGCCGCTCGGTGGCGAGCGTGGCGATGACCTCGTTGGTGTTCATGTTGCTGGACGTGCCGGACCCGGTCTGGAAGACGTCGATGGGGAAGTGGCCGTCGTACTGGCCGCTCGCGACGTCGGCGGCGGCGTCCTGGACGGCCTTCGCGATGTCGGCGTCGAGCACCCCCAGCTCGGCGTTGACCTGCGCCGCCGCCCCCTTGATGGAGGCAAGCGCGCGGATCAGCGCGCCCTCGATGGGCGTGCCGGAGATCGGGAAGTTCTCGACGGCGCGCTGGGTCTGCGCGCGGTACTTCGCCGCCGCGGGAACCCGTACCTCGCCCATGGTGTCGTGTTCGATGCGGTACTCCTGCTCGCTCATGTGCCCATCATCGTCGACCGGGCGTACGCGTGGTCCCGCGGGGTACTCCCGCGGTCGGCGCCGCCTCGGGGGTAGATCAGGGGAAAACCCGGGTGACTCAGGGCACATTGCCACGCACTATGTGAGGCAGGCATACTCATTCTATAAAGAATGAGCCTCCGTTTTACGAGGACCTAGGGAGGGACGGGGCGCGGCAGCCCCACACCGCACTCGCCCCGGCACGTCATGGCCTTCGATATCCGCGACTACACCCGAACGTCCCGAGCCGTGCAGTGGCAGGACCTGCCGCTGGACGAGTTCCGGACCAACCCACTACCGCCCGAGACGTTGCGCAGCCTGCGCTACATGTGCGACGTCGAGTACCACACCGTCTGCTACCTGCGCGACATGCTCGTCACGCCGTCGCACAAGGACCCGCAGGTCACCGCCTTCATGACGATGTGGAACATGGAGGAGTTCTGGCACGGCGAGGCGCTCGCCGAGGTGCTGAACCTCCACGGGATGTCCATCGACTACGACCACCTCAAGGCCACCCGGCTGAAGCTGGGCTGGCGCGACAAGCTCGACCCGATCAAGCAGTCGCTGCTGGCCAACGTCGTCGGCCAGGACTTCGTCGCCGTCCACATGATCTGGGGCGCGGCGAACGAGTGGTCGGCCATCACGGCGTACAACCGGCTGGCCGAGCTGGAGCAGCACCCCGTCCTCGCCGAACTGCTCAAACGCATCGCGAAGCAGGAGGCGCGGCACGTCGCGTTCTACGCCACCCAGGCCCGCGACCGGCTGGCCCGCAGCAAGAAGGCGCAGAAGATCGCCCGCTTCGCGCTGCGGAAGTTCTGGGGCCCGGTCGGCTCGGGCGTCATGGCCGAGACCGAGGTGGTGCACGTGCTGCGGCACCTGATGAGCGGACCGGACGGACGGCGCGCGGCCCGCTCCATCGACGACCACATCGGGCGGATGCCGGGCCTGGCCGGCCTGCGCATCGTCGAGGACGCGCTGGAGGTGCGCGGCATCCCGGCCTGACCGCGGCCGGCGGGGTCAGGCGGCGCGGCGGGCGACGTAGACGTGGTAGTCGACGTCGCGGGTCTCGCGCCGCACCGTCCGCACCACCTGCTCCACCTCGCCGACGGCGCCGGCCAGCACACCGGCCAGCGCCGGCGCCGGCG
Organism: Jiangella sp. DSM 45060; assembly: GCF_900105175.1. Classification (NCBI taxonomy): domain Bacteria; kingdom Bacillati; phylum Actinomycetota; class Actinomycetes; order Jiangellales; family Jiangellaceae; genus Jiangella; species Jiangella sp. DSM 45060. Next base: position 5,281,012 of record NZ_LT629771.1, on the reverse strand, counting down.
CCGCCGACCACACCGCCAGCAGGCCGCCCGGACGCAGCGCCCGGGCGGCGGCGGAGAGCAGCGGCCGCTCGTACACCTCGGCGTTGCCCTGGTGCACGAGGAAGTGCGGCCCGTTGTCGACGTCGAGCAGGATGCCGTCGTACTCCGACGGCGGCGCCGCGCGCAGCATGGCGCGCACGTCGTCGACCACCACTCGCACCCGCGGGTCGGTGACGACGGCCCCCAGTCCGGGCACGACGCCGCGCCGCAGCACGTCGACCAGCGTCGGCTCGATCTCGACGACGTCCACCCGCCGCACGCGGTGGTCGGCCAGCAGCGCCCCGGCGGTGAAGCCGAAGCCGAGGCCGGCCACCAGCACGGCCGCCGGCGACGGGTGCCGGTCCAGCAGCAGGCCGGCCAGCAGCCGCTCCGTCGACGTCTCGGCGGTGTCCATGAGGAACGTGCCGTTGACGATCAGTTCGTAGACCGGGCCGTCCGAACCGGACCGGCGCCGCACCACCACCTCGCCGTCGACGCCGTCGTGGCGGACCAGCGTCTGCGGGGTGTCGAACACGAGAACACCGTATGTCCTCGACCGGGGGCACCGGATGTCGTAGGTTCGACTCACACCATGACGCTCCGATGCCGTAGCGGTCACCTGGAGCGACCATCTGCTCCAGGGAGGCGATGTGGGCAGAAGGACCGTCAGCGTCGCCGCGGCCGCCGTCCTCACGGTGGGACTGGCAGCCTGCGGCAGCAGCGATTCCACCCCGACACTCACGTGGTACATCAACCCCGACAACGGCGGTCAGGTGGAACTGGCCAAGCGGTGTACGGAGGCGGCCGGCGGCGAGTACCGCATCGAGACCTCGCTGCTGCCGCGTGAGGCGTCGGCACAGCGCGAGCAGCTGGCCCGCCGGCTGGCCGCGAACGACTCCTCCATCGACATCATCAGCCTCGACCCGCCGTTCATCCCGGAACTGGCCGAGGCCGGGTACCTCGCCGAGATCCCCGAGGACGTCGCGGAGGCGGTCACCGAGAACGTCGTGCAGGGCGCCATCGACGGCGCCACCTGGAAGGACGAGCTCGTCGCGGTGCCGTTCTGGGCCAACACCCAGCTGCTCTGGTACCGCAAGTCCGTCGCCGAGGCCGCCGGGCTGGACCCCGAGAACGAGCCGGTCACCTGGCAGCAGATCATCGAGGCCGCGCAGTCGCAGGACAAGTATCTCGGCGTCCAGGGCATCCGGGCCGAGGCGCTGACGGTGTGGATCAACGCGCTGGTCACGTCGGCCGGCGGCGAGATCATCGACAACCCCGAGGCGCCCGCCGACCAGGTGCAGCTGGGCCTCGAGACCGACGCCGGCCGCGCCGCCGCGCAGATCATCGAGGACATCGCCCGCAACGGCCTCGGCGGGCCGGGCCTCGCCAACGAGGACGAGAACGCGTCGATGCTGCAGTTCCAGGGCGACCGCGGCTCGTTCATGGTCAACTGGCCGTTCGTCTGGTCGGCCACGCTGGCCGGCGTCGAGGGCGGCAATCTCGACCAGTCACTGGTCGACGACATCGGCTGGGCGCAGTATCCGGCGGTCGCCGAGGGCGAGGACTCGCGTCCGCCGTACGGCGGCATCAACCTCGGCATCGGCGCGTTCAGTGAGCACCCCGACTTCGCCATCGCGGCCGCGCAGTGCATCGTCACGCCCGACAACCAGGCGTACTACATGGTCACCAACGGCAACCCGGCGTCGAACACCGAGGCGTACGAGAACCCGGACGTCCAGGAGACCTTCCCGATGGCCGACCTCATCCGCGAGTCGCTGGAGGCGGCGGCGCCGCGGCCGCAGACCCCGTACTACAACGAGGTCTCGACCGGTCTGCAGAACACCTGGCACCCGCCGAGCTCCGTCACGCCCGACTCCTCGCCGGAAGAGGCCACCACGCTGATCACCGAGGTGCTGAAGGGGGAGAGGCTGCTATGAGCGTCACCGAGACCGCGGGCGAGAAGGCCGCGATCAGCGATCGGGCACGGTCCGAGCGGCGGCTCGGCTGGTGGCTGGCCGGTCCGGCGTTCGTGGTGATGCTGCTGGTCACCGCCTACCCCATCGTGCAGGCGTTCTACGAGTCGCTGTTCAAGTACCGCCTCACCGACCCCGACGCCCGCGAGTTCACCTGGTTCGGCAACTACGGCGTGGTGCTGTCCGACCCGATCTGGTGGCGCGCGGTCGGGGTGACCGTGCTGATCACCGTCATCACGGTCGCGATCGAAGCGGTGCTGGGCTTCGCGCTGGCGCTGGTGATGCACCGGGCGCTGAAGCGGCTGCGGCCGGTGCTGCGCACAGCGATCCTGGTGCCGTACGCCATCATCACCGTCGTCTCGGCGTTCGCGTGGTTCTACGCGTTCGACATCAACTCCGGCTTCGTGAACCAGTGGTTCGGGTGGGCGCCGGGCATCAGCGAGAACACCAACTGGTTCGGCGAGTTCGGCACGTCGGTGTTCGTGATCATCGCCTCGGAGATCTGGAAGACGACGCCGTTCATCTCGCTGCTGCTGCTCGCCGGGCTGGCCCAGGTGCCGGAGGACCTGCAGGAGGCGGCCAAGGTCGACGGCGCCACCTGGTGGCAGCGGATGTACAAGGTGACCATCCCGAACATGAAGGCCGCCATCATGGTGGCGCTGCTGTTCCGGACCCTCGACGCGTTCCGCATCTTCGACAACGTCTTCATCATGACGCAGGGCGCCAACAACACCGAGGTCGTCTCGTTCCTCGCGTACAGACAGACCATCAGCCGGCTGGAGATCGGCCTCGGCTCGGCCGTCTCGGTGCTGCTGTTCCTGTGCGTCGTGCTGATCAGCGTGCTGTTCATCAAGTTGTTCAAGGTCGATCTGGCCAGCGCGAGAGGGGAGCGGTGATGGACGAGGGTCAGCTCTCCCGCGGCACCAAGGCCTGGTGGTGGGTCGCCGGCGTCGTCGTCATCGTCTACGCCCTGTTCCCGGTGGCGTGGATCGTGTCGCTGTCGTTCAAGACCCCCAGCGACCTCGGCACCGGCGAGTTCCTGCCGACGAACTGGGTGTGGGACAACTACGACAACATCCTGGTCGGCGACGCCCAGGAGCTGTTCCTGTCGGCGCTGCGCAACTCCGTCGGCATCTCGCTGATCGCCACGTTCATCTCGGTGGTGCTGGCGACGTTCGCGGCGTACGCCATCGCCCGGCTGGACTTCCCGGGCAAGCGGCTGATCCTGACGACGGCGCTCGCGGTGGCGATCTTCCCGGTCATCTCGATCGTCACGCCGCTGTTCAACCTGTGGCGCAACATCGGCCTGTACGACACCTGGCCGGGCCTGATCATCCCGTACCTGTCGCTGACGCTGCCGATCTCGATCTGGACGCTGTCGGCGTTCTTCCGGCAGATCCCGTGGGAGCTGGAGCAGGCCGCGCAGGTCGACGGCGCCACCACCTGGCAGGCGTTCCGGAAGGTGATCGTGCCGCTGGCCACGCCCGGCGTGTTCACCACGGCGATCATCTCGTTCTTCATCGCGTGGAACGACTTCGTCTACGGCATCTCGCTGACCTCGACCGAGGCGGCCCGGCCGGTCCCCGCGGCGCTGGCGTTCTTCACCGGCGCGTCACAGTTCGAGGAGCCCACGGGGGCGATCGCGGCCGCCGCCGTGGTCGTCACCATCCCTGTCGTGATCCTCGTCCTGCTGTTCCAACGCCGGATCGTGTCCGGCCTGACCCAGGGCGCCGTCAAGGGCTGACCTGCACAACCGGGAGGAATGATCCCCAATGGCTGCCATCACGCTGAAGGACATCAACAAGCGCTACGGCGACGGCTTCCACGCGGTCAAGGACGTCAGCCTCGACATCGCCGACGGTGAGTTCGTCATCCTCGTCGGGCCGTCCGGCTGCGGGAAGTCGACGCTGCTGCGGATGATCGTCGGGCTCGAGGACATCACCAGCGGCGAGCTGCGCATCGGCGACGAGCGGGTCAACGAGAAGGCGCCGCGCGACCGCAACCTGTCGATGGTGTTCCAGAACTACGCGCTCTACCCGCACCTCACCGTCTACGAGAACATCGCGTTCCCGCTGCGGCTGGCGAAGACCCCCGACAAGGAGGTCGACGAGCGCGTGCGGCGGGCCTCGGGCCTGCTGGAGCTGGACGAGCACCTCGACCGCAAGCCGGCCAACCTCTCCGGCGGCCAGCGCCAGCGCGTCGCCATGGGCCGGGCCATCGTCCGCGAGGCGCAGGCCTTCCTGTTCGACGAGCCGCTGTCCAACCTCGACGCGAAGCTGCGCGGCCAGATGCGCACGGAGATCTCCCGGCTGCAGAAGCGGCTCGGCATCACGACGGTGTACGTCACGCACGACCAGGTCGAGGCGATGACGCTCGGCGACCGCGTCGTCGTGCTGCGCCGCGGCGTCGTCCAGCAGGTCGCCAGCCCGCGCGAGCTGTACGAGAACCCCGTCAACCTGTTCGTGGCCGGGTTCATCGGGTCGCCGCCGATGAACTTCATCTCCGCGACGGTGTCCGGCGACAGCCTGCACACCCCGTTCGGGAGTGGAAGCTGCCGGAGTCGCGCGCGGTCGACCTCAGCGGACACGAGGTCGTGCTGCTCGGCGCACGGCCGGAGGCGTTCGAGGACGTCTCCGTCGTCTCCGACACCGTCCGCGACCACGGCGTGGTGTTCGACGCGACCATCGACGTCATCGAGTGGCTGGGCAACGAGCAGTACGCCTACGTGCCGTACGAGGCGCCCGAGGACATCCGCGCGCAGCTGGCCGAGCTGGAGCGCGAGCTGGACAGCGAGGCGCTGCGCACCCAGCTGGTGGTGGCGCTCGACGCCAGCAGCCGCATCCCCGAGGGGACGCCGGCCAGCCTCTGGCTGGACCTGCGCCGGGTGCACGTCTTCGACCCGGAGTCCGGCGACAACCTGACGGTCAAGGCGATGGGGGAGCGGGTGCCCGACACCACCGGCAACGGTGGTCCGCCGACGGGGGAAACCCCGGCGACACCCTGATCCTTCTTCAGGGGTAGATCTCCGGGCTTTCTCCTCCGTCCGGACGGCCGGGTGATTGCTAAGGTCGTCAGTTGTGGACGAGACAAGCGACCAGCGGGCCATGCGGGCGTCCGACGCCGACCGCGAACAGGTCGCCGACGTTCTGCGCCAGGCGGCGTCCGACGGCCGGCTGAGCCTCACCGAGCTGAACGACCGCATCGAGACGCTGTACGCGGCCAAGACGTACGCCGACTTCGAGCCGGTGGTCGCCGACCTCCCCGGCGACCTCCCGCTGCCGCCGTCCGCCGCCCTCGCGCGCCGGGCAGCCGCGTCGCCGGCCGCGTCGCCGTCGCCGTCCGGCCGGGTCGGTGGCGTGCCGTCGTCGCGCAGCGCGAAGGTCGTGTTCAGCGGCATCCAGCGGCGCGGCGACTGGGTCGTGCCGCAGTACTACCGCGTCAAGGCCGTGTTCGGTGGCGCCGACCTCGACCTTCGCGAGGCGACGCTCGAGGCGGCGGAGGTCGAGATCGACATCAAGGCGGTCTTCGGCGGGGTCAACATCGTCGTGCCGCCCGACCTCCGGGTGCAGGTCGACGGCGACGGCGTCTTCGGCGCGTTCAACGACGACACCACCCGCGGCCCGCAGCCGGGCCCCGGCGCACCGGTCGTCCGCATCACCGGCAAGGCCGTCTTCGGCGGCGTCAACGTCCAGCGCAAGTCGGCAGGCGAACGATGAGCGAGGTCCCCGACGAGCCGAAGCCGGCGCCCGCCCCCGCACCACCGGCGCCCGGCGCCGACTACCCCGACGTCCGCAGCGGCGCCGACCTGCGCTGCTCCGACGTCGACCGCGAGCGGGTCGCCGAGGCGCTGCGCCAGGCCGCCGGCGACGGCCGCCTCACGCTCACCGAGCTGGAGGAGCGGCTCGAGGCGACGTTCAAGGCGCGCACGTACGGCGAGCTGCAGCCGATCACCCGCGACCTCCCGCAGGGCCCGTACCCGGTGCCCGGCGGCAACCCGGCGGCGAACTGGCAGGCCGGACGGCCGGACGCGGCGCGGGTGGCGCCCGTGGCCGGCGCCGGTGCGCAGCCGCCGCTGCCGCCGTCCGGTGGGCCGGTCCGTCCGTCCGAGCGCATCACCAGCGTGCTCAGCAACGAGAAGCGGCAGGGCCGCTGGGAGGTGCCGGCCCGCATCGACGTCACCTCGATCCTGGGCGAGGTCGTCCTCGACTTCACCGAGGCGGTCGTGCGCACTCCCGAGGTCGAGATCCAGACGTCGATCGTGCTGGGCAGCCTCACCATGATCGTGCCCGAGGGCATCGACGTCCGCATCGACGAAGGCACCAACATCCTCGGCGAGCGGAAGATGAAGCTCCGCGAGCCGGTCACGCCGGGCGCCCCGGTCTACCGCGTGCGCGGCTTCGTGCTGCTGGGCGAGGTCACCGTGCGCCCGCCGCGCGACAAGCGCCGTTCGTTTCTCGGCCACTGATCAGCGTCCGGGGGGTTCACCGTCGTGGGTGATCATGGACCGATGAGTCTCCTCGCCGTCGCGGCGGCCCAGCACGACGACAGCTTCGGCTGGGGCCCGTCCGGCGTCGTCTGGGCCGGCCTCGGCTGGCTCGCCCTGGTTCTCCTCACCGCCATCCTCCTCCGCCGTCGCGCGTCCCGGCGCCGCTGACGACGGCCGGCAGCGCTATATTCCTTGACAGGAATATAGCCGGGCTGGCATGTTAAGAGGTAAGCGGAGGGAGTTCTCCATGTCGACGACATCCCCCACCTGCCCGCCCGACCTTTCCCACCGGCCGTACGCGCTCGCGGTCGAGCGCACGATGAACGCTTCGGCAGACGTGTTGTTCCATGCCTGGACACAGGGGTTCGACCGCTGGTTCGCCGAGCCGGGCACGGTGGTGATGCGCGCCGAGGTCGACGCGCCGTTCTTCTTCGTCACTCGCTACGCCGGCGAACTGCACCCGCACTACGGCCGCTTCCTCCGGCTCGCGCCGGCCCGCCTGGTCGAGCTGACCTGGCTCACCGGCGCGACCGGCACGAAGGGGGCGGAGACGGTCGTCACGGTCGAGCTGACCCCCGAGGGGGCCGGGACGCGGCTGCGGCTCACGCACGCCGGGTTCGCCGATGAGGCGTCGCGGGCTCAGCACCGAGAGGCGTGGCCGCTGGTGCTCGATCAGCTCGACCGGCGAATGGCGGACTGATCCGCGCGGGCCGCCGCCGCTGACAGTTCCGCGTTTGCGGGTCTATGCTGTCCATTGTGCCGCAGTTTCGGATCTCTGACGCCGCCCGCCTGCTGGGGGTGAGCGACGACTCGTTGCGACGGTGGGCCGACGGCGGGCGGTTGCGCCTCGACCGCGACGACGCCGGGCGCATGGTGGTCGACGGGGTGGAGTTGGCGCGGGTGGCGCGGGACATCGGGCCCGACGAAGCGGCCCTGCCGACACCGCGGGAGTCCGCGCGCAACCACTTCCCCGGCATCGTCATCTCGGTGCAGAAGGACGGCGTGATGGCTCAGGTGGAGATCCAGGCCGGCCCGCACCGCGTCGTGTCGCTGATGAGCCGCGAGGCCGCCGACGAGCTGGGACTGGACGTCGGCGTGGCGGCCATCGCGTCGGTCAAGGCCACCACCGTCGTCGTCGACCTGCCGGCGGGCCGCGCATGAGGCGCGCGCGGCTCGCGTACGCCGTCGCCGCGGCCGCGCTGCTCGCCGTCGCCTGCGGGGGAGACGACGGCGGCGACGACGCGGCGGCGCCCGCCGGTGCGGCGACCACCGCGCCGGCCGACGCGCCGTCGGGGACGGTGACGGTGCTGGCGGCGGCGTCGCTGACCGAGTCGTTCGAGACGCTGTCCGACCAGCTGGCAGGTCAGTACCCCGGCCTCGAGATCGTCTACTCGTTCGGCCCGTCGTCCGGCCTGGTCGAGCAGGTGCTGGCCGGCGCGCCCGCCGCCGTCCTGGCCACGGCCGACACGACGACGATGGACGAGGCGGTCGCGGGCGGCGTCGTCGACGGCGAGCCCGAGATCTTCGCCCGCAACACGCTCGCGCTGGCCGTCCCGGCCGGCAATCCGGGCGACGTCACCGGGGTGGCCGACCTCGCGAACCCCGACCTGCGCATCGCGATCTGCGAACCGCAGGTGCCGTGCGGCGGCGCGGCACAGCGGCTGCTCGACGCGGCCGGGGTCACGGCGGCGCCGGACACCCTGACGACGGACGTGAAGGAGGCGGCGTCGCTGGTCGCGCTCGGCGAGGTCGACGCGGCGCTGATCTACCTCACCGACGCCGCGGCCGAGGGCGACGCCGTCGAGACCATCGAGGTGCCCGAGGCGGTCGTCAACGAGTACCCCGTCGCGCTGCTGGCCGACGCGCCCAACCCGGACGGCGCGCGGGCGGTCGTCGACGCGATCACCGGCGAGCCGGGCCAGAGCATCCTCGGCGAGGCCGGCTTCCTGACGCCGTGAGCCGGCGGACGGCGGACCTGCGGGTCCCGGCGGCGTTGCTGATCCCCGCGGCGCTCGGCGTCGCGATCCTGGTGCTGCCGATGGCCGGGCTGATCGCGCGGGCGCCGTGGGCCGACCTCCCGTCCATCCTGACCTCCGACGAGGTGCTGACGGCGCTGCGGCTGTCGCTGGTCACGGCGACGGTGGCGACCGGCGTCGCGCTGGTGTGCGGGGTGCCGGTCGCGTGGCTGCTGGCCCGGACGGCGCTGCCGGGCCGGGCGGTGCTGCGCGGTCTGGTGACGGTGCCGCTGGTGCTGCCGCCGGTGGTCGGCGGCGTCGCGCTGCTGATGGTGTTCGGACGGCGCGGGCTGGTCGGCGGCTGGCTCTACGACACGTTCGGCGTCAGCCTGCCGTTCACCACCGAGGCGGTCGTGCTGGCGCAGGTGTTCGTCGCGATGCCGTTCCTCATCGTCGCGGTCGAGGGGGCGCTGCGCACCGCCGACCGCCGCTACGAGGACGTCGCGGCCACGCTCGGCGCCTCGTCCTGGACGACGTTCCGCCGGGTCACGCTGCCCGCCGTCATGCCGGGCGTGCTGGCCGGCGCGGTGCTGTGCTGGGCCCGGGCGCTGGGCGAGTTCGGCGCGACGGTGACCTTCGCCGGCAGCTTCCCCGGCACCACCCGCACGCTGCCGCTGGAGGCGTACGTGGCGATCAACGCCGGCGACAGCGACGTCGCCATCGTGCTCAGCCTGCTGATGATCGCCGTCTCGGTGACCATCCTGATCGGGCTGCGCGAGCGCTGGATCGGGACCGCATGAGCCTGTACGCCGATCTCACGCTGCGCCGCGGCGACCTCGAGTTGCGGGCCGCGCTCGCGGTCGCGTCCGGCGAGGTGGTCGCGCTGCTCGGGCCGAACGGCGCGGGCAAGTCGACGGCGCTGCAGCTGCTGGCCGGCATCCTGCCGCTGGACGCCGGCCGGGTCGAGCTCGACGGCGTCACGCTCGACGACCCTGTCGAGGGGGTCCATGTCCGGCCGCGGGACCGGCGGGTCGGCATGGTCGTCCAGGACTACCTGCTGTTCCCGAAGATGAGCGTGCTGGAGAACGTCGCGTTCGGGCTGCGCTCACGCGGCGTGGCCCGCGACCGCGCCCGGGCCGAGGCGCGCGAGTGGCTGGTCCGGATGGGCCTCGACGGCTACGAGCGACGGCGTCCGGGCGAGCTCTCCGGCGGGCAGGCGCAGCGGGTCGCGCTGGCCCGGGCACTGATCGTCGAGCCGCGGTTGCTGCTGCTCGACGAGCCGCTGGCCGCGCTCGACGCGGGCACCCGGCCGGCCGTGCGGGCGGAGCTGCGCCGGCATCTCGGCGGCTACGACGGCTGCACGCTGGTCGTCACGCACGACCCGCTGGAGGCGATGGTGCTCGGCGACCGCGTCGTCGTGCTGGAGCGAGGCCGCGTCGTCCAGCAGGGCGAGCCGGCAGAGGTGGCCCGCCGGCCGCGCACCGACTACGTCGCCCGCCTCGTCGGACTGAACCTGCTGACGGGCACGGCGTCGGGCCGCAGCGCGCGGCTGCCGTCGGGCGCCGTCGTCGCGCTGGCTCACGACGCCACCGGTCCGGTGCACATCGCGTTCGCACCGGTCGCCGTCACGCTCAGCCCGCGCCGTCCGGAGGGGTCGGCGCGCAACGCGTGGCCGCTGATCATCGCCGACCTCGAGGCGCACGGCGACCTCGTCCGGGTGACGGCGGACGGCGCGGTGCCGGTGCTCGCGGACGTCACCCCGCTCGCCGTCGCCGACCTCGGCCTGGAGCCGGGCGGGCAGGTGTGGGCGTCGGTGAAGGCGACCGAGATCAGCGTCTATCCGGCGTGAGCCGCGGCCACCTCGGCGGCCGGCGCGCCGTCCCGCTCGCGCGATCGCGGTGGGGCCGCCGCGTCCTGGCGGGCGGCGACCTGCGACGATGGCGTACGTGGCAGCCACCTCGACTCGCGGCAACCCCTCGCTGGGCGACATCTTCCGCAGCGTCGGCGTTCTGGCGGGCGTGATCGCCGCGATCGCGCTCGTGTTCAACCTGCTGAACGACCCCGAGCCGCGGCTGCCCGGCCCCGTCGACTACCAGCCGGCGCTGGCCGTCGCGCGCGAGGAGTACGGGTACCCCGTCCTCGCGCCCGAGCCCGTCCCCGACGGCTGGCGCGCCACCAGCGTCGACTTCGCGCAGGAGGAGACCGGCGACCTCTGGAAGCTGGGCTTCCTCATCGGCGAGGGCGATGCGTTCGTCGGCCTCGAGCAGACCGACGGTGAGATCCAGAGCTACCGCGACGACCGCCTGGCCGACTTCGCCGCCGAGGGCGAGAGCACCATCGACGGCGTCACCTGGGAACGCCTCCTCGAGGACGACGACCAGCCCGACCGCGCCCTCGTCCGCGTCGACGGCGGCGCCATCACCATCGTCCGCGGCACGGTCTCGTACGAGGAGCTGGAGGAGTTCGTGCGGCTGCTGCGCTGAGGCTGTCACAGCGCGGGGTGGTGCGGCACCTTCGGTGGTGTGGCGGGCGATGACGGCAGCGGGCCGGTCCGGCGGGCCCTGACCGGCCTGCTCGACGCCTGGCTCGAGCTCGACCGCGGCAGCACGCTCGCGCTCGAGCGGGCGCGGGAGCGGGCGGCCGTGGTGGCGCGGGCCGTGGGTCCCAGGGGCGGGGCGCTCGCCGAGCAGGCGCCCGCGAAGGTGGCCCTCGGCGCGGCGGCGGCCTCGGACTCGCTGGCCGACCTGGCCCGGGTGTTCGCCGACGAGGCGGGCGCATTGGTGGCGCTGCTCACCGGTGTGGCCGGTTCCGTGACGCCGGCCGTGCTCGGCTCCGGTCCGGACGCCGTCGTCGACGCCTTCCCGCCGGGTACCGCGCGCCACTACGTCGCCGACCTCGTCACCGACGCCGCCCGCGACCAACGCCAGCCGTCGTCGGCCGCCGAGAAGGCGCCCGCGGTCAACGCGATCCCCCTCTCGGTCGCTGCCGGCCTGCGCGCCGCGTTCGGCCGCTCGCTGGGCGACGACCTGCTGACGATGATCTGTCACCCCCGCGGCCACGCGGTGCAGCTCCACGGCCCCGATGTGCCGGACGAGGCGCTGATGGCCCGGGTGAGCTGGAAGAAGGACCCCATGGGCCGCGCCGACGCGAAGAACTCCTGGCGCCGCGACCCCGACGGCACGGTCCACACCAAACACGGACTCGGCCACGTCGCCGGCAAGTTCACGACGGTCGAGGCGCTGGTCAAGCCTCTGAAGGCCCTCCTGGCCCACGCCGGCGGCACCATCGACGCCCTGCACGCCTACCTGGAGGACGTGGCCGACGAGGGCCGTGTGCGGCTCTTCGTCCCGGCCGACGCTGCTGGTCTCGGGCCCGGCGACACCCTCGGCTTCCGCGGCTCCGGCACCCGCACGACAGCGACGGCGCGGCACTGGAGGTCGGCCCGCGGCGACACGATGCAGACTGGCGGTGGACCGATGCCGATCGTCCGTACCGACCAGATCGCCGAAGGAGAGGACCCGGGAGCTGCCATGATCTTCCGCAGGACCGAACCCGGAACGTGGGTACTGGTGACCTGCTATCCGACCGAGGTCCCCGATGAGAAGTTCACCCGGCTGAGGAGCACGACCTCGTGACAGAGACGACCCGCAACTACGACCGCATCCTCGGGAACTGGTTCACCGGCGTCGACAACGACCCGGACGGCTACACCGAGGGATGCGAATCCGTCGCGAAGTGGGAGCGCGAGCCGGAGCGGAGCGAGCAGCTCGCCGCCTTCAAGAAGGAACTGGCGGCGCACGTCCGCGACTCCTCGGACACGCCGTTGAGCAAGCGCGAGACGCAGTGGCTGAATGACGAGTGGTTGCGCAATCTCTGGTACGACCTGTTCGGACCCGAGCCGGCGCCGGGCGACCCGTACCCCGTCCCGGCAGAGGAGTGGGGGCATCCGCGCGAGACGCCGTACATCGAGTACGCCGTCGGTGACGAGGCCGACAGCACCGAGGCCGAGAAGGCCTGGTTGGCGCAACGCGGCCTCACCCACGCCGACATCCGGCGCGGCTACTCCTGGCGTCAGCAACCGCCGGCGGACTACGCGGACCGGCTGGCCCGGCTCACCGCCGAAGGCAGGCGCACGTCCTACGACGGCGAGGTCTGATCGTCGGTGCCGGCGCCGCTGGCGGCGTCGAGCTTGGCCCGGGCGCCGTCGAGGTAGCGCTCGCACAGGGCGGCCAGTTCCTCGCCGCGCTGCCACAGCGCCAGCGACTCCTCCAGCGTGCTGCCGCCGGCCTCGAGCTTCGCGACAATCTGGATGAGCTCGTCGCGGGCCTCTTCGTAGGTGGGTTCGGCGGACTGCATGGGACGCCAACCTACCGGATCTCGGCGGCGATCTCGCCGCCCGTCACCAGCAGCCGGACGTGGTCGCCGGCGACGACGTCGGAGGGGCGGCGCACGACGGTGCCGTCGTCCTTCTGCACGACGGCGTAGCCGCGCTCCAGCGTGGCGGCCGGCGACAGCGCCCTGATGCGGGCCCGGGTGTGGTCGACGTCGACGGCGGCGCGGTCGAGCGCGTGCCGCACGGTGCGCCGGGCCCGCTGCACGAGGGCGTCCAGCTCGGTCGCGCGCAGCCGCAGGCCGTGGTGCGGGTCGGCCAGCGCGGGCCGCGACCGCAGCGACGTCAAACCGGCACGCTCGCGGTCGAGCCGGTGCCGGACGGCGGACCGGATGCGCTCGCGGGCCCGTCCGACGCGCTCCGCCTCTTCCAGGACGTCGGGCACGACCCGCTTCGCCGCGTCGGTCGGCGTGGACGCGCGGACGTCGGCGACGAGGTCGAGCAGCGGGGTGTCGGCCTCGTGTCCGATCGCGCTGACCACCGGAGTCGTCGCCGCCGCGACGGCACGCACCAGCGCCTCGTCGGAGAACGGCAGCAGGTCCTCGACCGACCCGCCGCCGCGGGCGATGATGACGACATCGACCTCGGGGTCACGGTCGAGTACCCGCAGGGCGTCCATGACCTGGCTGACGGCGTTCAGCCCCTGCACGGCGACCGGCTCGACCCGGAACCGCACCCCCGGCCAGCGCCGCCGCGCGTTCTCCAGCACGTCGTGCTCGGCCTTGGAGTCGCGCCCGCAGATCAGCCCGACGACCCGCGGCAGGAACGGCAGCGGCCGCTTGCGCGCGTCGGCGAACACCCCCTCGGTGGCCAGGATCTTCCGCAGCCGCTCGATGCGCGCCAGCAGGTCGCCCAGCCCGACGGTGCGCAGCTGGTCGGCGGCCAGCGACAGCGTGCCGCGGGTGAAGTACCACGAGGGCTTCGCGTGGACGACGACGCGGGCGCCGTCTGCCAGCGGCGCCTCCAGCGCGTCCAGCAGCCCGACCGGGCAGGTGACGGTGACCGACACCTCGGCGTGCGGGTCGCGCAGCGTGAGGAACGCCGTCGACGTGCCCGGACGGCGGGAGTACTGCGCCACCTGCCCCTCGACCCAGACCGGGCCGAGCCGGGCCACCCACTGGCCGATCAGCTGCGAGATGACGCGGACCGGTGCGGGCTTCTCCGGGGATGTGTCGAGGGCCACGATGGGCACCGTACCCGCTGGGACCGACGCCCACGGCACCTACCATGGGAGACATGACTGATACGGGCCGAGTCCTGCTCGCCGCACCCCGGGGCTACTGCGCGGGCGTCGACCGCGCCGTCGTCACCGTCGAGAAGGCGCTCGACCACTACGGCCCGCCGGTCTACGTCCGCAAGCAGATCGTGCACAACAAGCACGTCGTCGAGACGCTCGAAGAGCGCGGCGCCGTCTTCGTCGAAGAGCTGTCCGAGGTGCCCGAGGGCGCGCTCGTCGTCTTCTCCGCCCACGGCGTGTCGCCCATGGTGCACGCCGAGGCGTCCGACCGCGGGCTGCGCACCATCGACGCCACCTGCCCGCTGGTCACCAAGGTGCACAACGAGGCCCGCCGGTTCGCCAAGGACGACCTCGACATCGTGCTCATCGGCCACGCCGGGCACGAGGAGGTCGAGGGCACGTCGGGCGAGGCGCCCGAGCACATCCAGCTGGTCGAGAGTCCGGACGACGTCGACAACGTCCAGGTCCGCGACCCGTCCCGCGTCGTCTGGCTGTCGCAGACCACGTTGTCCGTCGACGAGACGTACGAGACCGTCGGCCGGCTGCGCGAGCGGTTCCCGGCGCTGATCAGCCCGCCCAGCGACGACATCTGCTACGCCACCCAGAACCGCCAGGTCGCCATCAAGGAGGTCGCCGCCGAGTCCGAGCTGGTGCTCGTGGTCGGCTCGGCCAACTCCTCCAACTCGGTGCGGCTGGTCGAGGTCGCCCTCGACGCCGGCGCCGACGCCGCCTACCGCATCGACAACGCGTCCGAGATCGACGACGCCTGGTTGGAAGGCGTCACCACGGTCGGCCTGACCAGCGGCGCCTCGGTGCCCGAAGACCTCGTCGACGGCGTCGTCGCCTACCTCGGCGAGCGCGGGTTCCCCACCGTCGAGGAGCACCGCACCACCGAGGAGTCACTGATCTTCTCGCTGCCGCGCGAGCTGCGCCGCGACCTCAAGGCGTCGGCCGGCTCCGACTGACGGCGGTCAGCTCTTCTTGTCCCTGCTGCCGCCGAGACCGGCGATCAGCAGGATCAGCCCCCAGATGCCGAGCGGCCAGATCGGCCAGAACCGTTGCAGCTCGCCCGACGCGATGCTGCTGATGCCCCAGATGCCGATCATGATGACGGCGCCGCCGACCCAGCCCTGCCACTCGTCGATGTACTCGCGCAGCTCGCGCTTCTTCCGCTCGGCGACGGCCTGCTGCTCCTGCTCCTCGGCCTGACGGCGTTCGCGCTGCAGCGGCTGCGGGAGGTCGGCCGTGAGACGGTCGAGGTCGCCGTAGGTGCGTGACTGCCACACCGCCTGGATGCGGCGCTCGTACTCGTCGTTGTCGAGCCGCCCCTCGCCGAAGGCGTCGCGCAGGTCCTCGGCCACCAGCTCGCGATCGGCGTCGCTCGCCCGCTGTTCCGGCCGCCGCGCGGGCAGGTCGCTCATCCCGGCGTTCTCCTCTCGTGTGTCCGAGCAAGAATACGACCGGAACCGGGCCGGACCGGTCACGTGGAACGCCTAGCGCGGACTTCCGGCGCATGTGGCGGGACCTTGGTCCCTGGCCGCCGGGGTCCGGCCTGTGGAATCTGAAGGTGTGGACGCGCTTGCCCGTGCCGATTCCCCCGGCCTCGAGAACCTCGGCCGGTCCGACTGCTTCGCGCTGCTGCGGTCGGTGCCGATCGGGCGCATCGTGTTCACCGAGGCGGCGCTGCCGGCGATCCAGCCGGTGAACTTCGTCCTCGACGGCGACGACGTGATCATCCGGACGGGGATGGGGTCGAAGCTGGCCGCCGCGACCCGTTCCGCCGTCGTGGCGTTCGAGGCCGATCAGTACGACGAGGACGCGCTGGCCGGGTGGTCGGTGGTGCTGGTCGGGCGGGCCGAGGCGGTCGTCGACGAGGCCGAGCGGCGTGAGCTGGCGACGCTCGGGCTGACGCCGTGGGCGCTGGGCGAGCGGCCGCACTACATCCGCATCCGCCCGGAGATCGTCCGGGGCCGCCGGATCCGCCGTCCGGCCGCGCTCTGACCATCCCTTCGCTCCGCGGCACCGAGCCGGACCCGTGTCACTGCGGCCGCGGCCAGCGCCGTCACCCCGACCCCGAGCGCCGCCCCCGCGAGCACGTCGTGCGGGTAGTGGACGCCGCCGGCCACCCGCGCGAGCGCGATCGCCGCCGCGACCGGCACCACCAGCGGCCACACCGACGGCACGACGAGGACGCAGGCGGTCGCGAGCGCCGCGGCGATGGTCGCGTGGTTGCTGGGCCAGGACCAGTCGCCCGGTGACGGACAGCCGAGCACGGTCTCGACCGCGACGGCACGACACGGCCGCTCCTCGGTGACCACGACCTTGAGCAGTTCGCTGGCGCCGTAGGCGAGCACCGCACCCACACCGGCCGCGGCCGTCAGCGCGAACCGTCCCCACTCGCCGCGCGCCGCGACCATCACGGCGATCGCCAGCGCCGCCGCGACGAGCGCCAGCAGTCCCCGTCCGGCGGCCAGCTCCACCACGTCGCGCAGCCAGGGCGGCGCGTCCGACGCGGTCCCGGCGATGTCGCGGTAGACGGGATCTCGGACGGGGACGGCGGCGGCGCCGACCGCGCCGAGACCGGCCGTGAGGACGACCGTCCGGCGGCCGGGCCGCGTTTCCAGCTCGGTGTCGATCATCCGGTCAACGCTAGGAACGCGCAGGCCAGAGCACATCTGACCAAGGTCGGCGCCGTCCCTGCGACGTTCGTCGTACGCCGGTCGGGGCGGGGTGGACGATCTTCGCATCCGGCCCGGCGTGGGTGCGGGCGCTCGGGGCTGCGGGCGCGCCGCCGCGTCGTCCGTCCGGCACCCGCCGCGTCGTCCGTCGGGCGCGCGGCCGGGTCGTCCGTCCGGCACCCGCCGCGACGTCCGTCCTGCGCGCCGCCGCGTCGCCCGGCCGGCACCCGCCGCGGCCGATCGCCGCCCGCGGCTGTGACGTGGTCCTGACAACTGGTCACAGCCCCCTTGGCAGACCATCACCCCTCTGCTAACTTTCTTTCCAATTCGATTCGAGGCCATTCCGGCGCAATGTTCCGATGGCTGGGAATCGGTCGATCCGCGTCGGCCGTCCACCAGTCGCGTCGGCGAGTCATACCCCTGGTCAATGGTGCGCGTCGGCCTGCGCGCGCCCTCGTGGAGGTGACGCGTCACCGCGATCGGACCCCGCACGGACGAGCCTCTCGCAAGGAGTCAGCGCATGAAGACACGATGGCGTACCGCGGTGGCGTACGGCGCCGCCGCAGGCCTGCTGGTCACGAGCGTCGCGGCGGCGTTCGCCGGCCAGCCGTCGGGACCGGACGACGATCCGGCGGCGGCGTCGGAGCCGGCACAGACGCGCGGCGCCGCCGCGGCCGAGAACGGTTACCGCAACGTCGGCTACTTCACCCAGTGGGGGATCTACGGCCGCGATTTCCTGGTGCAGGATCTCGACCTCACCGGCGCGGCGTCCGACCTCACGCATCTCAACTACGCGTTCGCCAACATCCACCCGGACACGTTGACCTGTTTCGAGGCGAATCGTCCGAACGGGCCCAAGGACTCTCCAGCCGAGGGCGACTACGCCGGCGACGCGTGGGCCGACTACGGCCGCGGGTTCGCCGCCGGCGACTCCGTCGACGGGGTCGGTGACACCTGGGACCAGCCGCTGGCCGGCAATTTCAACCAGATCAAGGAGCTGAAGGCGAAGTACCCGCACCTGAAGGCGCTGGTCTCGATCGGCGGCTGGACGTGGTCGCGGCACTTCTCCCGCGCCGCCGCCACGCCGGAGAGCCGCGAGCGGTTCGTGTCGTCCTGCGTCGACCAGTTCCTGCGCGGCAACCTGCCGGTGATCGACGGACGGGGCGGGCCGGGCGCCGCGGCGGGCGTGTTCGACGGGTTCGACATCGACTGGGAGTGGCCCGGCGTGCCGGAGGACCTCCAGCACCCCGGCAACCACTGGTCGCCGGACGACAAGGAGAACTTCACCGCGCTGCTGGCCGAGTTCCGCCGTCAGCTCGACGCGCTGGGCGCAGAGACCGGCGAGTCGTACGAGCTGAGCGCGTTCCTGCCGGCCAACCCCGTCCTCGTCGACGCCGGCTGGGACGTCACGCAGATCTTCGACTCCCTCGACTTCGGCAACGTACAGGGCTACGACCTGCACGGCACCTGGCGGCCGGACCTCGCCGGTCACCAGGCCAACACCCACGACGACCCGGCGAACCCGCTGCCCGACGGCCAGCGCTTCAGCGTCGACGCGGCGATGAGCTACTACGTCGACCGGGGCGTGCCGCCGTCGCAGCTCACCGTCGGAATCCCGCTCTACGGCCGGGGCTGGACCGGGGTCACGGACGGCGGGACGCACGGGGCGTGGCAGCCGGCCACCGGCGCCGCGCCGGGCGAGTTCCCGGAGGAGCCGGGGACCGACCGCTACCGCAACCTGCGCGGCGGCCAGATCTTCCACGACGAGGAGGTGCTTGCCTCGTGGTCGTACGACGGCACCGAGTTCTGGTCCTTCGACGACCCGTGGCTGGTGGACAAGAAGGCCGACTACATCACCGCCGGCGGCTTCGGCGGCGCGATGTGGTGGGACCTCGCCGGCGACCACCAGAACGAGCTGGTCGGGCTGATGGGCTCGCGGCTGGCGACCGGCGGGCCGGACGATCCGGGCGGCGGCGACGCGTCCGGCGGTGACGTCTCGGGCGGCGACGTCTCGGGCGGCGAGGGCGGCGGGCCGGAGGGGTGCACGGAGCCGGCCTGGGACCGGGCGACGGTGTACGTCGGCGGCGACCGCGTCTCGCACGACGGTCACCACTGGACCGCCCGGCACTGGACCCAGGGCGACACCCCGGCCCCGAGCGAATGGGGTCCCTGGCGCGACGACGGCGCCTGCTCCGGCGGGACGGACACCGGCACCGACGTCGGCGCGGTCGCTGGGACAGAGACCGGCTCCGAGACCGGCTCCGAGACCGGCGCCGAGACGGGCGGCGACACGGGCTCTGAGACGGGCGGCGACGCCGGCACCGAGGCCGGGTCGGAGACCGGCACCGAGGACGGCGGTGAGCCCGGCGGCCCGGGCGATCCCGGCCACCGCTGGCTGACCGGCTACTGGCACAACTTCGACAACGGCTCCACCGTGCTGCGCGTCTCGCAGGTGCCGGCCGCGTACAACCTGCTGGCCATCGCGTTCGCCGACAACCTGGCGGGCACGCCGGGCGGCATCACGTTCAACCTCGACACCGGCGGGCTCGGCGGCTACACCGTCGACCAGTTCAAGGCCGACGTCGCCGCCCGCCAGGCCGCCGGCGGTTCCGTCGTCATCTCGGTCGGCGGCCAGAACGGCCACGTCAACGTCACCAACGCGACCGAGGCGGCCAACTTCGCCCAGACCACCTGGGCGCTGATGCAGGAGTACGGCTTCGACGGCGTCGACATCGACCTCGAGCACGGGATCAACGCGACGTACATGGAGCAGGCGCTGCGGCAGCTGCGGACGCTGGCCGGTGCGGACCTGATCGTCACCATGGCGCCGCAGACGATCGACTTCCAGGCGCCGACGTACGAGTACTACAAGCTGGCGCTGGCGATCCGCGACATCCTCACCATCGTCAACATGCAGTACTACAACTCCGGCACGATGATGGGCTGCAACCAGCAGGTCTACGGCCAGGGCACGGTCGATTTCCTGACCGCCCAGGCCTGCATCCAGCTCCAGGCCGGACTCGCGCCGCACCAGGTCGGGCTCGGCCTGCCGGCGACGTCACAGGCGGCGGGCGGCGGCTACCAGTCGCCGTCGAACGTCACGGCCGCCCTCGACTGCCTGGCGACGGCGACCCGCTGCGGCAGCTTCGTACCGGCCGAACCGTGGGGTCCGATCGGCGGGGCGATGACCTGGTCGGTCAACTGGGACGCGACGAACGGCTACCAGTTCGCGAACACGCTGGGCGCCTATCTCGGCACCGGCTGACCTCCGCGACCAGGCGACGGGTGAGTGCCGCGGCCTCACCGGGCACCCACCCGTCGCCGCCGTCCGCCGGACCGCGCCCGCACACAGCCGTCCGCCGTGTCTACTCGCAGCCGCCGGCCGCGCACGAGCAGCGGTGCGCCGCGCGCCCACAGCCGCCGGCCGCCCGCCATGTGCCGCCCCGCTGGCCGTCCGCCGCGCGGCCACAGCCGCCAGCCGTCCGCCATCTGCCGCCCCCGCTGGCCGTCCGCCGCGCGCCAACAGCCGCCGGCCGTCCGCCGGGCCCACTCGCAGCCGCCGGTAGTCCTCCGGGCCCCGCGCCCGGCGTCCTCCGGGCCCCGCGCCCGGCGTCAGCCGTCGGTACCGCTGCGCCGCCGCGATCGCGACCCCTTCCCCGTCGCCGGGCCGAGGCCGAACCGGGGATCGACCTGGATGTCCTCGAGGGCGATGAGCGCGTCGTCGACCATCTCGGGCGCCTGCAGCTGCCGCGCGGCCCGCTCGACCTGCGGCGGCGCCTCGAGTTCCTCGTCGACGACCTTGAGGTCGGCCATCTTGCGGGCGCTGACCAGGACCCGGCTCTCGAGCGAGCTGACGCCGTCGTTGTAGGCCTTGACCGCGCCGTCGAGCTGGCGGCCGAGCCGGGCCAGGTGGCCGCCCATGGTCGCCAGCCGGGAGTGCAGCTCGCGGCCGAGGCTCAGCACCTCCTGCGCGTTCTGCGCCAGCGCCTCCTGCCGCCAGGTGTAGCCGACCGTGCGCAGCAGCGCGACCAGCGTGGACGGCGTCGCGATGACGACGTTGCGCTCGAAGGCGTGCTCGAACAGCGTGGGGTCCTGCTCCATGGCGGCGTTGAGGAACACGTCGGACGGCACGAACATCACCACGAACTCGGGCGTGGGGGTGAACTGCTCCCAGTACTGCTTGCCGGCCAACGAGTCGATGTGCGTCTTCAGATGCCGGGCGTGCGCCGCCAGCCGCTTGTCGCGCGTCGCCTCGTCGCGGGCCTCCTGTGCCTCGAGGTAGCCGTTGAACGCCACCTTCGCGTCGACGACGACCTTCTTGCCGCCGGCGAGGTGGACCAGGAGGTCGGGGCGCAGCTTGCCGTCGGAGGTGTCGGCGGTGGCCTGCTCGGCGAAGTCGACGTGCTCGACCATGCCGGCCGCCTCGACCACCCGGCGCAGCTGCAGCTCGCCCCACCGGCCGCGCACCTGCGGCGCGCGCAACGCCGTGACCAGCTGCTGGGTCTCGAGCCGCAGCTGGTCGGAGCTCTTGCCCATGGTCTCGAGCTGGGTGCGCAGCTCGCCGTAGGCCGTGGCCCGCGCCTTCTCCAGCTCGTTCGCGTGGTCGGTGACCTTGTTCAGCTGGTCGTTCAGCGGCTTCACCATGGCCTCGACGGCCAGCCGGCGGTGCTCGAGCTCGGTCTTGACCCGCTCTTCCGACCCCTTGAACTGCTCGGTCGCCAGCTCGAGGAAGTCGGCGCGGTTCTGCCGCAGCGCGTCGGCGGACAACCGCTGGAACTCCTGCGTCAGCCGCTCCTGCTCGGCGCGGAGCATGGCCAGCTTCTCTTCGCCGCTGCTGCGCGCGTGTGCCAGCTCGGTCTCCAGCCGGGTCTGCTCGGCCTGGGCATCGAGCATGCGCTCGCGGTCGACCTCGCGCTCGGCCTGCAGGTCGGCCTTCTCGCGCCGGACGGAGTCGAGCTCGGCCCGTGCGGCGTCGCGCTCGGCGGCGACCGTGGCGGCGGCGCCGGCCGTGCGGACGCGGACGAGCAGCGCGCCCACGACGCCGCCCAGGAGGAGGGCGACGAGGGCGGCGAGGACGCTGGAGACGTTCATGGGGGCTACTTTGCCGGGGACCTCCGACAAAGTCGGGGAGGCGCGGCGGGAACCGGTCCGGAACAGGGCTTTCGTCGCACTTCAAGATCCGCTTCGTCGCCGGCCGCCGGGCCACGTACCCTTGGCACCTGTGAGTCTCACCATCGGCATCGTCGGCCTGCCCAACGTCGGCAAGTCCACGCTGTTCAACGCCCTGACGAAGAACGACGTGCTGGCCGCGAACTACCCGTTCGCCACCATCGAGCCCAACGTCGGCGTCGTCGGCGTGCCCGATCCGCGGCTGGCGAAGCTGGCCGAGAT
This sequence comes from Jiangella sp. DSM 45060, assembly GCF_900105175.1. Taxonomy (NCBI): domain Bacteria; kingdom Bacillati; phylum Actinomycetota; class Actinomycetes; order Jiangellales; family Jiangellaceae; genus Jiangella; species Jiangella sp. DSM 45060. Next base: position 5,258,884 of record NZ_LT629771.1, on the reverse strand, counting down.
CTTCGGCTCCGCCCGCCAGCTCCCCGCCACCGTCAGCTTCGTCGACATCGCGGGCATCGTGAAGGGCGCCTCCGAGGGGCAGGGCCTGGGCAACAAGTTCCTCGCCAACATCCGCGAGGCCGACGCGATCTGCCAGGTCATCCGCGTCTTCAACGACCCCGACGTCGTCCACGTCGACGGCCGGGTCGAGCCGAAGGCCGACATCGAGACGATCAACACCGAGCTGATCCTCGCCGACCTGCAGACCATCGAGAACGCCCTGCCGCGCCTGGTCAAGGAGGCGCGCATGGCCAAGGACAAGCAGGAGACCGTCGCCGCCGTCGAGCGGGCCAAGGCCGTCCTCGACGGAGGGCAGACCGTCTTCGCCGCCGGCCTCGACCTCGAGCCGCTGCGCGAGTTGCACCTGCTCACCGCCAAGCCGTTCCTCTACGTCTTCAACATGGACGACGAGGAGCTGTCCGACGACGGCCTCAAGGCCGAGCTGCGCGCGCTGGTCGCGCCGGCCGAGGCGATCTTCCTCGACGCCCAGATCGAGGCCGAGCTGTCCGAGCTGGACGAGGCCGAGGCGCTGGAGCTGCTGCAGTCGATGGGCCAGGACGAGTCCGGCCTCGACATGCTCGCCCGCGTCGGGTTCGACACCCTCGGGCTGCAGACCTACCTCACCGCCGGCCCCAAGGAAGCGCGCGCCTGGACCATCGCCAAGGGCGCCACCGCCCCCGAAGCGGCCGGCGTCATCCACACCGACTTCCAGAAGGGCTTCATCAAGGCCGAGGTCGTCTCGTACGACGACCTGGTCGCGACCGGCTCGATGGCGGAGGCGCGCTCGAAGGGGCTGGTCCGCATGGAGGGCAAGGACTACGTCATGGCCGACGGCGACGTCGTCGAGTTCCGCTTCAACGTCTGAGCACCGACTGATTGCCCTTCATCAGGGCTGATGCAGATCTTCGGATCGGCCAGAATCACAAGCCTCCTGAACTGTCCGACCCTTCCGTTAATCTGCGGCTCGCGGGGGCACGATCAAGCCGACGCCAAGCGTTCGATCATCGCCTCTGCCCCGTCGCTGATCGGCGCGGGCTGAACTGGCGGCGATGGGGGTTGAGCGGTGGCGGCACCAGGCGAGATTCAAGCTGCTCTGAAGACATGGCGTGACGGCCTCGTTGGGCTCACGCGCGCCAACCGCCTTATCAAGTTCAACTCCCCAAAGAGGTCATCACTCCTGATCGACAGTCCGTCGCCCGATGAGGTACTCGCTCGGATTCAATCAGGGCGACCCCAGGGGATTCGCGGCGACGTTCTCCCGGTTCACGACGAGGCGGTACCTGCGCCACCGGTCACCACGCCGACGCCTAGCGGCTTCCTCCACGCGCCGAGACCGGACATCGAGCTGGGCCCGATGCTGCGCACCTTGATGCGGAAAGCCAACGCGGAATACCTGGATCGCGGTCTGTCTGTCCTCTACGTCGCGTTCGGCATGCTGCATTGGAAGGAGGTCGATGGGACGGACATGACCAGTCCGCTCCTGCTCATGCCGGTAACGCTGATCCCCGAAGGCCCGAAGGGGACGCCGCGCCTCACCAGTGGCGAGGACGACTCGGTACTCAATCCGGCGCTTGCACTGCGCTTGAAGGAGTTCAACATCGAGCTGCCCAGGATGGACGCGCTCGACGACTTGTCGGTGTCCGCGACCCTGGCTGCTGTACGCGCTGCACTGGAGAGCAACAAGGATTTCAAGGACTGGGATCTCCGCAGCGTCGTGTATCTATCGACCTTCTCGTTCGCCAAGGAAGCGATGTTCAGAGACCTCCTGGACAATGAGGATCGGATCCTCGACCATCCGGTCGTCCAGGCGCTCGCCACTTCGGACCCCACTCAGCAGGCCTCGGACTTCCAGTTCGATCTGGTAGATCCCGCTGATATCGATCGCGTCGCTCCACCGGAGTTGACGCCTCTCGTCCTCGACGCGGACTCGTCTCAACGAGCTGCCATCGCAGCTGCGCTGGCAGGGCACAGTTTCGTCATGGACGGACCCCCGGGCACCGGGAAGTCCCAGACCATCGCCAACATGATCGGCGCCCTGTTGCATGCAGGGAAGACAGTGCTCTTCGTTTCCGAGAAAATGGCCGCACTCGACGTGGTCCGGAATCGCCTCTCGGATGCCGGCCTTGCGAACTACCTGCTAGAACTGCACTCACATAAGGCGAGCCGCAAGGAAGTTGCGACGGAACTACTGCGATCCCTGGACAACGTCGCACAGGCTCCGAAGGGCATGGACTCAATTTCCCGTGCGAGCGTCAAGGATCGCCGCGAGAAGCTGAACGCATATGCCGATGCGATGAACAGGGTTCAGCAACCTCTGAATCTCTCCCTGCATCATGTCCTCGGGAGGCTATCTGTCCTGGCCGACGTCCCCTCCGCTCCGATTCCGGAAACGCCGCCCACGGACCTGACCCAAGAGGATTACGCGCGTGTCCATGAGGCGACGGCAAGGCTCGTGCGCGCCTGGCGGCCGGCGGCACAGGGAAGTTCGTTCCTCTGGCGTGATGTTCGCGACGAGTCATCTCTCGATATTCGTCTCTATCAGGCTCGAACAGCACTGGAACAGCTCCAGGGAACTGTAAACCTCAACGCAGATCTCGTGTCGGCGTTCGACCTTGAGAAGCCCAGTGACGTGCCGCAGTTGCTGTCACTCCTCGATCATCAGCACCGAGATCACCCGGGAGAGGTCCCTGAGTCCTGGGTCACCACAGCGGACTGGCACGCCACGATTGACGCCCGCCAGATGCTTGGCGAACAGATCGCGGCGGTCCGAGGCGCCGAGGCAGTGGTTCTCGACCGTGCCGGCGTGCCCTGGACGGCGCTTCCTGGTGACGCGGCCATTCCGCCAACGCCAGGTGCGGTCGCCGCGACGGCACCTGTCGAGTTGGCTGGGTTAACTGCCGACGAGCTCTACGTCGCGGCCGAACGGTTCGAACACACCGCTCAGGAGCTCGTCGATCGATCCGCGGGCCTCAGCGGCCTGGCGCGTTCTTTCGGCCTCCCGGAAGTGGTGACATTCGCGCAGGCCGATCGAGTACACCGTCTCGTCGAGCTCCGGGACAAGGACGTTCATCCACAACGGAACTGGCTGACGGCCGCAGGGCTCGCCGAGGCCCGCGAGGCGGCTCGGGCGCTGCAGCAACAGGAGGCCATGCTCACCGCTGCCGAGGCGAAGGCTTCGACGGTGTTCACGGCGGCGGCGCTCGCCGCTCCGCTTGCTGAATTGCGGGAGCGGTTCACCAACCTCCACAAGGGCTTGAAGAAACTGTCCGGCGACTACCGCGCCGACAAGAGGACAGTAGCCGGGCTCTTGAACAGTGCCACGAATCTCAAGGAAGGCATCAAGCACCTGTCCGATGCTGTCGCATGGGGCGAAGCGACTCAGGCGTTCGACATGTTGGCCGCGAGCCGGAGCGAGCTGTTGGGAACCCACTGGAACGGTCGCGAGACTGACTACGACTCTCTCGCGACCGCGCTGACGGTTGCTGATGAAGTCATAGCCTTGACCGGCGACGCCGTGCCGCACGAGTTGGCTGGTTTCCTGGCCGGCCACGACACGAACGAGGCTCAGCGTGCAATAGCGGACTCCGCGCGCTTGGCCCTGGACGCGTGGAAAAGCAGCCTCGCACCCGCGCCACAGCTCGCTGGCCGTCCTGAGTTGCTGCTCGAGCCCATCAGTGCATCCGTAGCGTGGCTCAGCGCCCACATCGGTCCAATGCGCCAGGCCGCAGCGCGCATCGCGACGGTCAGCGCGGTGACCGGCCGAGCCCACACGCTTCACGAAGTCGACGCCATCCTCGAGCTGAGCGAAGCAACGAGACGAACACACGAGGTGATTAGGGACTCTGAACAGCGTTACCGAGACACCCTCGGCGCGTACTTCGCCTTCGCCGAGACAGACCTCGCGGGTCTGGACACCGCTATGGCGTGGGCTGCGCTCTTGAGGGAGATGATCGGCGGCCCGCTGAGCAGCGGTCAGGTCAAGGCGCTGGCCGACTCGCATCTGATCGACAACCTCAGCCCGGCGTACGAGAGATGGGTTGAGCGCCGGCAGCAGATCACGAACGCTTTCGGGGTTGCTCGTCAGCCGGAACTGCACCGCGAGTTCGACGACTACACCATGGCCGTCGAACTCATCGAAGAATTCCGCGACGATACCGTCGGACAACTTGAGTGGTTCGAGTATCAGGTCGCCCGGGAGGAACTCGCTGCGCGAGGCCTTGACACCGCCATCGACTTCTGCATCGAGCACCACGTCCCTGCCGACGAGGTGCCGAAGGTCGTCGATCGTGCACTACTGCGTGCTTGGGCTGAGGCCGTCATCCACAACGACTCTGATTTGAGGCCGGTGCGCGCTGACGACCGCACTGCGTTGGTGGAGGAGTATCGGAAACTCGACCGAGCGCTGATCACCGGTGCGACGAGCGAGATCATTCGTGTCGCGAACTCTCGCAGGCCCGCCAATACCGGCATTGGAGAGCCGGCGATCATTCGCCGGGAAGGAACCAAGCAGAAGCGCCATATTCCTGTGCGCGATCTCGTCGCGCGCGCCAGGACGACTGCGATGTCGATCAAACCGGTCTTCATGATGTCGCCGCTGGCCGTCTCGCAGTACCTTCCGCCGGACATCTCCTTCGACGTTGTGATCTTCGACGAAGCCTCACAGGTCACACCGGGCGACGCGATCAACTGCATATATCGAGGTAGGGCGTTCATCCTGGCCGGCGACGACAAGCAGCTCCCGCCGACATCGTTTTTCGAGCGCAGTACCGATGACGACCATGGCGATGATGAGACGGACGTCAAGGACTTCCAGTCCGTCCTGGAGCTCGCCAAAGCCTGTGGGTCCTTCAACAACCTCGGCCTGCGGTGGCACTACCGCTCGCGTCATGAATCGTTGATCGCCTTCTCCAACTACAAGTTCTACGAAAGCAAGCTCGTCACGTACCCGTCGTCCCAGCTCGAGGGCGCTGACGTGGGTGTCGAGTTCTTCAACGCTCACGGGATGTATCGGCGCGGTGGAGGGGCCGACAATCCCGCCGAGGCTCGCAAGGTGGCCGAGCGAGTCATCGAGCACTTCGCCAATCGCCCCGAGCTGACGCTTGGAGTCGTGACGTTCTCTGTCGCGCAGGCGGATGCCGTCCAGGCTGCGATCGACGAAATGCGTGAAGCTCATCGAGAACTCGACCGCTTCTTCGACAGCGGTGATCGCCTGGATGGATTCTTCGTGCGGTCCCTCGAGTCAGTGCAGGGCGATGAGCGAGACGTGATCATCTTCTCGATCGGCTATGGCCCAGATGAAGCCGGCAAGATCACGACCAACTTCGGTGTGCTCAACAAGGACAAGGGATGGCGCCGTCTCAACGTGGGCATCACACGAGCGCGGCAGCGGGTCGAGGTCGTGGCGTCGATGCGCGCCGGTGACATCCCACCTTCTCCGAACGAGAACGTCGAATTTCTTCGAGCGTATCTCGACTACGCGGATCGCGGCACGTCGACGCTCGCTGTACCGTACAGCTCGACGGGACTCGAACCAGAGTCGCCGTTCGAGGAGTCCGTTATCGCGGCAATCCGGTCGTGGGGTTACACAGTCGAGCCCCAGGTTGGCGCTGCAGGGTTCCGAATCGACATCGGTGTACGACACCCGGTCCATCCTGGGATGTTCGCCATCGGCGTCGAATGTGACGGTTTTCAGTACCACTCGGCTCCAGCAGCGCGTGATCGCGACCGGCTGCGCGACCAGATTCTCGGTGGTCTGGGATGGACGCTCCACCGGATCTGGGGCACCGCCTGGTATCGCAACAGGACGCAGGAAGAGACCAGGCTGCGGAACGCGATCGAGGCGGCGGTTGCGGCGCCTGTCACGGGTCGCATCCGCAGAGTTGCCGAAATCGAGCGGCCGATCGTCGAGACCACTGAGGTGCAGGTACCATCGACTCCGACGTGGACCAGCGACTACATAGTTGCCAGGCCGGTGCGACTTCCCTACTGGGTAGAACCGGGCGAGCCGGGAAACGACCTGCACATGATGGATGCGCTGGTTGCGCTGGCTGACGTCGAAGGGCCAGTCCATCTCGATCTCGTCTATGAGCGCATTCGCGGCTGGTGGAACATCGGTCGAGTCTCGTATAAGGTCCGCGACAACGTCGATCGCGCAATCCGGCACTCCCCAATCCTTCGTGACGGTGACTTCATCGACATGCCCGATCGAGCCGTTGATCGCGTCCGGGTTCCCGCGGGGCCTGTCAGTCGGAAGGTCGAGCACGTTCACCTCGACGAGCTCGCGCTGTCCGTTCAACTCCTGCTCAACGACGTTGGCGCGGCGCTGCGAAGTGAGGTCATTCAACAGATTGCCAGGCTGTTCGGGTGGGCCAGGACCGGAGCGATCGTCGATCGCAGGATCAATGAAGCTATTGACCTCGCGGTTCGAGGTGATTCGGTTACCGAGGACGGCGCCCGACTCGTGGTGTCGGAAGGCTGAGGCTCCGACCGTTCTACCGGCCGATGCCGGTCAGGCGCACCTCCGAACCGTCCGTGGCCGAGCGGGCGATCTCGAGCTGGCGGACGAGGAAGGCCTGTTCGTCCAGCTTCTTGCGGCGCATCCAGGTGGTGACCTCGGCGTTGCATTTGCTGGCGTTGCAGGAGCGGCAGGCGGGCACGACGTTCGTGAGCGTGTAGCGGCCGCCGCGGGAGATGGGGAGCATGCAGTCCTTCTGCAACCTCGACTGCGGCTCGGACGCGCCGCAGTAGGCGCAGCCGCCCCAGGCCGCGGTCAGGGCCGCCCACTGGGCGTCGGTGAGGTCGTGGTCGGACTTCGCCATGCGGCGCTGACGGCGGCGGGCGTAGACGGCGGCTCGACGGCGAGACGGCACGGTCTGAGCGTACGGCCGCAGGTCGCTCGATCCGGGTATTGACCTGCGCTTCAACACAAAAGACCGCGACGCAGCACCGGTGTGGGACTGCGTCGCGGCCGACCGGCATCAAAAGTGGTGGAAGCACCTCCGCCGGCGCCACCCAGCATACGCGACCCTCAGGGCGTGGCGGCGCGCTGACGGTGGCCGCGGACCTTCGCGAGGTTGCCGCAGCGCTGCATCGAGCACCACCGCCGCTTCCCCGGCCGGGACGTGTCGACGAGCAGGAGGCCGCAGGTCTCGGATGCGCAGACGCGGATCCGAGACGCCAGGGGGCCGGCGAACAGGTCGACGGCGTCGCGGGCGATCGACGACAGCGCGGCGGGCGTCGTCGGCGCCACCCACCCCACTCCGCCGCCGACCGCGCTCAGCGCGGGCACCAGCGGGGGCGCGGCCGCCGCGGCGTTGATCGTCGCGATGTCGGAGGCCTGGACGGAGCCGCCGGCGGCCAGCGACCGGGCGGTGTCCGTGATGGCGGTCCGCAGCGGCCGCATGGCGGCGAGATCCGCGGGCCCGGCGGTCAGGCCGTCGACGCCGAGGATGACGCCGAGCCAGTGGGCGAGGTCGCCGGGGGTGTGGACGATCTCCCACCGCGCGGATTCGCCCTCGCCGCCGGTGTGGCTGAGGTCGAGCGACACCCGCCCGGTGAGGAAGCGCACGCGGACGGAGAGGGGGAGGTCCGATCGGCGTTGCATGAAACCACTATAACCGGTTACGTTGACGCCATGACGCTCATCACGCACATCAACCCCGAGTCCATGCACACCAACCCCGCGTTCAGCTGGGCCGTGCGCGTCGCCGCGGGAGCCGACCTGGTCTTCATCGGCGGCCAGAACGGCGTCGATGCCAGCGGGCAGGTCGTCGGGCCGGACATCGCGAGTCAGACGCGGCAGGCCCTCACCAACCTGCTGACGGTGCTCGACGCGGCGGGCGCCCGGCCGGAGGACGTCGTGAAGTGGACGATCCTCATCAAGGAGGGCGCGTCGCTGCAGGAGGGCTTCGCCGCGTTCGGCGAGGTCTGGGGGCAGCGCCCGAACCCGCCGGCCATCACTGGAGCGTTCGTCGCCGGGCTGGCCGTGCCCGGCGCGCTGGTCGAGATCGAGGCCGTCGCGGCGGTGCCGCCCGCGGGGTAGCGTCGCCACCATGCCGGACGAGAAGGACACCCTCAAGCGCTATCTGCAGGCTCAGCGCGACGCGCTGCGGTGGAAGCTGGACGGGCTCGGCGAGCGCGACGCTCGCTGGCCGGTGACGCCGACCGGAACCAACCTGCTCGGGCTGGTCAAGCACGTCGCGAGCATGGAGTACGAGTACTTCGGCATCGTCTTCGACCGGCCCGCGCCCGAGCCGCTGCCCTGGCTCGACGACGACGCCGAGGACAACGCCGACCTCTGGGCGACGGTCGACCAGTCGCGCGCGTGGGTGACCGCCTTCTACGAGCGGGCCATCGCGCATGCCGACGCGACCATCGACGCGCTGGCGCTGGACGACACCGGCACCGTGCCGTGGTGGCCGGCCGGCGGGAACACCGTCACGCTGCACTGGATCCTCGTGCACATGATCGCCGAGACCGCCCGGCACGCCGGCCACGCCGACATCGTCCGCGAGACCCTCGACGGCGCCATCGGCCTGCGCCAGGGCGTCTCCAACCTCCCCGACCGAGACGCCCAGTGGTGGGCCGGCTACGTCGACAAGCTCAAGCGCACGGCCGAGGAGGCCCAGTACCGCACCTGACGCTTCAGTCCTGGCCGTGCCACGACCGCCAGAGCGACGCGTACGCGCCGCCCGCGGCGACGAGTTCGTCGTGCGGGCCGAGCTCGACGATGCGCCCGGCCTCCATGACGGCGATCCGGTCGGCGTCGTGGGCGGTGTGCAGGCGGTGCGCGATCGCGATCACCGTCCGGCCGGCCAGCACGGCGGCCAGCGACCGCTCCAGGTGCCGGGCCGCGCCGGGGTCGAGCAGCGACGTCGCCTCGTCGAGGATCAGGGTGTGCGGGTCGGCCAGCACGAGCCGGGCCAGCGCGACCTGCTGCGCCTGCGCCGGCGACAGCTCGGCGCCGCCGGACCCCACGGCCGACGACAGCCCCAGGGAGGACGCCCACTCCCAGGCGTCGACGGCGCGCAGGGCGGCCTCGACCTCCGCGTCGGAGGCCGAGGGACGTCCCAGGGCGACGTTGTCGCGCAGCGAGCCGCGGAAGACGTGGTGCTCCTGGGTGACGAGGGCGACCTCGGTGCGCAGCCGGTCCAGCGGCAGGGCCGAGACGGGGACGCCGCCGACGGTGATGGCGCCGGTGCGGGGTGCGTGGATGCCGGCCAGCAGCTTGCCCAGGGTGGACTTCCCGGCGCCGGACGGGCCGACGACGGCGAGCCGCTCGCCCGGCGCGATGGTCAGCGAGACGTCGTGGAGGATGTCGTGGCCGGGCCGGTAGGCATGGCTCACCCCGCGCACCTCGAACCCCTTTGATTTGACGGTATCGGTGCGAGGCGCTGCCCGCTCACCCTCGAAGACAGCCGGATCGCGCCGTACTCCCCGCAACCGCGCCATCGCCGCCCCGCCGATCTGCAGTTCGTTCAGCCAGAACAGCAGGGTGTCGACCGGGATCAGCAGCTGCTGTGTGTAGAGCGTCGCGGCCGTCACCGCGGCCAGCGTCACCATGCCGTCCAGGTACAGCAGCCCGCCGACCACCAGCGTCGCGAACACCGGCAGCACGAACGCCACGTCGATGGTCGGCAGGTACACCGTGCGCAGCCGCAGCGTGGCCCGCTCCGCCGCGTACGACGTCGCGATGTCGGTCTGCACGCGCTCGAAGCGCCGGCCGCCCAGCCGCAGCGCCTCGACCGTCCGGGCGCCGTCGACGGTCTCGGCGAGGCCCTCGGCCAGCCGCGAGTAGGACGCGTTCTCGCGCAGGTAGGCGTCGCGGGCCCGGCGCAGGTACCAGCGCGACGCCGCCCAGAGCACCGGCACGCCGACCAGTGCCGGCAGCGCCAGCAGTGGCCCGAGCAGCACCAGCCCGCCGAGCGTCAGCACGATGGTGACCAGGCTGATCAGCGTCTCCGGGATCGCGTAGCGCACCGCCCGGGCCAGCAGGTCGACGTCGCGGGTGGAGCGGGTGACGAGGTCGCCGGTGCCGGCCTCCTCGACGGTCCCGAGCGGCAGCGCCAGCACGCCGTCGACGAAATCCTCGCGCAACTCGGCCAGCACCCGCTCGCCCAGCCGCGCCGCCACGAACATCGCCAGCCCGGTCAGCGCCGCCTGCACCACGACGAACAGGCAGATCAGCAGCGTCACGCGGGTGACCTGGTCGACGCCGTCGGTGACGTCCTCGACCAGGCGGCCGAGCAGCCAGGGCCCGGCCAGCCCGGACGCCGCGCCGAGCGCGTGCAGCGTGACCGCGCCGGCGACCGCGCCGCGGTGCCGCAGCGCGAGCCGCCGGGCGTGCCGGCGCACCTCCCGCGCCGACGCCACGGGCAGGCCGTTCGCCTCAGCCGGCCGGCTCACTGGGGTCCCTCCTCACGGGCGACCAGCGCGCGGTAGCGCGGATCGGCGATCAGCGACGCGTGCGTGCCGGCGGCGACCGCGCGGCCGCCGCCGTCGACCAGCACGACCGCGTCGGCGTGGTCGAGCAGGATCGGGCTGGTCGCGAACACGACGGTGGTCCGGCCGGCCCGGGCGGCGGCCAGCCGGGCGGCGATCCGGGCCTCGGTGTGCGCGTCGACGGCGCTGGTCGGCTCGACCAGCACCAGCACGTCCGGGTCGGCCAGCACGGCGCGGGCCAGCCGCAGCCGCTGCAGCTGGCCGCCGGAGAACTCCTTGCCGCCCGCCGCGACGACGGTGTCCAACCCGCCGGGCAGCGCCTCGAGGACGTCGGCGGCCGACGCGACCTCGACTGCGGCCAGCACCCGCGCGTCGTCGACGATCCCGTCGACCGCCAGCTCCGACCGCAACGAGCCCGCGAACAGCCGCGCCTCGTTCCCGGACACCAGGATCCGCCGCCGCACCTCCGCGACCTCGACGGAGTCCAGCAGCACCTCGCCGTACGTCACGCCGGACTCCGTGTACCGGCCCAGCCGGTCGGCCAGCGCCGCGGCGTGGCCCGGCGCCGCGCACACGACCGCCGTGAACCGTCCGCCCGCGGCGACCAGCCCGGACGCCGGGTCCACCAGATCCCCACCCGCCGGCGCCGCCGAGCCGCCGGCCTCGATCTCCGGCCGCAACGCCAGCAGCGTCACCACCCGCCGCGCCGCCACGTACGCCTTCATGAACGCGCTCGCCCCGATGCTCAGCCGCCGCACCGGCGTCGCCAGGAACACCGCGTACCCGTAGAACGCGACCAGCTGGCCGCCGGTAAGGTCGCCGGCCAGCACCTGCCGGGCGCCGAGGAACACGATCAGCGCGACCAGCAGCCCGGGCAGCAGCATGCGGGCCGCCTCCAGGGCGGCCTCGGCGCGGGCGAGGTGCACGCCGGCCCGCCGGACCCGCTGCGACTCCGCGTCGTAGCGCCGTCCGAACAGTTCCTCGCCGCCGATGCCGCGCAGCACCCGCAGCCCGCCGACGATGTCGACGGCCTGGGCGGTCAGCTCCGCCTGCAGGGAGCGCAGCCGGGCCTGGCGGTCGTGCAGCGGCCGCAGCAGCAGCGCGACCGCCGCCACCATCAGCGGCACGCCGATCAGCACGACCAGTCCGAGCCGCCACGACGTCGCCAGCATGATCGCCGCGACCACGACGATCGAGGCGACCGCGCCGATGGCCCGCGAGCTGAAGTCCAGCGCCCGCCCGATCTGCGTGACGTCGGCGACGCCCACGCTGAGCACCTCGCCCGCCGACGTCTTCCGCGGCAGCGTGGCGCCGAGCCGCGCGGCCTGCCGCGTGACCAGCTGCAACGTCCGATACCGGGCGCCGAGCGCGTTGGCGAGGGCGCACCGGTCCTGCAGGATGCCGGTGGCCGCCTGCAGCACGCCGAGCGCCAGCACCACGCCGGCCCACAGCAGCAGGTCGCCGCGGTCGCGCTCGGTCAGCCCGTCGTCGATGGCCCGCCCGACGGCGTATGGCATCAGCGCCTGCGCGGTCGGCCAGATGACGCCGTAGAACGCGCCCAGCAGGACGACGCCCAGCTGGGCGCGGGCCAGCCAGAGCAGATAGCGCCCGGGCGTGAGGCGACTCGGCTCGCCGGGATCCGGATCGGGAAATCGCCGCACGAAACACGGGACCCTAGCCGCCGGCGCTCCCGCTGGCAACGCGATTTCGGCGCCCCTCTTGACCATCGCGGCCGCGGCCGCCGACCATCGACGCGATGGGCAGGATCAGACGCTGGCCGGTGTCGTCGTCCGCGCTGCGTTCCGTCGGCTACGACCCGCAGACGTGGACGCTCGAGGTCGAGTTCGACTCCGGCGCGATCTACCGCTACCTCGACGTCGAACCCCTCGACGTCGAGGCGCTGTTCGCGGCCGACAGCATGGGCGCCTACCTCAACGAGGAGATCAAGCCGCGCTACGAGGCCGTCCAGGTCGAACGCTAGGTCCGGTCGAGCGCGCGCAGCACCAGCCGCGCGACCTCCTGGACGTCGACGCGCGGAGCAGCGGTCCAGGCCGGCGCGGACGTAGCCGAGGTCGCGCGGCCGGAACCACCACGACTCCACGACGACCAGGCCGGGCAGCGCGGCCGCGATGCTCCACATGGCCTCCATGGCGACCGGGCAGCGCGGGAGCGAGGTCTGCGGCCAGCGTGCTCTTGCCCGCGCCCGGCAGCCCGTTCACCAGGACGAGGTGGTCGGCCACCGGGTCATGGTCGCAGACCGGGGCCGCCCAGTGGGTCAGGGCGACGGCGTGAGGGGCTCGAGCGCCGCGAGGCCGGACCCGACCAGCGGGGACGGGGGAGCGGACTGCGGCGGGGTGGCCCGGAAGGCGCTCGGCGCGAGGCCGTAGACGGCGCGGAAGCGGCGGGAGAAGTGGTAGGCGTCGGCGAAACCGCACTGGACCGCGATGGCCTGCAGCGACAGGTTGCTCATCCACAGCAGCGGCTCGGCCCGCGCCAGTCGCAGCCGCTCCAGCGCGGCCACCGGCCCGAGTCCGAACCGGCGCTGGAACGCCCGGCACAGCGTCGACACCGACACACCGGCGGTGGCCGCCAGTCGCTCCAGGCCCACCGGCCGGGCGACGCCGTCGGACCAGGCGGAGCGGACGGCGGACATGGCGGCCACGATGGGCGGCGGCAGCCCGGACGCGTCATCCGAGGTCACCGGCAGTGGGGCGAGGAACGTCAGCACCAGCAGCCGCAGCGTCTCGGCGGCCTGCTCGCGCCAGCCCGGCGGGCAGCCGGCGCCGAGCCAGAGCAGGTACTGGCACAGCGCGCCCATCGGGTCCGGCCGGCCGCCGAGGTCACGCACGACCGGCCAGGACGCGGACGCGGACCAGCCCGACTCCGCCAGCGTGAAGTGCACGTACGCATGCCGCGTCGGCCGCCGCGGGTCCCACCGGAAGGTGTCGCGCATGCCCGGCCGCACCAGCAGCAGCGTCCCCGGCGCGAGCGGCACGGTGAGGTCGTCCCAGTGCCAGGTCGCGCTGCCGGACAGCAGCCAGACGAACTCGTAGGTGCGGGCGTCGCGCGGGCCGAAGGTGGAGCCCGGCGGGTAGTCGGCGACGGCCGGCCCGAGGCGGGGGACCAGCCCCACCTCGAACCCGGGAAGGCCCGACGAGACGACGGCCTCAGCGGTCACAGCCACCGTCGCGATCCGGCCGGATCCGCGGCTGCCGCAGCTGCTCGACCCCCTTGTAGGCGTACGGGTCGCGCCCGGCGACGAGAACGACGTCGCGGAAGTCGGCCTGCGCCATGTTCTGGCCCTCGTGCGGCAGCGCCCACGGCAGCAGCGACTCGGCGCTCATGTAGTGGTTGGTCAGCGCGCGCCGGTAGCCGTGCCGTCCGCTGTTCGGCAGCGACTTGTGCAGCAGGTAGCCGTTGAACAGCAGCACCGACCCGGCGGTCAACTCGACCGGCACGGCGTCGTCGTCGGACCAGGGGAAGTCGAAGGACTCGACGGTGCAGTCGTAGCGCGGGTCGTCGTGCTCGCGGTTGGGGTAGATGACGCCGTCGCGGTGCGAGCCGGGCAGCACCCAGAGGCAGCCGTTCTCGACGGTGGCGTCATCGAGCGCGATCCACGCGGCGGTGAGCGAGCGGTCGCGCGTCGGGATGAACATCTCGTCCTGGTGCCAGGCCTGGCCGGGCTTCCCCTCGGCCTTGACGAACAGCATCGACTGCATGGCCTTGACGTTCGGCCCGATGATCCGGGTCAGGCCGTCGACGATCGTAGGATGGCGCATCGTGTCGAGCATCAGCGACGACAGCTTGTGCGGGTAGTGGACGCAGAGGAACCGGTGGATCACGTCGTCGTCGGTCTCGTCCGGCGACGAGGCGGCGGCGCCCTCGATGGCGCCGAGCTCGCCGCGGCAGATCCGGGCCGTCTCGGCCAGCAGCGCGTCCACCTCGGCCCTGCTCAAGGCGTCTTCCAGGATGACGAACCCGTCCTCGGCGTAGCTGCTCTCCAGGGTGGTCGACGGGGTGTCCGGTGCGATGGTCATGGCTCTCTCCACGGGCGACGAGACGGATGGTCGAGCCCAGCGTGCCGTCGCGCACGTCGTCGGGGCCATGGCTCCACCGCGCTGCCTGATGGCGAATCCTGTCACAGTGGGTCGGCGGCCGCTACGCCTTGACGGTTTCGGAAAAGTGCGCGTAGTGTCGGCGACACATTTCTTAATACGTATGAAGTGGAGACGCGAACGTGCCACCCCAGGGGCGACGACGCCGGCCGACGCAGGTCGACATCGCACGCCGCGCCGGCGTCTCGCAGGCCACCGTCTCGCTGGTCATCAGCGGCGGCGCGGCCAGCGACCAGATCGCCGAGTCGACGCGGCAGGCCGTGCTCGCCGCGGCCGCCGAGCTGGGCTACTCGGCGAACGTGGCGGCGCGCAGCCTCAAGGGCGGGCGCAACCACCTGCTCGGGCTGTACACGTTCGAGCCGGTGTTCCCGACCGACCAGCGCGACTTCTACTACCCGTTCCTGCTCGGCGTCGAGGAGGAGACCGCGGCCCAGGGCTACGACCTGCTGCTGTTCAGCTCGGTCAGCTCGGGGGCCGACCGGTCCATCTACGCCGGCGGCGCGAACCGGCTCAAGCTCGCCGACGGCTGCGTCCTGCTCGGCCGCAACGTCCGCCGCGAAGAGCTGAACGCGCTGGTCCAGGAGGACTTCCCGTTCGTCTTCATCGGCCGCCGCGAGGTCGACGAAGGCGAGGTCAGCTACGTCGGGGCCGACTACGTCGCCGCTACCAGCGCGATGGTCGCCGAGCTGCACCGGCGGGGCCACGAGCGCATCCTCTACCTGCGCGCCATCGAGGACACCGAGCCCACCCGCGACCGCGAGCAGGGCTACCGCGAGGGCCTGGCCGCCGCCGGCCTCGAGGTGGACGAGCGGCTGATCCAGGGCCTGGCCGACCCCGCCGACCTGTCCGCCGAGCACGTGCTGCACTGGATCGGCAGCTACGGCGTCACCGCCATCCTGGTCGAGCCGACCGAGGACAACCGGCTGGTCGACGCGCTGACGGCGATGACCGACAGCGAGCGGGTGCGCTTCCCTGAGGACTGCTCGATCGCCCTGCTCGGCGAGCCGCCGTCGTGGACGCCGGAGCTGCGCGACTGGACCCGGTTCTCGCTGCCGCGGGCCGAGATGGGCCGCGAGGCGGTGCGCATGCTGGTCGAGCTGCTCGGCGCCGCGCAGTCGACGACGCGGCAGGTCACCATCCCGTGCACGTTCGTCCCCGGCGACTCCATCGGCCCCGCGCCACGGGACGGCACGGCATGATCAAGATCGTCCTCCGCCGCCTGCTCATCGGCCTCTTCGTGATGTGGGGCGCCGCCTCGCTGATCTTCGTCATCGTGCGCGTCGCGCCGGGCGACCCGGCCACCGTCATGCTCGGCCCGGACGCCGACCCGGAGCAGATCGCCCGGCTGCACGAGACCCTCGGCCTGGACCGGTCGATGTTCGCGCAGTACCTGAGCTTCCTCGGCGACGCGGCACGGCTCGACTTCGGCGACTCGCACCGGCTCGGCCGGCCGGCGATGGAGGCGGTCTTCGACCGGCTCCCGGCCACCATCGAGCTGACCCTCGCGGCCACCGCGATCGCCGTCGTCGTCGGCCTGACGCTCGGCCTGATGGCCGGCGGCCGGCCGGGAGGCGTCGTCGACCGCGTCGTGTCGGCGGCCACCATCGCGCTGCAGTCCTTCCCGACGTTCTGGGTCGGCATCATGCTGATCCTGGTGTTCGCGCTCGGGCTGCGGCTGCTGCCCAGCGCCGGCGTCGGCACGCCGCAGCACATGGTGCTGCCGGCCATCACGCTGGCGCTGCCGTTCACGGCCATCGTCGCCCGGCTGACCCGCAGCTCCGTCGCAGAGTCGATGCGCGAGCCGTACGTGCAGACCGCGCGGTCCAAGGGGCTGACGGAGCCGCAGGTGCTGCTCGGCCACGCCCTGCGCAATTCGCTGATCCCGGTCGTGACGGTGGTCGGCCTGCAGATGGGCGCGCTGATGGGCGGCGCGGTCATCGTCGAGAACGTGTTCGCCTGGCCCGGCCTCGGGTCGCTCGTGGTCGACGCGGTCGCCAACCGCGACTACGCCGTCGTCCAGGCCGTGACGCTGCTGATCGCCGGCATCGTCATGGTGCTCAACCTGGTCGCGGACCTGCTGTACACCCAGCTCGATCCGCGCATCCGCATGGAGGGGGCGTCGTGACCGCCGCCGTCACCCTGGACACGCCGCTCGCCAGGACCAGGCGCCGCGGCGGCTGGCTCGGGAAGATCCCGTACGTCGTCATCGCGATCTACGTGCTGGTCGGGCTGATCGGGCCGCTGCTGCTCGACTACGACCCCGTGCACACGCCGTTGGAGGACCGGCTGCTCGCGCCGGGCTCGACGACGGCCGACGGCGGCACGGCCTGGCTCGGCACCGACGACCTCGGCCGCGACGTCCTGGCCCAGATCGTCTACGGCGCCCGCACGTCGGTGCTCATCGGCGTCGCGACGGTGGGCATCTCGAGCGTCGTCGGACTGCTGCTCGGCGCCGTCGCCGGGTACGCCCGCGGCTGGCTGGACGCCGTCCTGGCCCGCATCTTCGACGTGCTGCTGGCGTTCCCGGCGATCCTGCTCGCCATCGTCATCGCCGGGGCCTTCCAGCGCAGCGTCCTGCTGGTGGTGGTCGCGCTGTCGGCCACCGCGTGGATCTCGTTCGCCCGGGTCACCCGCAGCGTGGCCCTGTCGTTGCGGGAACGGGCCTGGGTCGACGCGGCCCGGGTGCTCGGCGTGCCGCAGCGCGCCATCCTGTGGCGGCACATCCTCCCGTTCACCGCCGGGCCGATCGTCGCGCTGGCGACGCTGGAGTTCGCCCTGGTCGTCCTGGCCGAGGCGGGCCTGAGCTTCCTCGGCATCGGCCTGCCCTCGTCGACGGTGTCTTGGGGCCAGACCATCGCGAACGGCAAGTCCTACCTCGAGACGGCGTGGTGGATCTCCACCCTCCCCGGCATCGCGCTGTCCCTGCTGATCATCAACGTCGGGATCCTCGGCGACCAGCTGACCGCCCGGTACGGGCGCGGCCGCCGCGACCCCTAGGCACACGAAGGAGCCATCCCATGACCCGATCCAGGGGCCGCCGTCTCGCGACGACCGTCGCCGCGGCCGCAGCGCTGCTGCTCGCGGCCTGTTCGACGACGTCCGGCGGCGGTGACGACACCTCCGACGCGGGCAACTCCGGCGAGGCGACCGGCGGCGACGTCGTCGCGGCCGGCACGTACCCGATCGAGAGCCTCGACCCGCACGGCGCCCAGGGCGCCTCGACCGGCACCCAGTTCGCCGGCCAGGCGGTCTTCAGCCGGCTGGTCCGCCCGTCCGCCGACGGCTCGCTGGTCGGCGACCTCGCCGCGGAGTGGACCGCGAACGAGGACGTCACGCAGTGGACGTTCACCCTGCGCGACGACGCCACGTTCAGCGACGGCGAGCCGGTGACGGCCGAGGACGTCGTGGCGTCGTTCGACCGGATGATCGCGCTGGACGGCCCCAACGCCGGCAACTTCCCCGAGTACACGATGACCGCCGCATCGGACACCGAGGTGACCATCACGTCGCCGGCGCCCGACGCCGCCGTCCCGGGCAAGCTGCTCATCTTCTACGTCATCCCGGCCGGCGTGGCGCCCGACGACACCGCGTTCTTCAACGCGCCGGTCGGCTCCGGCCCGTTCACCGTCGGCGCGTTCACCCCGGGCGACTCGCTCGAGCTGGTGCCGAACGAGAACTACTGGGGCGACGTGCCGCAGGTCGACACCGTCACCGTCCGCAACATCCCGGAGCTGTCGGCGCGCCTCACCGCGCTGCGCACCGGCGAGGTCGACGTCGTCTGGGGCATCCCGGACGACCAGCTCGGCGCGCTGCAGGGCGAGGACACCCTCACGGTCGAGACGGTGCAGAGCACCGCCGTGTACACGATGTGGTTCAACTCCTCGATCCCGGCGCTGACGACGCCGGAAGTGCGGCGGGCGCTCTGGCAGGCGGTCGACTTCGAGACGATCATCTCCACGCTGTACCCGGAGACCGGGGCGCTGGCCGACGCGCCGGTGTCGCCGCTGGTGCTCGGCTACGCGCCGCAGGAGCCGGTCGGCCACGACCCCGAGGCGGCCCAGGCGGCGCTGACGGCGGCCGGGTTCGACTTCTCGCAGACGCTGCGGCTGCAGTTCGCCAACGCCGAGTTCCGCCCGTTCGTCCAGGCCGTCGTGTCCGACCTCGCCGAGATCGGCGTGACCGTCGAGCCGCTGGAGAAGGAGCAGGCAGTCTTCACCGAGGACCTGCTGGCGCTGAACTGGGACGTCAACTTCCAGCAGTTGGCCACCCCGACGTACGACGCGGCCAGCAACCTCGGCCGCCTCTACACCTGCGCGGCCGGTCGCAACGGCTACTGCAACCCGGAGCTGGACGCGCTGCTCGCCGCCGCCAGCGCCACCAGCGACGAGGCCGAGCGGACCGACCTGTACGGCCAGGCCAGTGAGATCATCTGGCGCGACGCCGTGGGCATGTACCCGATGGCGGTCAGCCTGGCCTACGCCTGGAACAGCGACCTCGAGGGCTTCACCCCCGACCCGAGCGGCCTGCCCGACTTCTCGACGGTGACGGTCTCGGGCTCGTGAGCGAGGTGCGGACGGCGCGATCCGGAGGCGCCCCGGTGGCCCGGCACGAGGCGTTGCTGCGCGTCGACGGGCTGACCGTCGACCTGCCGGGGACGCGGGGCGACGTGCGGGTGGTCGACGGCGTGTCGTTCGACGTGCCGGCCGGCACCACGGTCGGCCTGATCGGGGAGTCCGGCAGCGGCAAGACGATGACCGCCAACGCGATCATCGGGCTGCTGCCGGACGGCGCCCGCACCGGCGGCCGGCTGCTGTGGCGGGGCGAGGACCTGCTGCACGCCGACGGCGCCCGCCGCCGGAAGGCCCGTGGCCACGAGATCTCGATGATCTTCCAGGACCCGCTGGCCGCGCTGAATCCGACGCAGCGGATCGGCCGCCAGGTCGGCGAGATCCTGCGCCGCGACGGCATCGGACGGGCCGAGGTGCGCCGGCGGGTGGTCGAGCTGCTGGACCGCGCCGGTGTGCCGGACCCGGCCGAGCGGGCGAACCGCTACCCGCACGAGTTCTCCGGTGGCCTTCGGCAACGGGCGATGATCGCGCTGGCCCTGGCCGGCAGCCCGTCGCTGCTGCTGGCCGACGAGCCGACGACGGCGCTCGACGTCACCGTCCAGGCCCGCATCCTGACCCTGCTCCAGACGATCCAGCAGGACGAGGGGCTGTCGGTGCTGCTGGTCAGCCACGACCTGCGCGTGGTCGCGAACGTCGCCTCGGAGGTCGTCGTCATGTACGCCGGGCGGGTCGCCGAACGCGGCCCGGCGCCCGTCGTGCTGCGCCGTCCGGCCCATCCGTACACGAAGGCGCTGGTCCGCAGCGTGCCGGCGGTCCGGACGAAGACCGCGCTGGCCGACCCGCTGCCCGGCGCGCCGGCCACCCCGGCGAACCGGCCGGCCGGCTGCCCGTTCCACCCGCGCTGCCCGATCGCCCGCGATCGCTGCCGCACCGAGGTCCCGGCGGTCCGTGAGGTCGCGCCCGGCCGGGCCGCCGCCTGTCACTTCGCCGAGGAGGTGCTCGCCGCGTGACGCTGCTGGAGATCCGCGACCTGCGGGTGACGTTCGGCCGCCGGCGCGACCCGTTCGTGGCCGTCGACGGCGTCAGCCTGGACGTCGCCGCCGAGGAGACCGTCGGGCTGGTCGGCGAGTCGGGGTCGGGCAAGACCACCGTCGCGCGCTGCGTCGCCGGGCTGCAGCGGCCCGACGCGGGCACCGTCACGTTCGAGGGCCGGCCGCTGGAGCGGGTCGGGCGCCGCCCGGCCGAGCTGCAGCGCGCCGTGCAGATGGTGTTCCAGGACCCGCGGTCGTCGCTGAACCCGCGCATGAGCATCGCCGCGATCATCGGCGAGGCCTGGCGCACGCACCCGTCGGCGGCGCCGGACGGCGACCGCACCGCCGCCCTGCACGCGCTGCTCGCCGACGTCGGCCTGGACGCCGACGTCGCGTCGCGGCGGCCCGGCGACCTGTCCGGCGGGCAGTGCCAGCGGGTCAGCATCGCCCGCGCGCTGGCCGTCAAGCCCCGGCTGCTGGTCTGCGACGAGGCGGTGTCGGCGCTGGACGTCAGCGTGCAGGCGCAGATCCTGCGGCTGCTGGTGGACCTGCGCCGCACGCACCACCTGGCCATGCTGTTCATCTCGCACGACCTCGGGGTCGTGCACCAGATCGCCGACCGCGTCGCCGTCATGCGCCGCGGCGAGATCGTCGAGGAGGGCCCGGCCACCGAGGTGCTGGCGGCGCCGAAGCACGAGTACACCCGCGCGCTGCTGGACGCCGCCCTCGACCTCGACGACGCCGGACCGGCGGTGACGGCATGACCGTCCCCGAACCGCGCGGCTGGAACACCTGGGACGTCCGCACCCACACCGGCATGACGCACCTGCCGTCCGGGCTGTGGGTCCGGTTCGGCCTGCGCGACGCCGCCGGGGCGCCCGTGCTGGACGGCTTCACCTGGCGCAACGGGCTGGTCCGGCTCGGTCACCACACCGTCGACGGCTCGTTCGCCGAGGTCACGGTCGAGTCCGGCGGCGTCGAGCTGCGGCTGACGATGGCCGGCGGGCCGGGCGACGAGCTGTACGTGCGGGCCGAGTCCGCGGGGACCGTCGTCGTCGAGTGGCCGGACGCGACCGGCTGGCGGCTGGACCGCGACGGCGACGACGTCCTCGTCGCCCCGACGGACTCCGCGGCCACGGTGCACGACACGGGCGCCGTGCTCGAGCAACGCCGCGCCGCCGCCGACGCCGCGCGGCCCACGTCGGGCGGCTGGTACCGCGACGCCGCCGACGCGCTGACCCGCGCCGTCACCTGGAACACCATCCACGCGCCGGACCTCGACCGCGTCATCACCCCGACCTCACGCGACTTCGTCAGCGTCGAGCGGCAGGGCTTCTACGGCAGCTGGGCGCTGCACGCCTGGGACACCTTCTTCACCGGGCTGGTGGCGAGCGTCGTCGACCGCGACTACGCGCGCGGCATCATGGCCCAGATCCTGCCGTTCGCCGACGCCGCCGGGATGATCCCGAACCGCGTCAGCGACGAGCGCGGCACCACCTGGGACCGGTCGCAGCCGCCGGTCGGCGCGCTGACCGTGCTGTCGGCGTACCTCGCCGGCGGGCTGTCCGACGAGACCCGCGACCGGCGCCTCCTCGAAGCGACCTACGAGGGTCTGCTGGCCTGGCACGACTGGTGGCCGGCGCACCGCCGGGGTCCGCACGGGCTGCTGGCGTGGGGCTCCGACCCGGTCGACGGCGACCCGGAGTCGGCCACCCTCGACCGCACCAAGCGCGAGTCCGGCCTGGACGACTCGCCCATGTACGACGAGGCCGCGTACGACCCCGCGACGCACACCATGGACCTCGCCGACGCCGGCCTCAACGCGCTGCACGTCGCCGACGCCGAGGCACTCGCGGCCATGGCGCGGATCCTCGGCGACGACGCGACCGCCGCCCGGCTCACGGCCGAGGCCGAGGACGCGCGCGCCACCGCCGCGAAGCTGTTCTGGGACGACACCGCCCGCCAGTACCGCAACCTGCGCGCCGACGGCAGCCACGACCCGCACGTCTCGCCGACGTTGCTCTACCCGCTGCTCGGCGGCTTTCCGGACGCGGCCACGGCGGCGAGCATCGCCGACGCGCTGCTCGCGCCGGACGTCCTCGGCGGCGACCGGCCGCTGCCCAGCGTCGCCCGCAACGACTCCGGCTTCGCCGCCACCTACTGGCGCGGCCGCATCTGGGCGCCGATGGCCTACCTCGCCGTCCAAGGGCTGCGCCGCTACGACCTGCGCGACCACAGCCGCGCGGTCAGCGGCGCGCTGCTGGAGCTGTTCCTCGCCGAGTGGGAGACGCACAGCGCGGTCCGGGAGAACTACCCGGCCTTCGACGGCGAGGACCTCACCGGGTTCCAGCAGCGCTCGGACGGGCTGATGGCATGGGGCGGGCTGCTGGCCCACCTGGCGTTCGGCGAGCTGGCCGAGGCACGGCCCGACGGCTGGCGCTTCGCCCACCCCGGCGTGCCGGCCGAGCTGGCGAACCTGCCGCTCGGCGACGGACGCCTGACGGTGACGGCGGCCGACCGGCTGGTCGTCACGCTCGACGGCGTCGTCCTGATCGACGCCGCGCCGGGCGTCGTCGTCACCGCGTACCGGCGCACCTCCACCGAGGTCAGCGCTGTCCTCACGGGCAGCGGTGACGTCCGCATTCACGGCGGGCCGGAAGTCGTCACCGTCGACGGCGGCACCCGGCACGTCCAGTTCGTCAGAGAGGGAACACCCGCGTGAGCAGTGAGACGGCAACGACGACCGACATCCTCGTGGTGGGCGGTGGGCTCGGCGGCGTCGCCGCGGCCCTCGCGGCACTGCGGCGAGGCAGGTCCGTCCTGCTCACCGAGGAGACCGACTGGATCGGCGGCCAGCTGACCAGCCAGGGCGTCCCGCCGGACGAGCACACCTGGATCGAGCGGTTCGGCAGCACCCGCAGCTACCGCGAGCTGCGCGAGAACATCCGGGCCTACTACCGCACCTGGTACCCGCTGGCCGACTGGGCCCGTGAGGCACACGACCTCAACCCCGGCCAGGGCCGGGTGAGCCGCCTCTGCCACGAGCCGCGAGTGGGCGCCGCCGTGCTGGAGGCGATGGTGGCGCCGTGGATCGCGGCCGGCCGGCTGCGCGTCCTGTACCGGCACCGCCCGGTGGCCGCGAGCGTCGACGGCGACCGCGTCACCGCCGTCGTGGTCGAGGGCCCGGACGGCGACCGGCTGGAGGTGCGCGCCCCCTACGTCCTGGACGCGACCGAACTGGGCGACCTGCTGCCGCTCACCGGCACCGAGCACGTCACCGGGTTCGAGTCGCGGCACGACACCGGCGAGCCCAGCGCGCCGGACGAGGCGCAGCCGGACAACATGCAGGCGTTCTCGTGGGTGTTCGCGGTCGACCACCGCGCCGGCGAGGACCACACCGTCGACCGGCCGGCCGGGTACGCCGCCTGGCGCGAGTACCAGCCGCCGAAGTGGCCGAACCCGCTGATCAGCCTGCGTGCGCCGGACCCGCGGACGCTCACGCCGTTCGAGCGGGCGTTCCTGCCCAACGGCGACACCGGCCCGGTCGTGGCCGACCAGTCCAAGGACCCCGGCGACCGCGAGCTGTGGGCGTTCCGGCGCATCGTCGCGCGGTCGGTGTTCCGGCCCGGCTTCGCCGACAGCGACGTCACCGTCGTCAACTGGCCGATGATCGACTACCTGCCCGGCCCGCTGATCGGGGTCAGCGACGAGGAGCGCGACAAGCACCTCGCCGGCGCCCGCGAACTGTCGATGTCGATGCTGTACTGGCTGCAGACCGAGGCGCCGCGGCCCGACGGCGGCACCGGCTGGCCCGGGCTGCGGCTGCGCGGCGACGTCATGGGCACCACCGACGGGCTGGCGAAGGCGCCGTACATCCGTGAGTCGCGGCGCATCCTGCCGCGGCGGCGCGTCGTCGAGCAGGACCTGTCGCTGGCGGTCCGCGGCGACGCCGGGGCCGTCGCGTACCCGGACTCCGTCGGCGTCGGCATGTACCGCATCGACCTGCACCCGTCGACCGGCGGCGACACCTACATCGACGTCGCCAGCAGCCCGTTCCAGATCCCGCTCGGCGCGCTGCTGCCGCAGCGGGTGCGCAACCTGCTGCCGGCCGGCAAGAACATCGGCACGACGCACATCACCAACGGCTGCTACCGGCTGCACCCGGTGGAGTGGAACGTCGGCGAGGTGGCCGGTGCGCTGGCCGCGCACTGCCTGGCCGGCGGGCTGGAGCCGGGGCAGGTGCACGAGTCCGGCGAGCTGCTGGGCGCGTTCCAGGACGAGCTGGCCGCCGACGGCGTCGAGCTGGCCTGGCCCGAGATCAAGGGGTATTGATGACTGATGGTCGCGCCCTGCTCAGCGGGGTGATGGTGCCGCTGGTGACGCCCATGAGCGCGCCGGGCGAGCCGTCCGCCGCCGCCGCGTACGGCCTGCTCGACGCGCTGGCGCAGGCCGGTGCGCGCAGCCTCATGCTGTTCGGCAGCAACGGCGAGGGGCCGCTGCTGCCCACGTCGGCGCTGACGGAGTTCGCGGCCGGGGTCGCGGCCCGCTGGCGGGAGCTGACCGGCGACGGCCCGGTGCTGGCCAACGTCACGGCCGCCGGCACCGCCGAGGCGCTGGAGCGGGCCGCCGCCGTCCGCCTGGCCGAGCCGGACGCCCTCGTCGTCAGCCCGCCGATCTACTACCGGCACCGCGACGACGAGGTGGTCGCGCACTTCGCCGCGTTCGCCGGGCTGGGCGTGCCGGTGGTCGCGTACAACGTGCCGAGCTACAGCGTGCCGATGACGCCCGCCGTGCTGGACGAGGTGCTGGCGATGCCGCACGTCGTGGGCATCAAGGACAGCTCCGGCGACCTCGCGCTGCTCGGCCGCGTGGTTGCCGCGGCCCGCCGCCGCCCCGACGTCGGGGTCAGCCAGGGCTCGGAGACGCAGCTGGTCGCCGGACTCGAGGCGGGCGCCGACGGCATCGTGCCGGGCATCGCCAACCTCGCGCCGGTGCTGTGCGTCGAGCTGTACGACGCCTTCCGGTCCGGGCGGACGGCCGCGGCCGACGCCGCCCAGGAGACCGCCGACCGCGTGGTCGCGCTGCACACGGTCCGGCGCGGCGTCCCCGCCGTCAAGGCCGTCCTCGAGTCCCGCGGGCTCTGCCCGCCGCACGTCGCCGCGCCGTTCGTGCCGGTCACCCCGGACGAACGGGCCGCCCTGCTGGACCTGCTCCGCCCGCTCGACGCCCACCTCATCGCCCCCCGCTGATCCCGCCGCTTTGCAATGAGCACCACGACGTATCACTGCGCGGCCGATGCGTAGTGGTGCTCATTGCAAAGCGGGCCGGGGCGACTCGACCGAACAAGGAGCCCGCCATGGAACGCACCTCGATCAGCCGTCGCACCCTCGTCCTCGGCACCGCCGCCGCCGGAGTGCTGGCCTCGGCCGCGCCGTCGTTCGCCGCCACCGGCTCCGCCGAGGGCGACTTCCAGGAGTCGCTGGTGTTCCAAGCCGGCGATGACGGCCTGTCCGTCTTCCACGTCTTCGGCCTGACGACGACGGTGGCGGGCTCCGTGCTGGCCTTCGCCGAGGCCCGCATCACCCCGCACGACGCCGACCCGCACCACCTCGCCGTCCGCCGCAGCCGCGACGGCGGGCGCACCTGGGAGCCGCTGCGCTACGTGCGCCGCTCCGACGGCGTCCAGTCCTTCATCAACCCGACGCCGCTGGTCGACCGTGAGTCCGGGCGCATCTTCCTGTTCCACGCCGAGTGCTTCCGCGACGCGGGCAACACCGGCGGCTCACCGGACAGCTCGCGCCTCTACGTCGTGACCAGCGACGACGACGGCGAGACGTGGTCGTCGCCGGAGGAGCTCACGCAGCTGTTCGACGGCGACCCCAACGGCCAGACGCTGCACATGCCCGGCCCCGGTCATGGTCTGCAGCTCGCCGACGGCCGGCTGATGCTGCAGGTCTGGCACCGCCGCGCCATCGCGTTCCCGGTCGCCGAGCGGCGCTACGGCGTCACCGTCATCCACAGCGACGACGGCGGCGCCAGCTGGCAGGCCGGCGGCGGCGTCCCGCTGGACGGCGCCTACCCGCTGAACGAGGCGCGGCTGATCGAGCGGCCGGACGGCGCCGTGGTGGTGCTCGGCCGGTACGCGTCCGGCGGCACGCATCCGCGCATCGTCTCCGTCAGCACCGACCGCGGCGCCACGTGGTCGCCGCCGGTGCTGGACGCGGCGGCCCGGCCGGTCAACGCGATCGACACCGGCATCGTCCGGCTCACCGGGCTGGGGGAGCGGGAGGACAGCCGCATCGTGTTCTCGCGCACCGACTCGCCGACCCGGCGGAACATGACCGTCTCGATCTCCTACGACGAGGGAATGAGCTGGCCGTACAGCCGGGTCCTGACCGAGGGCCCGGCGTCGTACTCCGACACCGTCGCGCTGCCGGACGGGCGCATCGGCGTGCTGTACGGGCGCGAACACGTCCCCGGTGTGACGACCAGCTTCTCGCGCGACATCGTGTTCGCGACGTTCGACCTCGCCTGGCTGACCGGTGGCGCCGACACCGGCCGGCGCGGCCCGGCGACGCGGCTCTCGTTCGAGGTCGAGGACCTGCCCGCGACGACGTCGCCCGGCCTCACGGTGGTCCGGACGGCCGACCAGGCGGCCAGCGGCGGCAACGTCCTGGAGGTGCGCGCCACCGACTACGGCCAGTACCTCGAGGCGACGCTCGAGATCACCCGCGGCGGCCAGTACGACCTGTACGCGCGGTTCCGGCACCAGTCCAACGCCGGCGTCGTCGTCATCGACGTCGACGGTACGCGGCTGGGCGGCCCGATCGACACGTCGACGGTGTCGGTGCGGTCGTTCCGGACCGAGCGGGTCGGCCGGGTCGCGCTCGGCCGCGGCCGGCACACCGTCCGCTTCACCGTCGTCGACAAGCAGGTCGACTCCAGCGGCGTCCGGTTCAGTCCCGACCTCATCGGGCTGGTGCTCGCGTGATGTGATGGTGGGGTGGCGAAGCCGACGCGCTGGTTGTCCGAGACCAAAGAGGGCCACTCGCAGTGGTACATCGAGCGGTTCCGCAAGCTCGCGGCCGACGGCGCCGACCTCGCCGGTGAGGCGCGGCTGGTCGACGCCATGCTGCCGCGCGGCGCGCGGGTCCTCGACGCCGGCAGCGGCACCGGGCGCATCTCCGCCGCCCTGCACGAACGCGGCCACACCGTCGTCGGCGTCGACGTCGACCCCGCGCTGATCGAGGCGGCGCGGACCGACTATCCGGGTCCGCGCTACCTCGTCGGCGACCTCTCCGAGCTCGACCTCGGCGAGACCTTCGACGGCGCCGTCCTGGCCGGCAACGTCATGGTGTTCGTCGCGCCGGGGACGGAGACCGAGGTGCTGCGGCGGGTCGGCGCGCACGTCGTGCCGGACGGCTTCGTGGTGGCCGGCTTCCACACCAACCGGCACCTCGCCCTGGCTGACTTCGACCGCTACGTCGACGACGCCGGGCTGCGGCTGGAGCACCGCTTCGCCACCTGGGACCTGCGCGCGTGGCACGACGACGCCGACTTCGCCGTCAGCGTGCTGCGGCACCGGACGGACTGAGCGGCGGGCGGAACGTGCCCTGTGCGTACGGCGACGGCGCCACGATGACGTGCCGGCCGTCCTGCACCTGGTGCACCAGGTGCGCCTGCGCGATGGACGGGTCGGCGGTGTCGTCGGGGTAGGTCAGCGCCGACTGGCCGGGGCTGCCGAACCAGTAGGCGCCGCTGACCCCGCGGTACACCAGGGTGCGCAGCTGCTGGTTGACGGCGGCGGTGTCGTGCGGGTTGGCGACCTGCCGCCAGGCCTGCGTCAGCAGATGGACCATGTCGTAGTGGATGCCGGCGCCGGAGCGGCCCGGGTCGCTGTGGTGCGCGCCGGCGAACTCGTGCGCGAACCGCCCGGCCAGGCCGTCCTGGTAGGTGCCGATGACCGTCGCCCAGGACAACCCCTCGGCCAGCGCGCCGGCCCGCCCGAGGAATCCCGGCACCGACGGCGCGTAGATGGCGTAGACCAGCGCCCGGGACCCGGTGGCCCTGAACCGGCGCAGGAAGTCGAGCAGGCTCGGCTCGACCCACGTGGCGACCATGACGGCGGCCGGGTCGCGCTGGCCGATGACGTCGAGGACCCGCCGCCAGCCGGGCCGCAGGAAGTCGACCCGCTCGACCTCGACCCGCCAGCCGGCCCGCTCGGCGGCCTCGTGCGCCTGCGCGGTGAACGTGGTCAGGTGCGGGTCGGTGGAGTCGACGACGAGCAGCTCGCGGCGGTGCGGCCGCCATGACCCGGACCCCTCGAAGCCACGCAACGCCCGCACGAACCCGACGCCGTAGCGGCTCTCGGGGGCGCACACCTGGAAGACGTTGCCGAAGCGCACCGGCTCCTCGAGCACCAGCGACTGCGCGCTCTGCGACGTCGCCGAGTGCAGGACCGGGCAGCCGTGGTCCGCGGCCGAGGCGAACACACCGGCGAAGTCGTGCCGGGCCAGCGTGTAGCCCAGCGTCACGGCGTCGACGCCGCGTCCGACGAGGTCGTCGATGCCCCCGGCGAGCGACGTGAGGTCGGCGAGGTCGGCCTCGACGGCGACGTGCACCAGTTCGTGCCCGTCGACGCCGCCGTGGGCGTTCACCTCGCCGACGGCCAGCTCCGCCGCCCGCCGCCGGCCCTGGCCGTCGGCGGACAGCCGGCCCTCGGCGGGGTACACGCCGCCGATGACGATCGGGTGCTTGCGCACCGGTCTCGGCCCCGGCCGGGCCGGCGCCGGTGCCGCCGCCGTCGTCCGCCGTGACACCGCCGCCTCGAGCCGCTGCACGCCGATGGCCGCCAGGCCGCCGGCGCCGCCGGGGATGGGCAGCACCAGCAGCCGGGCGTCGACCGCCGTCGACGCCGCGGCCGTGCGGGTCGGCACCTCGAGCTTGGTGAGCAGCCGCTCGACGTGCGTGGCCACCGTCCGGCGGGCCGTGCGCAGCCGCGCCGCGATCTCGGTGTTCGTCAGGCCGCCCGCGACCAGTGTCAGCACCTGCAGCTCCCGCCAGGTGAGGCCGTACGGCGCGGGCACGGCCTCGGCGGTCACCTCGGCGACCGAGCGCGGGCCGGCGGACCAGACCGGGGTGACGCCGACCGCCACCACCCGGCCCGGCCCGCCGCTCCACAGGAACGCCGCCGGCTCGCCGGCCGCCGCCGCGGCGTGCACGTACGTCAGCAGCGCGGGGTCGGCGTCCGGCCAGCCGCGCGGCGCGCTGCTGAGCACGTCGCGATCGTCGACGCAGGCCCAGCGGGTCGCGTCGGCGGGTGCGCCGAAGACGCGTGCCATGGTCGGATGATAGGCCGGGCCGGCGCGGTTCAGGCCGCCCCGGCGGCCCAGCTGGAGTCGGCCGGCGGCGGCTGGGTACCGCGCACGTCGGGCAGCGCCATGCGCGCGTGGTCGTCCTCGTCGTCGACCCAGACGGCGGCGATCTCGTCGAGCGTGGCGAACCAGACCCCGTCCTTCGACGAGATGTGCTCGATGAGCCGCTCGTACCAGAGCATGTGGTGCGCCTGCCCGACGATCTGCGGGTGTACGCAGGTGGCGTAGACCGGGTTCTCGACCCGCTCGTAGGCGTAGTCGAAGATGTCGCGCCAGCGCCGGAAGATCGACTCGGTGTCCTGCATGCCCGTCGACGTCCCGGTGTAGGCCAGCGGCGGGAAGTCGTCGAGGTACCAGTTCACCGGGATCTCCAGCACGTGGCTGGCCTTACCGGCGACGTTGCCCTGTTCCCAGTTCACCTGCCAGCGCTGCGGGTGGTACGGCACCAGGTCGCGGGCCATCAGGCTGCTGTCGTAGGTGAAGCCGGACTCCTCGATGATGTCCAGCGTGTTCTCGCTGTAGTCCCAGTAGGGCGAGCGGTACCCCGTCGGGCGGACGCCGAGGACCCGCTTGAACGACTCGAACGCGAGGTCGACCAGCCGGCGCTCGGTGTCGCGGCTGATGGCCGGCGGGATCTCGTGGTAGTAGCCGTGGTGGCCGAACTCGTGGCCGCCGTCGAGGATCTTCTTGCACCACTGCGGGAAGGTGTCGACGGAGTGGCCCGGCGTGAACCAGGTCGACTTCACGCCGTAGCGCTCGTACAGCTCGAGCAGCCGTGGCACGCCGACCTCGGCGCCGAACTCGCCGCGCGACATGAACGACGGGCTGGTGCGGTTGAACGCGCCGAGCCACAGGCACTGGGCGTCGAAGTCGGTGCCGAGGTTGACGGCGATCTTCTTGCCCTCGGGCAGCTGGAGGTGTCCCATCGATGTCTCCTTCTGGTCAGAGTGCGACGTGCGACGGCCAGGACTTGTAGAGGTCGGCCCGGCGGCGGCGGTCGCGGTAGGTGGGTGCGGCGCCGGTCTCGCGGTTGATCGCCAGCAGGTCGAGATCGACGATGCCGCGGACCACCGCCTCGGTGTTCGCGGTCGCCTCGGCGACGATCCCCTTCGGCGAGAAGATCGCGTCGCAGGGGCTGAGGATCGAGCTCTGCGCCCAGCCCAGCGGCAGCGGCGCGCCCGGCGCCCCGCCGGTGCTGCAGTGCACGACATACACCTGGTTCTCGACGGCGCGCGCCTGGGCGCAGTGGCGCACCCGCCAGAAGCCGTGCTCGGTGAACGTGTACGACGGGCTGAGGATGATCTCGGCGCCCTGCTCGGCCAGGGTCGCCGCGCACTCCGGGATCTCGGCCTCGTAGCAGACGTTGAAGCCGACCCGGGCGAACGGCAGGTCGAAGGCCTCCATGACGTCGCCCTCGGACGTGTGCCAGTCGGCCTCGGCCGGGAAGATGTGCGTCTTGGCGTGCTTGACGATGTCGCCGTCGGGCGTGAACAGGTGGGCGACGTTGAGGAAGCGGTCGCCGTCGGCCATCAGGTGCGACCCGGCGACGATGTGCTGGCCGCTCCGGCGCGCCAGCCGCGTGAACAGCTCCAGGTAGTCGTCGGTGTAGCGGTCGATGCGGGTCAGCTCGGCGATCGGCAGGTCCTGCCACCCCGGCAGCGTCGTGAACAGCTCGACGGTGAACAGCTCCGGGTAGACCACCAGGTCGGCGCCCCGGCAGCCGGCGAGGAGCCGTTCGGCGTGGGCGGCGAACCCGCCGAAGCCGTCGACCGGCTGGACGGCGAAGTTGACCGCGGCGATGGAGACGTTCCTGGCCATGTGACCTCCCTCGTGGACGAGTGGAGGCCAGCGTGCGCGCTCGCCGTCGCCGCCGCGTCGGTCAGATGACCGACGACCGCGTCAGCGATCGACGCGGTTACACCTGGATGCCGCGGGTGAGAGCGCCGTCGACCACGAGGTTGGCGCCGCTGATGCGGCCGGCCACGGGGCTGGCGAGGAAGACCACCGGCGCGGCGATCTCCTGCGGCGTGCCCATGTGGCCGGTCGGGTTGAGGCCCACCGCCGTCTGGTAGAGGTCGGGGTTGCCGGTCTCGATCATCGCCCAGACGCCGCCGTCGAAGTAGGTGTTGCCCGGCGACACCGTGTTGGCGCGGATGCCCTTCTCGGCCAGCTGCAGGGCCAGCCCGCTGATGTAGCCGAGGATGGCGGTCTTGGCCGTGCCGTACGGCCCCGAGGCGAAGTCGGACTCGCGGCCGGACACGCTGGAGATGGCGATGATCGACGGCATCGACGAGCGCTCGAGGTGCGGGAGCGCCGCCCGGACCAGCCGGACCGTGTGCATGACGTCGACGTTGAGGCTGAGCTGCCAGTTCTCCTCGGTGTCCGGGATCGCCAGCGCGCTGACGTTCGCCACCACGGTGTCGAGGCCGCCGAACGCCGTGGCCGACTCGTCGACCCAGGCGGCGAGCGCCTCGCCGTCGCCGACGTCGACCACGCTGCCGGTGACGGCGCCGCGGCCGGCCAGCGCCTCCTGCGTGGCGCCGACGGCGTCGGCGTCGCGGGCACAGAAGCCGACCGTGGCGCCTTCGTCGAGGAACGCTTCGACGATGGCCCGGCCGATGCCGCGGGTGCCGCCGGTGACGAGGACGCGAGCGCCGTCGAGTTGCAGATCCATGGCTGGCCTTTCGTCAGTGGAGGGTGGCGGCGCGGGCCCGCAGGTCGGCGTGGATGCCGCCGAACGCGTCGGCGGCCGGCAGCAGCGCCTTCGCCGCCTTGACCACGACGCTGTAGTTGGCGTCGACGACGTTCGCGATGGGCGCCTCGGCCAGCTGCGAGCACAGCTGGTAGGCGTCCATGGTGTGCAGGCCGTAGAGCTCGGCGACCCAGTGCACCAGCTCGGCGTTGCCGATGCGCCAGGAGTCTTCCAGCGGGCGGCTCGACCCGACTGTCATCCAGTGCGCGTCGTCCTCGAGCCGCGGCCAGCCCGGCGCACCGCCCTTGACGAGGTCGACGATGAGCGTGGTCGTCATGGCGCCCTCGACGGCGGTGCCGCAGGCCTCGCCCTCGCCCTGGCGGTAGTGGCCGTCGCCGACGGAGAACAGCGCGCCCTCGACGTTCACGCCGAGGAAGACCGTGGTGCCGGCCCGCATCTGCGGGGTGTCCATGTTGCCGCCGAAGCGGTCGGGCACCAGCGACGAGCGCACCTCGCCGCCGGCCGGCGCCACCCCGACGGTGCCGAGCATGGGCGCGACCGGCAGCTCGATGCGGTGGTCGCTGTGCCGGGCCGCGAACGCCACGGTGTCGCGGTCGCGGTCGAGCTCGTAGATCCACGTGGTGTCGGGCAGCGCCTCTTGCAGCGTGACGACGCGGTCGGTGCTGGTCATGCCGCCGAAGAACGGGATGGCCGCGGACGCGCCCCAGTCGCGGGCCGGCTCGAGCGCGGCCAGGTGCAGCACCAGGGTGTCGCCCGGCTCGGCGCCCTCGACGTAGAACGGCCCGGTCTGCGGGTTGACGAACCGGAGGTCGACCTTGGCGCTGGAGAGGTCGTCGGGCGAGCGCAGGACGCCGCCGAACGCGTCGTCGGACCACAGCCGCAGCGCGGTGCCCGGCGTGACCCGCATGACCGGCGCGACGCCACCGAACGTGTAGGCGTACTGCTCGCGCGTGGGCGTGTACTCGATGACGTCCATGCCGGGACGCTACCGTGCCCCGTGCCGCTCCGCGATGTCGCTGATGACACCGGCGAGGTCGGTGTCCTTCCGCGTCACGCCGCCCTCGGAGTGGGTGACGAGCGTGAACGTCACCTTCCGCCAGCGGATGTCGATGTCGGGGTGGTGATCGGCCGCCTCGGCCGCCGCCGCGACGTCGTCGACGACACGGATACCGGTGAGGAAGTCGGGCGCCTCGACGGTGCGGCTGATGCCGGACCGGTCGCCGGACCACCCGGGCAGCCCGTCGAGGGCTGCCCGGAACTCGTCGTCGCCGAGCATGATCACTCCGCCTGCGACTGGGGGACCTGCGCCTCGGGCAGCTGGTCGCGGCGGAAGATCTTCCGGCCGAGCCAGGTGACCGGGTCGTAGGACCGGTCGACGACGCGCTCCTTCATCGGGATGATCGCGTTGTCGGTGATGTGGATGCCTTCCGGGCACACCTCGGTGCAGCACTTGGTGATGTTGCACATGCCGATGCCGGCCTGCTCGCGGGCCAGCTCGCGGCGGTCGTTGGTGTCCAGCGGGTGCATCTCCAGCTCGGCGTAGCGCAGGAAGAACCGCGGGCCGGAGAAGGACTGCTTGTTCTCCTCGTGGTCACGGATGACGTGGCACACGTTCTGGCACAGGAAGCACTCGATGCACTTGCGGAACTCCTGGCCGCGCTCGACGTCGACCTGCTGCATGCGGTACTGGCCGTCGGCCGGCCGCGGCTCCGGCGCGAACGCCGGGACCGTCTCGGCCACCTTGTAGTTGTACGAGACGTCGGTGACGAGGTCGCGGACCACCGGGAAGGTGCGCAGCGGCGTCACCGTGATGGTCTCGTCCTGCTCGAACGTCGACAGCCGGGTCATGCAGGCCAGCCGCGGCTTGCCGTTGATCTCCGTGCTGCACGAGCCGCACTTGCCGGCCTTGCAGTTCCACCGCACCGCGAGGTCGCCGGACTGCGTGGCCTGGATGCGGTGCAGTGCGTCGAGGACCACCTCGCCCTCTTCGACGGGGACGGTGTAGTCCACCAGGTCCCCGCCGGTGGCGTCGCCCCGCCACACCTTCATCTTCAGGTCGTATCCCACTTCACGCCTCCTCGGCGATCACATCTCTAGTTGAAGAGCTCGCGCAGGTCGTCGGGCATCTGGGGCAGTGGCTCGCGCGTGATGCCGACGGCCTCGCCGTCGAGGCGGCAGTGCAGGTTGAGCGTGCCCCAGGTGTCGTCGGTGGCGGGGTAGTCGTTGCGGGTGTGCCCGCCGCGGCTCTCCGTGCGCTCCAGCGCCGCCCGGGCGATGCACTCGCTGACCCGCAGCATGTTGCGCAGGTCCAGCGCCAGGTGCCAGCCCGGGTTGTACTGGCGGTGCCCCTCGACGCTGAGCCGGGTGATCCGCTCGCGCAGACCGGCCAGCTGCGTCAGCGCCTGCTCCATCTCCTCGGCGGTGCGGATGATGCCGACCAGGTTGTGCATGACCTCCTGGAGGTCGTGCTGGACGGTGTACGGGTTCTCGCCGCCCTCGATGCTGAACGGCGCCAGCGCGTGCTCGGACGCCGCGCGGATCTCCTCGTCGCTGATGGTCGGCCGGTCCCCTCGCCGGACCACCGCGTAGGCCGCGTTGAGCCCCGTCCGCCGGCCGAAGACCAGCAGGTCGGACAGCGAGTTGCCGCCCAGGCGGTTGGCGCCGTGCATGCCGCCGGCCACCTCGCCCGCGGCGTACAGGCCCTCGACCGCCGACTCGCCGGTGTCGGGGTCGACGGCCACGCCGCCCATGACGTAGTGGCAGGTCGGGCCGACCTCCATCGGCTCGGCCGTGATGTCGACGTCGGCCAGCTCCTTGAACTGGTGGTACATCGACGGCAGCCGGCGGCGGATGTACTCGGGCGTGCGCCGCGAGGCGATGTCGAGGAACACGCCGCCGTGCGGTGAGCCGCGGCCGGCCTTGACCTCGGCGTTGATGGCGCGGGCGACTTCGTCGCGGGGCAGCAGCTCCGGTGGCCGGCGGTTGTTCGTCTTGTCCTCGTACCAGCGGTCGGCCTCCTCCTCGGAGTCCGCCGTCTCGGCCTTGAAGAACTCGGGGATGTAGTCGAACATGAACCGGCGGCCCTCGCTGTTGCGCAGCACACCGCCGTCGCCGCGGACCGACTCCGTGACCAGGATCCCCTTCACCGACGGCGGCCAGACCATGCCCGTCGGGTGGAACTGGACGAACTCCATGTTCACCAGGCTGGCGCCGGCCTCCAGCGCCAGCGCGTGACCGTCGCCGGTGTACTCCCACGAGTTGGACGTCACCTTGTACGACTTGCCGATGCCGCCGGTGGCCAGCACGACCGACGGCGCGTCGAAGGCGATGAACCGGCCCGACTCGCGCCAGTAGCCGAACGCGCCGGCGATGCGGCCGTCGTTCTTCACCAGCTTCGTGATGGTGCACTCCATGAACACCTCGATGCCGAGGGCCACGGCGCGCTGCTGCAGCGTGCGGATCAGTTCGAGGCCGGTGCGGTCGCCGACGTGCGCCAGCCGCGCGTAGCGGTGGCCGCCGAAGTCGCGCTGCGAGATCAGGCCGTCGGGGGTGCGGTCGAACAGCGCGCCCCACTCCTCCAGCTCGCGGACGCGGTCGGGCGCCTCCTGCGCGTGCAGCTGCGCCATCCGCCAGTGGTTGAGCATCTTCCCGCCACGCATGGTGTCGCGGAAGTGCACCTGCCAGTTGTCCTCTTTCCACACGTTCGCCATGGCGGCGGCGATGCCGCCCTCGGCCATGACGGTGTGCGCCTTGCCCAGCAGCGACTTGCAGACGATGCCGACCTTCGCGCCCGCGTCGTGGGCCGCGATGGCCGCCCGCAGCCCGGCGCCGCCGGCGCCGACCACGAGCACGTCGAAGCTGTGGCGTTCGATTTCAGCCATGGTGTCGCTCTGCTCCTCAGAAGAACCGCGGGTCGGACCAGGTGCCGGACGCGACCATCCAGATGTAGAAGTCGGTGAAGGCCACCCAGACCAGGGACGCCCACGCCAGCTGCGCGTGCCGCCCGTTGAGGACCGATACCCCGCCCCAGAGGCGGTACCGCACCGGGTGCTTGGAGAAGTTGCGCAGCCGCCCGCCGATGATGTGCCGGCACGAGTGGCACGACAGGCTGTACAGCGCGAGCAGCACCGCGTTGACCACGAGGATCAACGAGCCCAGCCCCATGTGCCCCCACTCGCCCTCTGGCGACTTGAAGCTCATGACCGCGTCGTAGGTGAGCAGCACGTTGTACGCCAGTGCGATGTACAGCGCGTAGCGGTGGACGTTCTGCAGGATGAGGGGGAACCGCGTCTCGCCGGTGTAGCGGCGGTGCGGCTCGCCGACGGCGCAGGCCGGCGGCGACATCCAGAACGAGCGGTAGTAGGCCTTGCGGTAGTAGTAGCAGGTCAGCCGCAGGCTCAGCGGGATGACGAGGATCAGCACCGCCGGCGAGAACGGCCACCAGTCGCCCACCCAGGTGCCCAGGTGGCGGGAGCCGTCGACGCACTCCGTCGTGACGCACGGCGAGTAGAACGGCGTCAGGTACGGCTCGGCGAAGTAGTGCTGTCCGGAGAAGGCCCGGTACGTCGCGTAGACCACGAAGGCGAGCAGCACCAGCGCGGTGAACGTGGGGTAGAGCCACCAGCGGTCCGTGCGCAGGGTGCGGGCGGCGATACGGGCCCGGGTCGGAGACTTGATTCCGGTGGGGGCGGCCATGTCTTCTGAACGCTCTTTTCAGAGAACGGGGGAGGGGACGGGGGACGGGTGCGGCCTCGCGCGGCGGCGGGTCAGCCGGTCATGGGGCCCGCCGGTCGGGGGCGCCCAGGCCTTCGTCCTCGGCGCCGGCCCACATGCTCGGGTCGTACGGCTCGTCAGGGACGATCTCCAGCTGCCTGACCGGATGCGGTCGGTGGCCGGGCTGGGGGTCGCCGAGTTCGGCGAGGTCGTCGCCGAGCCGGACCACGTCGCTGACCAGCCGCCGGACGCCGAGGGTGTCGCCGTAATGGAGTCGCAGGGTGGCCACTGCCGCGTCGAGCGCGGACACGGCCTCGGCCACTGCGGCCCGGCTCTCGGACACTCCCATCACTGCCTCCCGCGAGCGTCGGCGGTCGCGATAGGCGGCAGCCTCGCACGGGTGCGGCCGCGAATCCAGGGGTTGTCTGCGATGGGATGAACGTCACACGGCCGTTCTCTTGATTTTCCGGACGATCTTGTTGTCTAAATCGCGAGTGCGTGCCAACAACCATTTGCAAAGAAGTGTTGGCATTCGCTACCGTGCGGGCATGCCGGAGGCTCCGAGGCGTCGCATCGACGCCACCACGCTGCGTGGGCTCGCACACCCGCTGCGCGTGCAGCTCTACGACGCCCTGGTCACGTACGGCCCGGCCACGGCGACCATGCTGGCCGAGCGGTTCGCCGAGAGCACCGGCTCCACCAGCTACCACCTGCGGCAGCTGGCCAAGCACGGTTTCGTCGAGGAGGACCCCACCCGCGGCGCCGGCCGCGAGCGCTACTGGCGCGCCTACCCCGGCGGCACCGAGCTCGACAGCTACGAGTTGTCCGGCGGCGGCAGCGGCGAGGCCGCCCGGCTGGTGGTCGACGAGTTCCGGCGGGTGCAGTCGGCCCGGCTCGGGCACTGGCTGTCGGCCGGCTACCTCCAGGTCCCGCGCGAGTGGGGCCAGGCCACCGTGAACTCGACGGCGCACCTGCGGCTGCGGGTCGAGGAGCTGGCCGCGCTCAGTGCCGACCTCATCGCGGTCCTCGACGCCTGGCACGACCGCGTCGACGACCGCGAGCCGGAGGCCGGCGACGACGCCCGCATCGTCGAGGTGCAGGTGCACACGTTCCCGGTCGCCGACCAGGACCTGCCGTGACGGTCGACGCCGCGCCGGTCCGCGGGCTCGGGCCGGCGTTCGGCCGGCTGTGGGGCGCCGGCACCGGCGCCAACCTGTCCGACGGGTTCGCGGCCACGGCCGCGCCGCTGCTGGCCGCGTCGCTGACCCGCGACCCCGTCCTCATCTCCGTGGTCGGTGTCGCGCAGTTCCTGCCGTGGCTGCTGTTCGGCGTGCTGTCCGGGAGTGTCGTCGACCGCTTCGACCGGCGCCGGGTCGCGGCCGTCGCCTGCGGCGTGCGGGCGGTGGTCGCGGCCGCGGTGTGCGCGCTGGTCGCGACCGACCACATGGTCATCGCCGTGCTCATCGGCGCGGTGTTCGTGTTCGGCGCGTTCGAGACCGTGGCCGACGGCTCGCTGCAGGCCATGGTGCCGGCCGTGGCCGGGCGCGACGGCCTGGTCCGGGCCAACAGCCGGTTCCAGGCCACCGAGGTCGTCGCCCAGAACTTCGTCGCCGCGCCGCTGGCCGGGGTGCTGTTCGCGCTGGCGGCCGCGCTGCCGTTCGTCGCGCACTCCGCCGGCTACGTGCTCGCCGCCGTCCTCGTCCTGACGCTGCCGGTGAGCGCCGCCCGGCCGCCGCGCGGCGACGACGAGCCGAAGGAGCCGCTGACCGGCCGGTCGCTGGTCGAGGGCATCCGGTTCCTGCTCGGCCACCCGGTACTCAGCCGGCTGTGGGCGGTCAACATCGTGCTCGCGGTGTTCAACGCGCTGGCCCAGGCGGTCTTCGTCCTCTATGTCCTGGACGAGCTCGGCCTGCCCGACGCCGTGTACGGGCTGTTCGCCATGGCGGCGGCGGTCGGCGCCGTGCTCGGCGCGCTGATCGTGCCCCGGCTGGTCCGGCGGTTCGGCCGTGGGCCGCTGATGATCGCGTCCGTGCTGGTGACCGGCGCGT
Source organism: Jiangella sp. DSM 45060 (assembly GCF_900105175.1). NCBI lineage: Bacteria > Bacillati > Actinomycetota > Actinomycetes > Jiangellales > Jiangellaceae > Jiangella > Jiangella sp. DSM 45060. The sequence continues at coordinate 5,219,843 of NZ_LT629771.1, read as the reverse complement.
CGTACGCGCTGTGCGGGTTCGTGCCGCACCCGGCGGCCGCGGCGATCGGCATGGTCGGCGCCGGGCTCAGTGTCGCGGGGTGGAACGTCCTCAGCGTCACCATCCGCCAGGAGCTGGTGCCGAGCCGGCTGCTCGGCCGCACTCACGGCGCGTGGCGGGCCTTCGGCTGGGGGCTGATGCCGCTCGGAACACTGGCCGGCGGCCTGCTCGGCGCCGTCGACCTCCGGCTGCCATTCATCGTCGGCGGAATCGGAATCGCCGCCGCGGCATTGGGAGTGCGCCGAACGTTTTCCGTCCTGTCCAAGACGCATTAGACAGGAGAATTTCCCGGAAGGTTCGTGTCCGATCCGTTGTGATTTCGTAGCCTGCCGCCCCAGTTGGGTTGCAGGTCAGTAACGGCGCGCCCCGCCACCTTGTGTGTACGTCAGTACCGGTGATGGTCTTAGCCACACTCATTCTGCGATCCTTGCGATCCGACACACGAGGAGTCAGACCTTGACCACCAAGCGCAGGGGTATGGCGTTCTTCGCCGTGCTCACGGCAGGGGCGCTGGCGCTCTCTGCATGTGGCGGCGACGACGATGACAGCGGCTCCGGGAGCGGCGACACCGAGTCCCCGGCCGGCGGCTCGTCGGGCACTCCCATCACGGTCGCCTCCGATGCGGAGTTCACCTCTTACAACGGGAACTCCGAGACCGGCAACGGCACCTGGAACACGTTTGTCCTCAACGGCGTGCTCGATGGTTTCTGGGACTTCGGGCCGCAGGGCGAGATCGTCCGCAACGAGGCATTCGGCACGTACGAGGTCACGTCCGAGGACCCCCTCACCGTCCGCTACACCTTCGCGGAGAACGCGGTGTGGTCCGACGGCGAGCCGATCGACTGCGACGACCTCCTGCTCGAGTGGGCCACCCAGTCCGGTCAGTACATGACCGACCAGGTCGGCGAGGACGGCCAGCCGATCCCGCTGTTCGCGGTCCCGGGCACCACCGGCTACGACCTCGTGGCCAAGCCGACCTGCCAGCCGGGCGACAAGGAGGTCGAGTACGTCTACTCCGAGCCGTTCGCCGACTGGGAGGTCGTCACCAACTCCAGCATGCTGCCGGCGCACGTCGCGGCCGAGCAGGCCGGCATGACGGCGGAAGACCTCGTCACCGCCATCCAGAACGACGACATGGCGGCGCTGACCCCGGTCGCGGAGTTCTGGAACACCGGCTGGGACATGGGCCCGGGCGCGCTGCTCGACCAGGCCGTCATCCCCGCGTCGGGTCCGTACACGATCGACAGCTGGGAGGCCGGCCAGTCGCTGACGCTGGTCGCCAACGAGAACTACTACGGCGACCCGCCGGCCACCGACACCATCGTCATCCGGTTCATCCAGCAGGACCAGCAGGTCCAGGCCCTGGCCAACGGCGAGGTCGACATCATCGCCCCGCAGGTCAGCGTGGACCTCGTCCAGGCGCTGGAAGGGCTCGGCGACCAGGTCACGATGATCACCGGTGACGAGATGACGTGGGAGCACCTCGACTTCAACCAGACCGAGGGCGCCGTCTTCGCCGACCCGAACCTGCGCCAGGCGTTCGCGATGTGCGTGCCGCGGCAGCAGATCGTCGAGAACCTGATCCAGCCGGCCAACCCCGAGGCCGTCGTCATGAACCTGCGCGAGATCTTCCCGTGGGACCCGACGTACGACCAGGTCGTGGGCGAGGCCTACGACGGCCGGTTCGACGAGCCCGACATCGAGGGCGCGAAGGCGCTGATCGACGCCGCCGGCGCCGCCGGCACCCAGATCCGCGTGCTGCGCTCCGACCCGAACCCGCGTCGCGCCGACACCGTGGCCGCCATCAAGGCGTCCTGCGACCAGGCCGGCTTCGAGATCGTCGACACCCCGACGCCTGACCTCGGCGCCGGCATCGTCGACGTGACCAGCTACGAGGTCGCGCTGTTCGCGTGGGCCGGTTCGGGCGTCATGTCGTCCGGCGCCTCGCTCTACCGCACCAACGAGGGCCAGAACCCGTACGGCTACTCCAACCCCGACGTCGACGCCGCGTGGACCGAGCTGATCGTCACGGTCGACGAGGACCGCCAGACCGAGCTGCTGACCGAGATCGAGACCCACCTCTGGAACGACCTCTTCAGCATCCCGCTCTACGCGCACCCGGGCGTCACGGCCCACAACCCCGCCATCGAGGGTGTCCAGCAGAACGCCGCCCAGACCCAGGTGTCGTTCAACATGGAAGAGTGGTCGCGCACGTCCTGACCGTCCGCACGCCGGTCCGGCCGGGAATCCCGGCCGGACCGGCCCGAAGGTTCGGGCCAGGGGCCTCGTCGTCCCTGGCCCGAGCCTTGCGCCCGAGGCACCGTCCCACCGGACGACGCGGCGGCGCGGACCTGACGAGAGTTGGAACTGATCTCATGACTGTCGACGGGCTGGTGTAGACATGCTGGTCTTCATCGTGCGCAGGGTGATCGTCTCCTTCTTCATCCTGCTCGCCGCCACGTTCGTGATGTATCTCCTCACGGCGAACGCCGGCAATCCGCTGGCCGATCTGCAGGAGTCCCGGGCGCCCAACCGCGAGGCGCAGATCGAGGCGCGCATCCGGCTGCTGAACCTCGACACACCGGCGCCGCTGCGCTACTTCATCTGGCTCAAGGGCGCGGCCGGCTGCCTCGCCCCGTTCGTCTTCGAGTGCGACCTCGGCCAGAGCATTCAGGGCCAAGACGTCAGCGCGCTGCTCAGCGTCGCGTTCGTCCAGACCCTGCAGCTGGTCATCGCGGCCACCGTGCTGGCCATGCTGCTGGGCATCGCCGTCGGCATCGTCACCGCGCTGCGTCAGTACAGCGGCCTGGACTACACCGTCACGTTCAGCGCCTTCCTCTTCTTCTCGCTGCCGATCTTCTGGGTGGCGGTGCTGCTCAAGGAGTACGGCGCGATCCGGTTCAACGACTGGCTGGCAGATCCGACCGTCCCCGTCGGCGTGGCGGTGGTCCTCGGCGTGGTCAGCGGGTTGTTCTGGATGATCGTCATCTCCGGCGACCGCACCAGACGTCTCGCCACGTTCGCCACGGCGTTCGTGGCCTCGGCCGGTGCGCTGTGGCTGCTCTCGGAGACCCGCTGGTTCGAGGATCCCGGCCTCGGCATCGTCGTCATCGCCGTCACCGCCGTCGGACTGGCGTTCCTGACCACCGCGCTGGTGGCCGGGTTCACATACCGCAACGTGCTGTACTCCGCGCTCGCGTCGGCGGGCATCGGCATCATCTGCCACTTCGCGCTGGACTCCGTACTCGACGACCCCAGCGGCCTGACCATCGTCGCGCTCGCCGTGGTCACCGTCGCCGTCGGTGTCGGCATCGGCTACGGCCTGGGCGGGCTGCAGCGCCGGCAGGCCATCCAGGCCGCCGTCCTGACCGGTCTCGGCACCGGCGCGCTGCTCTTCCTGGACCGCCTGCTCGGCGCCTGGGACGTCTACTCCGACCGCGTCGGCGGCCGCGTCATCGCCACCATCGGCGCGCGCACCCCGAACTTTCAGGGCACCTTCTGGGAGGAGGGGCTGGACCGCGCGACCCACCTGATCCTGCCCACCGTCGCGATCGTGCTGATCTCGTTCGCCACCTACACCCGGTACACCCGGTCGAGCATGCTCGAGGTGCTGAACCAGGACTACGTGCGCACCGCCCGGTCGAAGGGCCTCGCCGAGCGCGGGGTCATCGTCAAGCACGCGTTCCGCAACGCGATGATCCCCATCACCACGCTCATGGCGTTCGACTTCGCCGGGGTGCTCAGCGGTGCGGTCATCACCGAGAACGTGTTCGGCTGGACCGGACTCGGCAAGATGTTCACCGACGCGCTGACCCGGGTCGATCCGAACCCGGTGATGGGCTTCTTCCTGGTCGCCGGTACCGCGGCCGTGGTGTTCAACATGCTGGCCGACATCGCCTACGCGTTCCTCGACCCGCGCATCCGGTTGTCGTGAGGAGGACGAAACGATGAGCAACCCCTCGACTCCCGATCCCGGGCCCGCGCCGGCGGCCGCCGACGCGCAGGGCATGACCGTCGTCGCCCGCACCCAGGCGCAGATGGTGCGGCGCCGGTTCTTCCGGCACCGCGCCGCGATGGCCGGTCTGGTGACGCTGGTGCTGATCGTGCTGCTGGCGTTCAGCTCGATCGGCTTCGCCAACATTCCCGGCTGGTGGGACAAGGACTACACGTCCATCGCGACCGTCGAGAACTCCGGCCGGCCGACGCTGAGCGTGCTGCCGTCCTGGCTCGGCGGCAGCGGCGTCCACCTCGGCGAGCACCCGTTCGGCCAGGACAACGTCGGCAAGGACTACTTCGCGCTGACGATGCGCGGTGTGCAGCAGTCGCTCACCATCGCGTTCATCGTCGGCCTGGTCGGCACCGTCATCGGCACCCTGATCGGCGCCACCGCCGGCTACTTCCGCGGCCGCACCGAGGCCGTGCTGATGCGCTTCACCGACGTCATGATCACCATCCCGCTGCTGGTCATCGCGGCCGTCCTCGGCCGCCGCTACGGCGACTCCGGCATCGTCGTCCTGGGCCTGGTCATCGGCCTGGTCACCTGGACCGGGCTGGCCCGGCTGGTGCGCGGCGAGTTCCTGTCGCTGCGCGAGAAGGAGTTCGTCGAGGCCGCCCGCGCCGCCGGCACGTCGGCCCGGCGGATCATCGTCAAGCACATGCTGCCGAACATCGTCGGCGTCATCATCGTCGCCGCGACCCTGGCCGTCGCCGCGGCCATCCTGCTCGAGGCGGCGCTGTCGTTCCTGGGCTTCGGCGTGCAGGACCCTGACACGTCGCTGGGCAAGCTGATCAGCACCTACCAGACGGCGTTCTCGACCAGACCGTGGCTGTTCTGGTTCCCTGGTGTGTTCATCATCGCCATCGCGTTGTCGGTGAACTTCATCGGCGACGGTTTGCGTGACGCCTTCGACCCTCGACAGAACCGGGTGCGTGACTGATGACGAATCCGAGCATGCCGGTCGGCGCCCCACTGCCCGACCCCGCCGGTGGTGGCGCCGCCGACCAGCCCGCCGTCACCGAGTCCGCGGCCGAGGTGCACGTCGCCACCAAGCTGGAGGAGACCGCGGGCCCGGGCGAGAAGGAGGTCCTGCGGGTCGAGGACCTCACCGTCTCGTTCCCCACCGACGACGGCCTGGTCCGCGCCGTGCGGGGCGTCTCGTACGCCGTCCACGAGCGTGAGGTCCTGGGCATCGTCGGCGAGTCCGGATCGGGCAAGTCGGTGTCGTCGATGGCGGTCATGGGGCTGCTGCCCAAGTCCGCCCGCATCGCCGGCAAGATCCTCTACCGCGGCGACGACCTGCTGAAGAAGTCGGCGAAGCAGCAGCGGGCGCTGCGCGGCAAGAAGATCGGGATGATCTTCCAGGACCCGATGACGGCGCTCAACCCGGTCTACTCGATCGGCGACCAGCTGGCCGAGGCGGTCCTCTCGCACGAGATCATGCCGCGGAAGAAGGCGCTGGCCCGGGCCGAGGAGATGCTGGCGCTGGTAGGCATCCCGCAGCCGAAGAAGCGGCTGGACAACTACCCGCACGAGTTCTCCGGCGGCATGCGCCAGCGCGCCATGATCGCGATGGCGGTCATCAACAACCCCGACGTCATCATCGCCGACGAGCCCACCACGGCCCTCGACGTCACCGTCCAGGCGCAGATCCTCGAGACGCTCGTGCAGGTGAAGGACGAGGTCAACGCGGCCATCGTGCTGATCACGCACGACCTCGGCGTGGTGGCCGGCATGGCGCACCGGGTGCTGGTGATGTACGCGGGCAAGCCGGTCGAGATCGCCGAGACCGACCGCGTCTTCTACCACCCGCGGATGCCGTACACCGCCGGCCTGCTGGGGTCGATCCCGTCGCTGGAGGGCGGCGGGTCGGGCGCCCGGCTGCGGCCGATCGTCGGCACCCCGCCGTCGCTGATCAACCTGCCGAAGGGCTGCCCGTTCTCGCCGCGGTGCCCGCTGGCCACCGACGTCTGCCACGAGTCGGAGCCGCCGCTGGCCGGCACCGACGAGCTGGGTCACGTCGCGGCGTGTCACCATTGGGACAAGCTCGCGGAGGTCGACGACCCGACGGTGTACTTCCGCGCTGAGAGCGAGGCGGTGTGACCATGGCGACCTCGACCGACACGTCGCCCCAGGCGGCGTCCGAGGCCGGCGGCGGCCAGCACCTGCTCGACGTCACCGACCTCGTCATGCACTTCCCCGTCTACGGCGGCGGCCTGCTGCGCCGCGTCGTGGGCCACGTCCAGGCCGTCACCGGCGTCTCCCTGCACGTCGACGCCCGCGAGACCCTCGGCGTGGTGGGGGAGTCGGGCTGCGGCAAGTCGACCACCGGCCGCGCCATCCTGCAGCTGCACAAGCCGACGTCCGGCTCGGTCGTGTTCCAGGGCAAGGAGCTGACCAGCCTCGACGCCCGCGGCATGAACGAGGTGCGGCGCGACCTCCAGATCGTGTTCCAGGACCCGTACGCCTCGCTCAACCCGAAGATGCCGGTCAACGACATCATCGCCGAGCCGCTCAAGGTGCACGGCAAGTGGCGCGGCGGCGGCAAGAAGCGCGTCGCCGAGCTGCTCGAACTGGTCGGCCTCAACCCCGAGCACGGCAACCGCTACCCGCACGAGTTCTCCGGCGGCCAGCGCCAGCGCATCGGCATCGCCCGCGCGCTGGCCCTCGAGCCGCGGCTGCTGGTCCTCGACGAGCCGGTCTCGGCCCTCGACGTGTCCGTGCAGGCCGGCGTCGTCAACCTGCTCGAGGACATCCAGGACGAGCTGGGTCTGGCCTACATCTTCATCGCCCACGACCTCTCCGTCGTCCGGCACATCTCCGACCGCGTCGCCGTCATGTACCTCGGCAAGGTGGTCGAGACCGGCACCCGCGACGAGGTGTACGAGCACCCCGCGCACCCCTACACCCAGGCGCTGCTGTCGGCCGCGCCGACGGCCGACCCGGTCGAGGAGCGCCGCCGCGAGCGCATCATCCTCGCCGGCGACGTCCCCAGCCCGCTGGACCCGCCCAGCGGCTGCCGGTTCCGGACCCGCTGCTGGAAGGCCCAGGAGATCTGCGCCGTCGAGGAGCCTCCGCTCATCGACACCGGTGTCGGCCACCCGGTGGCCTGCCACTTCGCCGAGGTCGACACCCGCGTCCTCTGAGGCCGGCCGCTGGATCGACGTGAGATCACCGCACCTCGAGCGACGGTGATCTCACGTCCATCCCGCAGTACCGCCACACCGTTACGCCGGGCGGTGTCCACAGAGCGCCGCACCGCTCCTCTTCGTCCACAATCCACGGTTTCGTAGTGGTTACCGGCCCGCGCGCAGCACACGATGAACGGCATGCGGGTTTCCAGCGAATTGCGGCTCCTGGCCGAGGCCCAGGACGGCCTTGTGACCCGGCGTCAGGCCGGCGCCATGATCAGCCTGTCGCGGCCGGTACTCGCTGCGGACGGTTCGCGCGCTGCTCTGCGAGGCCGTGCAGTCCGGCCTGACCACGCACGACCTGCTGGTCGACGCCGTCGGCGACGCCAGATGGGCGGGGTCCAGGCTGGTCCGCCTGGCTCTCGGCGACGTGCATGCGGGCTGCCGCTCGGCGCCGGAATGCGAGCTGCGCGACCGCCTGCGGACGTCGCTCGTTCTCGACGAGCCGCTCTGGAACCGTCCGTTGCCCGGGACAGGCGCCGTCACGCGGGCTGAGCTGCGCCAGGAGACAACGATGTGAGGTTGCTGCGAATCGAGGGGACATCGTCGCGCCTGGGGCAGCACCGATCTCACGTCGTCCATCGGGGTGCGCGACGCACGATGCAGGTGGGCGAGCTGGAACGCCGTAGGATGGACCGTCAACTCCCCCCATTCAGAACGGGTTCCCCGCATGTCCGTGCGCAGCCGCGACGACCTCCGAAACGTCGCCATCGTGGCCCATGTCGACCACGGCAAGACCACCCTCGTCGACGCGCTGCTGTGGCAGTCAGGGGTGTTCCGCGCCAACCAGGACGTCGCCGACCGGGTCATGGACTCCGGTGATCTGGAGCGGGAGAAGGGCATCACGATCCTCGCCAAGAACACCGCCGTCCGCTGGGGCGACACCACCATCAACATCATCGACACCCCGGGTCACGCCGACTTCGGCGGCGAGGTCGAGCGCGGCCTGTCGATGGTCGACGGCGTGGTGCTGCTGGTCGACGCGAGTGAGGGGCCGCTGCCGCAGACGCGGTTCGTGCTGCGCAAGGCGCTGCACAACCGGCTGCCGATCGTCGTGGTCGTGAACAAGACCGACCGGCCCGACGCGCGCATCGCCGAGGTGGTCGACGAGACGTACGAGCTGTTCCTCGACCTCCTCGACGACTCCAGCGACCAGAGCGCGCTCGACTTCCCGATCGTCTACGCGTGCGCCCGCGACGGCAAGGCGGCGCTGGACCGGCCGGCCGACGGCGAGGTGCCCGCGTCCGACGACCTGTCGCCGCTGGTCACCACGATCCTCGACACCATCCCGGCGCCCACGTACACCGAAGGCGCGCCGCTGCAGGCGCACGTCACCAACCTCGACGCGTCGCCGTTCCTGGGCCGGCTGGCGCTGTGCCGGGTCCGCGAGGGCGAGATCGCCAAGGGCTCGCAGGTCGCCTGGTGCCGCAAGGACGGCAGCATCGAGCGGGTCAAGGTCACCGAGCTGCTCATGACGGAGGCGCTGGAGCGGGTGCCGGCCGAGAAGGCCGGCCCGGGCGACATCATCGCCGTCGCCGGCATCCCCGAGATCACCATCGGCGAGACGCTCGCCGACGTCGACGACCCGCGGCCGCTGCCGCTGATCACCGTCGACGAGCCGGCGCTGTCGATGACCATCGGCGCCAACACGTCGCCGCTGTCCGGCCGGTCCGGCGGGTCGAAGGTCACGGCCCGTCTGGTCAAGGACCGCCTCGAGTCCGAGCTCATCGGCAACGTGTCGCTGCGGGTGCTGCCGACGGAGCGGCCCGACGCGTGGGAGGTGCAGGGCCGCGGCGAGCTGGCCCTCGCCGTCCTCGTCGAGACCATGCGCCGCGAGGGCTACGAGCTGACCGTCGGCAAGCCGCAGGTCGTCACCCGCGAGATCGACGGCAAGCTGCGCGAGCCGTTCGAGCGGCTCACCGTCGACTGCCCCGAGGAGTACCTCGGCGCCGTCACCCAGCTGCTGGCCGTCCGCAAGGGCCGCATGGAGCAGATGACGAACCACGGCACCGGCTGGATCCGCATGGAGTTCGTGGTGCCGGCCCGTGGGCTGATCGGCTTCCGCACCGACTTCCTCACCGAGACCCGCGGCACCGGCCTGGCCCACCACGTCTTCGAGAGCTACGAGCCGTGGGCCGGCGACCTCCGCACCCGCCCGACGGGGTCGCTGGTCGCCGACCGCTCCGGCGTCGCCACCTCGTACGCCATGTTCAACCTGCAGGAACGCGGCACGCTGTTCGTCGAGCCGACCACCGAGGTGTACGAGGGCATGATCGTCGGCGAGAACTCCCGCGCCGACGACATGGACGTCAACATCACCAAGGAGAAGAAGCTCACCAACGTGCGCTCCTCCACAGCCGACGAGCTCGAGCGGCTGATCCCGCCGCGCAAGCTCTCGCTCGAGCAGGCGCTGGAATTCTGCCGCGACGACGAATGCGTCGAGGTCACGCCGAAGGCCGTCCGGCTGCGCAAGGTCGTGCTCGACGCCTCCACCCGCGGCCGCGCGGCGGCCCGTCGCAAGCACGCCCAATAGCCCGTCACCGCCCCCGGTCGAGCGCCGTCGGCACTGGTGAGCGATGATGTCGCTCGTCCGGGGGGAGGTCACATTCTCGTTGCGAGTGTGAACGCGGATATCCACAGGACTTGCCCTGGGACGAGGACGGCACATAGAAAGTGACGGGCACTTATGTGCCCAAATCGGCCAAAACGGCCGTAGTGGCGCTGGCGACGGGACCCCGCAGCCTCGCCTCGGGTAGAACCCAGGAGGAATCCCATGCCAGTCTCGCCACGTAGGTCGGTGGTGCTGGGAACCGTCGCGCTCGCGCTCGCGCTGGGTGCCTGTGGCGGTGACAGCGACGACGCGGCCGGCGAGAGCGCCAACACCGTCACGGTGCGCGGCTGCAACCCGCAGGCCGCCTTCGTCCCGGCCAACAGCAACGAGGTCTGCAGCGGCGATATCCTCGACCAGGTCTTCTCCTATCTCGTCCGCTACGACGCCGAGACCGGGCAGCCCGAGAACGAGATCGCGGCGGGCATCGACACCGACGACAGCCAGACCTGGACCATCACGCTGGAGGACGGCTGGACGTTCCACGACGGCTCGCCGGTCACCGCGCAGAGCTTCGTCGACGCCTGGAACTGGGCCGCGCTGGGCGACAACGCCACGCTGAACAGCTACTTCTTCGAGCCGATCCAGGGCTACGCCGACGTGCAGAACGCCGTCGACGACGAGGGAAACCCGATCGAGGGTTCGGCGGCCGCCGAGACGATGTCCGGGCTGCAAGTAGTCGACGAGCGCACCTTCACCGTCGCGCTGACCCAGCCCGAGTCGCAGTTCCCGATGCGCCTGGGCTACACCGCGTTCGCCCCGCTGCCCGAGTCGTTCTACGACGACCCCGAGGCGTACGGCCAGCACCCCATCGGCACCGGGCCGTTCGAGTTCGAGTCGTGGGAGCCGAACATCGACGTCCGGCTCACCGCCTACCCCGACTACAACGGCGACGTGAAGCCGAGCATCGACGGCGCGGTCTACCGCATCTACGAGAACGACGACGCCGCCTACAACGACCTGCAGGCCAACCAGCTCGACATCATGCCGCTGCTGCCGACCTCCGCACTGGCCGGCGACACCTACAAGATCGACCTCGGCGAGCGGTTCATCAGGCGCGAGACCGGCGTCTTCGAGACCATCACGTTCGCGCCGTCGGCCAATGACCCCCGATTCGACGACCCGCGGATCAGGCAGGCCATCTCGATGTCGATCGACCGGGCGACGATCGTCGACGCCATCTTCGCCGGCGCCCGCATCCCGGCCACCGGCTGGGTGTCGCCCGTGGTCCCCGATGCCCAGGACGAGGCGTGCGGCGAGTTCTGCACGTACGACCCCGAGGCCGCGCAGGCGCTGTACGCCGAGACCGACGGCGTCGAAGGGCCGGTGGCGCTGACCTACAACGCCGACTCCGACCACAAGGCCTGGGTCGACGCCGTCTGCGGCAACATCAACCAGACCCTGGGGATCGACTGCGTCGCGACGCCGGAGGTCGACCTCGCCACCTTCCGCAGCAAGGTCACCGAGCGGGCACTGGACGGCATCTTCCGCACCGGCTGGCAGATGGACTACCCGTCGCTGGAGAACTTCCTGGTGCCGATCTTCGCCACCGGCGCCTCCGCCAACGACGGCGACTTCACCAACGAGCGGTTCGACACGCTGGTCGGCCAAGCGGCCGCTGCCTCGGACGCCGAGGAGGGCGTCGCCCTCTACCACGAGGCCGAGAACCTGCTCGCCGAGTTCATGCCGGCCATCCCGCTGTGGCACCGGGTGAACATCGCCGGCTACTCCACTCACGTCGAGAACGTCCACCTCACCGTGTTCCAGACCGTCGACCTGCTCAGCGTCACCACCACCGGCTGACGCCGGCTCGGGGTGCGCGCCGTACAGTCTGACTCCGGCGCGCACCCGGAGCGCTGCTGATCGCTGAAGGAAGGCATGACTCGGTACGTCGTTCGGCGCCTCGGCCAGATGGTGCCCGTGGTCATCGGCACCACGTTCCTCATCTACGCGCTGGTCTGGTCGCTGCCGGGCGACCCGTTCGCGGCGAAGTGCGGCGACCGGGCCTGCCCGCCCACCTACGTGGCGCGGATGACCGCCGAGTACAACCTCGACGACCCGCTGCCGCTCGCGTACCTGCGGTACATGGGCAAGCTGGTCACCGGCGACTTCGGTGAGACGTTCGCCGGCGTGTCCATCGCCGACGAGCTGCTGCAGCGGTACCCGACCACGCTGAAGCTCACGGTGCTGGCCATCCTCGTCGAGCTGGTCATCGGCGTCGCCGCCGGCGTGCTGGCCGGCATCCGCCGTGGCGGCTTCCTCGACCACCTGGTGCTGGTCAGCACGCTGGTCGTGGTGTCGATCCCGGTGTTCGTGCTGGGGATGCTGGCGCAGGTGACCTTCGGCGTGCGGCTGGGCTGGTTCCCGGTGACCTCCGACGGGACGTTGTTCTCGCTGGTGCTGCCCGCGATCGTGCTGGGCAGCCTGTCGCTGGCGTTCGTCGCGCGGCTCGTGCGGGCGAACCTGGTCGAGAACCTGCGCACCGACTACGTCCGTACGGCCGTCGCCAAGGGCCTCACCCGGCAGCGGGTCATCGGCGTGCACACCCTGCGCAACTCGCTGATCCCGGTCGTGACGTTCGTCGGCGCCGACTTCGGCGGGCTGCTCGGCGGCGCGGTCGTCGTCGAGGGGATCTTCAACATCCCGGGCGTCGGCAACATGATCTTCCGCGGCATCAACGCGCACGAGGGCGCCACCGTGACCGCCGCCGTCACCGTCCTCGTCCTGGTGTTCCTGATCGTGAACCTGCTGGTCGACCTGGTGTACGCGGTGCTCGACCCGAGGATCCGTCATGCCTAGGCGGCGGCGCGGCGGGCACGCGGCGACCGTGCCCCGGTCGCTGGCCGGCGACGCCTGGCGCGATCTGCGCCGCAAGCCGCTGTTCCTGACGTCGGCCGCGATCATCCTGGTGCTGGTCGCGATGGCGGCCGTGCCGGGGCTGTTCACCGACGTCGACCCGCGGGCCTGCGACCTCGCCCACTCCCGCGAGGCGCCCAGCGCCGGCGCGTGGTTCGGCTACGACCTGCAGGGCTGCGACATGTTCTCCCGGACGATCTACGGCGCGCGGGCATCGATCCTGGTCGGCGTGCTGACGACCGTCGTCATCGCGGTCGTCGGCAGCGTCGTCGGGATGGTCGCCGGCTATCACGGCGGTCGCCTCGACGCGTGGCTGTCGCGGATCACCGACATGTTCTTCGCCGTCCCGATGCTGCTGGGCGCCGTCATCGTGCTGGCGACGTTCCCGTCGGCGGTCGGCACCCCGTCCTGGCAGACCATCGGCAAGGTGGTGCTCGCCCTGGGCGTCCTCGGCTGGACGATGGTGGCCCGGCTGATGCGCTCGACGGTGATCCAGGTCAAGCAGTCGGAGTACGTGCAGGCCGCGCGCGGGCTCGGCGCCGGAGCCGGTCGCATTCTGCTGCGGCACGTCCTGCCCAACGCCATGGCGCCGGTCGTGGTGTACTCCACGATCATCCTCGGCGTGTTCGTGGTGCTGGAGGCGACGCTGTCGTTCCTGGGCATCGGCCTGCAGCCGCCGGTCATCTCCTGGGGCATCGCGATCAGCGAGGCGCGCTCGTACATCCGCCAGTCGCCGCACATGCTGCTCTTTCCCGGCGCCTTCCTCTCCGTGACGGTGCTCGCCTTCATCATGCTGGGCGACGCGGTCCGCGACGCGTTCGATCCGCGGCTGCGCTGAGCTGTGATCGTCACCACCCGAAAAGCCCCGCAAACCTGCCGTGATCGGATCGATTCAGCCGAAGAATTCGCAGCTCACGCGGCAGGATCACAGCAATCAGCCGGTATGGTCACAGTCCGGTTGCGTTGTGCGACGGTAGTCCGGTCAGACTTGCCCGGGGGGATGTGCGGGTTTAGAAATGAGGGCGCGGATCAGGATCGCGACCGTACCCGGCTGTGCGCAGATCCGCACCAATGGTGGCGAGGCCGATCGGTCACGCCCGATGACCACCGGGCGCAGGCCCGTTTGAGGAGGATTCCATGCGAGGCTCTGCTCGCAGAGGAGCCGTGGTGGCGGCAGCCGTAGGCCTGACGCTCGTGCTCGCCGCCTGTGGCGGCGACGACGACAACGGCGACACCGGTTCCGGCAGCGACGACACCGGTTCCAGCGATGGCCCCACCGGTTCGGTGTCCATCAACAGCACGCAGCCGGAGAACCCGCTGATCCCGACCACCACCAACGAGGTCGGCGGCGGCAACATCGTCGACGCGATGTGGACCGGCCTGGTCTCCTACGACCCCGACACCGCTGAGCCCGGGCTCGCCATGGCCGAGTCGATCGAGCCGAACGAGGACTTCACCGAGTTCACCATCACCATCAAGGACGACTGGACGTTCCACGACGGCACCCCGGTCACCGCGCAGAGCTACGTCGACGCCTGGAACTTCGGCGCCGCCGGCGCCAACGCGCAGCTGAACCAGTACTTCTTCGGCCCCGACGGCGCCAACATCGCCGGCTTCGACGCGGTGGCCGGTCAGACCGACGACACCGGCGCGTTCATCCCGGGCTCGGCCACCGCCGAGACGATGAGCGGCCTCGTGGTGGTCGACGACAAGACCTTCACCGTCACGCTCGGCTCGCCGAACTCGCTGTTCGAGACGATCATCGGCTACTCGGCGTTCTACCCGATGCCGGAGAGCTTCTTCACCGACCAGGCCGCCTTCGAGGCGCACCCGATCGGCAACGGCCCGTTCGAGTTCGTCGAGGAGGTCCCGAACACCTCGATCAACCTGAAGGCCTACGCCGACTACGCCGGCGACCCGAAGCCGCAGGTCGAGAACATCGAGTACCGCATCTACGCCGACCTCGACGCCGCCTACGCCGACGTCGTGGCGAACCAGCTCGACATCCTCGACAAGATCCCGCCGGTGGGTCTGGCCGGCGACGTCTGGAAGACCGACCTCGAGGGCCGCTCCGCCTCGGAGCCGCTCACGACCCGGTTCACCAGCATGACGTTCCCGCTGACGAACACCGAGGCCTGGGCCGACCCGAACCTGCGCAAGGCCATCTCGCTGGCCATCGACCGTGAGGCCGTCATCGCGGCCGCCTACGGCCCGGGCAACTACGTCCCGGCCAACAGCTGGGTCCCGCCGGGCAACGACGGCTACGTCGAGGGCACCTGCGGCGAGTGGTGCGAGTTCGACGCCGAGAAGGCGCAGGAGCTGTACGCGCAGACGGCCGGCGTCCAAGGCACGCTGATGATCGCCAGCAACTCCGACGGTGGTCACCGCGAGTGGGTCGAGGCGGCCTGCACGTCCATCCGCGAGACGCTGGGCGTCGACTGCCAGGGCGACTACGACCCCGACTTCGGCTCGTTCCGCGGCCGGGTCAACGCCAACGAGATCACCAGCCCGTTCCGCACCGGCTGGGTGGCCGACTACCCGTCCATCCAGAACTTCCTGGCGCCGCTCTACACCGCCAACGGCTCGGCCAACGACGGTGGCTACAACAACCCCGAGTTCGACGCGCTGATCCAGCAGGCCGCCGGCCTGGAGGGTCAGGAGGCGCTCGACCTGTACAACCAGGCCGAGGAGCTGCTCGCCGAGGACATGGCGATCGTCCCGCTCTGGTACGACAACGGCCAGCGTGGCTGGTCCGAGAACGTCAACGAGCCGGGCTTCACCTGGAAGGGCTACGTCGACCCGCTGTCGATCTCGGTGAAGTAACCGATGCTCTAGGGTCGCAGCGGACAGTTGCGGGGCGTCCATCTCGTCACACGTCGAGATGGACGCCCCGTACGCTGGCGCGAACCGCCTGCGAAGGGAAAGGTTGAGCCATGGGCCGGTACGTCACGCGGCGCCTGCTCCAGATGATCCCCGTGGTCATCGGCACGACGTTCATCATCTACGCCTTGGTCTGGGCGCTGCCGGGCGATCCGTTCGCCGGCCGCTGCGGCGCCCGGCCGTGTCCGCCCGCCTATGTCCAGGCGATGACGGAGAAGTACAACCTCGACGACCCGCTGCCCATCGCGTACGTCAAGTACCTGGGCAACCTGCTGCAGGGGGACTTCGGCGAGACGTTCCAGGGTCTCTCCGTCGGTGAGGAACTGCTGCGGGCCTACCCGACCACGGTGAAGCTGGCCCTCGTCGCGATCGCTTTCGAGATCCTCATCGGCATCGGCGCCGGCATCCTGGCCGGCCTGCGGCGCGGCAGCTTCATCGACAACCTGGTGCTGGTCTCGACCCTGGTGGTCGTCTCGATCCCGGTGTTCGTCATCGGCTCGGTGCTGCAACTGTTCCTCGGGATGCGCTGGGGGATCTTCCCGGCCACCGTGGGCGGTGACGCGAGCCTGTACAACCTGCTGTTGCCAGGGTTCGTGCTCGCCTCACTCTCACTGGCCTACGTCGCCCGGCTGACGCGGACGAGCCTCGCGGAGAACCGCCGGGCCGACTACGTCCGCACGGCCGTCGCGAAGGGCATGCCGCAACGCCGGGTCATCGGCATCCACACCATGCGGAACTCGCTGATCCCGGTCATCACCTTCATCGGCGCCGACTTCGGCGCGCTGCTCGGTGGCGCCATCGTCACCGAGGGCATCTTCAACGTCCCCGGCGTGGGGAACCTCATCTTCCGCTCCATCACCACCAGGGACGGCGTCATGGTCACCGGCGCGGTGACCGTGCTGGTGCTCGTCTTCCTGCTGGTGAACCTGCTGGTCGATCTCATCTACGGCTGGCTCGACCCGAGGATCAGTCATGGCTGACCCCACACCGCCCGTCGTCATCGAGGCCGAGGCGCCCGAGACGACGGAGACCACCGTCCGCACCCTCGGCCGTGACGCCTGGCACGATCTCGTCCGCAAGCCGACGTTCATCATCTCGGCCGCGTTGTTCGTGTTCTTCGTGGTCATCGCCGTCGTGCCGAGCCTGTTCACGTCGCTCGCCCCGACCGACTGCGACCTCGCGCTGAGCCGTCAGGGCCCCAGCAGCGCGGCCTGGTTCGGGTACGACAACAACGGCTGCGACGTCTACACGCACACCATCTACGGCGCCCGCGCCTCGATCATGGTGGGCGTGCTGACGGCGCTCGGCGTGCTGATCATCGGCGGCATCGCCGGCACCGTGGCGGGGTTCTACGGCAAGGCCACCGACACCGTCGTGTCCCGGCTGGGCGACATCTTCTTCGGCATCCCGCTGCTGCTCGGCGCGCTGATCGTGCTGGTCTCGTTCCCGGGCACCGCCGAGACGCCGCAGCTGGTCACGATCTCCAAGGTCGTGCTGGCGCTGGCCGTGCTGGGCTGGCCGCAGATCATGCGCATCACCCGCTCGTCGGTGCTGCAGGTGCGCTCGGCCGACTACGTCCAGGCCGCCCGCGCGCTCGGCGCCGGTGGCACCCGGATGATCCTCAAGCACGTCGTGCCGAACTCGATCGCGCCGGTCATCGTCGTCGCGACCATCGCCATCGGCGGGTACATCGCCGCCGAGGCCACGCTGTCGTTCCTCGGCGTCGGCCTGCAGCCGCCGGTGGTCTCGTGGGGGCTGGCCATCAGCCGGGCCCAGGACTACGTCCGCACGTCGCCGCATATGCTGTTGTTCCCAGCGTCAGCGCTGTCGTTGTGTGTGCTGGCCTTCATCATGCTCGGTGATGCCATCCGCGACGCACTCGATCCGAAGCTGCGTTGAGCGACATCACAGGAGGAGGGCGTCGAGTGGCGACCACGCAAGCCGGCATCGCGCCGCGGCCTGACCAGGCCGGGCTGACCCCGTTGCTGGAGGTCGAGGATCTCCGGGTCGAGTTCCGCACCCGCGACGGCGTGGCCAAGGCCGTCAACGGCGTGTCCTACACGCTGCACGAGGGCGAGACGCTGGCGGTGCTGGGCGAGTCCGGCTCCGGCAAGAGCGTCACGGCGCAGGCCATCATGGGCATCCTCGACACCCCGCCCGGGTTCGTCACCGGCGGCTCGGTGCGCTTCCGCGGCCAGGACCTCCTGGCGCTGCCCGACGACGAGCGGCGCGCCTACCGCGGCCGCAGCATCTCGATGATCTTCCAGGACGCGCTGTCCGCGTTGAACCCGGTGTTCCCGGTCGGCTGGCAGATCGCCGAGATGTTCCGCGTCCACGAGGGCCTGTCGAAGAAGGACGCCCGCAAGCGCTCCATCGAGCTGATGGAGCAGGTGCGCATCCCGGCCGCCCGCGAGCGCGCCGGCGACTACCCGCACCAGTTCTCCGGCGGCATGCGCCAGCGCATCATGATCGCCATGGCCATCGCGCTCGACCCCGACGTCCTCATCGCCGACGAGCCCACCACCGCGCTCGACGTCACCGTCCAGGCGCAGATCATGCAGCTGCTGGCCGACCTCCAGCGCGAGCGGAACATGGGCCTCATCCTCATCACCCACGACCTCGGCGTCGTCGCCGACGTCGCGGACAAGATCGAGGTCATGTACTCCGGGCGCATCATGGAGCAGGCGCCGGTGCACGACATCTACGCGTCGCCGGCCCACCCGTACACCAAGGGTCTGCTCGAGTCGATCCCGCGGGTCGACCTCAAGGGCCAGGAGCTCTCGGCGATCAAGGGGCTGCCGCCGAACCTCACGAACATCCCGGCCGGCTGCGAGTTCCGGCCGCGCTGCCCCTACGCGCGAGACATCTGCAAGGAGCAGCGGCCGGCGCTGGCCGAGGTCGTGCCCGGCCGGCTCAGCGCGTGCCACTTCGCACAGGAGGTGCTCGAGGGTGACATCGAACCCGCCCAGCAGTGACATCGTCCTCGAGGTCGACAACCTCGTCAAGCACTTCCCGCTGACCACCGGCGTCGTGGTCAAGCGCCAGGTCGGCGCCGTCCAGGCCGTCGACGGCGTCTCGCTGCAGCTGCACAAGGGCGAGACCCTCGGCATCGTCGGCGAGTCCGGCAGTGGCAAGTCGACGCTGGCCAAGCTGCTCATGCGGCTGGAAGAGCCCAGCAGCGGCAAGGCGTACTTCCACGGCCAGAACATCTACGACCTGCAGGGCAAGGCGCTGCGCGAGCTGCGCCGGAACATCCAGATCGTGTTCCAGGACCCCTACTCGTCGCTCAACCCGCGCATGACCGTCGGCGACATCGTCGGCGAGCCGTTCGACATCCACCCCGAGGTCGCGCCGCGCGGCCAGCGGCGCAAGCGGGTGCAGGAGCTGCTCGACGTCGTCGGGCTCAACCCCGAGCACATCAACCGCTACCCGCACCAGTTCTCCGGCGGGCAGCGCCAGCGCATCGGCATCGCCCGCGGGCTGGCGCTGCGGCCCGAGATCATCATCTGCGACGAGCCGGTGTCCGCGCTGGACGTGTCCGTCCAGGCGCAGGTCATCAACCTGCTCGAGAAGCTGCAGGACGAGTTCGGGCTGTCGTACATCTTCATCGCCCACGACCTCTCCGTCGTCCGGCACATCGCCGACCGCGTGGCCGTCATGTACCTCGGCCGCATCGTCGAGACCGGCAGCGACGCCCAGATCTACGAGAAGCCGACGCACCCGTACACCCAGGCGCTGCTGTCCGCGGTGCCCGTCCCCGACCCGTCGGTGCGCGGCCAGCGGCAGCAGATCATCCTCAGCGGCGACGTCCCCAGCCCGGCCAACCCGCCCAGCGGCTGCCGGTTCCGGACCCGCTGCTGGAAGGCCACCGACAAGTGCGCCCAGGAAGACCCGGAGCTGACGGTGCGGCCCGGCAGCGACCACGAGTCGGCCTGCCACTATGCCGCCGTCCGCGAGGACGTCGTCGTCCAGCACTGAGCGGCTGAGCAGGGCGGTCGTGCTCGCAACGCGACTGCAACGTGTCGTCGCCTACCCTCGTGTCACGACCGGGCGGGCCGCCCAAAACCCAGCCCGCCCATCGCCCGCCCGGTCGAACTCCTCACAGCACTCGAACGAGCCCGGCTGATCCATGGCGCCCGCCCGGTCGAACTCCTCATCGCGTGCGGGCCAGCCCGGCTGATCCATGGCGCCCGCCCGGTCGAACTCCTCATCGCGTGCGGGCCAGCCCGGCTGATCCATGGCGCCCGCCCGGCCGAACTCCTCACAGCACTCGAACGAGCCCGGCTGATCCATGGCGCCCGCCCGGCCGAACTCCTCACAGCACTCGAACGAGCCCGGCTGATCCATGGCGCCCGCCCGGCCGAACTCCTCACAGCGTGCGGGCCAGCCCGGCTGATCCATGGCGCCCGCCCGGTCGAACTCCTCACAGCGCTCGAACGAGCCCGGCTGATCCATGGCGCCCGCCCGGCCGAACTCCTCATCGCGTGCGGGCCAGCCCGGCTGATCAATGGCGCATCCGCCGGCTGCGACGCCGTCAGCCGGTGTGGCCGAGCTCGCCGTCGAGGCCGTCCAGGATGGCGGCGGCCTCCGCGCGCTGCGGCGAGCCGGGCACGGAACCGTCGAGGCAGGCCCGCCAGATCTGCGCGTCGTCGCGGCCGGACGGCGACATCGCGTAGCGCCGCAGCGCCTCGCCGTCGCCCGACTGCAGCAGCACGTTGCGCAGCCAGCCGTGCAGCCGGTAGCGCAGCGCCACGACCCCCGGCGCGGCCGACCGCGGCAGCAGGTCGCCGCGGTACAGCTCGACGGCGCCGCGGTGGTCGCCGCGGGTCAGGCGGTCGGCGACGTCCATGGCGTCGGTGCGCAGCTGCGTGCGCAGGCGGTACTGGCCGGCCGGCGACAGCAGGTCGGGGACGGCCTTGCGCAGCCGCGACATCTCCGCGCGGACGGTGACCTCGGCGGCGTCGTGCTCGTACAGCTGCCAGGCCAGCTCGCTGGCGGGCAGGCCGTCGGGCTGTTCGGCGAGCAGGAGCAGCAGCTCGGTGTGGCGCAGGCTCAGTTCGACGTTCCGGCCCAGGTGCACGAGCAGCCCGCGCGGGCGGCCCAGCACGTCCAGACGGCTGCCGGGCGTGGCCGAGAGCGCGCCGCCGAGCAGCCGCAGTTCGGCCTCGACCGCCGCCACGGCCGAACGGACCAGGAACGCCGACTGCGGCGTCACCACCGACGCGCCGCCGGTGATGTCGAGGACGCCGATGATGTGCCCGGTGCGAGGGTCGCGGATGGGCGCGGCGGTGCAGCTCCACGGCTGGACGGTGCGGGCGAAGTGCTCGCTGCCGAAGACCTGCACGGTGTCGCCGACCGCCAGTGCCGTGCCGATGGCGTTGGTGCCCATGGCGTCCTCGCACCAGTCGGCGCCGGCCTGCAGGTGCATGCGCTCGGCCCGCCGGCGCAGGTCGTCGTCGCCCTCGGCCCACAGGATGCGGCCGCGTGCGTCGCCGACGATGACCAGCACGCCCGCGTCGGCGGCGTCGTCGACCAGCAGCCGGCGCACCACCGGCATGGCGTGGCGCAGCGGGTGGGTGGCGCGGGCCTCGGCCAGCGCGTCGTCGACCAGCGTCATGGGGGAGTCGCGGCGGTCGGGGTCGACGTGCAGGGCGGCGGAGCGGCGCCAGGACTCCAGGACGACCGGCCGGACCTCGTCGTCGCCGGAGGGATCGGACCGCAGGAAGCTCTCGTGTGCCCGGGCCGTGAGCCGCCAGCGGCTGGCCGGGTCGACGCCGTTCGGGAGCGCGAGCTGGAGGCTGGGCACGTCACTCCTCCTGGGGAGGTGGTCCGCGGGACACGCCTAGAGTAGGCCGTCCGGGCGGCGGCGGTCGGCCGAACCCCGGCGATCGGCCGGCTGTCGGCCCCCCTGCATAGGCTGGGTGCATGCCCGTCGACCTACCCGACCGCCGGCTGCTGCTGGTACACGCCCACCCCGACGACGAGTCCATCGGCACCGGCGCCACCATGGCCCGCTACGCCGCTGAGGGCGCCCACGTCACGCTCGTCACCTGCACACAGGGCGAGCAGGGCGAGATCGTGCTGCCCGAGCTGGCGCACCTCGCGCCCGAGCACGACGACACGCTCGGGCCGCACCGCGCCGGCGAGCTGGCCGACGCCATGGCGCAGCTGAAGGTCGCCGACCACCGGTTCCTGGGTGGTCCGGGCCGGTACCGCGACTCCGGCATGGTGTGGGGCGCCGACGGCCGCCGCGCGGTGGCGCCCGACCAGCTCGACCCCCGCTCGTTCTGGGCCGCCGACCTCCGCGAGGCGGCCGACCACCTCGTCGCCGTCATCCGCGAGGTCCGCCCGCAGGTGCTGGTCACCTACGACGAACACGGCGGCTACGGCCACCCCGACCACCTCCAGGCGCACCGCGTCGCCACCTACGCGCGCGACCTCGCCGCCGTCCGCTCCTACCGCCCCGACCTCGGCGCCGCCTGGGACGTCGCGAAGGTGTACTGGACGGCCACGCCGCGGCAGGTGCTGCAAGAGGCGCTCACCGCGCTGCGCGAGCGCGGCGACGCCGGCTTCGAGAACATCGCCTCGGCCGACGACTTCGGCTACGTGGTCGACCTCGCCGACGTCGACGCCGTCATCGACGGCACCGGCCACCTCGACGCCAAGATGGCGGCCATGCGGGCGCACGCCACCCAGATCGACGTCCACTGGCCGTATTTCACGCTGTCAGACAACGTCGGGCAGCCCATCTGGGCGCAGGAGTACTTCCGGCTGGCGCACGGCCGCCGCGGCACGGCGCCGGAATTCGAGACCGACCTCTTCGCCGGCGTCGTCCCGTGACCGTCGCGCCCGGTGCGGCGTCGTCCGTGCGGCCGTCGGCGCCGCCCGGACACCCGTCGCGGTGGGCGCGCGTGCTCTCCGCGCTCGCTGTCGCCGGGCTCGGGGCGGTCGCGGTCGTGGTGGCTGTCACCGGGGCGTTCGTGCACCGGTGGCAGAACCCGGCCGGCATCCTGCTCGCCGTCGGCGGGGCCGTCGCGCTGGCGGTGCTGGTGCGGGCGTGCGCGCGCAGCCGGGCGGGCATCGCGGTGGTGGCGGCGCTGTGGCTCGGCCCGGTCCTGTGGCTGGCCCAGACGCCGCCGGGCGAAGATCGCGTCATCCTCGGCGACGTAGCCGGCCTGGTGTTCCTCTTCGGCGGCACCACGGCGTACGCCATTGCTCTGGGTCTCGGCGTCGGGGCGAGATCGACTCGACCATTGACGTAAGATGCGCGAGGCAAGCCCTGACTACTGACGAATTGCGCATATACAAACCGATAGGTGCCTTAGCGTGAACGACAACCCATCTGGCCGGGGCGGCGCCGCGGCCGGTTCCACCGACCATGGCGACGACGCCGGCGTTGAGGCCGGCCTGCCCGCCGACGGCTCGGCGGCGACGTCTTCCGCAGACCCTACCGGGCCGGCCGGAAACGCATCCGCGGACCCCACGGCTGAGACGAACGGCACATCCGGCCGCCCGGCCGCGGACGGCGGGCGCTCCGGCGCTTCGGGTCCTGGCGGCGCTGCGGCCGCTTCGCGCGCTGACGTTGCGGGCGACGGCGGTGCTTCGGGCGCCGGCGGCGCGCCGGCTCTGCGCACGACCATCGCCGCCTCGGCGGCGGTGCTCGCGGAGAAGCGGGCGGCCAAGGCGCGCGCGGCGGCGGAGGCCAAGGCCGCTGCCGAAGCGGCGGCCCAAGCCGAGCCGGGCGCTCGCCCGGCCTCGGGGGCTTCTGGGGCCAGTGGGTCCGCTGGGACCACTGGGTCCACCGGCAGCCCGCGGGTCGTCGATGCCCGGCCGAGCGCCTCCCGCCCCACCGGCAACGGCCACCCCTCCCCAGAGGGCGACCGTCCCGCCCCCGACGACCGGCGACCTGACGACGCCCACAGCCAGCCGGCCACCGACGGCGGGCGACCTGACGATGCGCGCAACCGGTCGGCCACCGACGGCCGGCCCGCCGGCGACGACCGGCCCACGCGCCGGCCCGACTCGGCTCCGTCGGGCAACGCCACCGCCCGCCCGTCCGACGTGGCGGCGGCACGTTCGGCCGACGCGGCGGGTGCGGGGACCGGTGCGGCGCGTCCGGCCGACTCGGCGGGTGCTGCGGACCGTGGTGCGCCACATCCGGCGGCTGGTGCGGGTTCGGGTGCGGCACGTTCGGCCGACGCGGCGGGCGCCGCGGACCGTGGTGCGGTACGCCCGGCGAACGGTGCGGGTTCGGGTGCGCCACGTTCCGCCGACGCGGCGGGTGCGGGGACCGGTGCGGCCCGTCCGTCCGACCTGGCGGGTACGGCCAACCGCGGTGCGCCACGCCCGTCTGACCTCGCGGCGGCACGTGCTGCCGACCCGGCTCGATCCGGCGCCGGCGCGCGCCCACCGCACGGCGACCCGTCGCGGGAGGCTCGGGGCGCCGAGAACGCACGTCAGCACGAGCAGCCGGCGTCCCGCGACGCACGGGGGTCTCAGGAGGCGCGGGGACCGGAGCAGGCACCGTCGCGGCAGGCGGCACCGGATGCGGCCGCGTCGCGCGGAGCGGCCGTGAGCCGCGGCGACGACGCGCGCCGGGAACAGGACGCCGAGCAGCAGGGGCTGCCCACCCGGCAGCGCCCGACCTCGGCACCGCTGGGCGCAGCGTCGCCGCAGCCGTCGATGCTGCCGCCGATCCAGAAGGAGGCCCGCGCCGCCGGCGCCATGCAGGCCCCTCCGGCCGCCGACGAAGCGCGGTTCGCCGCCACGGCGCAGGCGTTCAGCGGCGCCCAGGCCGCCCGGGCCCGCGCCCGCGCCGCCGAGCAGTCCGAGTCCACCGCCCGCCCCGACCCGGAGGAGCAGCAGCGGGCGGCCAGCACGCCCCCGAAGACGGCGGCGGCGCAGCGTCCGGCGCCCGGCCGCTCGAACGTCAAGGACCGCGACCGCAGCGGCCGGCCCCCGGTCGACCCGCGCCTGTCCGGTCCCGTGCCGACGGCCGCCGAGGCCGCCGAGGGCAACGGCCAGCGCTACGAGGAGCCCCGCGTCGTCCAGGACGTGATGGCCGCCCGTGCCGCCGCTGCCGCCGGCAACGACGGCACACCGGCCGACGGGACGGCCGCCGAGGCGACGCCCGTCGCCGCCCAGGCGAGCCCCGCGGCCGGCCAGCAGAGCGGCGACCAGACCGGCGCCCAGACGGGCCCCGACGCGCACAACGAGCCGGCCGAGGCCACGAGTAGTCCCGACGCCGCACCGGCGGCGCAGCAGGACGAGGCCCCCGAAGCCGCTGAGGCTTCTGAGGCGCCCCAGCCGGCCCGCCCGCGCCCGGAACCCGGCACCCGTGCGGCCGGCATCTACACCTCGGGCCGCGGCCCGGCCGAGGAGCCGACTCAGGAGTTCAGCGCGGTCGACCCGGCGGCGACGACAGCCGCGGCCGCAGCAGCCACAGCCGACCCCGTCACCCAGGACACCGTCACCCAGGAGACCGCGCCGGGCGAAGCCGGGCGGTCGTCGCGGCGCCAGCAGCAGCGCTCCTTCGGGCAGGCCGCCACCGCGGCCGCGCTGCTCGACTCCAAGCGCGGCGGCGACGGCGGCGGCGACAGCAGCGACCCCACCGGCGACGACGGCGAGGGCGGCGGCCGCAGCCGAGTGAAGCTGGCCGCGCTGGTCGTGGCCGGCGTGGTCGTGGTGCTCGGCATCGGCTACGGCATCGCCTACGCGGTGGCGGGCGACTCGCTGGCCCGTGGCGCGACGGTCGCGGGCATCGAGGTCGGCGGCATGACGCCGGAGGAGGCCGAGGAGGCGCTCAACGCGCAGCTGCCCGAGCTCGTCGACCAGCCGTTCCACCTGACCATCGGCGAGGAGGAGACGTCGTTCGAGGTCGTCCCGTCGGCGGCCGGCCTGACGGTCGACGTGCCGGCGACGATCGACGCGGTGCCGGGCGGCAGCGCGAACCCGGTCTCGCTGTTCCAGGCGCTGCTCGGCGGCGGCGAGACCACGCCGGTCGCGGCCGTCGACCGCGCGACGCTGGAGGCGGCGCTGACGGAGATCGCGGCGCAGGCCGACATCGAGCCGGTGAACGGGGCGGTCGCGTTCGACGGCGGCGAGGTCGTCACCAGCGACCCGCAGGTGGGCCGCGCGGTCAACCTCGACGCCACCATCGAGCGGCTCGAGGGCGCGTTCTTCGGCGACGAGTCGACGCTGCCGATCGGCGACGTCGAGCTGGCCATCGACGAGGTCGCGCCCGCGGTCAGCGCCGACGAGGTGCAGCGCGCGGTCACCGAGTTCGCTGAGCCGGCGATGTCGGCGCCCGTGACGGTCGTCGCGGGGGACGAGAGCGTCGAGCTGCCGCCGGAGCTCGTCGGGCAGGCGCTGACCATGGCGCCCGACGACGCCGGCACGCTGCAGCCCGCACTCGACGGCGCCAAGCTGACGGAGGTCGCCCGCGACCAGCTGGCCGAGGTGGGCCAGGAGGGCCGCGACGCCACCATCACGATCGACGGCGGCGAGCCGGTCGTCGTCCCGGCCGAGCGGGGCATGGGCATCGCGCCCGAGACGCTGAGCGCGGCGCTGCTGCCGGTGCTGACCGCCGAGGGCGACGCGCGGCAGGCCGCGGTCGAGCTGTCCGAGGTCGACCCGGAGCTGACCACCGCCGCCGCCGAGGAGTTGGGCGTCACCGAAGTCGTCGCGGAGTTCACGACGCGCTTCCCGCACGCCGAATACCGCAACGTCAACATCGGCACCGCGGCCGAGCGCATCGACAACACGCTGCTGCTGCCGGGCGAGGAGTTCAGCCTCAACGGCATCGTCGGCGAGCGCACCGAGGCCAACGGCTTCACCGCCGGCACCATCATCAACGGCGGCCGGCTCGAGGAGTCGCTCGGCGGCGGCGTCTCCCAGGTGGCGACGACGACGTTCCACGCGGCCTTCCTGGCCGGTCTGGAGGACGTCGAGCACTGGCCGCACTCGATCTATTTCGACCGGTACCCGATCGGCCAGGAGGCCACGGTCGCCTGGGGCTCGAAGGACATGCGGTTCAAGAACGACACCCCGTACGGCGTCGTCGTCGACACGAGCTTCACGCCCAGCCGGTCCGGCAGCCAGGGCACGCTGAACGTGAAGATCTGGAGCACCGAGTACTTCCGGGTCGAGACCTCGGTCTCCGGACGCTCCAACCACACGTCGCCGCAGACCATCTACGACACCTCCGGCAACTGCTCCGCGCAGGGCGGCAGCCAGGGCTTCGACATCACGTCGTACCGCCAGGTCTGGGACCCCGAGGGCACGCTCGTCAAGGACGAGGCCGACCCGTGGACCTACAACCCGAACCACCGGGTCATCTGCGGCCCGGACCCCGGTGAGGGTGACGGCGAGGGCGGCGGCGAGGACTGACGCGCGGCCACTGCCGCCGGCCAGGGGGTGGCTGACGGATCTTCGGCGGCGCGGATCGACGCTCAGACGCCGACCAGCGGCGTTGTCGTCGTCGGCCGATGGCTCCGCATCGACCTACTTCGACGCCTTGCTGGACCGACGACTGGCCGCCGCCCGCATCCACCAATATCCGTCAGACACCCCCTAGCGCAGCCGGCGGTAGTGGTACGCGTGGTGCTCGGCGAAGCCGGCCTTGCGGTACGTCGCGCGGGCCGGCGCGTTGGGCTCGGCGACCTGCAGGTACACGTCGGTGGCGCCGAGCCGGCCGGCCCACTCCGCCAGCCCGGCGACGATGTGCCCGCCCAGGCCGCGCCGCCGGGCCTCGGGCGCGACCTCGACCGCCGTGACGCCGAGCCAGCGCCGCCCGCTCGGCGCGTCGCTGACCGCGCCGCGCGCGATCGCCAGCCGCGCGCCGTCGTCGTCGACCGACGCGAACCCCACGGAGTCGGCGTTGACGAGCACGGAGACGGCGTGCGCGGGCAGCTCGCCGCCCCGGTAGTGGTAGCCGGCCAGCCAGGCGTCGTCGGGCCGGTCGTCGACGCGGACCGGCGGCAGCCCGGCGCGCTCCGAGCCGCGCACCACCGGCACCGGCGCCACCATGACGAACGTGCGGTCCTCCAGGGCCGGCCAGCCGCGCGCGTCCAGCACCGGCCCGAGCGCCCGGCCGAGCGATTCCGGCACCTGGAACGCCGGCACCAGCCCGCGCGCCCGGTACCAGTCCTCGACCCGCGCGACGGCGTCGGCGAGCGGCCGCCCGGGGTCGCCCAGCGGCAGGCACGAGTTGCCCCGCCCGGTGAATCCGCCGGACGCCCGCAGCAGCCACCCGCCCTGCCACTCCGTCTCCAGCGCCCGCCAGCCGAGCAGCGCGGCCGCCTCGAGGTCGCGGACGTCGCGGCGGGTCACCGTCAGCTCCGGGATCTCCTTCACGACGACGACGTCCGCCGCCGGCACCGCGACGACGTCGCCGCCGCGCGACGGCCGTACGCGCAGCTCGTCGTCCGTGCGCGATACGAGCACGCCGAGCACGTCAGTGGCGCCGAACTCGTCGCCGTGCAGGCGGTACCGAACCACGACACGCCGTCCGACCAGGTCGGACGTGTTCTGATTCGTACTGGGCTGTCTCATAGGCTGACCTTGGTGCACGATGGATTCCGGGCACCCGCGATACTAGAGCTGAGAACGACAGACCGGCCGCACCGGTGGGCACCGAAGCGGCTTGCGATAGGGAGGACACCGCCGTGACGTACGTCATCGCGCAGCCTTGCGTCGACCTCAAGGACCTCGCTTGCGTCGAGGAGTGTCCGGTCGACTGCATCTACGAGGGCGAGCGGATGCTCTACATCCACCCGGATGAGTGCGTCGACTGCGGTGCGTGCGAACCGGTCTGCCCCGTCGAGGCCATCTTCTACGAGGACGACGTCCCCGGCGAGTGGAAGAGCTACTACACCGCCAACGTCGAGTTCTTCGACGACCTCGGCTCCCCGGGCGGTGCGGCCAAGCTGGGCGCCATCCCCAAGGACCACGCGCTCATCGCCGCCCTGCCGCCGCAGGAGCACGAGGAGTCCTGAGCCCGGTGCCGCAGCGTCTCCAGCTGCCCGACTTCCCCTGGGACGCGCTGGTCCCGTACGGCGAGCGGGCGGCCGCACACCCCGACGGCATCGTCGACCTCTCGGTCGGCACTCCGGTCGATCCCACGCCCGAGGTCGTCCGCCGCGCGCTGGCCGCCGCGGCGGACGCCCCTGGGTACCCGACGACGCTGGGCACGCCCGCGTTGCGCGAGGCGGCGGTGCGCTGGCTCGGCCGGCGGGCGGGCGCGCAGGGCCTCGACCCCGGCGCCGTCATCCCGGCCATCGGCTCGAAGGAGCTGGTGGCGTGGCTGCCGACGCTGCTCGGGCTGGGCGCCGGCGACACCGTCGTGTTACCGGAGCTGGCCTACCCGACGTACGACATCGGCGCCCGGCTGGCCGGGGCCGACCCCGTCGCCAGCGACTCCGTCACCGCGCTCGGCCCGCGCCGGGTCGCGCTGATCTGGGTGAACTCGCCGGCCAACCCGCACGGCCGGGTGCTGCCGGCGGCGCACCTCGCCAAGGTGGTCGACTGGGCCCGCGAGCGCGGCGCCGTCGTCGCGTCCGACGAGTGCTACCTCGAGCTGGGCTGGGAGGAGCGGCCGGTCTCGATCCTCGACCCGGCCGTCAACGGCGGCTCGCTCGACGGCCTGCTGGCCGTGCACTCGCTGTCGAAGCGGTCCAACCTGGCCGGCTACCGCGCCGGCTTCATGGCCGGCGACCCCGCCCTGGTGCGTCAGGTGCTCGCGGTGCGCAAGCACGCCGGGTTCATGGTGCCGACGCCGGTGCAGGCCGCCATGGTGGCCGCCCTCGACGACGACGCCCACGTCGACGAGCAGCGCGAACGCTACGCGCGGCGACGCGACGTGCTGCGCTCGGCGCTGGTCGAGGCCGGGTTCCGCATCGACCACTCGACCGCCGGCCTGTACCTGTGGGCCACCCGCGACGAACCGTGCTGGGACACCGTCGGCTGGCTGGCCGATCGCGGCATCCTGGCCGCTCCGGGCGCGTTCTACGGCCCGGCCGGCGGCTCGCACGTCCGCATCGCGCTGACGGCGACCGACGAGCGGGTCGACGCCGCCGCCAAGCGGCTGGCGTCCTGACCAGGACGGCAAAGGCCCGGGTGGGGCGGGCCGAGGCGGGGAGCCGTCAGCTGGGAGCCGCGTCAGCTGACGGCGGCGGCCGCGGTCGCCGCGTCCGGGCCGATGCCCAGCGCCACCTCGGAGCCGGAGCACGACACGACCGCCGACTGGTCCGTCCCGGTGAACACGGTGCGCCCGCCCTCCTCGGCGGCCTGCGCGTCGGGGAACGCCGCCGCGTAGAAGTCAATGACGGTGTCGCACAGCGGCGTGCCGCCGTCGTCGCCGCGGTCGGCGAGGACCAGCGCGAGCGCGGTGGCGTCGCCGTCGCCCCAGACGGTGACCTCGCCGCCGGCCCAGGCCGCGACCAGGTCCTTCGGGTCGGGCAGCGCGGCGGACTCGTCGTCGCCGGGCGCCTCGAGCAGGAACAGCAGGTCGGCGGCGCCGAAGGTGTCCATGCGCAGCTGCTGCCAGTCGCCGCCCGGGCCGGCCGGGTCGCGGACGTCGACGGCGGCCTCGCCGGCGCGGTACTGGTCCGGGAACAGCACCTGGGCGGTGGTCGCCGGCAGCGTCGAGTACGTGGCGTCGACCGCCTCCCAGCCGCCGTCGAGGAACACGTCGCAGGTGAACGTCAGGCCCTCGACGTACGGGAACTCCAGCTGGCGGGCGATGAAGTGCGGCAGCGCGTCGAGATCGGCCGACGTCTGTCCCGACGCCGACTGCAGCGCGAGCAGCTCGTCGAGCGGCAGGTGCTGCCCGACGAACTGCTGGCTGTACAGCGACGCGTCGCCCTCGATGGCGTTGAGCGCGGCGTAAGCGGCGTCGGACCCGGACTCCGTCGCGATGGCCTCCTGGTCGGGCAGCCCCATGGCGGCGTCGGCCTGCGCGTGCACCAGCTCGTGCGCCGTGATCAGCGCGCCCAGGCCGTCCATCTCCTCCGAGCCGATGACCAGCTGCTGCGTCTCGGGGTCGTAGAAACCGCCGACCCCGGCGTCGAGGGCGTCGAGCTGCGCCTGCGCGAGATCGGTGCCCGGCTCGACGGCGCCCAGCGCGGCCAGCAGCCGGGAGTCGACGGCGGCCCGCTCGGGGTCGAGCTCCTCCTGCGTCAGCTCGACCGCGCGCCGCTGCACCTCGTCGAGGCTGACGAACTCGATGTCGACGTCGTCGCCGGCGGGTAGCCCGCGCTCCTCTTCGACCAGCTGCGCGATGGCCGCGACCTGCGTCTCGACGTCGGCGTCGGGGATGGAGTCCGAGCCGCCGAGGCCGAGGCCGCCGGAACCGAGGCACTGCAGCAGGATCGGGTCGACGTCGCCCATGCCGAGGTCGCCGAGATCGCCGCCGAGCAGGTCGTCGAGCCCGCCCTCGCCGAGGAGGTCGCCGAGGCCACCCTCGCCGAGGAGGTCCTCGAGGCCGGACGGCGACTCCTCCTGCGCCGCGGCCAGCTCGTCGCGGGCGGCGTCGCGCTCGGCCCGGGCGTCGTCGACCCGCCGGTCCATGACGATGTACGTGACGCCGGCCAGCACCAGCCCGACGGCGAGCGCCAGCGCGGTGGCGACCTGCCAGACGGCGGTGCGCGACGAGCCGGACGGCGGCGGGGGCGGAGGCGGCGGTGTGGAGTCGCTCATGATCCCTCCAACCTAAGCCGTCGCGACCGCCGTCGTGGCGACGCGGGGATCTCGGGCGGACAGCCGCCAGCCGGCGTCGTCGACCCGGACCAGCGAGACCGGCCCCCAGCCCGGCTGCGGGCCGTCTCCAGGTACCACCTCGTGCCCGCGTTTGCGCAGGCCATCGACGATGCGGGCGGGGACGTCGGGCTCGACCCGCACCCGCGACCCGGACGGCATCGGCGCGCCGGTGCCGCCCACCGGCGGCTCGATGGTCCACCGCGGCCGCGCCTGCGCCTCGTCCGGGTCGAGCCCGGCGCCCAGCACGAAGGCGGCGATCTGCTGTACGAGCTGCGGCTGCACGTGGCCGCCGCGGGTGCCGAGCACCATGGCCAGCCGGTCGCCGCGGGTCCACAGCGTCGGCGCCAGCGTGTGCAGCGGCCGCCGGCCCGGCGCGAGCTCGCCCGGATGGCCATCGATCAGCGAGAACCCGCGGCCGCGGTCCTGCAGCAGAAACCCGGCCGCGCCGGCGCCGACGAGCGAGCCGATGCCGTGGAAGTTGGACTGGATCAGCGAGACGCCCATGCCGTCGCCGTCGACGACGCACAGGTAGGCGGTGCCGCCGGCGGCCGCTACCGGCGGGTACAGGTCCCGCGCGGTGGAAGGGTCGACGGACGCGACGACGGCGTCGAGCCGAGCGGGGTCGAGCAGGCGGCCGAGCGGCACCGGGACCCGGCCGGGGTCGACGGTGACGTCGTCGCGCTCGGCGGCCAGCGCCCGCTGCGCCTCGATCTGCAGGTGCCACGCCTGCGGGTCGGCGGGGTCGTCGGCCCAGCCGAGGCGCTCCAGCACGGCGCAGCCGCCGATGCCGAGGTAGCCCTGCGAGTTCGGCGGGACGGTCCAGCCGGTGACGCCCCACACGTCGGCCGACAGCGGCTCGACCCAGTCGGCCTGGATGCGACGGAGGTCGTCGGGCGTGATGGCGCCGTTGGTGGCGGCGCTGACGGCCTCGCCGGGCGCACCCTCGTAGAACCCGGCGCGCCCATCGGCGGCGATCAGCCGCAGCGTCGCGGCCAGCTGGTCCCGTACGACGGCGGACCCGCGGCGGGCCGCGAGCATCGGCCGTGCCGCCTCGACGCCGGCCAGCTCCGTTGCGCCGGCCCGGAACGCCGCCACCAGCTCGTCGCTGGCCGGGAAGCCCTCCTCGGCCAGCCGGACGGCCGGCGCCAGCACGTCGGCCAGCCCCAGCCGGCCCAGCCGCGACGACAGCGCGACCCAGCCGTCGACGCAGCCCGGCACCGGAATGGCGGCCGGATGGTCTCGCGGGATCTCGCTCAGCCCCGCGGCCCGCAGCGCCGCGGCGTCGACCCCGGACCCGGCCCGGCCGGACGCGTTCAGCGCCAGCGGCGCGGTGTCGCCGGGGCGGTGCACCAGCGCGAACAGGTCGCCGCCGACGCCGCAGGTCTCGGGCGCCACGACGCCCTGCACGGCGCACGCGGCGATGGCGGCGTCGACGGCGTTGCCGCCGGCCTGCAGGATCTGGACGCCGGCGCGCGTGCTCAGCGTGTGCGGCGTCGCGACGACACCGCCGGGACTGCCCGTCATCTCTACGACCCTTCGGCGACGTCGATGTGGACGTGGTCCAGGTGGCGGAGGGTGACATTCGTGGTGTCACCGGACGGGTGAGTGTACTCGCGCCATCCTTCGTCGGACCGGCGC
The DNA here is from genome assembly GCF_900105175.1 of Jiangella sp. DSM 45060. Lineage (NCBI taxonomy): Bacteria > Bacillati > Actinomycetota > Actinomycetes > Jiangellales > Jiangellaceae > Jiangella > Jiangella sp. DSM 45060. Next base: position 5,186,878 of record NZ_LT629771.1, on the reverse strand, counting down.
GCCGACCATATCCTGTCGTCGTAGATGATGGTCGCTATGCCCAGTTCCTGAGCGTTCGCGACGGCCCACTGGGCCACCGCCCAGCCGCGGCGGTTGACGTCGGGGTCGTCGTACGGCTCGAACATGACGTCCAGCGCGCGGCCGTCGTAGTGGGCCGACCCCTCCACATGGCCCGAGTCGACGCCGCCGGGCTGGAAACCGCCGATGTCGAGGTCGTCGAACGTGCCGGCCAGTTCGTCGCGGACGGCGCGGGCGCGGTCGGTGAGGCCGTCGTCGCCCTCGGCCTGGGCCGCGACGTCGTCGGCCCGGAACGTGCAGTAGAACGCCGCGGGGGAGTTGCCGGTGAGCGCCGACGCCAGCACCCGCGCGTCGTCCTCGTGGTCGGCGTAGGCGTCGGGGAAGGCGCTGCGCTGTACCTCCTGCGCGGCGACGGTGACCTCGAGCTCGCGGTAGTTCGGGATGTCGACCAGCGCGTCGTAGAAGGCGCCCGCGGCGTAGACGGGGTCCTGCACCTGCTCGGGCGTGCCCCAGCCCTGCGACGGCCGCTGCTGGAACAGCCCGAGGGAGTCGCGGTCGCCGTAGTCGATGTTGTAGATGTCCGATTCCTGGTACGCCGTGGCCAGGGCGATCGTGACGGCGCGCGCCGGCAGGCCGCGCTCGAGCGCCACGGCGGCGATGGTGGCGGAGTGCCGGGCCTGTTCCGGCGACAGCGCGACGGTGCGGCCGTCGACGGAGGCCCGGCAGTCGTTGCGGCGGATGAGCGGGTTGTCGTCGCGGCCGACCCACCAGATGAGCAGCGCGGCGACGCACCCGCCGAGGGCGAGCAGGGTACCGAGGGTGGCCGTGAGGCGGGCAGCGCGACTCATGTGACCTGGAGAACGTTCGTGGCCCAGGCGGCGGTTCCGGTCAGTTCGCGTGCAGGACGGAGTTGAGACCGCCCCAGTCGCCGGACCTCGCCAGCGCCTCGACGGCGCCCGTCACGCTGTTGCGGCGGAACAGCAGGCCGTCGCGGCCGGACAGCTCCAACGCCTTGACGACGCGGCCGTCGGGCAGCCCGACCTTCGTGCCGGCCGTGATGTAGCAGCCGGCCTCGACGACGCAGCCGTCGCCGAGCGAGATGCCGATGCCGGCGTTGGCGCCGATGAGGCAGCCCGCGCCCACGGTGATGACCTCCTTGCCGCCGCCGGACAGCGTCCCCATGATCGACGCGCCGCCGCCGACGTCGGAGCCGTCGCCGACCACGACGCCGGAGGAGATGCGCCCCTCGACCATGGACGAGCCGAGCGTGCCGGCGTTGAAGTTCACGAACCCCTCGTGCATGACCGTGGTGCCGGGGGCGAGGTGGGCGCCGAGGCGGACGCGGTCGGCGTCGGCGATGCGCACCCCGGACGGCACGACGTAGTCGACCATGCGCGGGAACTTGTCGATGCCGTACACCGTGACCGGGCCGTGGCGCAGCAGCCGCAGCCGCGTCCGCTCGAAGCCGTCGACCGGGCACGGGCCGTGGTTGGTCCACACGACGTTGTTCAGCACGCCGAACAGGCCGTCGAGCACCTGGCCGTGCGGCGCGACCAGCCGGTGCGACAGCAGGTGCAGCCGGAGGTAGGCGTCCTGGGCGTCGGCGGGCGCCGCGTCGAGGTCGATGTCGGTCTGCACGACGGTGCGGCGGACCTCGCGGTCGCGGTCCTCGACCTCGAGGTCGCGCAGCTCGACGAGGGCGTCGTCGGACGAGATGGGCGGTTTGCCGAGAGCCGGCGATGGGTACCAAACATCCAAGATCGTTCCATCTGCGGCTATGGTGGCCAGGCCGAAGCCCCATGCCCGTCGCACGTCGGTCATGGGCTCAGCCTACGGAACACGGCGGGCTGCATGAGCACGGTGGTCGCTGTGCGGCGCGCCCGCAGAAGACACGAGTGCTGGGAGGCGCCGATGGTGCGACGACGGCTGCTCGCCACCCTTGCGGGGGTCGCGACGACGGTTCTGGTGGCGGCGGGCGGTGCGTACGCGAGCGCCGACGTCGAGGCTGCGGGGCCGGCGGCGCCCAGCGGGCCGCTCGCTTCGGAGATGACGGCGCTGCTGGCCGAGCACCCAGGCGGCGTACAGCTCTCCGACAACGCCATGGCCTGGGACGACGGCGATGTCATCGTCGTCCTGCCCGACCCCGGGGCCGACGCCGCGCCGTTCGGCCTGGGCGACGGCGTGCGCACCGACGTCGTCGAGGCGCTCGGCATCACCGGGGCGGCCCAGCCGTTCGAACCGTCCGCCGGCGACCTGCAGGCGCGGGGCAGCGCCTCGACCTGCCCGTCGGGCTACTACTGCTACTACACCGCCTCGAACTTCGACGGTTCGCGGTACCAGTTCTCCAGCACCTGCTCGGGCTACGCCAGCAGTTGGGGCTTCGACAACACCGTGTCGTCGTGGGTCAACCGCAACTCCAGCCGCAACTACCACGCCTACGACTACGTCGGTGGAGCGCGGCTGTGGACCATGACCCCGGGCACCAGCGACTCCTACGTCGGCTCCTCCGCCGACAACCGGATGAGCTACTGGACCTGCACCAGCGCCTGACCGGGACCCGGGCGGCTGCGACTGCGCCCCGCGTGTGGCAGCCGGGCGCGGCCGTCGGACGTGGCGGCGACAGTGTCGGTGCCCGCCCGTAGGGTGGGACTCCCTCCCAGCCGGGCGGGGTGCGCACCCGGCGCGGAAATGGGCATACCGGGCAGCTACCGTCGACGGTGATGCGTGCGCTCCCGTCGCTGACGGCGGACGCGCCCGCCTGCCGTCGCGCGCCCCCCGCGGCGGTCGCGGCCGTCGGACGTGGCGGCGACAGTGTCGGTGCCCGCCCGTAGGGTGGGACTCCCTCCCAGCCGGGCGGGGTGCGCACCCGGCGTTCGTCAGAGGAAGACGGTGTACTGCGCGACGACCGGCGCCTCGACGTCCAGGGCGCCGGTGTCGCCGGTGAGGACCTCTTCGTAGCCGAGCAGCCGCCCGGACATGGGGTCGACCATCAGCACGTGCCGGCGGTCCAGCCCGGAGTCGTCGCTGTCGGTGCCGAACGCGATGGCCGTGCGGCCGCGCCGGTCGGTGGTCTCGCCGAGCGCCACCACGCCGGGCTCGTCGGCCAGCATGGTCAGCGCCGCCGCCTGCACCGAGGTGTCCATGACGCGGGTCGAGGCGACCTCGTGCAGCGCCTGGAACAGCGCCGCCGCGGGGTCGTCGGCCTGTGGCCAGACGGCCAGGAGCTGGGCCCGCAGGGCGGCGGGGTCGGCGGCGAGCGCCTCCGGGTACCCCGACGCCAGGCCGCCGGCCGGGATGGTCTCGTCCAGCAGGACGGCGCCGGGCGTGGCGGAGCCGTCGGCCTCGCTCCAGTCCGCCGTCGGGTACTGCGCCTCGCCCTGCGTCTCGCGCACGTGCACCGAGCCGTCGGCCAGGAACCGTTGCTCGCGCAGCACCGGCACGACGGCGGACGTGACGGCCGGCGCACCGAGAGCCAGGCCCTCGGCGGGCGCGGCCCCTTCACCAGGCGCGGCCCCCTCGCCAGGCGCCGCGCCCTCCGCCGGCTGCCCCTCGGTGACTGTCAGCAGCCAGCTCTCGGTGGTGACGGTGACCTCGGCGGTCGTGTAGAGCGCGGCGTGCGCCTGGGACGCCGTCGTGGCCAGCGACCGCAGCTCGGCGGCGGCCGGCTGCCCCGTGGCCAGCTCCGCGGCCAGGACGGGCGGCGTGGCGGCGTAGGCGGTGTCGGCGCCGTCGGACCCGAGGTCGCCCACGACGAGGACGGTGGCGGCCACCGCGGTCGCCGCCACGAGGCCCGCCGCCGGCCACATCGCCGGGCGCAGCCGGGGCCGTCGCGGCGTCGAGAGCAGCCGCGCGTGCGGCCGCGTGGCGACCGCGTCCTCCAGCAGCCGGCGCATGGCGTCGCGACGGTCGGCGGGGAGGTCGCGCCGGGGTGGCAGCGCGAACGCGAGGTCCAGGCCGGTGGAACTCATGTGTGGTGCGCTCCTTCGGGGCGCGAGCCGGGTCGCGGCTCGGCGGTCTTCGTGGTCGCGGCCTCGGTGAGCCGCTCCATGTGAGCTCGAGCTCGCGCCAGCCGCGAGCGTACTGTGCCGACGGGGATTCCGAGCGCCACCGCCGCCTCGGCGTAGGTGCGCTCGCCCCAGACGCACAGCGCGAGCACCTCCTGCTCCTGCTTCGGCAGCCGCCGGAACACCCGCAGCACCTGCCGCATGTGCCGTTCGTCGTCGGCCCGGGCCGCGGCGTCGGCGGGGTCGGCCGGCTCGGACGGCTCTGGCCGCGCGGCATCCTGGGCGCCGCCGGCGATGACGGCGGGCGGCAGCTTGGCCAGCAACCGGCGGTGCCGGCGGACGGCGCGGGTGCTGTTGCGCGCGACGCGGCCGGCCAGGCTCAGCAGCCACGGGACGAACCCGGCCTCGGCCGCGACGTCGTCGCGCTTGCGCCAGGCCTCCAGGAAGACGACGGAGGTGAGGTCCTCGGCGGTCTTCCAGCTGCCGGTGAGCCGGAAGCAGTAGTTGTAGACCACCGTCGAGTGCCGGGTGAACAACTCGCCGAACGCCGCCGGGTCGCCTCGGCGCGCCCGCGACCAGAGATGCTGGTCGTCGGGCGGAGCGGCCGGCAGGGAGCTCATCGTCGTCGGGTCACCTGGTGGGTCCTCGGGCGGTCAGGGGTGTCGGTGCCCTCGGCTAGCGTGGCCACATGCACCCGACACCCGTCGCCACCTGGCAGGCTCTCTGCCTCGACGCGAGCGATCAGCCGCGGCTCGCCGAGTTCTGGACGGCGGCGCTGGGCCGCCGTCCGGACTCAGACGATCCTACGCACCTGCGCGGAGATGCAGAAGGCGAGCAGATCTGGGTCGACGCCGTGCCCGAGGCCAGGACGGTCAAGAACCGGGTGCACCTCGACGTCGAGACGGGCGGTCTCGACGGCCTGCTGTCGCTCGGCGCCACCGTGTTGCGCGAGCCCGACGACGAGAACTTCTGGTACGTCATGGCCGACCCCGAAGGCGGCGAGTTCTGCGCGTTCCTCCGGCCCGGCCGGGCCTCGCTGCCGGGCCGGCTCTGCGCGGTGGTGGTCGACTGCGCCGACCCGCACGCGCAGGCCGCCTGGTGGGGCGAGGTGTTCGGGCTGGGCCCCGAGTCGGAGCCGAAGGAGCACTACGCCGCGCTCGAGAGCAACGGCCGGCTGCCGTTCGACTACCTGTGCTTCGTGCCGGTGCCCGAGCCGAAGGCGGCGAAGAACCGCGTCCACTGGGACGTCGACGTCGCCGACATCGCCCTGCTCACCGAGCGTGGCGCCACGGTGCTGCGCGAGCCTGGCGGCGACATCTCGTGGCACGTCCTGGCCGACCCCGAGGGCAACGAGTTCTGCGCCTTCACCCCGCGCACGTAGGCTGAGGCGCTTGTGGGCATCGTTCTCGATCTCGACCTCCCCGCGCCGGCGCTGACGGCGCAGCTGTGCGACCTCGCCTCCCCGAGTGGTGAGGAGGGGCCGCTGGCCGACGCCGTCGAGGCGGCGCTGCGCTCGCTCGGCCACCTCACCGTCCACCGCCACGACGACACCGTCGTCGCCCGCACGGCGCTGGGCCGCCCCACGCGGGTGGTGCTGGCCGGCCACCTCGACACCGTGCCGGTCGCCGCCAACCTGCCCACCCGCCTCGACGATGGCGTGCTCTGGGGTCGCGGCACCGTCGACATGAAGGGCGGCGTGGCCGTCGGGCTGCGGCTGGCCGCCCACGTCCCGGCGCCGGCCAGCGACGTCACCTACGTCTTCTACGACAACGAGGAGGTCGAGGCCGAGCGCAACGGCCTCGGCCGGGTCGCGCGGCAGCACCCCGACTGGCTGGCCGCCGACTTCGCCGTGCTCATGGAGCCGACGTCCGCGGCGGTCGAGGGCGGCTGCAACGGCACGCTGCGCGTCGCCGTCCAGCTCACCGGCACCGCCGCCCACAGCGCCCGCTGGTGGCGGGGCAACAACGCCATCCACGCGGCCGGCCCGGTGCTGCAACGCCTGGCCGCCTACGAGCCGGCCACGGTCACCGTCGACGGCCTCGACTACCGCGAGGGGCTCAACGCGGTCGGCATCAGCGGCGGCATCGCCGGCAACGTCATCCCCGACCGCTGCGAGGTCACCGTCAACTACCGCTTCGCGCCCGAGAAGTCCGAGGCCGAGGCGCTCGACCACGTGCGTCAGGTGTTCGACGGCTACGACGTGCGGCTGCTCGACACCGCGCCCGGGGCCCGGCCGGGCCTCGACCGCCCGGTCGCGGCGGCGTTCGTCGCGGCGGTCGGCGGCGAGCCGCGGGCCAAGGTCGGCTGGACCGACGTCGCCCGGTTCGACGCGCTCGGCGTCCCAGCGGTCAACTACGGCCCCGGCGACCCCCAGCTCGCCCACGCCGACGACGAACGCGTCGACGTCGCCGAGATCGAGACCTGTGAGGTCCGATTGCGGGCCTGGCTCGCGCCCTGACCATTAGCCTGACGGCGTGACCCGACACGACGAGTTCGAACGGCCGGTGAAGTACGCCGGGCCGGTGATCCAGCGAGGGAAGCACTACGACGTGACCACGACCGACCAGCGGCTGCTCGACACCGCCGGCCCCACCGACTGGGTGCACACCGACCCCTGGCGGGTCCTGCGCATCCAGTCGGAGTTCATCGAGGGCTTCGGCGCGCTCGCCGAGCTCGGCCCGGCCATCAGCGTGTTCGGTTCGGCCCGCACCCTGCCCGACGACCCGTACTACCAGCTCGCCGTCGACCTCGGCGAGCGGCTGACCGGCGCCGGGTACGCCGTCATCACCGGCGGCGGGCCGGGCATCATGGAGGCCGCCAACAAGGGCGCCCAGGAGGCCGGCGGCACGTCCGTCGGGCTGGGCATCGAGCTGCCGTTCGAGCAGGGCATCAACGCCTACGTCGACCTCGCGGTGAACTTCCGCTACTTCTTCGCCCGCAAGACCATGTTCGTCAAGTACGCGCAGGGTTTCGTGGTGTTCCCCGGCGGCTACGGCACGCTCGACGAGTTGTTCGAGGCCATGACGCTCGTCCAGACGCACAAGGTCACCGCATTTCCCATCGTGCTGGTCGGTGCGTCGTACTGGAAAGGCCTCGTCGACTGGCTTCGTGACACGCTGGTCGCGGAGAAGAAGATCTCGCCCGTCGACCTCGACCTCCTCACCGTCACCGACGACCTCGACGACGTGATGTCCGTGCTGGCCAGGGCCGAGGAAGCGCGTCGAGCGGCGGGCCGCGAACACCCCTGAGAACACCGCATTCCAGGCATTGACTCGCCGTGTCACTGCTTGCGCCGCACACCCTCCAAGAGGTAGACCAAGGCAACCGATTGGAGGTGGCACATGGCAGATGCGCCCGTGCGTACCGGTGAGGCTCCACGTCAGCCCGCGGAACAGCCCAGCCTGAAACGGGTGATGGGCCCGAGTCTGCTGCTGCTGTTCGTCGTCGGCGACATTCTCGGCACCGGGGTCTACGCGCTCACCGGCCAGGTCGCCGCCGAGGTCGGCGGGGCGGCCTGGCTGCCGTTCCTCGTCGCCTTCATCGTGGCCATCCTCACGGCGTTCAGCTACCTCGAACTGGTGACGAAGTATCCGCAGGCCGCGGGCGCGGCGCTGTACACGCACAAGGCGTTCGGCGTCCATTTCGTCACGTTCATCGTGGCGTTCACGGTCATGTGCTCGGGCATCACGTCGGCGTCGACGGCCTCGCGCGCGTTCGCGTCGAACCTGTCCGAGGCGTTCGACGTCGAGCTGAGCACCGGCGTCGGCATCACCGGCGTCGCGCTGCTGTTCATCCTGCTGGTCGCGGCGGTGAACTTCCGCGGCGTCGGCGAGAGCGTCAAGGCCAACGTCGTGCTCACCTGCGTCGAGCTGAGCGGCCTGCTGATCATCATCATGATCGGCCTGTGGGCCATCGGTGGCGGCGAGGCCGACATGTCCCGGGTCACCGAGTTCGACACCCAGGGCCAGGGCGTCTTCGGCGCGGTCACCGCGGCGACGGCGCTGGCGTTCTTCGCGATGGTCGGGTTCGAGGACTCCGTCAACATGGCCGAGGAGTGCAAGGACCCGGTCCGGATCTTCCCCAAGGTCATGCTGTCCGGCCTGATCATCACCGGCGTCATCTACGTGCTGGTGGCGATCTCGTCGGTCGCGCTGGTGCCGGTCGACCAACTCGGTGAGGGCGACACCCCGCTGCTGCAGGTGGTCGAAGCCGGCGCGCCCGGCTTCCCGCTGAAGATCTTCGCGTTCATCACCATGTTCGCCGTCGCCAACTCCGCGCTGATCAACATGCTGATGGCCAGCCGGCTGGTCTACGGCATGAGCCGCGAGCGGGTGCTGCCCGGGCCGCTGGGCCGCGTGCACCCGGGTCGGCGCACGCCTTGGGTCGCGATCATCTTCACGACACTGCTGGCGGTCGGCCTCATCACGTTCGTCGGCGAGGTGCCGGCGCTGGGCGGCACGACGGCGCTGCTGCTGCTCGCGGTCTTCTCGGTCGTCAACGTCGCGGTGCTGGTGCTGCGGCGCCAGCCGGTCGAGCACAAGCACTTCCGCACCCCGACGGTCATCCCGATCATCGGCGCCATCACCTGCGCCTACCTGGCCACGCCGTGGACCGGCCGCGACAGCGAGCAGTACCGCATCGCCGGCATCCTGCTCGCCATCGGCGTCGTGCTCTGGTTCGTCACCTGGATGATCAACCGTCGCCTGCACCGCTCCCAGGGCGACATGGACGACCCCGAGAACCTCGGCGTCGGCGGCCCGGTCAACTGACGGGTTCACCACCCGGTCGCCGGCCACGAGCCCAGCTCTCGCGCTGCGGCCCCGTGGCCGGCGCCGCACGATTGACACTTAAGTCGACGCTTGACTTTCAGGGCTCTGCCGTTAAAGTTAAGTGCATGCTTAACCATGAGGCGGTGGACCGGGTGTTCCACGCTCTGGCCGACGCCAACCGGCGGGCCGTCATCGAGCGCCTGACCCGTGGCCCGGCCACCGTGAGCGAGCTGGCGGCCGAGCTCGGCGTGACCGTCGCCGCGACGGTGCAGCACCTGCAGGTGCTGCAGGACACCGAGCTGGTGCGCTCGGAGAAGGTCGGGCGGGTCCGTACCTGCCAGATCGATCCGGCCGGCCTCCGCAACGCCGAGGCGTGGTTGCGACGTCAGCGCACGGCGTGGGAGCACCGCCTGGACCGCCTCGGCGCGGTCCTCGACGACCAGACGAAGGAGCCAGGATCATGACCGACCACTCGGTGAAGCACAGCACGTTCACGCTCGAGCGGACCTACGCCGCCGCGCCCGCCGCGGTGTTCGCGGCGTGGTCCGACCGCGACACGAAGGCGAAGTGGTTCGCGGCCGAGGACGGCCGCTACTCGCTGGACTTCCGGGTCGGCGGCACCGAGGCCGTGCACGGCGGCGACGGCGTCGATCTCGTCGCCAGGAGCGAGTACCACGACATCGTCCCCGGCGAGCGCATCGTCTACACCACGGCCCTGTGCGCCGACGGGGTCCTGTCGACCGTGTCCATGACCACCGTGCAGTTCGAGAGCGACGGCGACGGGACCCGCCTGCTGCTCACCGAACAGGGCACCTTCCTGGACGATCAGGAACAGCCCGAGTGGCGCGAGCAGGGCACCGGCGACTGGCTGGACGCCCTCGGCCGTCACGTGGCCCGGCGATGACGGCAGGCGTCAGCCGGCCCGCTGGGCGGGGTCGTCCAGCAGACCCGCACGGTGCGCCAGCGCCGCCGCCTCGCCGCGGCCGGACACGCCGAGCTTGGCCAGGATGTTCGACACGTGCACGCTGGCGGTCTTGGTGCTGATGAACAGCTCTTCGCCGATCTGCCGGTTGCTCCGCCCGGCCGCGACCAGGTGCAGCACCTCACGCTCGCGGTCGGTGAGTGCCGGGAACGCGGCGTCGTCGGCAACGTCGGGACGAGACGGCGGCAGCCCCAGGCGGGCGCGGCGCACGAGGTCGTCGATCCAGCCGCGGATCAGCCCGGCGCCGAGCCGGTCGGCCTCGTCGGCCGCGACGCGCAGCGGCTCCTCGGCGGCGGCGCGATCGCCCAGCAGGACGTACGCCTCGCCCAGCCGGTAGCCGGCGAACGGCCGCAGGTGGACCGGGCCCTCGGCAGCCTCGACGACGTCCAGGGCGGCGCGCCAGGCGTCCGGCGCCGGCCCGTCGAGGCCGGCGAGATGGGCCTGGACCACGGGCGTCCACACCGGCGCCGGCCCCCAGCCGGCGGTCGGCGCCAGCCGGTCGCGCAGCCAGGCGGCGTCCGCCTCGACGTCGCCGGGTGGGACGCCGCCGGTCCGGGCGCGCGCCTCGAGCGCCCAGCCGGCCACTTCGAGCAGCGGCAGCTCGTAGCCGAACTGCTGCCCGGGTGAGGCGTCGACGGCGGCGCGGACGAGCTGCCACGCGAGGTCGGGCTCGCCCCGTCCCAGCGCCGCCTCGGCGGCCGCGCGCGTCGCCGGCAGCACGTACTGCGGCCCGGGCTCGTGGCCGGCCAGCCGCTCGCGCACCTCGACGGCGAACCGGGAGGCGGCCTCGACGTCGCCGCGCCACAGCGCCAGCCAGGACCGCAGCCCGGCCAGGTGCCAGACGTGTCGTCCGGGCGGCCGGAGCTCGAGGGCGCGGACGATGACCCGCTCGGCCTCGTCCCAGCGGCCCAGTGCCATCAGCGGCTCGGCGGCGTTGCCGGCCAGCATGGTTCCGAGCGTGCGGGCCAGGCCGACGGAGCCGGCGCGGTCGATGCCCTCCTGCGCCACCCGCTCCGCCTCGGCGTGCCGGCCGAGCAGGTGCAGCGAGTCGGACATGTTGATGTGGTAGCTGACCAGCCACTCCAGCCGGTCGCCGGCCAGCCGGTGCGCCGTCGCCAGCGCGTCGAGGCCGTCGTCGACGTGGCCGGAGTGCACCAGACAGGGCCCGAGCACCACATACGCGCGGAACTCCGCCTCCGCCTCGCCGGTCTCGTGGGCCAGTGCCGCCGCCTCACGGGCCAGCGCGACGGCGTTCGCCTGGAGGCCGTCCATCATCAGCCGTGACACGTACTTCTGCAGCAGCCGGGCCCGCTGCGGCGTGGGCGGGTCGGCCGGGATCAGCGCCAGCGCCCGCTCGACCTCCGCCGTGGCGCCGCCCCGGCCGAGCTCGCTGAGCAGCGTGCCGCGGAAGCCCAGCAGCCGGGCGACGCGGCTCGGTTCGACGGCGTCGCCGGCGGCGTGGACCTCGGCCAGCCCGGCGTCGACCAGCGCGAGCGCGCGGTCCAGCTCGCCGGCGTTGCTCGCGGCCGCGGCGGTGCGGGCGAGCAGTTCCGCGTGGTCGCACCCGGCCTTCGCGGCGGCCTCGGGGACCTGGTCCCACAGCTCCAGCGCCCGCTCGAAGTTGCGCTGCGCCTCGTCGTAGGCGGCCACGGAGCGCGCCTCGGCGGCGGCGTCGAGCGAAGCGGCGAACGACTTCTCGTGCTCGTGCGCGCAGAACCAGTGGTGCGCCGCCTCGGCGGTGACCGCCCGCCGCGGGCCGGCGCCGGAAGCCAGCCGCCGTTCCAGTGTGGCCGCGTAGAGGGCGTGCAGCCGGGCGTGCTCGCCGGGCAGCAGGTCGGCGTGGACGGCCTCGCGGACCAGCGCGTGCCGGAACGCGTACCCGTCGCCGTCGACCCGCAGCACGTTCGCCGACACCGCCTCGCGCAGCGTGCGGTCGAGCGCGTCGGCGTCGACCGCGGCGACGGAGGCCAGGAGATCGTGCCCGACGTGGTCGCTGCCGACGGCGAGCAGCCGGACCAGCCGCTGCGACTCGTCGGACAACTGCTCGACCCGCACCAGCAGCAGGTCGCGCAGCGACTCGGGCAGCGTGGTGCCGTCGTCGAGGTCGGCCAGCTGCTCGACGAAGAACGGCACGCCCTCGCTGCGGGCGTGGATGCGGCGGACGGCGTCAGCGGGTGGCTGCGCCCCGGCCAGCCCGGCGAGCTGCTCGGCGACCTCGTGCTCCGTCAGCCGCGGCACGTCGACGCGGTGCACCGTCCGGATCCGTTCCAGCTCCGCCAGCAGCCGCCGCAGCGGGTGGTCGCGGGACAGCTCGTCGCTGCGGTAGGTGCCGACGACGAGCAGGCGGGCGTGGCCCAGCGCCCGGACCGCGAAGCCGAGCAGCTGACGGGTGGCGCGGTCGGCCCAGTGCAGGTCCTCGAGCACCAGCACCAGCGGGCGTTCGGCGGCGACGTGCTCGAGCAGCCCGGTGACCGCCTCGAAGACCCGGCCCTGGCTGGTGCCGCCGGCCTGATCGTCGTCGCCGGGGAGGTCGGGCAGCAGGCTGGCCAGTGCGGCCCGCCCGGGACCGGCGGCGGCCAGCAGCGCGTCGGTGCCGAGCCGGCCGGCGAGGTCGCGCAGCGCGCCGGTGATGGGGGCGTACGCGAGGCCGTCGCCGCCGAGGTTCACGCACTGGCCGACGACGACCAGGGCCCCGCCGCGCTCGGCCTCGGCCGCGAACTCCGTCACCAGCCGGGTCTTGCCGACGCCCGCCTCGCCGCCGAGCACGACCGTGACCGGGACGCCGCCGACGGCAGCGGCCAGCGCCGATCGCAGGCCGTCGAGCTGCTCGGTGCGGCCGACCATCGCGGGACTCATCGCTGCCAACGCCACGGTGACCATCCTGCTACGCCGGAACGGAATTCGCCGTTGCAGGGCGAGGCCCCGGTGTCCGTGGAGGACACCGGGGCCTGGATGGTGGACTCGTCGTCAGACCGCGTGGCGGCCGGGCAGGTGGCGGACCACCCACCCCGACCGGCGGGCGGGCCGCTCGGCGGTGCGGCGGGCGGCGCGGCGCGCCGTGCGTGCGAGGCGGTCGGCGTCGGCCTCGGCCCGCAGCCGGCCCGCACGCTCCTCGTGGACGAGCTGGGCGACATACGTGGTGTTCATGACCGGACCTCTTTCGGTGCATCGTTGTGCTGACACTGAAGAGTCTGGTCGGTAAGGGGTGGTCGGCACATGCGGTGAATGCCGCATCTTCCCAGGTGGATGGGGCCTTACCCGGTGCCTGAGGGGCTCTGAGGGGGTGGTCGGGGCGGCTGAGGTCCCTCAGTCGTCAGGTGAGGCCGCGCAACGGCGCCGCCGGCGGCCGGTCACCGCGGATCGACGCCACCATGTCGAGCACCTGCCGGGTCGCGGCGACGTCGTGGGCACGGAACACCCGGGCGCCGTGCCACGCCGACACCGCGGTGGCCGTCAGCGTGCCGGTCAGCCGCTCGTCCACCGGAAGATCCAGCGTCTCGCCGACGAAGTCCTTGCGCGACAGGCTGACCAGCACCGGCCACCCCGTCGCGACCAGCTCGTCCAGGCGCCGCGTCAGCTCCAGCGAGTGGAAGGTGTTCTTGCCGAAGTCGTGCGTCGGGTCGATGAGGATGCCCTCGCGCGGCACGCCCAGCTCCACGGCCCGCTCGGCCAGCGCCGTCGTGTGCGCCAGGACGTCGGCGACCACGTCGTCGTACGCGACCCGGTGCGGGAGCGTCCGCGGTCGCATGCCGCCGGTGTGGCTGCACACCAGCCCGGCCCCGTGCTGCGCCGCGACGGCCGCGACCTCCGGGTCGGCGCCGGCCCAGGTGTCGTTGACGAGGTCGGCGCCCGCCGCGCACAACGCGTCGGCCGTCCGTGCCCGGTACGTGTCGACACTGATCACGACCTGCGGGTACGTCTCGCGGATGGCGCTGACCAGCCCGGCGACGCGGTCGATCTCCTCGTCCTCGCTGACGTGCTCGCCGGCGCCCGCCTTCACCCCGCCGACGTCGACGATGTCGGCGCCCTCGGCCACCACCTGCCGCACCCGGCGCCACGCCTGCTCGAACCCGAACGTCGCGCCCTGGTCGTAGAACGAGTCGGGGGTGCGGTTCACGATCGCCATGACGGCGAACCGTCCGGGCGGGAACGCCGACCGGCCCAGGCGCAGAACACCCACAGGACTCCTCTGTTCGGATCGCGATCAGGTCGCCAGTAAGCCTCGCACGCCAGGTCGCCCGGCGTGGCGCGGAGGTGGAACGCCGGACGTGGCACCCTTGTGCCGTGTTCGTCGTCTTCGTCATCGTCGCCGCAGCCGTGCTGTTCGGCGCGGTGCTGCTGGTGCTCGGCCGCGGTGACGTCCTGCAGCCCGAGACACCCGGCGGCGAGGCGCGGCTGCTGCCCGCCGACGCCGTCGGCCCCGACGACGTCGCCGGGCTGCGCTTCTCCGTCGTCCACCGCGGCTACCGCATGGACCAGGTCGACCTCGTCCTCGACCGCCTGCAGCGTGAACTCGCCTGGCGCGACCACCGGCTGGCCGAGCTGCAGACGCGGCTCCCCGGCCCCAGCGGGCCGCTCCCGCGCCGTCCCGCCCGCCCTGACGAGGGTGAACCGCCGGTCACGGGGTACTGAAGGTGCACTGACGGTGCGGGGCGAGCACTTGGGGGTACCGGGTGAACAGCGGGGTGAACTGGGGGGTTCGCGGTGAGCGGTGGGGTCCGGGCGCGCGTGCGGGTGCGCTGCGTGGCGCGGGCGCAGGCTCTGTGAGCGCCGACGTGGCGGTGTCGCGGCGGCTCGCCGCCCCCGCCGACGTCGTGTGGCACGTCCTCACCGACTGGCCGGCGCAGAGCGCGTGGATGCCGCTGACCCGGGTCCGCGTCCTGGGCCTGGGCGACGGCCGCGAGGTGGGGGCGCGACTGGAGGCCTGGACCGGTGTGGGGCGGGCCGGGTTCCTCGACACGATGGTCGTCACGGCCTGGGAGCCGCCGCGACGGTGCGAGGTGTTGCACACGGGCCGGCTGGTGCGCGGGCCGGGGGTGTTCTCGGTGCGGGCGATAGGTGCGGAGGCGGCCGAGGTGCGCTGGGAGGAGCAGCTGGACCTCCCGCTCGGCGCCGCCGGCCGGGCCGGCTGGCCGGTGGTGCGGCCCGCCGTGCGGTTCGGTCTCGGGGTGGCGCTGCGCCGGTTCGCCGCCTACGTACAGCGCCTGCCGCGCTGACGCCGACCCGCGGCTCCCGCGCCCCGGCCGGTCAGCGGGCGACGCAGCCGGCCAGGTGGTCGTTGACCAGACCGCACGCCTGCATGGCCGCGTAGGCCGTGGTGGGGCCGACGAAGACGAAGCCGGCCCGTTTCAGCGCCTTGGCCAGGGCGACCGACTCGGGGGTGGTGGCGGGGACGTCGGCCAGGGAGGCGGGCGCGGGGCGGCCGTCTGCGGGGGCGAAGGACCAGATGAGGCGGTCGAGCGCGCCGTCGCCGTCGGCGTCCTGGAGGGCGAGGAGGGCGCGGGCGTTGGTGATGGCCGCCGCCACCTTGGCGCGGTTGCGGACGATGCCGGTGTCCTGCATCAGCCGGGCTTCGTCGTCGGGGCCGAAGGCGGCGACGACGGCGGGGTCGAAACCGGCGAACGCGGCCCGGAAGCCGTCGCGCTTGCGCAGGATGGTCAGCCACGACAGGCCGGACTGGAACGCCTCCAGCGTCAGCCGCTCGAACAGCGCGACGTCGCCGTGGACGGCACGGCCCCATTCGTCGTCGTGGTAGGTGACGTAGTCGGGGGTACTCATGCCCCACGAGCAGCGCGGCCGGCCGTCAGGGCCGTCGATGAGGTCAGCGGCCACGGAACACGACCGGTCGCTTGGCGAGGAACGCCTCGACGGCGCCGCGGTGGTCGTCGGTGCCGCCGGTCCACTGCATCATGTCGGCCTCGTGTGCGAGCGACTCGTCGAGGCCGTGCGTCGCCGAGAACTCGAGGGCCTGACGCAGCGCGGCGTAGGCGAGCGTGGGGCCGGCGGCGAACTCGTGGGCCAGCTCCATGGCCCGCGGCAGGACGTCGGCCGGTGCGACGACCTCGGTGGCCAGCCCCAGCGCGAGCGCTTCGTCGGCGGGCACCGTGCGCGGGCGGAACAGCAGCTCGCGCGCCTTCGCCCAGCCGACCAGCCGCGGCAGCGTCCACGACGACCCGGTGTCGGACGACAGCCCGATGGCGGCGAACGCGAGGTTGAACCCCGCGGTGTCGGCGACGACGCGGAAGTCGCAGGCGAACGCGTAGGACGCGCCGGCGCCGGCCGCGACGCCGTTGACGGCGGCGATGACCGGCTTGCGCATGGTGAGCAGCGCCTTGACCGTCGGGTTGTAGTGCTCGCGGACCGTGGTGGCCAGGCCGGAGTCGCCGGACGCGAGCGCCTCGGCGTGCTCCTTGAGGTCCTGCCCGACGCAGAACGCGCGGCCGGAGCCGGTGAGCACCACCGCGCGCACCGCTTCGTCGGCGGCCGCGGCCAGCACGACGTCGCGCAGCGCCACCTTGGTGGCAGTGTCGAGGCTGTTCATGGAGTCGGGGCGGTCGAGCGTGATGACGCCGACGCCGTCGTCGGACTCGTAACGGACCAGGCTCACTGGTCGGCTCCCTTGGTGGTTCCGGCGGACAGGCAGGCGTCGACGAACCGGCCGGCGGCGGGCTGCAGCCGGGCGGCCTGCTCGTCGAAGAAGGCGGCGGCGTCGTCGCCGGGCCAGACGGCGGGCAACAGCTCGCGCGGCAGGCCGGGGTCGGTGAACAGGAACTTGCGCCACTCGTGCACCAGCCGGCTGCGGGCGGCGAACGCCTGCTCGTCGGTGGGCTGCTGGGGCAGGGTGTCGAGCAGGCCGCGCGCGTCGGACAGCCAGCGCAGGTACGACCGGCCGACGGCGTCGAGGTCCCACGCGCGGCGCACCAGCTCGGCGTCGTCGCCCTGGTGCCGGGCGCTGAACCGCTCGGCCCGCAGCTCCTCGGCGTCGAGCAGCGACCCCAGCTCGGGCGACGCTCGCGCGGCGATCCAGGTGCCGTCGCCGACCGGCGCGTAGCCGAGGTAGGCCAGCCCGTTGCGCAGCCGCTCGCGGGCGGCCCGCTGCGCCGAGCGTTCCGGCACGACGACGTGCCAGCGGCCGTCCCAGTCGCCCCGGCCGTTGGTGCGGTAGATGCGTGCGGCGGCGTCTTCGAGGCGGCGGTCGGCCCGCTCGGTCAGCTCGTAGCCGGGCGAGCCGTGGATGCGCACCGGACGCAGCCAGCCCTGTTTGACCATGCGCGACACGGCCGTGCGTACCGCCGGCGCCGCGACGCCGAGCGGGGCGAGCAACCGCACCAGCGCGGCGACCCGGGCCCTGCCGCCACGCGAGCGCACGTGATCGCCATAGAGGTCGAACAGGGCGGATCTGGCGTTCACAGTGCTCCATCCTGCCAGCCCCCACCGACAACCAGTGAGGACATACCGACCGCGGTCTCCCCGCGACGACCAACATGCGGGATAATGACCTCCATCGTGACGCACACGGCTGGTGCTCCCTGGACATCAGGGGGTTTGGGTGTGCGCCTGAAAAGGAAGGGGTGCGCGGATGGCGGCGATGAAGCCGCGGACTGGCGATGGGCCGCTCGAGGTCACCAAGGAGGGTCGGGGCATTGTCATGCGTGTCCCGATCGAGGGTGGCGGTCGTCTGGTCGTCGAGCTCACTGCTGACGAGGCCGGCGCGCTGGGTGATGCGTTGAAGGATGTCGTCGGCTGACGTGTCGTTGCCGTGAGCATTGAATAGGTGCCCTCGTCCGGCGCCGGCGGCGCTGGGCGGGGGCATTACTCTGCCCGGAGGACGGGTAGTCAGGACGAGGAGTACGCGTGTCGGCTGAGAGCACTGTTCGCCCCACCGAGGTCGTGGTCGATGCCCGGCCGCTGCTGGACGCCGAGGCCGGCGTGCTGGCGCTGGCCGTCTGGCCCGACGACCCGTCCGGCGCGGACGGCGACGACGGCGACGACGGCTCGCCGTGGATCGGGCCGGGCGGCGCGGAGGTCGCCGAGACGCTCGGGCTGGACCTGTTCGCCGCGCTCGAACGCGACGGCGGCACCGGCAAGGCCGGCGAGGTCGTGTCGGTGCAGGTGTACGCCGAGGGCCGCGGCGCCGCGAGCGTCGACGGCGAGGTCGACGTCACCCGGGTGCTGCTGGTGGGCCTCGGCGACGGCTCGGCCGCGGCGTACCGGAAGGCCGGCGCGGCGCTGGCCCGGGCCGCCCGCGGCACCGACCGGCTGGCGTCCGCCGTCACCGCGACGGCCGACGACGCCGCCACCCGGGCGTTCGTCGAGGGCGCCGTGCTGGCCACCTACGCGCTGGGCGGGTTCCGCAGCACGCCCGTCCCCGCGGCGAAGCGGCCGCTCGGCACCCTGGTCGTCACCGGCGCGGGCGCCCAGGCCGACGTCGTCGCGGCGGCGGTCGCCGTCGCCGGGGCGAGCTGGACCGCTCGCGACCTCGCGCAGACGCCGTCGAACGTCAAGGACCCCGAGTGGCTGGCCGAGCAGGCCCGCCGCATCGGCGCCGAGCACCGCCTCGACGTCCGGGTGCGCGACGAGAAGGCGCTGGCCGACGAGGGCTTCGGCGGCATCCTGGCGGTCGGCCAGGGCTCCGACCGGCCGCCGCGGCTCATCGCGCTGCGCTACGACCCGCCGAACGCCGGCCCGGGCACGCCGCACGTCGTGCTGGTCGGCAAGGGCATCACGTACGACACCGGCGGCCTGTCGCTGAAGCCGCGCGAGGGCATGGTCCCGATGAAGACCGACATGACCGGCGGCGCCGTCGTCATGGGCGTCCTGTCGGCCGTGCGCGGGCTGGGCGTCGACGTCCGCGTCACCGGGCTGGTCGCGGCCGCCGAGAACATGCCCGGCGCCGCCGCGCAGCGCCCCAGCGACGTCATCCGGCAGTACGACGGCACCACGGTCGAGGTGCTCAACACCGACGCCGAGGGCCGCCTGGTGCTGGCCGACGGCATCGGCTACGCGGTGGCGGAGCTCGAGCCGACGGTCATCGTCGACGTCGCCACGCTCACCGGCGCGGCCACGACGGCACTCGGCCGCGGCCACGGCGCCCTGTACGCCACGTCCGACCGGCTGGCCGCCGCCCTGCGCGAGGCCGGCGAGGCGGCGGGGGAGCGGCTGTGGCGGCTGCCGCTGGTCGACGACTACCGGTTCGGCCTCGACTCCGCCATCGCCGACGTCGCGCACATCGACACCGAGCACCTCGGCGGCGGGTCGATCCTGGCGGCGCTGTTCCTGCAGCGCTTCGTCGGTGACGTGCCGTGGGCGCATCTCGACATCGCCGGCCCCGGGCGGGCCGAGTCCGACAAGGCCGAGCTGGTCAAGGGCGGTACCGGGTTCGGCGTCCGGGCCCTGCTGTATTGGCTCGAGGCCGGCGCGCCGGTCGCCTGACCACCCCCGAGGAGGAACCCATGTACGGACTGAGCGTGCGCTGGTCGCTGGCCGAGGCACCCGACGGTGTCGACGCGGCGCTGCGCGAGTACGTCCACGGCACGTCGCTGGCCCGGTTCACCGGCATGGACGGCCTGCGGTTCAAGACCTGGCGCACGCGTCCCGGCGAGTGGTTCGAGGGCACCTACGTGTTCGAGACCGCGGCCGCCCGCGACGCGTTCGCCGCGTCGTTCGCGCAGACGGCCGCGGAGTCGCCCGGGTCGCAGCTGATCGGGTCGGCTCCGGTGCTTCAGGAGCCGTTCGACGTCGTCGCCGTGGCCGAGGGCGGCGCGGGCTTCGCCGCGGGAGCGGGCCCGGCCTAAGCCGTCCGGACCCGGTCGTGGACCTCGGGGAGGTCCTGGAAGCCGGCCGACCGGTAGGCGGCGACGGCGCCGACGTTCGAGCTGGGCGTGCAGACGAGGGCGCTCGACGACCCCAGCTCGCGCAGAGCGGCCGCCGCGGCGACGGTGAGGGCTCGGCCGTAGCCACGGCCGCGGTGGTCGCGGTGCACGCCCACCGGCTCGAGCAGCCCCGGGCGCCCCGGCCCGGCCGACCACACCGTCAGCGCGCCCACGGCCGCGCCGCCGTCGTCGTACGCGATCAGGCACCGGGCGTCGGCGTACGGCGGGCCGCCGGCCATGGCGTGCCAGCGCTCCTCGGTGAACGTCGACCCGTCGAACGCGCCCTGCTGCATGGCGGCCCGCTCGCCCGCCCGCTCCGGGCCGACCGCCTCGACCCGCACCCCGGGGTCCCGCACCGGCTCGGTGAGGTCGCGGCGCAGCGGCTGCCACGGCTCGTCGAGGCCCCAACCGGCGTCGGCCAGCAACCCCTGGAGCAGCGCGTCCTGCGGCGCCTCGACGCAGGCCCTGCCCTCGGGGAGGACGCCGCGGCCGGGACGGGTGAGGTCGTCGGCCAGCTGCCGGGCCAGCTCCTCGTCGCGGCGGGCGGCGGGCGCGGTGGTCATGCGCAGCAGGCGGGGTCCGTCGAGCAACCCGGCGGCGAGGACGCGGCCGTCACGGCTCCAGGTGCGGACGGCCGCGGCCGTGGCCTCGGTGCCGTACCGCCAGAACCACCCGACGTCGCCCGGGTGCAGCTGCATGGGCGCGGTGTCGTCCTGCCACTCCCGCAGCGCGTCGACCACGCCGCCCAACTCGTCGACGCCCGGTGTGCTCAGTACGATCGCCATGCGGGTCAGAGCAGCCCCTGCGCGCGGAAGATCTTGTCGTAGATGTCGCGGATCACCGGCTCCTTGTGCCGGTTGTAGTCCGTGACGATGCCGCCGGACGCCGTGGTCGCGGCCGCCGCGCGCAGCTTGGCGTCGCGGTACCGGGCGAGGTCCTCGGGGTGCTCGATCAGCCAGTCGCGGAACAGCCGCTGGCGGGTCACCTCGGGACAGCCGGGACCGAAGACGTGCAGGTTGGTGTTGGGGTCGGCGTGCTTGAGCGCACGGTGCTCGTGCCAGCTCGGTTCGCGGATGACCAGCACGAAGCCCGCGGCCTCGAGGTCAGGGAGGTAGGCGGGCTCGTCGGCGGGGTCGGCGACGGTGAGGTCGACGTCGATGACGGGCTTGGCCGGCAGCCCGGGCACCGACGTCGAGCCGATGTGCTGCAGCCCGAGGACGCGGTCGCCGAGCGCCGCGCGGATGCGGGCCGCGAGCACCTCGTAGCGGGCCGGCCAGTCCGGGTCGTAGTCGGCCACCTCGATGGGGCGCGCCTCGGGGCGGCCGTTCACCCAGATGTCGTCGCCGGGGTTGTCGCGGTGCTCGGTCAGGTCGTCCGCAGCAGGCATGCGGGCACCCTACCCGGGCGCCTCACGGCGCCGTGTGGGCGACGATCTCGGTGACGACGGTGTCCCAGACGGCGCGCGGCGGGTACTGGTGGCCCATGCCGTCGAGCGGGACCAGCCGGGCGCCGGGGATCTCGCGGGCCAGCGCCTCGCCGTGCGGGAACGGCAGCAGCGGGTCGGCGGTGCCGTGCAGCACCAGCGTCGGCGCGGTGATCTCGGCCAGCCGGCCGCGGTCGAGCTCGCCGCCCTCCAGGATCCAGTGGTTGGTCTGGCTGGCCGCGACGTCCGTGGTGCGGTCGTACATGCGGGTGACGACGGCGCGCTCCTCCGCGAGGTCCGGCGCGATGGCGCCGTCGAACGGCCGCAGGCCCTCGATCATCGCCTCGACGGCGGCGTCGCGGTCGGACCAGTCCGGCGGCGGCGCCTCGGACGCGAACAGCTCGGCGAGCTCGGGCGACATCGGCGGCAGGTCGGGGCGGTCCGGCCCGCCGGGCCCGGCCGGGCTGGTCGACTGCAGTGTCAGCGACAGCACCCGGTCCGGGTGCAGCACACCCAGCGTCTGGGCGATGCCGGCGCCCATCGAGATGCCGTAGAGGTGCGCGGCGGCGATGCCGTAGCCGTCGAGCACCGCCAGCGCGTCGGTCACGAGGTCGGCGCCGGTGTACCCGGGTGACCCGGCCGGGTAGGCGGAGGACCGGCCGGTGTCGCGCAGGTCGTAGCGGATGACGTACCGGCCGCCGGCGGCCAGCCGCTCGCAGAACTCGTCCTCCCAGTAGTCCATCGAGGCGGCCGCGCCGCCGATCAGCAGGATCGCCGGGTCGTCCGGCGATCCGAACGCCTCGGCGCACAGCTGCGCGTCGCCGGCCTGGATCATCCGCTCGGTCATCGCCGTCTCCTCACTATGAAAAACGTAGCTAGTGCTATTCTTTCCATAGTTCTGAAGGAGGCGCAAGTGACCCGGACCTACGGCGAGGGCTGTCCGATCGCACTGTCGCTCGACATCGTCGGCGAGCGCTGGGCCCTGCTCGTCGTGCGTGAGCTGCGGCTGGGCCCGCGCCGCTACCGCGACCTGCAGGCGGCGCTGCCCGGCATCACCCCGGCCGTGCTGTCGAAGCGGCTCAAGGAACTGGAGGAGTATGGCGTGCTGCGCCGCCGCGAGCTGCCGCCGCCCGCCGCGGCCAAGGTCTACGAGCTGACGGAGTGGGGCGCGGGCCTCGAGCCGGTGTTCCAGGCGCTGGCCCGCTGGGGCGTGCGCTCGCCGGTGCTGCCGCTGACCGGCGAGGTCAGCGCCGACTCGGTCATGCTCGGGCTGCGCACGTTCTTCGCCGAGCCCCCGGCGACGGACTGGTCGGCGACGTACGAGGTCACGCTCGACCGCGACGTCTACCGGCTGCGGGTCGAGGCCGGCCGGCTGACGGAACTGGCCCGCGGCCCGGCGGCGGCCGTGCCCGACGTCGTGGTCCGGACGACGAAGGCGGCGTGGCAGGCGGTGCTCGACGGCGCCGACCCGCTCGACGACGCCGTCGCGGCCGGCCGGCTCTCCGTCACCGGCGACGTCGAGGCGCTGCGCCGGCTGTCCGAGGCGCCCCGGAAGATCAGGACGCGGCCGGCTCCAGCCTGACGACCACCGACTTCGACGCCGGCGTGTTGCTGACCTCGGCGGTGTGGTCGAGGGGCACCAGCACGTTGGTCTCGGGGAAGTACGCGGCGGCGCAGCCCGGCGCCGTCGGGTAGGCCACCACCCGGAACGACGGCGCGCGGCGGTCGCCGTCGGTCCACTCGCTGACGAGGTCGACCATGGCGCCGTCGGCGAACCCGAGGGCCGCGAGGTCGGACGGGTTCACGAACACCACGCGGCGGCCGTCGCGGATGCCGCGGTAGCGGTCGTCGAGGCCGTAGATGGTGGTGTTGAACTGGTCGTGCGAGCGGACCGTCTGCAGGATCAGCCGGCCCGGCGGCATCCGCAGCACCTCGAGCTCGTTGACGCTGAACTGCGCCTTGCCGCTGGCCGTCGGGAACGACCGGGAGTCGCGCGGCGGGTGCGGCAGCACGAACCCGCCCGGCACCGCCACCTTGGCCTCGTAGTCGTCGAAGCCGGGCACGACCCTGGCGATGCGCGAGCGCACCGCCGTGTAGTCGGACGCGAACTCCCGCCACGGGATGCCGGAGCCGCCGCCGAACACCCGCTCGGCCAGCCCGCAGATGATCGCGACCTCGCTGCGCAGCTGATCGGAGGCAGGGGGAAGGGTGCCGCGGGACGCGTGCACCGCGCTCATGGAGTCCTCGACGGTGACGAACTGCTCGCCGCCCGCCTGCAGGTCGCGCTCGGTGCGGCCCAGGCACGGCAGGATCAGCGAGCGCCGGCCGGGCAGCGCGTGCGACCGGTTCAGCTTCGTCGACACGTGCACCGTCAGCGGCACCGACTGCAGTGCGGCCGCCGTGACCTCGCTGTCCGGGGTGGCCGCGGCGAAGTTGCCGCCCATGGCCATGAACACGCCGACCCGGCCGTCGCGCATGGCCCGGATGGACTCGACGGTGTCGTGGCCGTGCCGCCGCGGCGCGCTGAACCCGAATTCGGTCTCGAGCGCGTCGAGGAACGCGGCCGGCGCCTTCTCCCAGATGCCCATGGTGCGGTCGCCCTGCACGTTGCTGTGCCCGCGGACGGGGCACGCGCCGGCGCCCGGGCGGCCGATGTTGCCGCGCAGCAGCAGGAAGTTGACGATCTCGCGGATGGTCGGGACGGCCTTCTTGTGCTGCGTCAGGCCCATGGCCCAGCAGACGATGACGCTGCCGGCCCGCCGCACCTCGTCGACGAACGCCTCCAACGCCTCGCGCGGCAGGCCGGTGGCGGTGGCGACGTCGTCCCAGTCGAGCGCCTGCCAGGCCGCGACGGCGTCGTCGTAGCCGGTGGTGTACTCGTCGACGAACGCGTGGTCGACCGCGTCGGCGTCGACCAGCATGCGGTTGACCGCCTGGAAGAACGCGAGGTCGCCGCCGAGGCGCACCTGCAGGAACAGGTCGGACAGCAGTGTGCCCCTGCCGACCACGCCGCGCGCCTTCTGCGGGTTCTTGAACGTCTGCAGGCCGGCCTCGGGCAGCGGGTTGATCGCGACGATGCGCGCGCCGCGCCGCTTCGCCTCTTCCAGCGACGTGAGCATGCGCGGGTGGTTGGTGCCCGGGTTCTGGCCGACGATGACGATGAGGTCGGCGTGGTCGGTGATGTCGGTCAGCGACACGCTGCCCTTGCCGACGCCGATGGTCTCGGACAGCGCCGCGCCGGACGACTCGTGGCACATGTTGGAGCAGTCGGGCAGGTTGTTCGTGCCGAGGGCGCGGGCGAACAGCTGGTACAGGAACGCGGCCTCGTTGCTGGTGCGTCCGGACGTGTAGAAGACGGCGTCGTCGGGGCTGTCGAGGCCGGTCAGCGCGTCGGCGACGATGCCGAACGCGGCGTCCCAGCCGATCGGCCGGTAGTGGGTGTCGCCGGTGTCGCGCAGCATCGGCTCGGTGAGCCGGCCCTGCTGGCCCAGCCAGTGGTCGGTGCGCCCTGCCAGCTCGGCGACCGGGTGCGCGGCGAAGAACGCGGCGTCGACGCGGCGGACGGTGGATTCCTCGGCGACCGCCTTCGCGCCGTTCTCGCAGAACTCGGCCAGGTGCGGCTTGCCCGGCTCGGGCCACGCGCAGCCCGGGCAGTCGAAGCCCTTCTGCTGGTTGACCAGACGCAGCGCCTTGGCGCCGCGGCGCACGCCCGACTGTTCGAGCACGGTGGCCAGGCCGTGCAGGACACCGGGCACGCCCGCCGCGCTGGTGGCCGGCCGGCCCACGCGCAGCTCGGCCTCGTCGTTGTCGTCTCGGGGCGCCCGTGTGGTCATGGTCCGACGGTAACGCCCGGCGGGCGCGTCCGCCGAGTGGTGGACCGGTCTGGACCAGTACGGGTCGGATCATCCGGAGTGGGTAAGCAAACGGGGACCATTGCGGAGCCTGGACCTTACGGTGGTGCCATGGGGCAGATGACGACTCGACGGCCGGTGCTCCGGCTGCGGCCCGGCCGTTCGGCGCAGCGCCCCGACACCCTGGCGGTCGAGGAGCCGTTGCTGGTCCGGGTGGGCGAGCGCATCCTCACCTCCACCATGCGCACGCCCGGCCACGACTTCGACCTCATCGCCGGCTGGCTGGTCGCCGAGGGTGCCGTCGCCGACCGCACCGACGTCGCCGGCATGAAGGAGTGCGTCGACGAGCAGAACACCATCGAGGTGACGCTCGCCCACGGCGTCGAGCCGCCGCGGGCGCGCGCGTTCGAGACCACCAGCGCCTGCGGCGTCTGCGGCGCCGACCGCGTGGTCGACGTGCGTGCGTCGCTGCGCTGGCGGCTGGCCGACGACCCCACCCGCGTGGACGTCGGCGTCCTGGCCACACTGCCCGACCGCATGCGCGGCGAACAGCGGGTGTTCGACCGCACCGGCGGCCTGCACGCGGCCGGTCTGTTCACCGCCACCGGGTCGGTGGTGACGGTCCGCGAGGACGTCGGCCGGCACAACGCCGTCGACAAGGTCATCGGGTCGGCGCTGATGGGCGGGCTGCTGCCGCTGTCGGGGCACGTGCTGCAGGTCAGCGGGCGCGCGTCGTTCGAGCTGGTGCAGAAGGCGGCCGCGGCCGGGCTGCCGGTGCTGGCCGCCGTCTCGGCGCCGTCCAGCCTCGCCGTCGACCTCGCCGACGAGTGCGGGCTGACGCTGGTCGGCTTCGTCCGCGGCGGCGGGATGAACGTCTACACCCACCCCGAGCGGGTGCGCGTCGCGGTGTGACCCGCGTCAGCTCGCGGGCACCCAGTAGCGCAGCTTGCCGTGCCGCTCGTCCTCGAAGACGCCACCGGCGGCCTCGATGACCTTGCGCGACGCCACGTTGTCGACGTCGCAGGTGACCAGCGCGGGGTCGATGCCGAGCTTGGCCGACCACGGCATCGCCTGCTGCAGCATCGCGGTGGCGTGGCCGTGGCGCCGCGCCGACGGGCGGACGTCGTAGCCGATGTGACCGCCGTAGTCGCGCAGCCACGGCGTCAGGTGGTGCCGGATGGACAGCCGGCCGAGGAAGAGCGGGCCGTCGACATACCAGAGATGGGTCGACGGCACCATGCCGCGCGAGCGGTGGGCGTCCTCGCGCTCGTCGTCGATCTGCCGGCGCACGTACGCCGCGAACCCCTCGGGCCGGACCATGTCGGCCAGCTGCAGGTCGTCGGCCCAGCGCGGTTCGTAGCCGGGCTCGCTGACGGCCTCCAGCCACGACTCATGGACCTCGACGGTAGGGCGGACAAGTTCCGGCACGAGATCTATCGTGCCCGGTTACCGGCCGGTCAATCGCCCGTATGGTGGAATCGGCCGGATTTCGCCGGGGTCAGTCGGGGCGCTTGACCGCGACGAGCAGGCCGTCGCCGACCGGCAGCAGCGCCGGCACCAGGTGGTCGTCCTCACGGACGAGGCGGACCAGCTCGCGGATGGCGACGGTGTCGGGGTCGCGCTGGGCGGAGTCGGCGACGCGGTCGTGCCAGAGCGCGTTGTCGAAGGCCACGACGCCGCCCGGGCGCAGCAGCCGCAGCGCCTGCTGCAGGTAGTCGCTGTACTCGGTCTTGTCGCCGTCGCAGAAGACGAGGTCGTAGGCGCCGTCGGTGAGCCGCGGCAGCACCTCGAGCGCCGGGCCGGCGATCAGCCGGGTGCGGTTGGCCGGCACGTTCGCCTCGGTGAACGCCTCGCGGGCCAGCCGCTGGTGCTCGGACTCGATGTCGACGCTGGTGAGGACGCCGTCGACGCGCATGCCCGACAAGAGGTACAGGCCGGAGACGCCGCAGCCGGTGCCGACCTCGACGACGGTGCGGGCGCCGAGCGCGGCGGCCAGCATGCGCAGCGCGGCCCCGGCGCCGCGGCCGACCGGGACGGCGCCGACCTCGGCGGCGCGCTGCCGGGCGCGGCCGACGATGTGGTCTTCGTCGAGGTACGCCTCGGCGTAGGCCCACGACTGCGGCGTGATGGCGGTGCTGCCCGTGGAAATGACGGCCTCCAGGTCGGAACGTCCTGTGTCGCGCGCGAACTGTGTCAGTCCTGAGCTTAGGCCGTCAAGCATCCGCGTCGTGGGACCGGAACCTCCTCGGCGTCCCGGATCGTTCTGGAGGACAGGGAACGTCGGGAATAGATGGGGGGCTTCCCTGATTGGCCACGAAAGGGGCAATGGGTGACGATGGACGTAGCGCTCGTGCCGACGAGCCGTGTCGAGGAAGGACCCCGGGTGGCCGACGTTGAGACCTGGACGCCGCCGAGCTGGGAAGAGATCGTCCGTGAGCACTCGGGACGGGTCTACCGGCTGGCGTACCGTCTGACCGGTAACGCGCACGACGCCGAGGACCTCACCCAGGACGTCTTCGTCCGGGTGTTCCGTTCCCTGTCCTCCTACACGCCCGGCACGTTCGAGGGCTGGCTGCACCGCATCACCACCAACCTGTTCCTCGACTCCGTCCGGCGCAAGCAGCGCATCCGCTTCGACGCCCTCGCCGACGACGCCGCCGAGCGGCTGCACGGCCGCGAGCCCACGCCCGAGCGCGTCATCACCGACAGCATGCTCGAGGCCGACATCCAGAAGGCGCTCGAGGCGCTGCCGCCCGACTTCCGCGCCGCCGTCGTGCTGTGCGACATCGAGGGCCTGTCCTACGAGGAGATCGCGGCCACGCTGGGCATCAAGCTCGGCACCGTCCGCAGCCGCATCCACCGTGGCCGCGCCCAGCTGCGGGCCGCGCTCGACCACCGTGCGCCCGACGACGCCAGCGCGCTCAGCGTCGGCGAGCACGAGGCCGACGCGCCGCGTGAACACGGAGATTCCGCATGAAACACCTCGACGAGCGGATCAGCGACCTCGTCGATGACCGCCTCGAACACCACGAACGCGACCGCGCCCTGGTCCACCTGACGGTGTGCGAGCAGTGCCGCGAGGCCGTCGAGCTGGAACGCGACGCCCGCAACGCGCTGCGCTCGCTGCCGGCCGTGGCGCCGTCCGACAAGCTGGTCGCCAGCCTGCTGGCGCTGGCCGAGCCCGGCGAGCCGCTGCCGCCCGCCACGTCGGCGTCGGCCACCCCCGCCCCGGTGGCGGCGTGGCGTCCGCGCGACTCCCGGCCGCCGTCCGGCCCGTCCGGCTCGCGTCCCAGCGGGCGCGCCGGCCGCCGGGTCCGAGCGGTCCGCGTCGTCGCGCTGGGCATGTGCACCACCGGCGCCATGCTCATCCTGCTGGCCTCGCTCGGCGGCACCGGCAACCTGCCGGGTAGCCCCGACACCCCGGTCAGCGTCGTGCCGCCGCTCGAGCAGTTCACCGTCGAGCACGCCCGCTCCACCGGCGGACTCCCGTTCGTCGAGCCGGCGTCGCTGCTGGTCACCACCGACAGCTCCACCGGAGACGGCTGGTGAGCTTGGGCTACCGCGTCGGGCACGGCAGGACCGGCGGGTTGGCCGCCCTGGTCGTGCCGGTCCTGGCCATGCCCCTGATCGTCGGCGCGCTGGCGGTGTTCGTGCAGGCGGTCCCGGCCTCCTCGCGCGACGTCGGCGACGACCCGCGGGCGGTCCAGCTGCTGCGCCAGTCGGCCGAGGCCGGCGAGCACGTCTCCTACAGCGGCACCCAGTACGTCTCCACCTGGTCGGCGCTGACCCAGTCCGGCGCGGCCACGAGCGCCGTCGTCCAGGTCCAGCACGCTGCCGGCGGCCAGACGTCGATCAGCCTGCACGACCGCCAGGCGGCCATCCTCGACGGCCGCACCACGTCGCGGTGGCTGGCCGGCGACGACCCCGCCGACCTCCTGCTCGGCGCCTACACCGTCCGGCTGGTCGGCGCCGAGTCCGTCGCCGGGCGCTCCACCGACATCGTCGTGGCCTACCGCGGCGACGGCTCGGTCGCGGCGAAGCTGTGGCTCGACCGCGAGACCGCGCTGCCGCTGCGCCGCGAGTCCTACACCAGCGACGGTTACACGCTGTCGGCCAGCGCGTTCGTCACCATCGCCGTCGGCACGGCGGCCCACTGCT
This sequence comes from Jiangella sp. DSM 45060, assembly GCF_900105175.1. Lineage (NCBI taxonomy): Bacteria > Bacillati > Actinomycetota > Actinomycetes > Jiangellales > Jiangellaceae > Jiangella > Jiangella sp. DSM 45060. The sequence continues at coordinate 5,157,801 of NZ_LT629771.1, read as the reverse complement.
GCAAGTCCGGCGACGGCGTCGGGCGGGCGGCCAGCACCTACGACGACGCCGCCTCCATGCTGCGCTGGGACGACATCGAGCAGCTGCGCGAGGACGGCTGGCACTGCCCGGGGTCCATCGGCGAGGGCCTCGACCTCTACGAGGCGCGGCGGGTCGGCGACGCCATCCAGCTCAGCTACTCCGACGGCGTCATGACGGTGTCGGTGTTCGAGCAGGCCGGGTGGCTCGACCCCGACCAGCTCGACGGCTACGGCACCGCCGACTACGAGGGTGGCGTCGTCTACACCCGCCCCGGCCCGCCGGCCCGGCTCACCTGGTCCAGCGGCGGCCGGGTCATCACCGTGGTCGCCGAGGCGCCGCTCGACGCCGTCCGCGACCTGCTGAAGAACCTCCCGCCCGACCCCGCCGCCACCGTCGAGGAGAAGAAGGACGGCTTCCTCGACCGCATCTCCCGGGGCGCGCAGCGGGTCGGCTCGTGGTTCAACCCGTTCGACTGATCGTCATCACCGGCGGCCGGACGGTGCGTCCCGCGCCGACGACTGGGAGAATGTCGCCATGAAGGCAGGCTGGAGCAGTCTCGGGCCGGCGCCCACCCCGGGCGGCGACCCCTGGGCGGGTGGCTCGTGGCAGTACTCCGACGAGACGAGCCGGCCCGCCCCGGCGGCGAGCCCTGCCTCGGGCCCCGCCGCGGGCCCGGCCGCGGCGACGCAGCCCATCGCGCCCGGCGGGAACGGCGCGGCGCCCGGCGCGACCACGCGGCTCCTGGCGCCCGACGGCTCGCCGGCCACCGCTCCGGCCGGTGCGGGCGCGCCGCCGGTGCTGCCGGCCTTCTCCGTGCCCGGTGCGCCGGGCTCGGCGGGTGATGGCGCCGGGCACAGGCGGCCGCCGAAGAAGCGCCGCGGGCTGGCCACGCTGGGCATCCTGGTGCTGGCGGTGGCCGCGGGCGGGGCCGGCGGTCTGGTGGCCGAGGCCATCGACGACGACGATTCGGGCGGCGGTGGCACCGTCACCGTTCTCGGGGCCGACCCCGCGGGGGTGGTCGAGCGGCCGCCCGAGTCCATCGCGGGCGTCGCGGCGACCCTGCTACCCAGCGTCGTGTCGGTGAGCGTGGCCGACGCGGGCGGGTCGGGCTTCGTCATCTCCGAGGACGGCTACGTCATCACGAACAACCACGTCATCGCGACCGCCGGCGACGACGGCATCGAGCTGGCGTTCACCGACGGCCGCCGGCTCGAGGCCGAGCTCGTCGGCACCAGCCCCAGCTACGACATCGCCGTCCTGCACGTCGACGCCGACGACCTCACCCCGGTCGTCTTCGGCGACTCCGCCTCCGTCGCCGTCGGCGACCCCGTCGTCGCCATCGGCAGCCCGCTGGGCCTCGACGCCACCGTCACCAGTGGCATCGTGTCGGCGCTGGAGCGGCCGGTCACCGCCGGCGGCGAGGACGACCAGTCGTACATCAACGCGTTGCAGACCGACGCCGCCATCAACCCGGGCAACTCCGGCGGCCCGCTGGTCGACGCCTCGGGCCGCGTCATCGGCGTCAACTCCGCCATCGCCAGCCTCGGCCTGGGCGAGCAGGCCGGGTCCATCGGGCTGGGCTTCGCCATCCCGATCGAGCAGGTGCAGCGCACGGCGCAGCAGCTGATCGCCGACGGCGAGGCCGTCTACCCGGTCATGGGCGTGCTGCTCGACAACGGCTTCGTCGGCGAGGGCGCCCGGGTGGCCGAGAACGGCGACAACGGCCCCGGCGTCACGCCCGGCGGCCCGGCCGACGAGGTCGGCATCGAGTCTGGCGACGTCGTGGTGGCCGTCGACGGCACCGACATCCGCACCCCGGCCGAGTTGATCGTCCGGCTGCGCGCCCACGAGCCCGGCGACGACATCACCGTCGTCGTCGACCGCGACGGCGAGGAGCTGGAGTTCACCCTCACCCTGGGCTCGGCAGTCGGTTGACGCGGCACGTAGTCTTGCGGGGACGGATGCACGTACGTAACGGACGTGGGGGCCGACTGTGTTCGACATAGGTATCGGCGAGGTGTTCGTGCTGCTCGTCGTCGCCCTGCTCGTCTTCGGCCCCGACCGGCTGCCCGACATGGCGCGACAGGCGGCCGGCTTCGTTCGTGACCTCCGCACCATGGTGGCCAACGCCCGCAAGGACCTCTCCGGCACGGTCGGCGACCTCGGCATCGACAAAGAGGATCTGAAGACCCTCTCCGACCTGCGCAACCCGAAGTCGTTCGTGCGCCAGAAGGTCCTCGACGGCATGGACCTCGGCCTCGACGGCGATGACGACTCGCCGTCCCGGCACACCAACGGCAACGGGCGTCCTTCCGCCCGCTCCGCCGCCACCGGCGGTGACCGCACCGGCGAATCCGTCGACGTCCCCCCGGCGTCGGCCGACGTGCCGCCCGAGCCGGAGGAGGACATGCCTCCGCCGCCGATGGAGGACACCCCGGCCGGTCCGCCCGCCCAGCCCGCTGCCTCCGAGCCCGCCCGCGACGCCGCGGCCTCCGAGCCGGTCGGCGACGGCGCGGCCCCCGAGCCGACCGGCGACGCCGCCTCGGACCCCGAGCCCACCCCCGTCCCCGCCGACGCGGCCCGCTCGCCCCGCTTCGACCCCGACGCCACCTGACCTCAGACGGTTTGCGCCGAGCGGTGACGCCGGCGGCGGATCGGCCCGCACGTCCCCGTCTCCTTGACGTTGCTCGTTCCTCGGCCGCGTGCGTGCGGGTCGCCCGGGCACACGCCCCGGCGACCGCCGCGCTCGCGCCGCCCGCAATGGCCGGCGTGCGGCCACCATCATCGACCTGCGCCTTCGCATCCCCAACCGGCCCACGATCATGACTCGAGGGTCACGGCAGGGTCACGACTATCGACAGAAAAGTGATTTAGTGATCTAATCTCTCCTAACGCCGCTAACGACGTCGAAGGGGACGGGGCTGTGACTGCTGGGGAAGCGGGTCGCCGGACGCTGGCTGACGAGCTGGCTGCTGGTGTCGTCGCGCTGATCCGGGAGCGCCGCCTCGAGGCGGGTGCGCAGATGGACACCGTCCGGTCGATGGCCGAGCGGTTCGCCGTCGCGGTTCCGACCATGCGCGAGGCGTTGCGCCGGCTCGAGGCGATGGGCGTGGTGGTGCTGCGGCACGGGTCCGGGGTGTACGTGGGGGAGAACGTGCGCCGCTCGGTGCTGCCGAATCCACACGGACCGTTACTGACCAGCGAGAGCCTGGTCGACCTGCTGCTGGCGCGTAGCACCATCGAACCGCCGATCGCGGCCATGGGCGCCACCGTCCGTGACCCTGACGGCGTCGAGCTGATCACCGAGACGCTACGGGAGGCGGAGCGCTGTCTCGTCGAGCGCAACGAGCGGCTCTGGCTCGTCAACCTCGACTTCCACCGGGCGGTCGCGCAGGCGTCCGGCAACACGGTGCTGGCCGAGGTCGTCGACTCGATCGTGCTCGTACACGCCCAGGAACAGCGCGAGATCCTGCGGTTGCACGGGGACGAGGGCGAGGACTTCGAGGAGCACCGGCGCATCGCGCGGGCCGTGCTGGACGGCGACGCCGACGAGGCGTTCCGGGCCAGCAAGGAGCACCTCGACAACGTCATCGAGGCCATTCGCAGCAGGAGACCCGATTCCGGGCGGTAACCACCGATTGGGGCATACTGCCCTGTCATGGGCACATGCTGCACGGTTACACCCGATGTCATACCTGAATGCTAAGAGGTGAGTCACGTGAGATTGCGTCACACTGGGGTGGCGGCGCTGGCGGCGTCGACGCTCGTCCTGGCCGCGTGCGGGGGCGACGACGACGACGCCGAGGGCGCGAGCGGCCCCGGCCTGATCAACTTCTACACCGACAAGGGCGCCTGGGAGCCGCAGTTCCTGGAGGTGTCCGACGTGTCGGAGACCAGCCTGGGGCTGGGCCTGGAGTTCACCGGCTACTCCGACGCCGAGCAGTACTCGGCGTTCGTCCGGCAGTCCTTCCGCACCGACGACAAGCCCGACCTCTTCACCTGGCACACCGGCAGTGAGCTGGAGGACCTCGTCGCCGAGGACCTGCTGGCGCCGACGTCGGACATCTGGCAGGCCGCGATCGACAACGGCGACGTGCCCGAGGCCATGAAGGAGCACTTCACCGTCGACGGCGAGCAGTACTGCGTGCCGATGAACGCGGCCTACTGGGTCATGTACTACAACAAGCCGGTCTTCGACCAGTACGGCATCGCCGAGCCGACCAGCTGGACCGAGCTGATCGCCGCCGCCGACACCCTGGTGGCCAACGGCGTCACCCCGTTCTACGAGACCAACATCCTGTTCTCGTTCGTCTGGTTCCAGACGCTGCTCGCCGGCACCGACCCCGAGCTGTACAACGCGCTGTCCTCCGGCGAGGCCAAGTACACCGACCCCGGCGTCGTCGAGGTGATGAACCAGTGGCGCGGCATGCTCGAGGCCGGCTACTTCGGCGACCCGGGCGACCAGACCGCGCCGCAGGACCAGCTGAAGGCCGGCACGGTCGCCATGATCAACTTCGGCACGTTCCTGAGCGGCCAGCTCAACAGCGTCGACATGGTCTCCGGCACCGACTACGACTTCTTCGTCATCCCGAACGTCAACCCCGACCTCGGCCAGACGTCACTGATCTTCGAGACCGGCCCCATGTGCACCGCGAAGGGCGCCGAGAACGAGACGTCCGCGCTGCAGTACGCCGAGTGGTGGATGACCGACGAGGCGCAGACCGCCTGGGCGAACGCCCGCGGCGACGTGTCGTTCAACCCGAAGGCGCTGGTGCAGGACCGCCTGCTGGCCGATCTGAACACGCAGTCCGGCAGCGGCGACTACCAGCTACTCGAGCGGTACTTCGAGGCGACGCCGACACCGGTGCTGACGGCGGCGCTGGACGGCTTCAGCGCGTTCGTCACGAACCCCGGCGACCCGATGCCGATTCTCGAGACGATCGAGGCCGAGGCCGAGGCGTACTGGGCCGAGCAGGGCTGAGCCCCGCGCACCGAGAGAGGAACGAGCGATGTCCGCGCCGGCCACGGCCGCACCCAAGACGCCGCCCGGCGGCTCGGCACCACCCGAGCCGTCGCGGCGCCGCCGGACCACGTACGGCTGGCCGGCGCGGGGCTTCAGCCTTCCCGCCGTCCTGGTGGTGGCGGTCCTGCTGTACCTGCCGTTCCTCTGGACGACGTGGATCAGCTTCACCGAGTACAACGGCCTCGGCTCTCCGTCGTGGGTCGGGCTGGACAACTACCGGGCGATGTTCGACGACCCGAACTTCGCCACGTCGCTACGCAACACCCTCATCTGGGTGGTGGGCAGCATCACGGTCCCGGTCGGGCTGGGCCTGCTCATCGCGGTGCTGTCACACGGGATGCGGTTCGGCGGCTGGTTCCGGCTGCCCTTCCTCATTCCGTACGCCATCTCCGGCGTCGCGGTGGGCGTGGTCTGGCGGTTCGTGCTGCAGAACGGCGGCGGGCTGAGCCAGGCGCTGGACGCGCTCGGCCTGCCCGGCGCCGACCTGCGCTGGCTGAGCGACGCGCCGCTGAACACGCTGGTGATGATCGGCGCGTCGTCCTGGCAGCAGAGCGGCGTCAACGCGCTGCTGTTCGTCATCGGGCTGCAGTCGATCCCGCGTGAACCGATCGAAGCCGCCCGGCTGGACGGCGCGTCCGGCTGGCGGATGTTCCGGCACCTGCACTGGCCCATGCTGCGCCCGCTGACGACGGTGGTCGTGGGGCTCAGCCTGGTGGCCAGCCTGAAGACGTTCGACATCGTGTGGATCATGACGAAGGGCGGCCCGGGCCGCAACGCCGAGACCCTCGCGGTGACGATGTACGAGGAGACGTTCGTGAACAGCGCCTACGGCGCCGGTTCGGCGGTCGCGGTGTTCCTCAGCGTCGTGACGTTCCTCGCGGCCATCACCTACCTGCGGCGGCAGCTGTCGCCCGAGCGGGCGGTGTGACCCGATGACCGCACGCATCCTCCGTCCGGCGGTCCTGCTGGTACTCGGCGCCATCTGGCTGGCCCCGATCTACCTGCTGCTGGTCAACGCCAGCAAGGACCCGGCACAGTACGCGGCCGACCAGGTGTGGCGCCCGATCGGCGACTTCGCGCTGTTCGACAACATGCGTGAGGCCTGGGAGATCGGCGGCCTGGGCGACGCCGTCACCAGCACGCTGCTCTACAGCATCATCGGGCCCGGGCTGGCGGTGCTGTTCGGCGCCGCCATCGGTTTCGGCATCGTGGCGCTGCGGCTCAAGCACGGGTTCTTCTGGTTCGTGCTGGTATTCGGCGGCACGGTCTTCCCGCTGCAGATGATCCTGATGCCGCTGTTCGTCGGGTACGTCGAGGCCGGCATCTACGACAGCCGGCTCGGCATGATCGCCATCTACACGGCCGTCACCGTGCCGTTCGCGGCGCTGGTCATGCGCAACTTCCTCGGCGGCATCGCGCACCAGGTGTTCGAGGCGGCGGTCGTCGACGGCGCCAGCACCTGGCGGATCTTCCGGCGCATCTACCTGCCGATGTCCACCAGCGCGCTGGTGGCGGTGTTCATCCTGCAGGCCACGTTCGTCTGGAACGACCTGCTGCTGGGCCTGGCGCTGAGCCAGTCCAACGACGTCCGGCCGCTCATGACGGCCGCGGCCGCGCTCCAGGACACCTACGGTGGCCTGCAGCTGACGGCGGTGCTGGCCGGCGGCCTGCTGGTGTCGCTGCCGACGGTGGTGCTGTTCCTGTCGACGCAGCGCATCTTCAGCCGGGGCCTCAACCTCGGCCAGTTCTAGGGGGTTTTCCGATGAGAGTGGCCGTGGTCACCGGCGGGGGCGCCGGCATCGGCCGGGCGGTCGTCGAGCGGCTGGCCGGCGACGGCGAACTGGTGATCGCGCTCGACCGCGACGCCGCCGCGCTGGACCGGCTGGCGGCCGACGCCGCCGAGCGCGGCTGGCAGGTGCGGGTCCGGGCACTGGACGTCGCCGACGCCGGCGACGTCGAGCGGTGCGCCGCGGAGCTGACGGCGGAGCACGGCAGCATCGACACCCTGGTGTGCGCCGCCGGCATCCAGCGCTACGGCACCGTCGAAGAGACCAGCATGGAGCTGTTCGACGAGGTCATCGCCGTGAATCTGCGTGGCGTCTTCGCGGTCTGCCACCACCTGATGCCGCTGCTGCGCGCCGGTGGCGGCGGCGCGGTCGTGGTCGTCGCCTCGGTGCAGTCGTACCAGTCCCAGACCCGGGTCGCGGCGTACGCGGCGTCGAAGGGCGCCCTGGTCGCGCTGGTCCGGTCGATGGCGCTGGACCACGCGGCCGATGGCGTCCGCGTCAACGCCGTGCTGCCCGGCTCCGTCGACACCCCGATGTTGCGCTGGGCCGCCGGCCTGCACGCCGAGGGCCGCCCGGCCGACGACCTCGTCGCCGAGTGGGGCCGGTCGCACCCGCTGGGCCGGGTCGCCCTGCCGTCCGAGGTGGCCGACGCCGTCGCCTACCTGGCCGGGCCGCACGCGAGCTTCGTCACCGGCACCGACCTCGTGGTCGACGGCGGCCTGCGGGCCGGCCTGCCGGTGGCCCTGCCCGAGCACGTGAAGGAGACCTGAGTTCGTGAAGATCGTCGACGTGCGCGCCACCACCGTGACGGTGCCCCTGCAGGCGCCGCTGCGGCACAGCAACGGCGCGCACTGGGGCCGGTTCGTCCGCACCATCGTCGAGGTCGAGGCCGACAACGGCCTGATCGGCCTGGGCGAGATGGGCGGCGGCGGGCAGAGCGCCGAGGAAGCCGTGCGCGGCCTGCGCGACTACCTCGTCGGACACGACCCGGCCCGCACCGAGACGCTGCGGTTCATGCTGGCCAACCCGACGGCCAGCCTCTACAACAACCGCACCCAGCTGCTCGCGGCCATCGAGTTCGCCTGCCTGGACCTCCAGGGCCGGCACCTCGGCGTGCCGGTGCACGACCTGCTCGGCGGCCGGGTCCGCGACCACGTCGAGTTCGCCAGCTACCTGTTCTTCCGCTACCCGGCGGCCGACGGCAGCGGCGAGGTCCGCACGCCGGAGCAGCTGGTCGCGCACGCCCGCGAGCTGAAGGAGCAGTACGGCTTCACCGTGCACAAGCTCAAGGGCGGCGTCTTCCCGCCCGGCTACGAGCTGGAGTGTTACCGGGCACTGGCCGAGGCGTTCCCCGGCGACCGGCTGCGCCACGACCCCAACGGCGCGTGGTCGCCGGAGGAGTCGATCCGGTTCGCCGCCGGCATCGAGGGCCTGCGCAACGACTACCTGGAAGACCCGACGTGGGGCATGAACGGCCTGCGCCGGGTGCGCGAGCGGACCGCGATCCCGATCGCCACCAACACCGTCGTGGTCAACTTCGAGCAGCTGGCCGCGAACGTCCGCGACCCCGCCGTCGACGTCGTCCTGCTCGACACCACGTTCTGGGGCGGCATCCGCCCGTGCGTGAAGGCGGCCGGGGTGTGCGAGACGTTCCAGCTGGGCGTCGCGGTGCACTCGTCCGGCGAGCTGGGCATCCAGCTGGCCACCATGCTGCACCTGGGCGCCGTCGTGCCGAACCTGGCGTTCGCGGCCGACGCCCACTACCACCACCTGACCGGCGACGTCATCGCCGGCGGGCCGTTCCGGTACCACGACGGTGGCATCGACGTGCCCGCCGGGCCCGGGCTGGGCGTCGAGCTGGACCGCGACAAGGTCGCCGAGTACGCCGAGCTCTACCGCGAGCTGGGCGGCTACCCGTACGACCGCGATCCCGGCCGGCCCGGCTGGTACCCGCTGCTACCCAACTCCGACTGGGCCGACCCGTCGGCGGCCGGCCCCGTCGATCTCGGAGGACGCTGAACCGATGCGGCTCATCCCGACGGTCGAGGACTTCGCCTCCGACCCGATCGCGCAGTACTACGACGACATGGTCAACCCGCCCGGCCTGACCAACTTCCTCGGCGCCGTCCAGGTCGACCACGACATCACGGCCGTGCGCAGCGTGAACTTCGCACCGGTCTCGCACGGCGACACCGTCACCGGTGCGCTGTGGGTCGACGGCCGGCTGTTCCGGTCCTTCGGCGTGCCGGTCACGCTGCAGTGGCGCCCGGACCGCGTCGTCCGGTCGGCGCGGCTCGGCGACCTCGACCTCGAGTCGACGACGGTGACCCCGCCGGGCGTCGACGGCGTCGTCGTCGACATCGCTGTGACGAACACGTCAGGCGCCGAGCGGAAGGTCCGGCTGGGCCTGTCGATCGCGTCGACGGTGACCCAGGCCGGCCCGTGGCGGGTGCCGGAGCCGCCGTCCGAGCCGAACACGCTGGCCGCGCTGCCTGACCGCCCCGCCCTGCTGGGCCGGGCCGCGACGACGGCCGCCGTGAGCGTGCAGGGCCTGGACGCCGACGGCGCGCGGGCCGGCGGCCGCTCGCTGGAGCTGGACGTGTCGCTGGCGCCGGGGGAGCGCTACCGGTTCGGCTACGTGCACGTGGTCGGCGCCGACGCCGAGGGCGCGCTGGCCGCGTACGACACCGTCGTCGCGGACGTGCCCGGGCAGGTGGCCGCCGCCCGCACCCAGTGGGACGACACCCTGCGCGCCGCGTTCACACCCGGGAACGACCAGTTCAGCGGGCACGTGCCGACGCTGGAGACGTCGAACGACGCGCTGCGCCGGCTGTACTGGTGGGGCGTGCTGGGCGTCATCTGGTTCCGCCGCGACAGCCCGGCCAGCCACCTCGGCCGCGTCTACGACACGCTGATGCCGCGGTACTGGCAGACCACCACGTTCATCTGGGACTTCAGCCTCAGCTCGATGATCCACGCGCTGCTCGACCCGGTGCCCATGCGCCGTCAGATCGAGCACTGGATCGCGCTGGACATCCACCGCCACTTCGGCACCGAGTGGCAGACCGGCGGGCCGGCCGGCTACTGGTACTCCGTCAACGACTACGCGATGATCCGGCTGGTCCGCGACTACGTGCGGTGGAACGGCGAGCCCGGCTTCCTGGACGTCGAGCTGGCCGCGCACGACGGCCCGGCCCAGCCGGTCGCGGCGCACGTCGCCGACTGGGCGACGGCCTGGGAGGGGTTCCGCAAGGAGCACGCGCTGGCCGACTACGGCGGCATCGACAACCTGCTCGAGTGCGTCAGCTCGTACGTGCACGAGGTGGCCAGCCTCAACGCCGCCAACGTGTGGTGCATGCGGGCGGCGGCCGACGTCGCGGCGCTGCGCGGTGACGACGGCCTGGCCGACGACCTGCGGAAGAAGGCCGACGCGCTGGTGCCGCACGTCGGTGAGCTGTACGTCGAGGGCCAGGGGTTCTGGCACGCGCGGCAGCCGGACGGGCGGATGCTGCCGGTGCGGCACTGCTACGACTTCACCACCGTCGGCATGACCATCGCCGCCGACCTGCCCGAGCGGCGGCGCGCGGAGATGGTCGAGTTCTTCGTCCGCGAGCTCCAGACGCCGTCGTGGCTGCGGGCGCTGTCGCCGTACGACGACGATGCCGCGTTCAGCGTCCGCCCCGACCACCAGTGGAACGGCGCCTACCCGGCCTGGCCGGCCGACGCCGCGCGGTCGCTGATCGAGCTGGGCCGCCCCGACGTCGCCGCCGACTGGCTGACCGGCCTGGCGCGGACGGCGAACCAGGGCCCGCCCGGGCAGGCGCACTTCGTCGAGGAGGCGGCCGAGCCGCTCAACGGGGGCGCGGTGAAGTCGCCGCCACAGTTCCCGTACCTCATCGACTGGTCCTGCTCGTCGGCCGGTTCGTGGTCGGCGCTGGTGGTCGAGGGGTTCTTCGGGGTCCGCCCGGACGTCGACGGGTCGCTGACGGTGTCGTCGCGGCTGGCGGCGGTCGACCCGGACGCTCGGTTGCGGGGACTGCGGGCCGGCGGCCGGCTGATCGACGTCGACGCCGGCGGCGTCACGGATTCACCGGGCACGCACAGCTCCGGCGTGGGCTGAGCACAGGATCGCCGCCGAGGGTCGGGAGGACGTGCACCAGCCGGCCGGACGGCGGCGAGACCGAGCCGTCCGCGCCGGAGTCCACGACGCCGGACCAGGCGCAGCCCGACCACGCCCGGCCGGACCGTTCCGGCCAGGGCGAAGGCCGAGGCGGCCCCGGCGGCTCCGCCTCTCACAGGAACTTCACAGGGTCGTCTCAGCCGTCCCTCAACCACGGCCCGTAGACCGGACGTATGACTGAGACGCTGCCGCCGCGGATCCTCGTCGTCGACGACGAGCCGAACCTCGCCGAATTGCTCACCGCCGCGCTGCGCTACGAGGGCTGGGCGACGACGACGGCGCTGACCGGGCAGGACGCGATCCGGTCCGCCATCGACGAGGCGCCGGACGCCGTCGTGCTGGACGTCATGCTGCCCGACGTCGACGAGCTCGGCGTGCTGCGGCGCATCCGGGCACACCGTCCCGGCGTGCCGGTGCTGTTCCTCACCGCACGCGACGCGGTCGAGGACCGGGTCACCGGCCTCACCGCCGCCGGCGACGACTACGCGACGAAGCCGATCAGCCTGGAGGAGCTGGTGGCCCGGCTGCGCGGGCTGCTCCGCCGCGCCGGGGCGGCGCTCCCCGCGGAGGTGTCCGTGCTGGCCGTCGGCGATCTGGTGATGGACGAGGACGCACACGAGGTGCGGCGGGCCGGCCAGCCGGTCAGGCTCACCGCCACCGAGTTCGAGCTGCTGCGCTTCCTCATGCGCAACCCGCGCCGGGTGCTGTCCAAGGCGCAGATCCTGGACCGCGTCTGGCAGTACGACCTCGGCGGCCAGCAGAACATCGTCGAGCTGTACATCTCGTACCTGCGGCGCAAGATCGACAAGGGCCGCGAGCCGATGATCCACACCGTCCGCGGGGTCGGCTACCTGATCGAACCCGCCGCCGAGGCGGGCCGGTGACCTAGCACCCGGCGTCTGACGGGGTGCTGGCACCCCGCGCAGTCGCCTGCTGGCACCCTGCCTCGTCCGCACGCCGGTCCGTAGCGTCGCAGGTGAGGAGAGGGGGGCGCTCATGCGGGCGACGTATCGGGTGGTGAGCGGGCTGATCGCGCTGGCGGTGGTGTTCCAGGCCGCGATGATCGCGTTCGGCACGTTCGGCTTCATCCATGAGATCGAGGACGGCGCGATCTTCACCACGGACACCGACCCGCCGAACGCGGGGCCGATGCTGCACGCCATCGGCGGGACGCTGGTGATCCCGCTGCTGGCGCTGGTGCTGCTGGTCGTGTCGTTCCTGGCGAAGGTGCGCCGCGGCGTGACGTGGGCGGCGCTGGTGCTGCTCGGCGTGGTGGTGCAGATCACGCTCGGCTACGCGGCGTTCGAGCTGCCGGCCGCCGGGCTGCTGCACGCCGTCAACGCGTTCGCGATCCTGACGCTCGCGCTGGTCGCGTACCGTGCGGCGACGCGGGCCGAGCCGTCGCCGGCCGAGGCGACCGGCGATGCCGCTCGGGTCTGAGCGCCGGCCGCGCCGGAACGACCGGCTGGTCGTCGGCGGCCTGGCGGCGGTCGCGGTGCTGGTGGCCGCGGGTCTGGTGTGGTCGTCGAGCCGGCTGCCGGACACGTACTCCGTCATGGGCATGGGGCACGCCGAGTTCGGCGGCGGCCCCGCCGACCCCGTGCACGGCGGGCACGACGGCCACGGCTGGGACGGGCCGCCGCGGCAGCCGGGCGACCGCGACGTCGGCGAACTCACCGGCCCGCGGGACCGGCCGGCCGACGTCGCCGTCGAGCTGGTCGCAACGGAGGACGGCGGCCGGTACACGCTGAACGGCACGACGCCGGGGCCGGAGCTGCGCGTCGAGCAGGGCGACCTCGTCGAGGTGACACTGGTCAACGCGTCGGTGCGGGACGGTGCCACGCTGCACTGGCACGGCGTCGACGTGCCGAACGCCGAGGACGGCGTGGCCGGCGTGACCCAGGACGCCGTCGCCGTCGGCGGGTCGCACACGTACCGGTTCGTCGCCGAGGACGCCGGGACGTACTGGTACCACTCGCACCAGGTGTCGCACGCCCAGGTGCGCGGCGGGCTGTTCGGTGTGCTGGTGGTCGCGCCGCGCGCGGGGGTCGCGGCGGGCCACGACGTCGTCGCGGCCGTGCACACCTACGGCGGCCGGCCGACGGTGAACGGCCGGGACGGGCTGCGGGTCGACGCGGCGCCGGGCGACGAGGTGCGGCTGCGGCTGGTCAACACGGACAACGAGGTCAAGCGGGCGTGGACGGCGGACGTGCCGGTGCGCGTGCTGGCGGTCGACGGGCGCGACGTGCACGAGCCGGGTCCGGTGACGGACGCCGCGGTGACGCTGGCCGCCGGCGGGCGGGTGGACCTCGGGTTCGCGGTGCCGGCGGACGGGACGGCGGTGCGGGTGGAGGCGGGTGGGGTGGCTGTCGTGGCCGGGCCGCCGGGCGCTGCGGACCCGTCCGCGAGCGACCCGCCCGCGGACACCGTCGACCTGCTGCGTTACGGCACGCCGGCGCCGCTCGGCTTCGACCCGGCCGACGCCGGCCGCAGCTTCGAGTACCGGATCGGGCGCCGGTTCGGGCTGGTCGACGGCGTGCCGGGCCGGTACTGGACGATCAACGGGCGGATGTTCCCCGACGTGCCGATGTTCGTGGTCCGCGACGGCGACGTCGTGCGCCTGCGGATCGAGAACTCCGGCGCCGACAACCACCCCATGCACCTGCACGGCCACCACGCCGTCGTGCTCAGCCGCGACGGCGAACCCGCCACCGGCAGCCCGTGGATCGTCGACTCGCTCGACGTCGGACGGGGCGAGACGTACGAGATCGCGTTCGTCGCGGACAACCCGGGGATCTGGCTGGACCACTGCCACGACCTGCCGCACGCCGCCGACGGGCTGGTGGCGCACCTCGCCTACGCCGGGGTGTACACGCCGTTCCGGATCGGCGGGCCCGGCGCGAACGAGCCGGAATGATCAGTCATTACAACGGTCCAGCAGCACGTACTCGCCCGCACCGGTGACGGTGACCGTCCCGGCGCCCGCCCCGCTGAGGACGACCCGGCCCGTCGCGTCGACGTCCGGCTCGGGGACCTGCGCGAACGACTCCTCGCCCAGGTGCTCGGCCCACGCGGCGACGGCGTCGGCGGTGCTCTGGCCGCCGGTGCCGCGGACGACGGCGACGAACCCGCCGGTCGCGCACGTCGCCGGGACGGGCGGGGCGAGCAGCTCGTACCCGTCGAGCAGCGTGTGCTCCTCGCCGGACGGGGCGAACGGCGCGCCGATCGGGTCGCCCGGCCCGGGCAACTCGTCCGGGACCGGCGGCGGCGTGACCGGCGACTCGCCGTCCGGGGTGGGCGCCTCGGCCTCCAGGTCCGGCAGCGGCGACGACGGGCTGCCGGTGACCTCGGCGACCCGGACGAACGACAGGTACGGGTTGTCGTCCTCGCTGACCAGTAGGGTGAGGTCGAGCCGGTAGCCGTCGGGGCCGAACGCGTGCGTCTCGCACTCCAGCGTGGACGGGTCGTCGTCGCGGAGCCGGCAGGTCGCGGGCTCCGCGTCGTCGTCCGGGTGGTAGGTCAGCGGTTCCAGCCCGGCGGCGCGGACCTGGTCGACGAGGTCGCCGAACGCCGCGACCGGATCGCCGTCGACCAGCAGCAGCGCCTCCGTCCCACCGGCGTGCGGGAACGGCGCCCCGAGCAGGACCGTGCCCGGCGGGACGGTGAGGTCCGCGGTGACGGGGCTGCCCGGCGGCTCGCCGGACGGGGTCGCCGAGCTGCCGCCGTCGCCGTCACCACAGGCGACGACGAGCAAGGCGCTGAGCAGGACGGCGACACGACGCATCCGCCGACCCTGCCATCAGCCCGCCGGGGAGAGGCTGAGCGACATGCCGGCCAGGCCGCGCTGGCGGTGCGACAACCGCTTGGCCACCTGCCGCAGCGTGGCCGCCGCCGGGGCGTCCGCCTCGTCCAGCACCAATGGCGTGCCGGCGTCGCCGCCCTCGCGCAGCCGGGTGTCGATGGGGATCTCGCCGAGCAGCGGCACCGTGGAGCCGAGCCGCTTCGACAGGCCGTCGGCCACGCGCTGCCCGCCGCCGCTGCCGAACAGCTCGAGGCGGTGCTCCGGGCCGCAGTGCGGGCACGGCAGGAACGACATGTTCTCGATGACGCCGGCCACCTGCTGGTGCGTCTGCATGGCGATGGACCCGGCCCGCTCGGCCACCTCGGCGGCCGCCAGCTGCGGTGTCGTGACGACCACGATCTCGGCGTTGGGCAGCAGCTGCGCCAGCGAGATGGCGACGTCGCCGGTGCCGGGCGGGAGGTCGAGCAGCAGGACGTCGAGGTCGCCCCAGTAGACGTCGGTGAGGAACTGCTGCAGCGCGCGGTGCAGCATGGGCCCGCGCCAGGCGACCGGGATGTCGCGGTCGGGCTTGAACATCTCCGTCGAGATCAGCTTCACGCCGTGCGCCGGGACCGGCATGATCATGCGCTCGACCACCGTCGGCTGCGACCCCTCGACCCCGAACATGCGCGGGATGGAGTGGCCGTAGATGTCGGCGTCGACCAGCCCCACCCGGACGCCGTCGGCCGCCATGGCGGCGGCGAGGTTCGCCGTGACCGACGACTTGCCGACCCCGCCCTTGCCGGACGCGACCGCGTAGACGCGGGTGAGCGAGTCGGGCTTGGTGAACGGGATCTCCCGCTCCGGCGCGCCGCCGCGCAGCTGCTGGGACAGCTCCTTGCGCTGCTCGGCCGACATGACGTCGAGCACCACCTCGACGGACGTGCTGCCCTGCAGCGCCATGACGGCCGCGGTGACGTCGCGGGTGATGGTGTCGCGCAGCGGACAGCCGGCCACCGTGAGGTAGACCGCGACCGTGACCCGCCCGTCGGCCGCGACGTCGACCGACTTCACCATGTTCAGCTCGGTGATGGGCCGCTTGATCTCCGGATCCTTCACCCCGGCCAGGGCCGCGGTGACGTCGTCGACGGTGGGGAGCGCACTCATGGTGTCGATGCTACGTCCGCCGCGCTTCTGCGCCGCCCGGCGGGCACCGGCGTCTAGGATCTGGACACCATGACGGCCAGCAAGGACACCGATCAGTGGGTCACTCCTGAGCAGCTCGAGGTGTGGCGTCTGTTCATCCGCGCCCAGTCCCGGGTCATGCGGCGCCTCGAAGCTGACCTCCTCACCAGCCACGACCTCCCGCTCGCCTGGTACGACGTGCTGGTGCGCCTGCTCGAGGCCGACGGCCGGCGGCTGCGCATGAGCGAGCTGGCCGAGCGCGTCATGCTCTCGCCCAGCGGTCTCACCCGCCTCGTCGACCGCATGGTCGACGAGGGCCTGCTCGAACGCACCCAGGCCGAACGCGACGGCCGCGGCTTCTACGCGGTGCTGACGGACGCGGGGTACGAGCGGCTGCGCGAGGCCACCGGCACCCACCTCCGCGGCGTCCACGACTACGTCGTCGGCCGCTTCGACGACGTGGAACTGGCGACGCTGTCGCAGCTGCTCCGGCGCATCGAGCCCTGACGCCGGTTCGCCGGCCCCTTCTGCCCGTTTCTCCGCCGCGAGAGCTCGGTGTGGGGGTTTGGTGACGCCCGGTCACCGCGGCGTCACCGGCCTGCCGCCGTGCCCTGTGTCGATGTGCGGTAGGTCAGCGCGCGGGCGTTGTCGGTGCCCGCCCATAGGGTGGGAGTCCTCCCAGCCGGGCGGGGACCGTACTCCGCCACCTGTGACGTCACTCGCACGATCTGCGACGTGACCCGCGAGGTGCGCGAACCGCACGGTGCCGGCGGACTATTGACGGCGGCTGGCGAAAGCCCCTAGCGTACGCGGGAAAGCCCTTACCAATCCATCCACCTGCCGCTCTCCGGCTCGTGGGAAGGCGCTTTCCCGGTCAAGGAGGCCCGATGTCCCGGAGCACCCGCCGCCTCACCTCGATCGTCACCGCGCTGGCCCTGCTGCCGACCGCCCTGGTCGGCGCGGCCGCGGCCGGCACCGCAGCCACAGCCGCCGGAGCCACCACCAGCGCGGCCACCACCGCGCAGCCGGAGCCGGCCGAGCAAGCGGCGCCGCGGTTCCGCGCGCTCGTGTTCTCCAAGGTCACCAACTTCTACCACCAGTCGATCCCCGCTGGTCAGGCCGCCATCGAGCAACTCGGCGCCGCGCATGACTTCGAGGTCGTCACGACCGACGACTCGACCGTCTTCAACGACGCGGACCTCGCGACGTTCGACGTCGTCATCTTCAACAACACGAACTCGACCCCGCAGAGCGGCGACCTGCTCAACGCTGAGCAGCGGGCCGCGTTCCAGCGCTACATCCAGGCCGGCGGCGGCTTCACCGGCCTGCACGCGGCGACGGCCGCCGAGCGGGACTGGGCGTGGTACGAGGGGCTGGTCGGGTCGATCTTCACCAACCATCCGCCGGGCACGAACCCCGACGGGACCATCGACGGCCGGGTGAAGGTGACCGACCGGGTGCATCCCTCCACGGCGAATCTGCCGGAGCTCTGGGAGTTCGAGGAGGAGTGGTACAACTGGAATCAGCGCGTCGTCGGCGACGCACACGTCCTGGCCTGGGTCGACACCAAGGTCGGCATCGCCGGTCTCACCGAGGGCCCGAACCACCCGTTCTCGTGGTGCCAGATCTACGACGGCGGCCGGTCCTGGTACACCGCGGGCGGCCACAGCCCCGCGGCGTTCGACGACGCCGAGTTCGTCGAGCATCTCAGGGGCGGCATCGAGTGGGCGGCCGGCGTCGCGGACGGCGACTGCGGCGGCACCGTCGAGGACAGCTTCGACAAGGTGCAGATCGCCTCGAACCCGGCCGACCCGATGGCGCTGGGCTTCCTGACCGAGAACGAGGTCGTGTTCGTCGAGCGGGGCGGCGCGGTGAAGGTGATCGACCAGTCGACGCTCGGGGTGACGACGGCGGGGACGGTGCCGGTGTACACGCCCGACTCCGACGGCCTGCTGGGCGTCGCCGTCGACCCGGACTTCGCGACGAACCGGTGGATCTACCTCACCTACTCGCACGCCACGGAAGCGAAGATCCAGATCTCGCGGTTCGACCTGACGACGGAGAACCAGCTCGACCTCGCGTCGGAGCAGGTACTGCTCGAGATCCCGACGTACCGGCAGCGGAACCGGTCCGGCGTGCACATGGGCGGCGCGATGGACTTCGACGCGGCCGGCAACCTGTACGTGGCCATCGGCGACAACATCGACCCGTTCGAGTCCGGCGGCTACGCGCCGATCGACGAGCGCAGCGGCCGGGCGCACTACGACGCGCAGTCGACGTCGGCGAACACGAACGACCTGCGCGGCAAGCTGATCCGCATCACGCCGACCGACGACGGCGGCTACACCGTCCCGGACGGCAACCTGTTCGCGCCGGGGACGGCGGGCGCGCGCCCGGAGATCTACGCGATGGGCTTCCGCAACCCGTTCCGGTTCCGGGTCGACGACGCCACCGGCGACGTCCTGCTGGGCGAGCACTCCCCGGACGCGCGCAGCGACAGCACGACGCGCGGGCCGCAGGCGCACGGCGAGTGGAACCTCATCACCGAGGCCGGCAACTACGGCTGGCCGTACTGCATCGGGCCGAACCGGCCGTTCCACGACTACGACTTCGCGACGGCGACCGCCGGCGCGCCGTTCGACTGCGCGAACCCCGTCAACGACTCGCCGAACAACACCGGCCTGCGCGAGCTGCCGCCGGTGGTGGGCGCGACGATGTACGAGAACTACGGCGCGACGCCCGCCTGGCCGGAGTTCGGCACCGGCGGCATCGCGCCGCACGGCGGCCCGATCTACGACTACGACCCGGAGCTGGACTCCGACACCAAGTTCCCCGCCTCCTACGACGGCAAGTGGTTCATCGCCGAGTGGGACCGGCGCTGGATCAAGACGGTGTCCGTGCTGGCCGAGGACCACGTCGGCGACCGTTACCCGTCCGCGAGCGCGGGCGACGTCTACTCCGTCGACCCGTGGGGCATCGACCAGACCTGGATCCGGCCGATGGACATGGACTTCGGGCCGGACGGCTCGCTCTACGTCATCGAGTGGGGCAGCAACTTCGGCGGCGCGCTGCGCGGTGAGCCGAACGACGACTCCGGCATCTACCGCATCGACTACGTCGCCGGCGACCGGCCGCCGACGGCGCGCGCGGCGGCCACCCCGTCCGACGGGCAGGCGCCGCTGACCGTCCAGTTCTCCAGCGCCGGCAGCGGGCACCCGCAGGGCCTGCCGGTCACGTACGCGTGGGACTTCGGCGACGGCGGCAGCGCCACCGAGGCGAACCCGTCGCACGTCTACACCGCGAACGGCACCTACCAGGCCCGGCTCACCGTCACCGACGAGGAGGGCCGCGAGGCGCTGGCCGCGGTGCAGGTGGTGGTCGGCAACACCCGGCCGGTCGTGACGGTCGAGCTGCCGCCGGACGGCGGGTTCTTCGAGTTCGGCGACCAGGTGCCGTACCGGGTGTCGGTGGAGGACGCGGAGGACGGCTCGATCGCCGACGGCGGCATCGCCTGCGAGGACGTGCTGGTGCAGACGCTGCTCGGCCACGACGAGCACGCCCATCCGCTGGACACCGTCGAGGGCTGCGAGGGCGTCGTCCCGACCATGACCGACGGCGGCCACGGCGGCGACGTCAACCTGTACTACGTGCTCGAGGGCGTCTACGTCGACCGCGGCGGCGACGGCGTCGGCACGCTGACCGGCGCGTCCGGCGTCCAGCTGCGCACCAAGCGCACCGAGGCGGAGTATTACGACGGCAACAGCGGCGTCACGCCGCTGGCCCGGGCCGGCTCCAGCGCCGGGGTGCGGCTGGGCGAGATCCGGCCCGGCGACTGGGTGTCCTACGACCCCGTGAGCTTCCACGGCATCGATTCGGTCACCGTCGGGGCGTCGTCGGCGGGCCAGGGCGGCGTCATCGAGTTCCGCAAGGACGCGCCGGACGGCGACCTGCTCGGCAGCGTCGAGGTGCTCAGCAACGGCAGCTGGGACGTCGTGCAGGAGCTGGACGTGCCGCTGACCGACCCCGGCGGCTCGTTCGAGCTGTTCATGGTCTTCCAGGCGCGCGACGGCTACACGCCGGGCGGCCCGGACCTGCTCTCGGTCGACTGGCTGCGCTACAACGGCGACGGCGTGGCCGAACCGCGTCCGCAGTGCCCCGTCGGCGACGACGAGTTCGACGGCGCCGAGCTGGACACCTGCCGGTGGTCGCGGATCGTCCGCGAGGTGGCCACCGACCACCGCCTCGCCGACGGACGGCTCTGGGTGAGGACGACGTCGGGCGGCAACTTCGGCGCCAACAACTCCCCGCCGGTGCAGAACCAGTTCCTGCAGCCGATCGGCCCGGACGAGGACTGGCTGATCGAGACCAAGGTGCACGCGCCGCTGGAGCAGCGCTACCAGCAGGTCGGGCTGCAGTACTACCAGGACGACGGCGACTACGTGAAGCTCGACCTCGTCGCCGACAACCTGCCCGGCCAGCCGCGGACGCTGCGGGTGGAGCTGCGCTCGGAGACCAACGACGTGCCGTCGGCGACCCAGCCGAACCTGCAGCCGGCGCCGGCCAACCCGGGCGACGAGTGGTGGTTCCGGCTGCGCAAGTCCGGCACGACGTTCACCGGCTGGGTCAGCGTCGACGGCGTCACCTGGATCGAGCTGCCCGGCACGGTCGAGAACACCGGTATCACCGACGGCGGTGTCGGCCCGCTGCACCAGGGGCGAGGTCAGACGGCGCCGGTCGAGGTCGGGTTCGACCACTTCAGGGTGAACCCGGACGACGAGCCGGCCGCCTGTCCCACGCCGGACACCCGGACGACCATCGTCGTCGGCGACGTCGACAGCGGCGTCCCGAACCGGGCGCTGGCCGACGGCTGCACCGTCGGTGACCTCATCCTCGACGGCGAGGAGTGGACCGACCACGGCGAGTTCGTCCGCCACGTCGGCGAGGTGCTCGACCAGCCCGAGGTCGCGGCGCTGCTCACCACGCGGGAACGCGGCGCCGTGCTCCGCGCCGCCGCACAGAGCACCGTCGGCACCGGCTGAGCTCCTGCGGCGCTGTGCGTGCGGCGCTGTGCGTGCGACGTTGTGCGTGCGGCGTTGTCGGTGCCCGCCCGTAGGGTGGGAAGCCCTCCCAGCCGGGCGGGGACCGAACTCGCTCAGTTCGCCGGGTCCGCCACCTCCTCCGCGGGTGGCGGACCCCGCAGGTCAGGACAGCACGGGCGACCACGCGCCGGTCGCCAGCGCCACCCCGACGGCGACGGCGGTCAGCAGGGCCGACGCGGCGAGCAGTGCCACGTCCGCCGGCCCGAACACCGGCCGCCGGGCGCACGTGCGGTGTGCCGACGCCGCGAAGCCGCGCGCGTCCATCGCGACGGCCAGGTGCGTCCCCCGCCGCACCGCACCCACCAGTAGTGCGAACAACCGTCCGCCGAGCACCGTCAGCGCACGCAGCGGGTTCCGGTCGCCGCCGAGACCGCGGGCGCGCCGGGCCCGGCCGAGCACCTCCCACTCGGCGGCCAGCAGCGGCGCCAGCCGGAACGCAGCCAGCGACCCATAGGCGAACCGGGCCGGGACTCGCAGGTGCCGGACCAGCGAGTCGGCGAGGTCGACCGGATCGATGGTCAGCACCGCCAGCACGCCGGGCAGTGCGATGGCCGCCACCCGCAGGCCGGCCGTCGCGCCGGTGGCCAGGCTCTCCGACGTGATCAGCAGCGGCCCGGCCTCCAGAAGCGTCGCGCCGCCCTTGCGCGCGGTGAACACGGCGTTCCCGAGGCTCACCATGACGACCGCGACGCCGAGCGGCCACAGCCGGCGCAGCAGCCCGGACCAGCCGACGCCCCAGGCCGGGACGGACGCCAGCCAGGCCGCCAGCAGCAGCCCCGCCGACACCGGGTCGACGCTGACCAGCAGCAGCATCGACGGGATCAGCGCGGCGGCCAGCTTCGCGACGGGGTTGCGGCGGGCCAGCGGTGCGGTGGCATCGGTGGACAGGTGGGTCTGCACCAGCGTCACGACCGCACCTCCACGACGTCGCGCAGCGCGCCGTCCGACACCGTCACCCGGGCGTCGGCCAGGGCTCCCGCGAACGCCTCGTCGTGCGTCACCGCCACGATCGCCGTCCCGCCCACCCGCAACCCCACGAACAGCTCGAGCAGCTCCGCCCACGTCCGCGCGTCCTGCCCGAACGTCGGCTCGTCCAGCACCAGCAGGTCCGGCGCGGTCGTCAGCATCGCCGCGACCGACAGCCGCCGCTTCTCGCCACCGGACAGCGTGAACGGGTTCGCGCCGGCCAGCCGGGTCAGCCGCAGCCGTTCCAGTAGCTCGTCGGCCCGCCGTTCCGCCGCGTCGTCCGCGACGCCGGCCCGCCGCGGCCCGACCAGCAGCTCGTCGCGGGCGGTGCGGGTGACGAACTGGTGCTCCGGGTCCTGGAACACCGTCCCGACCCGGCGGCACAGGTCGCGCGCCCGCCACCGGTGCAGCGGCCGGTCCGACCCGTCGAGCAGCACCGACCCCGCGTCCGGCGGCAGCAGGCCGGCCAGCAGCATCGCCAGTGTCGACTTGCCGCTGCCGTTCGGCCCGGTGACGGCGACCGCGGTGCCGTGCCGCACCGTCAGCGACGCCGACGACAGCGCGGGTCGCCGGGTGCGCGGGTAGGTCAGGGTGAGGCCGCCGGCCGTCAGCACGATGTCGCCGCCGGGGCCGGGCCGGAACGGGGGAGCGGCCGGGCCCCACGGCGCCGGAACCCACACGCCGGCCGCGGCGAGCGCGGCGCCGCGCCGGCCGAACACCTCCTCGGGCGGCCCGTCGTCGAGCACGCCGCCGCCCGGCTCCAGCACGACGACCCGGTCGACCATCCCGGCCGCGGCGTCGACCCGGTGCTCGACCAGCAGCAGCGTCGTGCCCGCGCCGCTCAGCGACGCCGAGACGGCGCCGAGCACCGTCGCCGTGCCGTCGGGGTCGAGGTTGGCGGTCGGCTCGTCCAGCACCAGCACCGACGGGCGGCGCACCAGCGCGCCGGCCAGCGCCAGCCGCTGCTGCTCGCCGCCGGACAGCGCCGCCGTCGGCCGGTCGCGTCCGTGGCGGAAGCCGACCCGCGCCAGCGCCTCGTCCACCCGCGGCCAGATCTCGTCGGCCGGCACACCGGCGTTCTCCAGCCCGAACGCGACGTCGTCGCCGGAGCGCGACATCACCAGCGACGCCTCCGGGTCCTGCAGCAGCATGCCGACGCGGTCCCGCGCGGCCGCCGCCGGGACGCCGTCGACGAGGACGGAGCCCTCCTGCTCCGCCGCCGTCTCGGGGTCCAGCAGCCCGGCGACCGCGCGCAGCAGCGTCGACTTCCCCGCACCCGACGGCCCGACCAGCAGCACCCGCTCACCGGCCGCGACGTCCAGGTCGACGCCGCGGCACGCCCACGCCTTACGGCCGGCGTAGCGCCAGCCGAAGCCGCGGATCCGGACCGTGGCGCCGCCGTCTGACGCCGTCATCAGATCTCGCCCTGCGATCGCCCGGCCGCGAACGGCGCCAGCGCGCCCGTCCGCGCCAGCGCCCGCATCAGCAGCCACGCCAGCCCGCCCGCGACCACGCCGGCCACGATGGCGCAGCCCACGTAGATGACCTTCCAGTCCGCGGCGTACGTGGGGACGTACGTGACGATCTCGTACAGCCCCATCGCGAGGCCTGCGCCGCCGCCGGCCAGCAGCGCCGCGCCGGCGCCCCAGCGGCGGTAGGCCAGCAACGCCAGCACGACCTCGGCCCCGAGCCCCTGCCACATGCCGGACAGGAACACCGACAGCCCCCACGCCGAGCCGAAGAACATCGACACGACCGCCGCCAGCACCTCCGTGTACAGGGCGGCGCCGGGACGGCGCACCACCAGCGCGCCGAGCACGGCCGGGATCAGCCAGACGCCTGAGGCCAGCGGCGCGATCGGCATCGAGCCCAGCGGCGCGTTGATGACCGAGTACAGCAGGTTGTTCCAGATGGCGAAGACCACCCCGAACACGACACCGATGACGGACGCGACGACGATGTCGACCGTGCGCCAGCGGTGCCGTCGCAGCTGGACGGTACCCGGCTCGCTCATCGGACAGCTCCTCTCGTACGAAGACGACGAGGGGCCCTCGAAGACGCGATACAGCGCGCCGCCACGGGGACTCCCGTGGGACGCGCTGCTGCGGTCGAGGTGTCGACTTCCTGCGCCGGCATTACCCGGATCAGGTTCGAGGGTCTGCGGGGCCATCCCGCACTCTCAGCGCTGCAGCGCTCCCCTGTCGTGGGTCTTCAGTTGTCTCGTGAACGAGATTACACCCTTTCGTCACACCCGTGTTGATCAGGGGGAACGTCCGGGTACGGGTGGCCGCGGCACCTTGATCAGGTCACGTTTCGGTGACGACGGGCCCGGGGCGTGGGTATGCTCCATCAGGCGCTCCAACCGGAGCCGCCTCGTGCTCGACACCGAGCCGACCCTTGAACCGAAGAGGTCAGCCGCTCATGCAACTGGTCGTTCGCCGACTGGCTGCAGCCGGTTCCGCCGCGCTCGTGACCATCGCCTTGACGGCGTGTGCATCGGGGCCGGAGCACCCGGCGGTCTCGCCGTTGGCTCAGCTCAGCGTCGAGGAGGGCCTCACCGAGGCGCCCAACGGCATCGACGAGCTGGCGGCCACCGAGGTGCTGGCGCAGTCGCTTGCGGCCATGCGGGCCACCGGCTCGTACCGCGTCACCGGCACCACCGTCAGCGGCAACACCATCGACATCGCCTTCAAGGACGGCGCCGGCGCGACCGGCTCGGTCGGCGCCGAGAACCCCGTCCAGCTGGTCGCCACGCCCGGCGCCGTCTACGTCACCGGCGACGAGTCGCTGGCCGAGGTGGTGGGCGCCGACGTCGGCACCACGCTGGCCGGCAAGTGGCTGCTCATCTCGCCCGAGGCGGCGGCCGGCTTCGCCATCTTCTCCGACGGGTCCACGTTCGCGACCGCGGTGCTCGGCGCCGACGACCCCGACGGCCTCACCGCCGTCCGCGAGGTCGACGGCCAGCCGGCGGTCGGCCTGCTGTTCCCCGAGACCGGCGGCACGCTGTGGGTCGCCGCCACCGGCGAGCCGCTGCCGCTGCGGTTCGAGGAGAAGGGCGCGTCGGCCGGCGCCGGCGTCATCTCCTTCACCGACTACGGGACGGAGGTCGCGGTCACCCCGCCGGCCGAGGACGCCGTGGTCGACCTCACCAAGATCCCGGTGCCCACGGCGCCCGCCACCCCGGCACCGTGACGACGCTGCTCCACCGGCCCGCCGGGGCGATGGGATAATCTTCCCCCGTGGAACTCGTGGGCGCGGTTGCCGTGGGTCTGACCAAGTGGTTCGGTCGCGTCGATCCCGACGGCCTGTCGCACCTGCCCATCAAGGGGCCGGCCATCGTCGCCGTCAACCACACCACCATCGCCGACGTGCCGCCGGTGCTCTCCACGCTCTACAAGGCCGGGCTGCGGCCCAGCGTCCCGTGCCACCGCGACGGCTGCGGCGTCACCCACGGCCACGTCCGCTTCATGGCGTCGTCGCTGGTGTTCGCGAACCCGTTCATCGGCCCGCTGGCGCGGCAGGCCGGCATGATCGAGGTCGGCGGGCGCCAGGCCGGCGCCGCCGCGCTGAAGGCGGCGCACGACGCGCTCGACCGCGGCGAGGTCGTCGGCATCTACCCCGAGGGCGACGTCTCGGCCACGCCCGACGGCTCGCCCCGGCGGTTCCGCTTCGGCGTCGGCCGGCTGGCCGCCGACGCGAAGGCCCCGGTCGTGCCGGTGGCCCACCACGACGCCCGCCGCATCGGCTCCGGGTCCATCGCGCGCAGCCTCGGCGGCGCCATCACGTCCGTCGTCCGCCGTCCCACCATCAAGCTGCGGGTGGGCAAGCCGATCCTGCCCGACGAGTTCACCGGGCTGCCGCTGCGCGACGTCGTCGAGGTCATCCAGGACCGCGTCACCGACGTCTGGCGCTCTGTGTCGGGCGAGTCGCTGCCCCGGCTCGACCTGGACCAGAAGGAAAATCCGTTGTGAACCGGGCAGCGTCGTTGCACTGTAGAGGCGGGTCCGCGCGCGCGGGCACCGCCAGCGATTGGTCCAGATTTTGCCGTTACGTTCCTTGTCGAGCGCGTAGGCCACACTAGAGTCAGAGCGGCGAGCCCTGACGCGGGCTCGGGAAGGAGGCGTGTGCGCTGTGAACACACTCGTTCTGAACGCCTCCTACGAACCGCTGGCCGTCGTGTCGGTACGCCGGGCCGTCATCCTCATCCTCACCGAGAAGGCCGTCGTCGAGCACGCCGACACCGAGAAGCTCATCCGCTCGGCCACCCGCGAGCTGCCGACACCGCTGGTCGTACGCCTGCTCCGGTTCGTCCGGGTGCCGTACCGCCGCAAGGTGCCGTGGTCGCGCGGCGGGGTGCTCGAACGCGACGCCCGCCGCTGCGCCTACTGCGCCGGCCGGGCCAACTCCATCGACCACATCGTGCCCACGTCTCGCGGCGGTGCCCAGCGCAGCTGGCTGAACACCGTCGCGGCGTGCGTGTCGTGCAATCAGCTCAAGGCCGACCGCACCCCGTCCGAGGCGGGCATGTCGCTGCTCATCGAGCCGTTCGAGCCCAAGGCGCACCGCGCGCTGGTGCTGGCCCTCGGTGTCACCGCGGCCGCCGAGCTGCCCGACTGGCTCATCGCCTCCACCGCGTAGCCGCACTCTGCCCGGTTCGCCCCGCTCAGCAGCGGCGACGTTCCGGCGATGTCGTGCGCGAATGTGCCGTGCGTTGATCGTCCACGCGGGTACTGTCGCCCACTAGGAGGTGTGTCATGGTGAGTCCCATTCCCGGTCTTCCCACCGGCATCGTCGTCGGCACCTACGACGACTACCCCGCGGCGCAGAAGGCGGTCGACTACCTGGCCGACCAGAAGTTCCCCGTCGAGAACCTGGCCATCGTCGGCAGCGACCTCCGCCAGGTCGAGCGCGTCACCGGGCGGTTGTCCTGGGGCAAGGCGGCCCTCGGCGGGCTGGCCACCGGCGCCTGGCTGGGCCTGTTCGTCGGTCTCCTCCTCGGCCTGTTCACCGACGAGGGCTGGCTGGCGATCATCCTGCTCAGCGTGCTGTGGGGCGCCATCTTCATGATGATCTTCGGGCTGGTCGGCTACGCGCTCACCGGCGGCCGCCGCGACTTCACGTCCCAGAGCGTCACCGTGGCCGGCCGCTACGAGGTCTACTGCCAGCACCAGCACGCCGAGGAGGCGCGCAACCAGCTCGCCCGGCTCTCGCTGCAGACCGGCACCGGCACGGTCTCTTAGGGGGTGTCTCTCGGGTCCGTGGCCTACTGCGCGACGCCCAGGCGGCGCCTCGCTGCGTTCTCGTCAGTCGTCATAGAACCCCGCTATGACTCCTTCCTCGGCCTTGCGAGGCATCCACCTGGACGCCGCTCGCTACGGCCGAGACCCGAGAGACACCCCCTAAAGCCAGTCGCGCCGCTTGAAGTTGACGTACAGCATCCAGCACAACGCCGCCATCAGCAGCATCACGCCGGGGTAGCCGAGCCTCCAGTGCAGTTCGGGCATGTGGCGGAAGTTCATGCCGTAGATGCCGGCGATCGCCGTGGGCACCGCGATGATCGCCGCCCACGACGTGATCTTGCGCATGTCGTTGTTCTGCGCCACCGACAGCTGCGCCAGGTTCGCCTGCAGCATCGAGCCGATGATCTCGTCGTAGCCGCCCAGCTGGGCGTGCAGGCGGTCGACGTGGTCGCCGACGCCGCGGAAGTAGGTCTGCACCTTCGGCGCGACGAGCTCCGGCGCCCGCTGCGTCAGCGAGCGCACCGGCAGCCCGAGCGGCGCGACGGCCCGCTGCAGCTTCAGCAGCTCCCGTTTGGCGTGGTAGATACGGCCCGCCTGGTTGCCGCTGACCTCGTCGAACACGGCCGCCTCGATCTCGGTGAGGTCGGCCTCGAACGCCTCCGCCACCTCGACGTACTCGTCGACGGTGGAGTCGGCGGCCACGTACAGCACGGCGGCCGGGCCGTGGCCGAGCAGCTTCGGCCGGCTCTCCAGCTGCTCCGCGACGGCCTCGACGGGGTCCGGGTCGCCCTCGCTGACACTGACGACGACGTCCGGCCCGGCCAGCATC
The DNA here is from genome assembly GCF_900105175.1 of Jiangella sp. DSM 45060. Classification (NCBI taxonomy): domain Bacteria; kingdom Bacillati; phylum Actinomycetota; class Actinomycetes; order Jiangellales; family Jiangellaceae; genus Jiangella; species Jiangella sp. DSM 45060. Next base: position 5,129,690 of record NZ_LT629771.1, on the reverse strand, counting down.
GTCAGCCGCCCCGCGTCGCGCACGCCGCCGTCGTACCGGACCCGGCGCAGCACCAGGTAGACCAGGCCGTCGTAGTGGCCGATCTTGGTGCCCTGCCGCGGGTCCATCGCGTCCTCGACGGCCAGCGGATGCAGGCCGAAGTCGGCCGCGATGCCGCGCAGGTCGTCCTCGCCCGGCTCGTGCAACCGGATCCAGACGAACCCCTGCCGCTGCCGTGCCTGCGCGACGGCGTGGTCGTAGTCCTGACCGGTCTGCTTCCGGCCGTCGCGGTAGAACGCCCACTCGGTCATGGTCACGGTTCCTCCTCGCCGAGCCGATCCCCAGCGCTAGCGTTACCAGCATGGCGACCCTCCGGCAGCCGGACCCGCAGACTCACCGTCCCGAGATCTGGCTGGTCCGGCACGGCCAGACCGAGTGGAGCCGCGACGGCAAGCACACCAGCGGCACCGACCTCCCGCTGACCCCGGAGGGCGAACGGGCCGCCCGGTCCCTGGCGTCCCGGCTCGACGGCGGAGCATTCGACCTGGTGCTGGCCAGCCCCCGTCAACGCGCCTGGCGGACGGCGGAACTGGCCGGGTTCGCCGGTCCGGAGATCGACGACGACCTGCGCGAATGGGACTACGGCGAGTACGAGGGCGTCACCACGCCACAGATCCGCGAGACCGACCCCGACTGGTCCCTCTGGACCGACGGCGCACCCGGCGGCGAGCGTCCCGCCGACGTCGAGGCCCGGGTCGACCGCCTGATCGCCCGGCTGCGCTCGGTGGAGGGGGAGCGGGTGCTGGTCTTCGCCCACGGCCACGTGCTGCGGGTGGTGGGCGCGCGGTGGAGCGGCTGGCCGGTGGGAGCGGGCGCACACCTGCGCCTCGACACCGCGACCGTGTCCGTGCTCGGCTGGGAACGCGAGACGCCGGCGATCGGTCGGTGGAACGCGCCCTGAGGGCGCTGCCTGGTGTGCCGCTTGGCTCCAGTTCGCCGCTGGGCGCTAGGGAGTGTCTGACGGATCATGGGAGCCAGGTGAGTAGCGCGGCGAGGTGGAGTGCACCAAGGTAGTTGCGGGCGTGCTTGTCGTAGCGACTGGCCAGGCCGCGCCAGTGTTTGAGCTGGCAGAAGCCGCGTTCGACGACGTTGCGTCGCCGGTAGAGGGTCTTGTCGAACCCGACCGGGCGCCCGCCGGCTGAGCCGCGGCGGCGTCGGTTGGCCTGCTGATCGGCCGGTTCTGGAATGGTGTGGGCGATGTTGCGGCGACGGAGCAGTTCCCGGTTCGCGCGCGAGCTGTAGCCCTTGTCGGCCAGCACGTAGTCCGGCCGGGTGCGTGGCCGCCCGCCTGCGGGCCTGGCCACCCGTAATCCGGCCATGAGCTGCGGGAACTGGGTGGTGTCGTTGACGTTGCCCGCCGTCAGGTGCAGCACCAGCGGCCGGCCCCGCCCGTCGACGAGTGCATGGATCTTGGTGGTCAGCCCGCCCCGGGACCGGCCGATCGCATGATCGGCCGGCTCGGCCACCACCGCGGCGACGGGGTGATCGCCACGCGAACACCTGTCATTCGGTCCTGCCCCCCGCGTCCGGCGCCGGTGCGGGCCCGGACACGGTCGCGGCGTTGCCACCCACACGCCGAGCCGACGCCCCGTGCTGGTGCACCCGCACCAGCGAGGAGTCCACCGCGACCAGCCAATCCAACTCGCCCCGAGCATCAGCATCGGCCTGCGCCGCGGCCAGCAACCGCGCCCACGTGCCATCCGAACTCCACCGATTGAGCCGCTCATACGCGGTCTGCCACGGCCCGAACCGCCCCTGCGGGATCTCCCGCCACGCTGCCCCGGTCCGGAACTTCCACGCGATCGCCTCGATCACCTGCCGGTGATCACGCCACCGCCCACCCCGCCGAGGCGTCCGGTCCGGCAGCCGCGGCTCCAACCACGACCACGCCTCATCCGACAACACCCGCCGCTCAACCACACCCAGCATCTTGGACCGAACAAAGACCAAGATCCGTCAGACACTCCCTAGTGGGCCGTCCCCCTGCTGCCCATTCTCTTAGCCGCGCACGCGCGCCTCAAGTCCGCGCCCTTGTGGTCGGCGTTCGCTGTGGTCGGGGGCTTGGACTTGACCCGCGCGCACGCGGCCTAAGAACTGGCAGCTATCAGGGGGACGGGGGAAGACTGGGCACAGCCGCACCAGTGCACGGTTCGCCGCCGGCCGCCGGCCGCCGGCCGCCGGCCGCCGGCCGCCCGGTACCGGCTCCGACTCGTGGGCGGGGCGGGGCGGGGTGGCACGGCGGCGGCCGAGGCGTGCCCAATCCTTCCGTGCACAGTGCAGATCCCCGGCGAACCTGATCATTCCGGTCCAGGCGGACCCACGCGTTGGCGGGAGGTGCTTGACGGAGCGGGCGTTGAGGCGTCAGCGTCGGTCGGGTGAGAGGTGAACGAACCTGTCCACGATGCGGCGCGGCGGCGCGCCCGCCCGGCGCGTGGTCCAGCCGCTGGCTCTGCGACCTGCACGGCGAGGTGTACCCGCTGGCGCCGGTCACGACGCCCAGTGCGCCGCTGGTGCACCAGCTGGCCCGCGACTCCCACGTGCCGATGTGGCTGCCGTGGCCGCTGCCGCGCGGCTGGGTCGTCGGCGCGGTGATCCATGCCGGTGACGACGCCGGTGGGGTGCGGGCGTGCGGCGTCGGCATCAGCGGGCCGAACCCGCTGGGCGGCCCGGGCGACTTCCTGCTCGTCGCCGAGGAGCAGGGCGTCGGGCTCGGGGCAGGGCTGGCCGGGCTCGAGGGCGTCGACCCGGGGAAGGCGGTCGAGGGTGAGCCGCGGGCCAAGGTGCTCGTGCAAGGGCGCACGGTGCCGCTGTGGTTCGTCGAAGGGCCCGCCGACCGCGCCGTCTACGCAGGTCACTGGGGTGGCAGCTGGCTGTGGGCGATCCTGTACCCGCAGACCGCCGGTGTGCTGCTGCTGGAGGACGTCGAGGTGGTCGATCTACGTGATCTCGGCCACGAGGCGGACCTGCTGCCCTACGGAACGCCCCCGCCGTGGCTGACACCCGGCTACGATCAGTGAGGTCATCGGACGTCCAGCGATCACATCGAGGGTGCCCCGGTTGCGCATCGATCTGCACACCCACAGCAGCGTCTCCGACGGCACCGACCGGCCGGAACACCTGGTCCGGCGGGCCAAGGAGGTCGGCCTCGACGTCGTCGCGCTGACCGACCACGACACCTTCGACGGCTGGACGGCGGCGCTCGCGGCCGGCGACGAGACCGGCGTCGAGGTGGTCACCGGCGCGGAGATCTCCACCGAGCTGCGCGGCCACGGCGTGCACCTGCTCGCGTACCTCGTCGACCCCGGGTACGAGCCGCTGGCCGACGAGCTGGGCCGGGTCCGGCACGACCGCCGCACCCGGCTGGCCCGCATCGCCGCCGCGCTCACCGCGTCGGGACTGCCGATGGACGTCGCCGACATCCTGGCGCACTCGCCCGACGCCGCCACCGTCGGCCGTCCGCACGTGGCCGACGCGATGATCGCCAAGGGCTACGTGCGCGACCGTGAGGAGGCGTTCGCCTGGTGGCTCGGCCAGGGCCGGCCGGGCTGGGCGGCGAAGTACGCCCCGCCCGTCGACGAGGCGATCCACCTGGTGCACGCCGCCGGCGGGGTGTGCGTGCTGGCGCACCCGTGGGGCCGCGAGGGCGCCCGCCGTGCGCTGACGCCGTCGGGCATCGAGGCGCTGCGCGACGCCGGGCTCGACGGCATCGAGGTCGACCACCAGGACCACGACGACGCCAGCCGGCGCACGCTGCGCCGCGTGGCGCAGGACCTCGGCCTCGTCGTCACCGGCTCCAGCGACTACCACGGCACCGGCAAGCTCGACCACGAGCTGGGTGTCAACACGACGGCGCCGGAGGAGTGGGAGCGGCTACGATCGCTGGCCGGCGGGCACTGAGCCCGTCGCGTCCCACGAGCCCGCGGAGCCCCGATGAACTGGCAGTTGTTCGGCGAGGTCGTCGTGACGCTGTTCGTGATCATGGACCCGCCGGGCACGGTGCCGGTGTTCCTCGCGCTGACGGGCAACCGGCGGCCGGCCGAGCGCACCCGGGCGGCCTGGCAGGCGGTCACCGTCGCCGGCGGGGTCATCACGATCTTCGCGCTGTTCGGCCGCACCCTCCTCGACTACATGCACATCAGCCTGCCAGCGCTGCAGGGCGCCGGTGGGCTGCTGTTGCTGCTGGTCGCGTTGGAACTGCTGACCGGGAAGGCGGACCAGCCGGACACCGCGACCGCCGGCAACGTCGCGATGGTGCCGCTCGGGACGCCGCTGCTGGCCGGGCCGGGCGCCATCGTCGCGACGATGGTGTTCGTGCAGGACTCCGACGGCGGCTGGGACTTCCTCGCGCTGGGGCTGGGCATCGCGGTGGTGCTGCTGGCGATCTGGGCGTCGATGCGGTTCAGCGTGCTGCTGCTGCGGGTGCTGAAGGAGTCGGGCATCCTGCTGGTCACCCGCATCGCCGGTCTGCTGCTGTCGGCCATCGCCGTCCAGCTGGTGGCCGACTCCGTCCGTGCCTTCGTCGACGGCGCGGGGTGACGACCCTGTCGGTGCCGCGCGGAAGAATGGCCCCATGAGCCAGCCCATCCTCGACGGCATGCCGCGGCGTCTGTACGGCGCCACGCCCACGCGGCTGAACACCTGGCTCGACTGCCCGCGGCGCTACCGCTTCGGCTACCTCGACCGCCCGCCGCCGCCCAAGGGCCCGCCGTGGGCCCACAACACGCTCGGCGCGGTGGTGCACAACGCGCTGGCCGGCTGGTGGCGGCTGCCCCGCGACGCCCGCACGCCGCACCGCGCCGGCGCCATGGTCGACGAGTACTGGACGGCTGAAGGGTTCCGCGACGCCGACCAAGCCGACGTCTGGCGGGTCCGGGCCCGCGACATGGTCACCGGCTACGTCGGCAAGCTCGACCCCGACGACGAACCGCGCGGCGTCGAGCGCACGGTCGGCCTCATCCACGGCGGCACGTCGCTCACCGGCCGCATCGACCGCGTCGACCAACGCGGCGACGAGCTGGTCATCGTCGACTACAAGACCGGGCGGCATGTCCTCACCACCGACGACGCCCGCAGCTCGCTGGCGCTCGCCGTCTACGCCGCCGCGGCAGCCCGCACGCTGCGCACCCCGTGTCACCGGGTCGAGCTGCACCACCTGCCGTCCGGCGGCGTCGCGGTGTGGGAGCACGACGACCGCACCCTCACCCGCCACCTCGACCGCGCCGACGCCATCGCCGCCGAGTGCGCCGCGGCCGACGCCGCGTTCAAGGCCGGCGACACCGGCGACGACCGGTTCCCGGCGCGGCCGTCGTCGCTGTGCGGCTGGTGCGACTACCTCCAGCACTGCCCCGAGGGCCGGGCGTCCACGTCCACCCGCGCGTCGTGGGCGGGTCTGGAACCGTCCTGATCGCGTTTGTCCGCTCCGTCACGTTTATCCGGGCGCTCCCGAGAGCATGATCATGCGGGCGCGGCCACAGCGACGGTGCGGTGGCGTACGCTGATTTGGCGGCTACCCACCGACCCGAAGGAGCGCGGATGGCAGGGCGCTACGGCGTCTCGTCCCGATCGGCCACGCGGCACTCGCCGCGCCGGCGTTCCCGCGTCCGTCGCCGATCCCGCATCCACGGGGTGCGGGTGACGTTCCTCAGCTGCTCGTTCGCGGTCACCGCCGGCCTGTTCGGGCTGGCCGGCACCGCCACCGGCCCGGACGTCCCGGCCAGCGCCGGCGTGCTGCCTCCGCTGTCCGACCGCGACGGCGACGACATCTCCCGCGGCGACGCGCGCGTCCCGTCCGCGAAGACCGCCCGGCCGGCCATGGAGAAGGTCGTCCCGCCGCCCGCCGACCCGAACGTCAAACCGGTCGCCACCGCGCCGCTCCCGGCCGGCAGCGGCTCCGGCCACCGCGTGGTGTTCGACATCACCCAGCAGGTGGTCTGGCTGGTCGACGCCGACGAGACCGTGCTGCGCACCTACTACGTGTCGGGCAGCCGCTACGACCAGCTGCCCACCGGCACCTTCGACGTCTTCTCGAAGTCGCGCGACGCCGTCAGCTGGCACGGCACCGAGACCATGGAGTACATGGTGCGGTTCTTCCGCGGCCAGAACTCCAACATCGGCTTCCACGACCTCCCGGTCGCCACCGCCACCGGCGCCGAGGTGCAGACGCTGTCGCAGCTCGGCACGCCGCTCTCCGACGGCTGCATCCGCCAGGACCTCGACGACGCCGTCGCGCTCTGGGAGCACACCGAGGTCGGCACCCCCGTGGTCGTCGTCCGCAGCTGAGTCCACCCGCACGCCGCCCGCCACCGCGGGCGGCTTCGTCATGCCCGCAGATTTGAACGTTCGTTCTGAACGCTCGTTCAAATCTGCGGTACGCTGCCGCCATGGGACATCGCGAACAGCTCATGACCGCCGCCAAGCGGTGCCTGGAGGAGCGCGGCTACGCGCGCACGACCTCGCGCGACATCGCCGCCGCGGCCGGCGCGCCGCTGGGCACCATCAACTACCACTACGGCTCCAAGGACGCGCTGCTCAACCGCGCGCTGCTGGAGTCGCTGTGGGAGTGGGGCGACCGCGCGGCGGCGACGTCCGGAGAAGACGACGGCACGCCGGGGGAGCGGATCGTCGCGATGTGGGCCCGGATGATCGACTCCCAGCTCACCGAGCGGGCGCTGATGGTGGCCAGCGTCGAGGCGATGGCCCAGGCCGAGCGGTCGCCGGAGATCCGCCAGCAGCTGGCCGACGCGCTCGAACGGTCACGGACGGGCCTCGCCGCGCAGCTGCACGGCCTCGACGGCATCGAGCCGACGGAGGAGACGCGGGCGGTCGGGTCGGTCCACTCGGCGTTGGTCGCGGGGCTCACCCAGCAGTGGCTGGTCGACCCCGAGCGGGCGCCGTCGGCCCGGGAGGTGGCCATCGGGTTGCGGGCCATCGCCCGCGACCTCGAGGGCGACGCCTGACCGGGGGCGGGAGTGCCCGAACCGTTCACCCACCTGCACGTCCACACGCAGTACTCGCTGCTCGACGGCGCCGCCCGGGTCAAGGACCTGCTCACCGCCGCCCGTGACCACGGCATGACGCACCTCGCGATGACCGACCACGGCAACCTGCACGGCGCCTACGACTTCCACCAGCAGGCCGCCGCGGCCGGCGTCACCCCGATCATCGGCATGGAGGCCTACGTCGCGCCGGAGTCGCGGCGGCACAAGGCCCGGGTGCTCTGGGGCCAGCCGCACCAGAAGCGCGACGACGTGTCCGGCTCCGGCGCGTACACCCACCTGACGATCTGGGCGGCCGACCGCACCGGCCTGCACCACCTGTTCCGGCTCTCGTCCGACGCCTACCAGGAGGGCTGGCTGCAGAAGTGGCCGCGGACGGACAAGGAGGCGCTCGCCGCGCACGCCGACGGGCTGATCGGCTCGACCGGCTGCCCGTCCGGCGAGGTGCAGACGCGGCTGCGGCTCGGCCAGGACGACGCGGCGCTGCGGGCCGCCGCCGACTACCGCGACATCTTCGGCGCCGGCCGGTTCTTCCTGGAGCTGATGGACCACGGCGTCGAGATCGAGCGGCGGGTCCGCGACGGCCTGCTCGACCTCGGCCGGCGGCTCGGCATCCCGCCGCTGGTCACCAACGACTCGCACTACACATACGCGCACGAGGCGGCCGCGCACGACGCGCTGCTGTGCATCCAGACCGGCGCCACGGTGTCCGACCCGAACCGGTTCCGCTTCGACGGCACCGGCTACCACCTCAAGTCCGCCGCCGAGATGTACGCCGTCGACTCCTCCGACGCCTGGCAGCAGGGCTGCCGCAACACGCAGCTCGTCGCCGAGCAGGTCGACCCCACGGGCTGGTTCGAGAAGCGCGACCTCATGCCGCGGTTCCCCGTCCCGGCCGGGTACACCGAGGTGACGTGGTTCCGCGAGCAGGTGGAGGCCGGGCTGCGGCGGCGCTACCCGGACGGCGTCACGGACGAGTACCGGCGGCAGGCCGAGTACGAGATGGACGTCATCGTCCAGATGGGCTTCCCCGGCTACTTCCTCGTCGTCGCGGACTTCGTCATGTGGGCGAAGGAACACGGCATCGCGGTCGGCCCGGGACGCGGGTCGGCGGCCGGGTCGCTGGTCTCGTACGCGATGGGCATCACCGACCTCGACCCGCTGGTGCACGGGCTGATCTTCGAGCGCTTCCTCAATCCTGAACGCGTCTCGATGCCCGACGTCGACATCGACTTCGACGAGCGCCGGCGCACCGAGGTGATCCGCTACGTGACCCAGAAGTACGGCGCCGACAAGGTCGCGCTGATCGGCACCTACGGCACCATCAAGGCGAAGAACGCGATCAAGGACTCCGCCCGCGTGCTCGGCTTCCCGTACGCCGTCGGCGACCGCATCACCAAGGCGATGCCGGCCGACGTCGGCGGCAAGGGCATCACGCTGTCCGGCATCACCGACCCGAAGCACCCGCGCTACGCCGAGGCGGCCGAGGTGCGCGGCATGTACGAGAACGAGCCGGACGTGCGCAAGGTCGTCGACGCGGCCAAGGGCGTCGAGGGCCTGGTGCGCCAGATGGGCGTGCACGCGGCCGGCGTGATCATGTCCAGCGAGCCGATCGTCGACCACGTGCCGGTGTGGGTGCGCCACTCCGACGGCGTCACGATCACCCAGTGGGACTATCCCACGTGCGAGTCGCTCGGCCTGCTGAAGATGGACTTCCTCGGGCTGCGCAACCTCACCATCCTCGACGACGCGGTCGCACTGGTGCGGCGCGGCACCGGCGCCGGGCTCGACCTGCTGGCGCTGCCGCTGGACGACCGCCCGACGTTCGAGCTGCTCGGCCGCGGCGACACCCTCGGCGTGTTCCAGTTCGACGGCAGCGCCATGCGGTCGCTGCTGCGGCTGATGCGCCCGGACCAGTTCGAGGACATCACCGCCGTGACCGCGCTCTACCGGCCCGGCCCGATGGGGATGAACTCGCACGTCAACTACGCGCTGCGCAAGAACGGCCAGCAGGACATCACGCCGATCCACCCGGAGCTGGAGGCGCCGCTGAAGGAGGTGCTCGACCTCACCTACGGCCTGGTCGTGTACCAGGAGCAGGTGCAGAAGGCGGCCCAGGTGCTGGCCGGGTACACGCTCGGCCAGGCCGACCTGCTGCGCCGGGCGATGGGCAAGAAGAAGCAGGAGGTGCTGGACCAGGAGTTCGGCTCGTTCCACGACGGCTGCCGGGACCGCGGCTACTCCGACGAGGCGATCCGCGCGGTGTGGGACGTGCTGGTGCCGTTCGCCGGCTACGCGTACAACAAGGCGCACGCGGCCGCGTACGCGCTGGTCTCGTACTGGACCGCCTACGTCAAGGCCAACCACCCGGCGGAGTACATGGCCGCGCTGCTGACGTCGGTGCGCGACGACAAGGACAAGTCGGCGGTGTACCTCAACGAGTGCCGGCGGATGGGGATCACGGTGCTGACGCCCGACGTCAATGACTCGGTGGCCGACTTCACGCCGCGCGGCGACGACACGATCGTGTTCGGGCTCAGCGCGGTGCGCAACGTCGGCACGTCGGTCGTCGAGGCGATCGTCCGGGCCCGCGACGAGCAGGGCCGGTTCGCGTCCTTCCCCGACTACCTCGCCAAGGTCGACGCAGCCGCCTGCGGCAAGCGGACGGTCGAGTCGCTGATCAAGGCCGGCGCGTTCGACGCCCTCGGCCACACCCGCAAGGGCCTGGCCGCCCGGTTCGAGCCGCTGGTCGACACCGCCGTCGCGGTGAAGCGCAAGGAGGCCGAGGGTCAGTTCGACCTGTTCGGCGACCACGGCACCGGCGACGGCGACCCGGTTGCCGCCGCTCCGTCGGACTTCCCGGACGACGAGTGGGACAAGGCGTTCCTGCTGGCCCAGGAACGGGAGATGCTCGGCCTGTACGTCTCCGACCACCCGCTGTTCGGCGTGCAGCACATGCTCGCCGAGCGGGCCGACGCGGCGATCTCGGCGCTGACCGGCGGCGACCACCCCGACGGCGCGGTCGTCACCATCGGCGGCATCGTGTCCAGCCTGCAGCGCAAGGTGACCAAGCGGGGCGACGCCTGGGCCATCGCCACCGTCGAGGACCTGGCCGGCTCGATCGACTGCATGGTCTTCCCGGCGACCTACCAGCTGGTCGCCGCCGGCCTGACCGAGGACGCGATTGTGCTGGTCAAGGGCCGTCTGGACAAGCGCGAGGAGGTGCCCCGCCTGGTCGTCTCGGAGCTGACGACACCGGACCTGAGCAGTGCCGACGCGCCGGTCCGGCTGGACGCGCTGGCGGCGCACGTGACGCCGGACTGGGCCCGGCGGCTGGCCGAGGTGCTGGCCGCGCACCGCGGGCCCACGGAGGTGCACCTGTGGGTGCGCGGACCGGCCAGGACCAGGGTCTACCGGCTCGGGCCGCGGGTCACCGTCCGGCCGGAGCTGTGGGCCGACCTCAAGGCGGCGGTGGTGCTGACGCCGGTCAGCGACCGCTGAGCGCGGCCGGCAGCTCGGCCCGGCTGGTGATGCCGAGCTTCGCGTAGATGCGGGCCAGGTGGCTCTCGACGGTGCGGGTCGAGATGGTGAGCCGGCGGGCGATGTCGCGTGAGGAGATGCCGGCCGCGGCCAGCGGGGCGATCTCCTGCTCGCGCCGGGTCAGCGCGACGGTCTGCTGCCGCGGCGGGGTGGTCCAGATGCCGAAGCCGGCCAGCGTCGCCTCGAACGCCGCGGCCAGCTCGGTGTCGCCGTCGGCCACGGCGCGGGCGTAGCCGGCCATCGCGTCGGCGCGCAGCAGGCCGTCGCACTGCTTGGCGGCGGCGGCCATCCGCTCGGCGACGTGCGACAGCGTCAGCTCGCGCGCCGTCGGCAGCCCGTCGGCCAGCCCGAGCAGCGCGACGTGCAGGGAGTCCAGTTCGGCCGGCGGCAGGTGCGCGGCGGCCGCGGCGTCGGCGGCGTCCATGGCGTTGTCGACGGCGTCGCTCTCGCTGCGCGCCAGGCCCACCCACAGCAGCGTGCGGCGGCGCCGTCCGAACATCGTCGACGTCTCGTGCACCGGCTGGCGCAGCGCCTCCTCGCGGAACCGGGCCGCGTCGTCGACGTCGCCGAGCCAGACCGCGGACTCCGCCGCCAGCGCCAGGACCGCCGGCAGCAACCCACGCGGGTCGGCGTCGCGCAGCGTGGCGATGGCGCCGCCCAGGTGCCCGGACGCCTCCGACCAGCGGCCGCGGGCCATCGCCAACTGTCCCTCGACCAGGCCCGGCACGTTGCGGTGGTGATGCACCTGCCCGATGTCGAGGTCGGACTCGTCGGCGTGCATCCGCTCGGCGCCGTCGACGTCACCGGCGAACAGCCGGATCACGGTGACGGCGGCGCGCAGCGGCATGAGGTACGCCGTCGCCTCGGACAGCGACTCGCGGGCGGCGACCATGTACCGCTCGCCCAGCCGCAGCGCCTCGGCCACCCGGCCGGCCCGGGCCAGCGACAACTGCACCGACGCGGCCAGCTGGATGCGGGCCAGCAGCGGCAGCGTGGTGTCGTTGAGAAAGTCGACCGCCTCGTCCAGCGCCTCGTCGGTGCGCCCCACGTTCATCAGCACGGCCAGCCGGTGCCCGCGCACCACGGCGGACGACTGCGTGCAGACGGCGACCCGCGGCAGCGCGTCGTCCAGCAGCCGCACCGCGGCCACGGGGTCGGCCTGCCCGTGGAACAGCACGTCGGCGCCGGTGATGGCGGCGTGCGCGATCAGCGGCGGCGTCAGCACCTCGTCCGGCAGCAGGTGCAGTTGGTCGAGGTCGGCCTGGGCGCGGTCGACGGCGCCGAGGACGCGGTGCGCGCGGGCCCGCTCGGCCAGCGCGCCGGCCACGACGACGTCGTCGGGATCGGCCAGCAGCGCGAGGTCGGCGAACCGGCGCCCGTCGGCGGCCTGCTGCAGCCGGTTGGCCAGCGCGGCCGCCTCGACCAGCAGCTCCGGCTCGGGCACCGAGCCCGCCTCCAGCGCCCACGACACCCACCGCAGCAGGTCCGGCAGCGACGCGTCGTGCGGCCCCGGGAGGTGCCGGACCACGCGCTCCCGCAGCACGCGGCGCCGTCCGGGCGGCACCAGGCTGCGGATCGCCTCGCCGTACACCGGGTGCGACAGTGTGACCGTCGGCGGTGCCGCGGCGTTGTCGACGACCAGCATGCCGGCCTCGACCAACGGGTCGACGGTGTCGGTGTCGGCCAGCTCGAACAGCAGCGGCAGCGGCAGCGACTCGGCCAGCGACACGATCTCCAGGACCTCGCGCTCGCTGTCCGGGCGGCGCCGCAGTTCCGCCGTGACCAGCTCGATCAGCCGGCCCGGCACCACCGGCCCGGTCCACGTCCACACGCCGTGATTGTTCAGCAGCTCGTCCCGGCTCAGCGCCGAGCGGACCAGTTCGCGCAGGTAGAGCGGGTTGCCGAGGCTCGCCTCCCACATGCGGCGGTCGGTGTCGCGGCCGACGACGCCGCCGAGCGCCTCGCGCAGCAGCAGCGTCGTCTCGGCCCGGTCCAGCGGCGCGACGTCGATCCAGCGCAGCCAGCCGTCCTTCCACAGCGCCAGCAGGTCGTCCGGGATCGCGGGGTTCGGCCGGCTGGTCACCAGCAGCCGCGCCCGCCGCGACATCGCCAGCATGCGCAGCACGCCCGCGCTCGCGCCGTCCAGCAGGTGGCCGTCCTCGACCCGCAGCACCACCGGCCGCCCGCCGGCGTCGCGGGCCAGCCGGTTGGCGGCCGCCTGGAACACCGAGATCGGGCTGGCGTCGGCGTGCGCCCCGACGTCGGTCAGCAACGGCGCCAGCGCGCCGAGCATGACCGGCTGCGCCCGGCTCGGCGATGTGACGGTCACCACATGGGCGGTCTCGGCCACCGCCTCCTCGAGCCGGCTCGCCAACGTCGACTTGCCCACGCCCGACTCACCGATCAGCAGCACGCCGAACGCCGTCGCGGAATCGTTGCCGGTCAGGACCTGCAGCGCGGCCGCGTACTCGTCGTACCGGCCGACCAGCGGCCAGTGACTCAGCGCGTGAGTGGCGTGCATGCACGCCAACGGTAGAGGCAGATGACCAAGATCGCGGTGATCCGCGCAGAAGAATTTGCGTAATCACTACGGATGTCGCCCGTACCCGCCTCTTCGTAGCGTTGGGCCAGGGAAGACGGCGGGCTGGTACCACGTCGGACTCCCGCGCACGGCCGATCAGCAGGGGGCGCCTGCGACACGGCCGCGCAGCCATCCGATGACCGTCGGCACCCTCCACCCCGAGGTCACACCACCCCTGCGCCGGCGGTCATCGGAAGGCACACTCGGACCCGAAGGGATCCGGCGACTCCCTCCCCCGTGGGGTCACCGGGTCCCTTCGCCGCGTCCGGACTACGCTGCGGCATCGTGCAGGAGACGCGCCTCGACATCGATCGCATCCGGGCGGCACGCCGGCTGATCGACCCGCTGTTCCTCGACACGCCGCTGTATCCCGTCCAGGGCCTGCAGCCGGACCTGGGCTGCGCGGTCAGCGTCAAGCTCGAGACCGCGAACCCGGTCCGCAGCTTCAAGGGCCGCGGCACCGAGCTGGTCGCGGGCCTGTTCGCCGCCGACGGCGGGGGAGCGGTGGTGTGCGCCAGCGCGGGCAACCTCGGTCAGGCCCTCGCCTGGTCCGGTCGGGGGCGCGGGCTCGACGTCACCGTGGTGGCCTCCCGGTTCGCGCCGACGGCCAAGCTCGATCGCATCCGGGCGCTGGGCGCGGATCTGGAGCTGGTGGACGGCGACTTCGACCTGGCCCGTGAGCGGGCGGCGACGATCGCGCGTCACGACGGAATCCGGCTGGTCGAGGACAGCCTCGACCTCGAGACCTGTGAAGGCGCGGCGACGATCGGCCTGGAACTGGTGGACGCCGTGGCGCCGTTCGACGCCGTCCTGATCGCGCTCGGCGGCGGAGCGCTTGCCACCGGCGTGGGTCAGGTGCTGAAGACCATGGCGCCCGGTGTCGAGGTGATCTGCGTCCAGCCGCTCGGCGCGCCGGCGATGACCCTCTCGTGGCGCCAGCGACGCGTCCTCACCACCGACTCCACCGACACCATCGCCGACGGCGTCGCGGGCCGCCGTCCGATCCCGGCCGTCCTGGACGACCTGCTCGTGCTCGCCGACGACGCCGTCCTGGTCAGGGAGGAGTCGATCACCGCCGGCATGCGGATGCTCCTCGACCACGCCGGCCTTGTCGTCGAGCCGTCGGCGGCGCTCGGCGTCGCGGCGATCCTCGAGGACCGCGAGCGCTTCGCCGGGCGGCACGTCGTCACCATCGTGTGCGGCAGCAACGTCGATCTCGCGAACTACCACCGCTGGGTCGGCGTGGCTCCCGCCGTCCCGTGACCCGATGCGCCGGGCGAGCCGGCGCATCGTGGCCGTGGGTCAGGACGTCGCGGTGGGGTCGGCCTCGGGGGAGTGGCCCGCGCCGCCGTCGTCGACGGACTTGCCACCGCGGGTGCGGCGCCGGGTGCGCTGCCGCTTGGGCCGCGCCTCCTCGTCGGTGCGGTGCTCGGAGCGACCCTGCGCGCCGACCGTCGCGGGCTCGCCGCCGCGGGTGCGGCGCCGGCCACCGCCGCGGCGGGCGCGGGGCTGCCGGCTGCGGGTCTTGCCGGTCTCGCCGAGGTCCTCGAGCTTCTCCGCGTCGAGCCCGGCGCGGGTGCGCTCGGACCGCGGCAGCGTGCCCTTGGTGCCCGGCGGGATGCCGAGGTCGTGGAAGAAGTGCTCGCTGCTGGAATACGTCTCGACCGGCTCCGGGTAGGGGAGGTCGAGCGCGTCGTTGATCAGCTTCCAGCGGGTGAGGTCGTCCCAGTCGACGAACGTGACGGCGACGCCCGACGCGCCGGCCCGGCCGGTGCGGCCGATGCGGTGCAGGTACGTCTTCTCGTCCTCGGGGCAGGTGAGGTTGACGACGTGGGTGACGCCCTCGACGTCGATGCCGCGGGCCGCGACGTCGGTGGCGACGAGGACGTCGACCTTGCCGCTGCGGAACGCCCGCAGCGCCTGCTCGCGCGCGCCCTGGCCGAGGTCGCCGTGCACGGCGGCGACGGCGAACCCGCGGTCCTTCAGCTCGTCGGCCAGCCGCTGGGCGGCCCGCTTCGTCTGACTGAAGATCATGGCGAGCCCGCGGCCCTCGGCCTGCAGCAGCCGCGCCACCATCTCGTCCTTGTCGAGCTGGTGCGCCCGGTAGACGAACTGCGCCGTCGTGGGGACGGTCTGGGTCTCGTCGGGGGACTCGGCCCGGATGTTGACCGGGTGCCGCATGTAGCGGCGGGCCAGGCCGATGACGGCGGCCGGCATGGTGGCGGAGAACAGCATCGTCTGACGCAGCTCCGGCGTCAGCGCGATGAGCTTCTCGACGTCGGGCAGGAAGCCGAGGTCGAGCATCTCGTCGGCCTCGTCGAGCACGAGCACCTTGACGTGGCTGAGGTCGAGGTGGCCCTGCGCGGCGAGGTCGAGCAGCCGCCCGGGCGTGCCGACGACGACGTCGACGCCCTTGGTGAGCGCGTTGACCTGCGGCTCGTAGGCACGGCCGCCGTAGAGCGTGACGACGCGGACCTTGCGCACCGTCGAGGCGGTGGCGAGGTCGCCGTTGACCTGGACGGCCAGCTCGCGGGTGGGGGTGACGACCAGCGCCTGCGGCTTGCCCGGCTCGTTCGCCAGGCCGTAGTCGCGGTCGCCGGGGGCGACGATGCGCTGCAGCAGCGGAATGCCGAACGCGAACGTCTTGCCGGTGCCCGTCCGGGCCTGACCGATGAGGTCGCTGCCGGTCAGCGCTACCGGGATGGCCATTTCCTGGATGGGAAACGCCTCGGTGATGCCGACGCGCTCGAGCGCCTCGGCGATGGGTGGGAACACACCCAGGTCGGTGAAGGTTGTCAGGGCGTCTCGCCTCATTCGTCGCAGGACCCCGAGGCCGCGAGACGGCATGTACGCGACGCGCCAACCGGGCCGCGCGCCGGCGGTCATCGCCGGCGGGCCCAGAGGCCGCGTGGTACGCGTACGGACGTCCGGTTCGTCCCCGGGGGGCGCCCGTTTCGCCCGGACGCCATCTATACCATCGCCCAGTGTAACGGCAAGTGGAATGGAGTGCTGTACACCGTCATCCGCGCCACGCCGTTATCGTTGCGATCGTGAGCGCGAACGACGCCTTCGACGACCCCGCCTACCGCGCCGGCATCGTCGATCTGCTCGGCCTGCTGGGGCTGGGTGAGCTGACGGGGTTCGAGCGCATGGCCGCCGACGCCGGGCTGGCGCCGTCGCTGGCCGACAAGGCCGCGCTGGCGGGCATGGCGGTCACCGAGTTCCACCACTTCGAGCGCATCCGCGACCGCCTCGACGAGCTCGGCGCGCCGGTCGACGACGCCATGGCGCCGTTCCGGGTGCCGCTGGAGCAGTTCCACGCCAACACCGCGCCGGCCGACTGGCTGGAAGGGCTGGTCAAGGCGTACGTCGGCGACGGCATCGCGGCCGACTTCTACCGCGAGGTCGCCGAGACCGTCGACCCGCGGACCCGCGAGCTGGTCATCGACGTGCTGGCCGACGCCGGCCACGCCGACTTCGCCGTCGGCCGGGTCCGCGACGCCGTCGACGCCGACCCGCGGCTGGCCGGACGGCTCGCGCTGTGGGCCCGCCGCCTGGTCGGCGAGGCGCTGGCCCAGGCCCAGCGCGTCGCCGTCGACCGCGACGCCCTGGCCGCACTCCTCGTGGGCGGCGTCGACCGCCCGGGCATGGATCTCGCCGAGCTCGGTCAGCTGTTCGCGCGCATCACGAAGAAGCACACCGACCGGATGACCAAGCTCGGCCTGTCGGCCTGACTCAGACGGTGCCGAAGCCGACCCGGCGCTCGACCGGCTCGCCGATCTCGACGTACGTCAGGTGCTCGGTGCGTACCAGCAGCCGACGGCCGCGCTCGTCGGTGAGGTCGAGCAGACCGTTGGCGTCGCTGAGCGCCGAACGGACGGTGCTCTCGATCTCCTTCGGCGTCTGACCGCTCTCGAGCACGAGCTCCCGCGTGGCGTTGTGCACGCCGATCTTGACCTCCACGGCCACCCTGTTCTCCCCTCGGGCCCAAGGACCTGTTGTCGGTGTGGTCAACCGCAAGGCTAGTCGAGCCCATTCCGCCGCCGGCGGCGTGTGCGCCGCGAGCGTAATCAGCCGTCGCGCTTGGGGAAGCCGCGGATGCCGCGCCAGCCGAGTGTGGCGACGAGCTCGGCGGCGGCCGCGCGCGGGATGGTGCCGCCGGACGACAGCCAGTACCGGGCCGTGACCTGCGCGATGCCGACGAGGCCGACGGCGAGCAGGTTGGACTCCTCGGGCGGCAGGCCGGTGTCGTCGGCGATGATCTGGCTGACCTCCTGGGCGCACAGCTCGGTCAGGCGGTCCAGCCGCTCGCGGACGACCGGCTCGTTCGGCAGGTCGGACTCGAACAGCAGGCGGTAGCCGCCGGAGTCGTTGTCGACGAACTCGAAGTAGGCGTTGACCGTGGCGATGACGCGCTGCTTGTTGTCGTTGGTGGACGCCATGGCGCGGTGCAGCGTGGTCAGCAGCTCGTTCTTGCTGGCGTCGAGGAGCGCGATGTACAGCTCCAGCTTGCCGGGGAAGTGCTGGTACAGAACCGGCTTGCTGACGCCGGCGCGGTCGGCGATGTCGTCCATGGCCGCCGCGTGGTAGCCCTGCGCGACGAACACCTCGCGGGCGGCGCCGAGCAGCTGGGTGCGGCGCTGGTCCCGGGGCATGCGGATGCCGCGGGCCGGGATGGCGGGCACGGTCGTCACGGCACTCCTCGGATTGGATATATGTCGGGATCGTATCGTTCCCGGCGCCGAACCCTCAGCGGTAGTCGTCGTCGTCGAAGCCGACCGGCTGGCGTTGTTCCTGCGCATCGGCGGGATCGACGCCGTCGGGGACGTCGCTCTCGGCGTCGTCGCCGGAGTCGGGATCGTCGACGAGGTCGCGGTGCTGCTCGCTCAGATCGCCCTCGGCGACCTCGGGATCGTCGTCGTGCCAACGTTCGGTCACCGTGCACCTCCCGGGCGCGTGCCTCTCATCGACGGTACCCGCTCAGCGTGCCCGCAGTCGGCGGTGTGCCAACATCTCAGTGTGGAACGGATCGAGGCCTGGCCGGGTGAGCCGCGGACGCTCTCGACCGGGCGGCGCGTCTTCGTCCGCCACACCACGCCGCCCGCGTCCGACGGCGCCGGCGAGCGCACCCCGCTGGTGTACGTCCACGGGCTTGGCGGCTCGTCCACGAACTGGACGGCGCTCATGCGCGAGCTGCGCGGCGACGCCGAGCAGTGGGCGATCGACCTCCCCGGCTTCGGCGAGTCCCCGCCCGGCGACCACCACACCGTCGCCGAGTACGTCGCCGACGTCGTCGCGTTCCTCGAGACGTTCGACCGGCCGGTGCACCTGGTCGCGAACTCGCTCGGCGGCATGATCTGCGTCTACGTCGCCTCCCGGCGGCCCGACCTCGTGCTGACGCTGAGCCTCGTCTCGCCGGCGATGCCGCAGTACCGGCTGCCGTGGGCCGCGCAGGCGACCGCCGTCATGGCCGTGCCGTGGGTGGGTGAGCGCATCCTGCGTGCGGCGGCGGGCATCCCGACGGAGAAGCAGGCCGAGCGGCTGACGGCGATGCTGTTCGCGAACGCGGCCGTGGTGCCGGTGGCCGAGCTGACGTTCGCCGCCGAGCAGCGCGACCGGTGGACCGAGAAGCCGTACGCCGACACCGTCCTGCTGTCCGCGCTGCGCTCGATCGTCGCGCACTACACCAGGCCCGGACGGCAGTCCGCCTGGCGGGCGGCCAGCCATCTGCTGCGGCCGACGCTGGTGATCATGGGAGCGCGCGACGCTCTGGTCGGGCCGTGGGGACGCACCCGGTGGCGGCGGGCGCTGCGCTACGCCCGGCTCGTCTACATGCCCAACACCGGGCACGTCGCGATGATGGAGCACCCGGTCGCCGTCGCCGCCGTCATCCGCGAGTTCATCCGCGACGCGTCCAGGATCCGGACACCGGCGTCCACCAGGCGAACACTCGATCAGGGAATGCCGAATCCCGTGGCACCGTTGGCAGAGGAAAGAACCCACGCCTCGAACTGACGGAGCCGATCGTGTCCCTGCCTCCTCTGGTGGAGCCCGCAGCTGAGCTCACAGTCGATGAGGTCCGCCGCTACTCCCGGCACCTCATCATCCCCGACGTCGGCATGGCCGGTCAGAAGCGGCTGAAGAACGCGAAGGTGCTGGTCGTCGGCGCGGGCGGCCTCGGTTCGCCCGCCCTGCTGTACCTCGCCGCGGCCGGCGTCGGCACGCTGGGCATCGTCGAGTTCGACGAGGTCGACGAGTCCAACCTGCAGCGCCAGGTCATCCACGGCCAGTCCGACATCGGCCGGTCCAAGGCGCAGTCGGCGCGCGACTCCGTCAAGGAGGTCAACCCGTACGTCGACGTCATCCTGCACGAGACGCGGCTCGACAACGACAACGTGCTGGAGATCTTCTCCGGCTACGACCTCATCCTCGACGGCACCGACAACTTCGCCACCCGCTACCTCGTCAACGACGCCGCCGTGCTGCTCGGCAAGCCGTACGTGTGGGGCTCGATCTACCGGTTCGAGGGCCAGGTCAGCGTGTTCTGGGCCGAGCACGGGCCGAACTACCGCGACCTCTACCCCGAGCCGCCGCCGCCCGGCATGGTGCCGTCGTGCGCCGAGGGCGGCGTGCTGGGCGTGCTGTGCGCGTCCATCGGCTCGATCATGGTCACCGAGGCGATCAAGCTCATCACCGGCATCGGCGACCCCCTGCTCGGCCGCCTGATGATCTACGACGCGCTCGAGATGAACTACACCACGCTGAAGATCCGCAAGGACCCCACGGCCGAGCCCGTCACCGAGCTGATCGACTACGAGGCGTTCTGCGGCACGCTGAGCGACGAGGCCGCCGAGGCCGCCGCCGACGCCACCATCTCCGTCGTGAAGCTCAAGGCTTGGCTCGACGAGCGCGAGGCCGGTCAGCGCGACTTCCTGCTGGTCGACGTGCGCGAGCCGAACGAGTACGAGATCAACCGCATCCCCGGCGCGGTGCTCATCCCGAAGAACGAGTTCCTCACCGGTGAGGCGCTGGGCAAGCTGCCGCAGGACAAGCAGGTCGTGCTGCACTGCAAGTCGGGCATGCGCTCGGCCGAGGCACTGGCCGTCATCAAGGGCGCCGGCCTCGCCGACGCCGTGCACGTCGGTGGCGGAGTGGCCGCTTGGGTCAACCAGATCGACCCGTCGCAGCCCTCGTACTGATCCGTCAGCACCGCCGGGCCGCCACGACCTCGTGTCGTGGTGGCCCGTTGCGTTGAGGGCCGCCTGCGCCGGTGGGTTCGTGCGCCGGTGGGTTCGTGCGCCGCCGGGGTCATGGCCCGCCCGGCTGGGAGGGAGTCCCACCCTACGGGCGGGCACCGACAGAGTCTGCGTTCGCGTTGCCCGCCGCCGCCCCGCGGCCTCTCGCAACGGCCGGCAGCGGTCGCGGTCAGAGCATGTCGCGGCGCTGCATCTGGGTCCAGAAGATCCAGCCGGGCAGGATCGGCAGCCAGAACGACACCAGCCGGAACACCAGCACGGCGGTCACGGCGGTCGTCGCGCCGACGCCGAGGGTGCTGACGCCAGCGGTCAGGGCGGCCTCGACGGCGCCCAGGCCGCCGGGGGTCGGCACGGCCATGCCGAGCGTGTTGCCGACCAGCTGGACGACGGCCATGGCGGCGAGGTTCGCGGCCCCGCCGACCGCCTTCAGGCAGACGTAGAAGCAGAAGATCAGGCTGGCCGACTGCAGCACGATACCGGCCAGCGCCACCAGCAGCTTGCGCGGGTTGCTGAGCACGTCCAGCAACCGCGGCAGACCACGCTGGGCGAAGTCGCCCCACAGCGCCCGCAGCCGCACGCGCACCGGCGGGATCAGCGCCAGCACGGCCGCGGCCGCCAGCACGATCAGCACGATGATCAACGTGTTCAGCGACGGGTCGATGTCGGGTGCCGCCGACGACCCGGACACGACGCCGAGGATGCCGATGACGGGGAACGTGATGGAGACGTTCGCCACCTGGTTCGCGGCGACGCTCGCCGCCGCCAGCGGGGCCGCCACGCCGGCCTTCGTCAGGACCCGGATGTTGATCGCGACGACGCCGACGGTGGCGGGCGCGAACAGCCGCAGGAAGCCCAGGGAGACCTGCGCGCCGACGACGCGCCAGAACGGCACCTTCTCCGGCACGAACCCGAGCAGCGCGAACGCCGCACCGAGGTAGCTGGTGAACATCAGCACGATCGCGATGAACAGCCACCGCCAGTCGGTCTGCGACCACAGTTGGGTGAGCGACACGTCGGACAGCTGGGTGCCGACGAGGTAGACGGCGAACACCGCGCCGACGCCGGTGAGCAGCGACAACGGCCGCAGCCGCTGCAGTCGCACCGGCTCGTCGGGCTCCTGGCCGGTGCTGCTGACCAGGCCGTCGCGCAGCTTGGTGAGCACGTCGCGGCGGCCCTTGAGGTCCATGCGGGTCGACCGGGCCAGCGCGACCGGCTGCAGCAGCGGGATGGCGGCGCTGACGACGTCGCGGCCGAGCACGCGGATGGCGGTGGCGATGGTGCGGTCGACGCCGACGACGAGGGCGCAGCCGACCAGCGCCTGGGCGAGGTCGGCGCGGATCGCCAGCTCCGGCGCGGCCACCTCGCCGCCGGACGGGTCGAGCAGCCAGACCTTGCCGGCGTCGGAGATGAGGATGGTCCGACCGGAGATGCGCCGGTGCGCCACCTCGTTGCGACGCAGCCGCCCCAGCTGCCGCCACAGGTCCTCGAGCATGGCGTCGGTGACCTGGTCGGCCGGCATGTTGGCGAGGATGGTGCCGGGCACGTGGTCGTAGACGATGGCGGCGGCGTCGGACCCGATGCGCAGGACGTTGCGCAGCTTCGGCGTGCGGGCGCCGGCCCGCGAGACGGCGAGGGCCTGCAGCGTGATCTGGTTGACGGCGTTGCGCATCGTCACCATCTGCCGCGGCAGCACCTCTTCGCGGGTGCGGATCTGGTCGGCGGCGCGGACGACGATGCCGGCGCCGTCGTTGTCGCGGTCCAGGACGAGGACGCCGAGCATCCCCTGCGTGCTCTCGGCGATGTAGCGGCGGTACTTGTCGACGGGGTCGGCGCGCAGCGTGGTGACGTCGTAGCCGTTGTCGCGCAGGACGGCGGCCACCTTGTGCCCGTTCGGCGCCAGCGACGGCTGCCCGCTGATCAGCCGGACCAGCAGGCCCATCGCCCGGCCGAGCGCGAGGGAGACCAGCAGGCCGCCGACGGTGACCTCGCCCTGGAACAGCCAGACGGCGAAGCTGCCGGCGATCGCGAACCCCGCGACCTGACGGATCCGCGGCAGCTGCAGCCGCGACACCACCGTCATCATCGCGACCAGCAGGGTCGGCATCGCGGGCACGGCCGTGCCGTCGAACCCGTCGACGACCGGGACGAAGGTGTCGTGCAGCCGCTCGGGCGCCGGCCCGGCCAGCCAGTTCGACAGCAGCGCCGCCGCGAGGGAGGCCACGGCTCCGGCAGCCAGCAGTTCGACCGTCGTCCGCATGCGGCCGCGGACCATCAGCAGGAACACCAGCACCGGCGGCAGCAGCAGGCTGGCCAGCTCGGACGCCAGCGCGATGAAGTCGACCGGGCCGCTCGGGACGACCCGGTTGAGGGCGGCGAGGTCGGCGGTCAGGCTGGTGAGCGTCCGCTCAGCCACGACGGCGAGCGCCGCCAGCGCCGTCATCAGCACCAGGACGAGGACCAGCCGCAGGAGGTCGATGGGGCGCCGGGTACGACGAGGCAGCGGGGGCTCCTCGACCACGATCTTGCCGGCCGGGACCCGCCGCGCGCGTGTCGCCTCGGTCGTCTCCGTCATCGCAGACCGATCGTCGCATGCGCCCGGCTCGCTCATGGTGATGACCCGCGAGTCAGAGCAGGTCGCGCCGCCGCATCTGGGTCCACAGGACCCAGCCTGGCAGGATCGGCAGCCAGAACGACACGATGCGGAAGACCAGCACGGCGGTGACGGCCGCGGAGGCCGGGACGCCCAGAGTGCTGACGCCGGCGGTCAGCGCCGCCTCGACCGCGCCGAGGCCGCCGGGGGTCGGCACGGCGGTGCCGAGCGTGTTGCCGACCAGCTGGACGACCGCGAGCCCGGCCAGGTTCACCGTCTCGCCGACCGCCAGCAGGCAGGCGTAGAAGCAGAGGATCAGGCTCGCCGTCTGGCCCAGGATGCCGCCGACGGCCATCGCCAGTTTCCGCGGGTCGCTCAGCACGTCCAGCAGGCGGGGCAGGCCGCGCTCGGCGAAGTCGCTCCACAGCGTGCGCAGCCGCGACCGCACCGGCGGGATGATCGCGACCACCGACGCGGCCAGCAGCATCCCCAGGACCACGATCAGCGTGCTCGACGACGGCAGCCCTGGCAGCGCGTTGTACCCGGAGACCACCGCCAGCACGGCCAGCAGCGGGAACGTGACGGCGACCTGGGCGACCTGGTTGGCCGCGACGCTCGCCGCCGCCAGCGGCGCCGCCACCCCGGACTTCGTCAGCAGCCGGATGTTCATCGCGACGTTGCCGACCGTCGTGGGCGCCATCAGCCGCAGGAACCCGATCGCGACCTGGGCGCCGACGACGCGCCAGAACGGCACCCGCTCCGGCACGAAGCCGAGCAGGCCGAGCGCCATCGTCAGGTAGTTGGTGAACATCAGGCCGATCGCGAGGATCAGCCAGCGCCAGTCGGTGCGGTCCCACAACTCGGTGAACGACACGTCCGACAACTGGGTGCCGACCAGGTACACCGCGACGACCGTGCCCACGCCGGTGAGCAGCGACAGCGGCCGGATGCGCTGCAGCCGCAGCGGCTCGGCCGGGGCGCCGAGGCGGTCGACCAGGCGGTCGCGCAGCCGGATCAGCACCTCGCGGTGGCCCTTGACGTGCTGCCGGGTGCCCGGGGTCAGCGCGATCGGCTGCAGCAGCGGGATGGCCGCACGCAGCACGTCCGGGCCGAGCACCTCCAGCGCGGTGTCGACGACGCGCTCCGGGCCCGCGACGATGCTGGTGGCGGTGAGCGCCTGGGCGAGGTCGGTGCGCATGGCGATGTCGGTGGCCGCCAGCTCGCCGCCGGACGGGCTGAGCAGCCAGATGCGGCCGTCGTCGTCGGCGATGATGGTCCGCCCGGACAGCCGCCGGTGCGCGACCTGGCCGCGGCGCAGGTCGCCGAGCTGGCGCCACAGGTCGGTCAGCATGTCGTCGGTGACGTCGTCGGCGCTGAGATCGCCCAGCGCGGTGCCGTGCACGTAGTCGTAGACCAGCGCCGCGGAGTCGCCGTCGATGCGCAGGACGGTGCGCAGCTGCGGTGTGCGGGCGCCGGCCCGGGCCACGGCGAACGACTGCAGTGCGATGCGGTCGATGGCGTCGCGCAGCGTCACCGTCTGCCGCGGCAGCACCTCTTCGCGGGTGCGCAGCTGGTCGACCGTCCGGGCGATGGTGCCGGCGCCCTCGTGGTTGCGGTCCAGCACGAGCACGCTGTAGCGGGCCTCGGGGGTCTCGGCGGTGAGCCGGCGGTAGTCGCCGGACGGGTCGGCGCGCAGCGCCTTCAGCTGGTAGCCGGCCGCCTCGAGCGTCGCGGCGATCTTCTGCCCGCTCGGCGCCAGCGACGGCTGACCGCCGACGATGCGCACCAGCAGCCCGGCCGCGACGCCGACGCTGGTGGCGATCAGCAGGCCGCCGACGGTGGCGTCGCCCTGCAGCAGCTCGACGGCGTACGTGCCGGCGATCGCGAACAGCGCGACCTGCCGCAGCCGCCGAACGTCCAGCTGCGACACGACGGTGACGACGGCCACCAGCAGCGCTGAGTAGGCCGGCACCGGCGTGGCCTCGGCGCCGTCGACGATCGGGACCAGGCTGTCGTGCAGCCGCTGCGGCGCCGGCCCGGTCAGCCACTCGGACACCAGCGCGGCGGCGACCGACGCGGTGACGCCGGCCAGCAGCAGCTCGACGGTGGTGCGCACCCGGCCGCGGATCATCAGCACGGCGACCAGCACGATCGGGATGACGACGCCGGCCAGGTTCGCGGTGAAGTCGACGATGCCGACGATGCTGCCCGGCACCCGGGTGTTGAGATCGGCGAGATCCTCGGTGATCGCCGTCATCGTCCGCTCGGCGATGATCGACATCGCGACCAGGCCGGTGAGCACGCCGCTCACGATCAGCAGCGACACGACGTCGGCCGGTCGGCGGGTGCGGGGAGGCAGCGGCGGCTCGTCGACCACGATCTCGTCGGCCGACGTGTTGTCGCTGTCTCTGGGTTCTTTCATCGAAGGAGCATCGTCGCACGCCGGGACGCGCGCGGCTGTCAGGCACCATGGGCGGATGGACGACGAGTACGCCGAGGCCGTGCTGAGCGTGGTCGAGCGCATCCCGCCGGGCCGGGCCATGTCCTATGGTGCCATCGCCGACGTCGTGGGCGAGACGCTCGGCCGCGGCGGGCCCCGTCAGGTCGGCACCGTCATGTCGACGGTCGGCGGGACGGTGTCCTGGTGGCGGGTGGTGACGGCGGCCGGCCGGCCGCCGCGTGGGCACGAGGTCAGGGCGCTGACCGAGTTCGCCGCCGAGGGAACACCGTTGACGCGTGACGGCGAGCGGGTCGACCTGCGCCGTGCCGCCTGGTTCCCGGACTGACCAGCAGGACAGCCTCAGCCGGCCGCTGCCGTGCCGTGGTAGGTGGACCCCTCCCGGCCCGGGTGCGGCCCACCCTACGGGCGGGCACCGACACTCACAGCCGGTCGCCGTAGGTCTCGATCGCGTTGCGCGCCTTCACCCGGTCGCGGGTGGCCGGCGGCAGCGCAGTGAGCACGTGCAGTGGTTCGTCGAAGTCCCAGTGCGGGTAGTCCGAGCTGAACATCAGCGTCCGGTCGGCCCGGGCGACCTCGAGCAGCGCGTGGAGGTGGCTGCGCCGCTTCGGCTCGGGCAGCGGCTGGGTCGTGAAGCGCACGTGGTCGGCGACGTACTCGCTGGGCAGCCGCTTGATCCACGGCACCTCGTCGCGCAGGCCCTTGACGTTCTTGTCCAGCCGCCAGACGACGTCCGGGATCCAGCCGATCCCGCCCTCGGTCACGACGACCTTGAGGTCCGGGAACCGCTCGAAGACGCCGTGGCAGACCAGGCTGATCACGTTGGCCTGGAACACCTGGCTGAGGCCGGTGTGCCACTCGACGTAGTACGTGGGGGTGCCACCGGCCATCGGCGGCGACGTGCGGAAGATGCCCTCGCCGGAGTTGGGGTGCACGGTGATCGGGAGCCCGAGCTCGGCCGCGGCCTCGTAGATCGGGTAGTAGTGCCGCTCGCCCATGAGGATGTTCGTGAGCGGCAGCAGCACGGCGACGAACCGCTCGTCGCGTCCCGCTCGGCGGATCTCGCGGGCGGCGAGCGCGGGGTCCTGTGCGCCGACGACCAGCGTGCCGCGGTAGCGGTCGTCGGCGCCCAGCCAGGTCTGCGCCAGCCAGTCGTTGTACGCCGACGCGATGAGCGCGGCCGCGTCGGGATCGGGCAGGGCACCGAGCCCGAGCACCTCGCCGCCGATGAGCACGGCGCGGTCGATGCCGTGCGTGTCGAGCAGCTGCCGCGCCGAGAACGCCGGATCCGAGCCCGGCGCCGAGCCGTCGGGGGCGCGGGCGTCGTCGCGGAGCACGCCGGCCTGGTTGACGTAGAGCTGGTTGCGGGGGATCGACACCGCCTCGCGGTGGCCGGTCGTGGTCAGGTTGCGGCGGTCGTCGAGGCCGAGCCGGCGCTGCGCCGCCCGCGACAGGTGCGGCCGGAGCTCGCCCATGCCGCCCTTCATGATCGGGTGGACGTCGCAGTCGACCAGGCGGTAGCGGCTCGCCTCGGCGTCCTCGGCGGCCGGCTGGTCGAGGAGTTCGGTCATGGGGGCTCCCACCGTTGCGGGACGGTCGCGAAACCGTCAGAGTCATCCCTAGCAAATCGTTTGGCTCGACGATTGTCCAGAGAGTGGAGAACGGATGGACGTGCGCATCGGACCCGTGGAGGACGTCCGGCGAGACGGCTGCCGGGTGGTCGAGGTCGACGGCCGGCGGGTCGGCGTCATCAGTGTCGGCGAGGAGTTCTTCGCGATCGGCGACAAGTGCCCGCACATGGGCGCGTCGATCTGCGCCGGGTCGCTGAGCGGCACCCTCGTCGCCGCGGGCCCGCACGAGCTGGTCTACGGCATGGACGACCGGGTGGTCCGCTGCCCGTGGCACGGGTGGGAGTTCGACCTCGAGACCGGCCGGTCGCTGCTCGAGCCGAAGCGCGTCGGGTTGCGGACCTACCGGGTGACACAGCTCGACGGCGAGGTCGTCCTGCACACCTGACCGGCGGCGCCGTTCCGGGCGCCGTGGCGCCGGCGCCACGGGCGGTCGCGGGGTCTTGCCCCAGCGGCGGACACCCACTACGGTTCATGGCAATCGATTTGCGTGTGAGCGTCGTCACTTTCGTCGACCGGTATCCCCGCCATCCGAGGAGTCCGCATGCACGAGTTGAGACCCATGACCCGCCGTTCCCTGCTGGCCGGCGCCGGAGCCGTGGCCGTCGGCGCCACCGGGCTGGGCGGCGTCGCCCAGGCCGGGCGCCGGCCGCGCCGTCCCCGCAGCGGGTACCCACCGCTGTGGCAGCAGGCTTGGCAGAGGGGGATCGTCTTCGGGTCCTCCATCGCCACCTGGCAGCTCGACGCCGACTACCCGGCCCTGCACGCCCGCGAGGCCGGCCTGCTCTTCACCGAGGACGACCTGCTCTGGTACCAGCTCAAGCCGGGCCCGGACGCGCCGCTGAACTTCGTCCCCGGTGACCAGATCATCGGGCTCGCCGAGCAGAACGAGCAGCTGGTCATCGCCGCCCACCTCGCCTGGGACGAGGGATTCGGCGACGGCTGGACCGAGGACGACCTGTGGGGGCTGACGGCGGCCGAGGCCAGCGACCTGCTCTACGGCGTCATCGAAGCGGAGGTGGCGCACTACCGCGGCCGCGCCGACGGCTGGATCGTCGCCAACGAGGTGACCGACCCCTTCGACGCCGACGCGAACGGGTTCCGCACCAACGTGCCGTGGTACGCCACGATCGGGCCGAGCTACATCGGCGAGAGCTTCCACATCGCGCACCAGGAGGACCCCGGCGCGCTGCTGCTCATCAACGAGTTCGGTTTCGAGACCGTCAACGAGTTCGGCGACCAGCCCGGGCCGCGCCGGCAGGCGTACCTCACGGCGATCGACACCCTGCTCGACGACGACGTCCCGGTGCAGGCCGTCGGCATCCAGGGTCATCTGCTCGCCGACCGGTTCGCCACCAGGTTCAACGAGAACGCCTACCGCGCGTTCCTCGGCGAGATCGCCGACCGGGGCCTGCCGATCCTCATCACCGAGCTCGACGTCCTCGACGACGGCCTGCCCGCGGCGATCGGCCCGCGCGACCAGAAGGTGGCCGACGTCTACCGCCGCTACCTGGACGTCACGCTCGACGAGGAGGCCGTCAAGGTCGTCGTGGCGTTCGGCCTCACCGACCGCTACACCTGGCTCGAGGAGGACCAGCCGCGTCCGGACGGCGCCCCTCGGCGGCCGCTCGCCTTCGACGACGACCTGCAGCGCAAGCCGGCCGCCAACGCGATCAGCGCCGCCTTCGCCGCCGCGCCCTGCCGCGACCCCCTCTGGACCCCACCGAGAGTCCCATGATCATCAATGATCCGACCCCCTCTGGGTGGTTGGATCATTGATGATCATGGGGGCGTGACGGGCGGCGGACCGGTAGCCGGCGAGAGCGATCTCCAGGGCCCGCAGCCCGTCCTCGCCGGTCGCGCACGGGTCCTGGACCGCGCCCGCCCGGACCGACCCGGCGAACGCCGCGAGCATGGCGCGGTCGGCGTCCTCGGCGAACGACGCCAGTCGCAGGCCGCGCGGGCCGCCGTCGCGGACGGACACCACACGCAGCGACTCGGCCGCGTCGGTGAGGTCGAGCGAGCCCTCGGTGCCGACCAGGCGCAGGTAGAAGTCGTAGTCCCAGGGGTTGCCGTCCGGCACCGACCAGCTCGGGTCGACGCTGCCGACGGCGCCGTTGCCGAAGCGCAGCGCGAGCACCGCGACGTCGTCGACGCCGCGGTCCCAGAGCAGCGAGCCGGCCTCGGCGGAGACCTCGGTCACCTCGAGGCCGCTGACATGCCGCATCGCGTCGGTGACGTGCACCGAGTGGTCGATGAGCGCGCCGCCGCCGGCGGCGACCGGGTCGGTGATCCACGGCGGGTACGACGGCGGCAGTGGCGGGCGGCCGCGGTTGCCGCCCACCAGCCCGATCAGCTCGCCGAGCCGCCCGGCGCGCACCGCCGCCCGGGCCCGGCCGACCAGGGGCAGGAACCGCGACATGAACGCGACGTGCAGCTGCACCCCGGCCGCGTCGCAGGCCGCGACGATCGCGGACGCGTCGGAGACGGTCGTCGCGAGCGGCTTCTCGCACAGCACGTGCCGGCCGTGTGCCGCCGCGAGCTCCACGTGCGCGCGGTGGTCCACGGTGGCGCCGCACACGATGACGGCGTCGACGTCCGGCGCGGCGACGAGCGCCTCGGCGGACGCGACGAACGGGACACCGAAGTCGCGCCGGATCCACTGCGCGTGGGCGGGCACCGCGTCGTGGACGCCGGTCACCCGGACGTCCGGCAGCCCGGACAACGCGCGGGCGTAGGCCCAGGCGTGCGTCGTGTGGGCGGCGCCGAGGATCGCGATGCCGATCGGGCGCATCAGCCCTTCCAGGTGGTGAGGTCGACGGTGCGGCCGGTGCGGGCGGACTCCAAGGCGGCCAGCGCCGTGCGCACCGACTCCAGCGCCTCGGCGGCCGGCACCGGGGACGGGCCGCCGGTGCGGACCGCGTCGAAGAACGTCCGCAGCTCCAGCTCGAACCCCCGGTCCGCCAGCACGTCCCACCACTCGGCGTCGCCCTGGCGCGGGTACAGCACACCGCCCATCAGCTGGTCGTAGCTCCAGGACAGCCGGCCCTCGGTGCCGACGATCTCCGCGGCGAGCTTGAAGCCGCGAGCGGCCGGGTGCGCCCAGCCGCACTCGACGTGCGCGATGGCGCCGCTCTCGTACCTGATCGTCGTGAGTGTGTACGTCGCCGGTCCGGCGCCGCCGGCCGCGGCCATGCAGTGCACCCGGACCGCCGGGCTGCCGATGACCCAGCGGGCGTAGTCGAAGCTGTGCACGGCCTGGTCCAGCAGCGGTCCGCCGGAGCGCGCCGGGTCGGTCAGCCAGCCGGCCTCGCTCCAGCCCGGGAGCGCCGACGTGGTGCTGTGGGTCAGTTGCCGCACCGCGCCGATCTCGCCCGCGGCCACGCGGTCGCGGGCGCCGCGGTGGTCGGGCTCGAACCGCGACACGTGACCGACCATCAGCAGGCCCGGTGCGGCCGCCGCGGCCGCGACCACCCGGCGGGCGTCGTCGAGCGTGCGGGCCAGCGGCTTCTCGCAGATCACGTGCCGGCCGGCCGCCAACGCGGCGATCGCCGGGCCGGCATGCCGGTGCGGCGGGGTGCAGACGTCGACGACGTCGACACCGAGCTCCAGCAGGGAGCCGAGATCGCGCACCGTCTCGGCGCCGTGCTCGGCGGCGATCCGCTCGGCCTTCCCGGCCACCGGGTCCGCGACCGCCACCAGCCGGACGCCGGGCGACGCGCGGTATGCGTGCGCGTGGACGCCGGCGATCCGGCCGGCGCCGAGCAGGCCGACCGTCAGCTCGTCGCTCACCCCTTGATGCCCGTCACCGCGATGCCCCTGACGAAGTGCCGCTGGAAGATGACGAACACCAGGATCATCGGGAGGGTGGCGATCACCGACCCCGCGAACAGCAGGTTCCAGTCGGTGCGGTTCTGCACGACGAACAGCGCCAGGCCGACCGGAGCGGTGAGCTTCTCCGGGTCGGACATGATGATCAGCGGCCAGAAGAAGTCCTCCCACGCGCCCTGGAAGGTGAAGATCGCGTTCGCGGCGAGGGCGGGCGTGCACAGCGGCAGCACGACGCTCCAGAAGATCCGCAGCTCGCCGGCGCCGTCCACCCGGGCGGCGTCGAGCAGCTCGTCGGGGATCGAGAGCATGAACTGGCGCAGCAGGAAGATGCCGAACGCGCTGACCACGCCGGGCATGATCAGCCCCCAGTAGGAGTCGAGCCAGCCGTGCCCGCCGCTGCCCAGCCAGTCGTTCCCGCCGAAGAACGGGATGTGCTGGATGATGATGTAGTTCGGGATCAGCGTGACCTGGCCGGGCACCATCATCGTCGCGAGGAACAGCACGAAGATCACGTTGCGGCCCGGGAACCGCCGCTTCGCGAACGCGTAGGCGCACAGCGCGTTGAAGAACGTCTGCAGCACCGTGATCGCCACCGCCACGAACGCGCTGTTCGCGAACCACCGCCAGTCGCCGTGGCCCTGCGCCTGCTGCGCCTCGCTGAGCTCGCCGAGGTTCAGGAAGCCCTTGTAGCCGTCGAGCGTCGGGTCGTCGGGCAGCCACGTCGGCGGGTTGGCGAAGATGGTGCTGATCGGCTGGAACGACGCGCTGATCAGCCAGGCGAACGGCGCCACGAACAGGATCGCGACCGGGGCGAGGATGAGGTACGTCCCCAGCTTGGCCCGCAGCGTCACATGGTCCTTGTCGTGCGGGCCGCCCCGGGGTCGCTTCCGCTTCTTCGGCTGGGCCGCGGGCGGCGGCGCGAGCGCCGGGATCGTCTGCTCGTCCGTCACGTCGGTCACTCGGTTCCTCCGTCCCGGAACAGCCGCAGCTGCAGCGCGGTGAAGACGAGGAGCATCGCGAACAGGGCGAACGCGAGCGTGCTGGCATAGCCCATGTCGTAGTACTTGAACGCCCAGAGGTACATGTAATAGACCATCGTCGTGGTCCGGTTGACCGGTCCGCCGCTGGTCATGACGAAGATCTGGGTGAACACCTGCAACGAGCCGATGATGCCGATGACCAGCAGGAAGAGCGTCGTCGGGCGCAACAGCGGGATGGTGACGTAGCGGATGCGCCGCCACATCCCCGCGCCGTCGATCTTCGCCGACTCGTACAGCTGCGCGGGGACGGCCTGCAGCCCGGCGAGGTAGACGACCATCGAGAACCCGACACCGCTCCAGACGCTCATGAGGACGACGGCCGGCATGGCGAGGTCCTTGTCCGAGAGCCACAGCAGCGGCTCGTCGATGATCTTCGTCCGGAGCAGGTAGTAGTTGAACAGGCCGAACTCGCCGTTGTAGAGCCACTTCCACAGCAGCGCCGACACCACGAACGGCGTCACCACCGGCAGGTAGTAGGCGGTGCGGAACATCGCGCGTCCGCGGATCGGCTGGTTCAGCAGAAGCGCCAGGCCGAGCCCGATGATCATCGTCAGCGGCACCGAGGCGCCGGTGAAGTAGATCGTGTTGAGGACCGACTGGACGAACCGCTCGTCGTGGATCATGTCCTGGTAGTTCTGCGTGCCGACGTAGGGCTTGTCCGGCTCGATGATGCTCCACCGGTGGAACGTCAGGTAGAACGCGAAGATCAGCGCGGCCAGCGTGAACACCGAGAAGATGATCACGCCCGGTGCGATGAACACGTACGCCGACCGTTCTCGCCACACCCGCCGGAGGAGCCCGCTGCGCCGGCTGCTCCGGGCGTCCGTATCGGCCGGCGCCACCGCCCTCGACATTCGTCCTCCTCGGTCGTCAGCCGCGGGCGAGAATCGCCTCGGCCTGCTGTGCGGTGTTGTTCAGCGCGTCCTCGGCGCTCTGGTCGCCGTAGATCGCCTTGCCCAGCTCCTCGTTGAGCACGGTCTCGATCCGCGGGTAGAGCGGGTTGGCGACGGTGCTGGCGACGCCGCACGGCATGAGGTCGATGAACCCCTGCAGGACCGGCTTGGCCTGCGTGATCTCCTCGCCCTCGAGCAGCGACGTCAGCGGCGGCAGCAGCGTGCCCTCGGTCTGGTAGGTCATGCGCGCGAGGGTCTCGGGCCGGGAGAGGAACTCCATCCACAGCCAGGCGGCGTCGGGGTTGTCGGTCTGGTCCATCATCACCAGCGAGTCGCCGGCGATCGTGGTTTTGCAGCCGGCCTCGCCCTCGGGCAGCGGAGCGGTCGCCCACTTGCCCTCGATGCCGGGGAACTCCTCGGTGAGCGTGCCCGCGAACCACGCGCCGGCGATGTACATGCCGACCTGCCCCTCGGCGAAGGCGACCCGGCCGTCCCACGAGTTGGAGTTCAGGTAGTCCGGCGGGGCGTACTGGGCGAGGCCGATGTAGAACTCCGCGGCCTCGCGGGCCTCGTCGCTGGTGAACAGGATCTCGCCGTCCTCGCTCAGCAGGTCGCCGCCGGCCTGGTAGAGCCACGGGTACCAGTAGTAGGCGGACTCCGGCGCGAACATCTCGAAGCCGTACGTGCCGGCCGTCGAGTCGGTCAGCGCGGCGGCCGCCTCCTCGAACTGCTCCCAGGTCTGCGGCGGGCCGTCGAGCCCGGCCGCCTCGAACAGGTCGGTGCGGTAGAACAGGCCGGTCGTCTCGCCGCCCATCGGCAGGCCGTACATCGCGTCGTCGTAGGTGACGAAGGTCTTGAACGCCTCGACGTAGTCGTCGGGGTTCACCACCTCGCTGCGCTCGATGTAGTTCTGCAGGTCGACCGCGGCGCCGCGCGAGGCGTAGTCGGCGGTGTCGCTGGCGTTGACGTACGCGACGTCCGGGGCGTTGTTGCCCGCGATCCGCGTGGTCAGGACCTGGGCGGCCTGCTCGGCCGGGACGTTCTCGAACTCGATGGTGATGTTGGGCTGCTCCTCGTGGAACTCCTCGGCCAGCAGCTGCAGCTCCGGCTGGTTGCCGATCCACGAGAAGAACGAGACCGTCACGGGCTCGGACGGGGCCTCGACCGGGCCCTCGCCCTCACCCCGCGGCGCGGCGTCCGGCTCGTCGGACTCGCCGCCGCAGGCGGCCAGGACCACGGACGTGATCGCGATGGCGGCGACCGCTGTGGCCGCCCTACGGGACACCTTTATCCTCACCGAACCAGCTCCTTGCTCACTCCGGTATGCCGGATGCAAATCGTTTGGCTCTCTGGCGGGAAGCATCGTTGCCGGTGCGTCCCGTGTCAAGGGATAGAGGTGGTTCTCGTCACATGGACGTCACATTTTCATGCTTTCGTGACCGGCCGACGGGGCGGCGCCGTACCGGCGCCGGAAGGCCCGGCCGAAGTGCGACAGGCTGTTGAAACCCGACGCGTGGCAGACCTCGGACACCGACAGCGTGGTCGAGGCCAGCAGCGACCGCGCGAACCGCAGCCGGCGTTCCTGCAGGTAGAGCTGGAACGGTGTGCCCGTGTAGCGCCGGAACCGCTCGCTGAAGTAGTTCGCCGACAGATGGGCCCGGGTCGCGACATCGGCCAGCGTGATCGGCTCGCGGAAGTGGCGGTCGACGAACAGCACCGCGTCGCGCAGCTGGTCCTCGCCGGCCGGGCGACGCGCACGCGGGCCGCTGCCGACGTCGCAGCGCCGGGCCAGCTCGACGACCAGGCCGGCGACCAACGCCTCGACCAGCAGCGACGAGCCCAGGCGCGGCTGTTCGCACTCCGTCAGGAGGCGCCGCAGGTCGGGCTCCGCTGCGCCGAAGTCGTCGGTGCGCCAGGGGAACCCGTGCACCGACGGGCCGAGCGCGGCCAGCTGCCGCTCGACGACCGCCGGCTCGATGACGGTGTTGTAGCAGTCCAGCGGTTCCGGCCCGAGCACGTGGAACTCGTGGAGATCGGCCGGCGAGAGCAGGAACGCGCTGCCCGCGGCGATGGTGTGGCGCTCCCCGTTGAGCACGTGCTGGGCCGTGCCGGAGAGCACCAGGCACAGCTCGTAGTAGTCGTGCCAGTGCACGCCGACGGACGACAGCCGCTGCCGCAGGACCCGCGCGCCGAGGTCTTCCGGCAGCAGGGATTCGACGGTGTAGCGCGCGATCAGGTCGGTCATCGGTGTGCCTCGGTCGGCTCAAATCGATTTGACTCCCGTAGAGTAGCGCCATGCCGTGGAGCGACCGGACCGAAGCGCCGGCGACGCCTACCCGCGTCACGATCGCCGATGTCGCCGACCGCGCGGGGGTCAGCCCGACCACCGTCTCTCACGTGCTGTCGGGCAAGCGCGTGGTCAACGCGACCACCCGCGAGGTCGTCATGGAGGCGATCCGCGAGCTCGGCTACCGCCCCAACCACGTCGCGCGCAACCTCCGCACACGGCAGTCGCACATGATCGCGATCGTCGTGCCCGACATCACCAAC
The DNA here is from genome assembly GCF_900105175.1 of Jiangella sp. DSM 45060. Lineage (NCBI taxonomy): Bacteria > Bacillati > Actinomycetota > Actinomycetes > Jiangellales > Jiangellaceae > Jiangella > Jiangella sp. DSM 45060. Next base: position 5,094,289 of record NZ_LT629771.1, on the reverse strand, counting down.
CCCTTCTACGCGGTGCTGACGCGGGGCCTGGCCGACGCCGTCGACGCGGCCGGGTACGGCACGTACGTCTGCAACACCGACGGCCAGCACGAACGCGAGCGCAAGTTCTTCGACGACGTCATGGACCGCGGTGTCGACGGCATCGTGTTCGCCTCCGGCGAGACCGCCTCGGACATCACGTTCGGACCGGCCGAGGCCGCCACCCCGATCATCTGCATCGGCGACCACCTCGACCATCCGCTGTGCGACGCGATCACCCCCGACGACGAAGCCGGGTCACGCGAGGCCACGGCGTTCCTCACCGCACGCGGCTACCGGCGCATCGCGATGATCCAGGGGCCGCAGCGCTACGGCTCGCAGCGCACCGCCGGTTTCCGGGCCGCCATGCAGGCCGCGAAGCACAAGGTGGCCGCCGAGCTGATGGTGCGCGGCGACTGGACCCGCAAGGGCGGCTATCAGGCCATGCGGACGTTGATGGCGCTCGACTCCCCGCCCGACGCCGTGTTCTGCGCCAACGACCTGATGGCCATCGGCGCCCTGGACGTCGCGCACGAACTCGACCTCGAGGTGCCCGGCGACGTCGCGATCATGGGGTTCGACGACGTCGACGCCGCCACCATCGTCACACCCCAGCTCACCACGGTGCGCAACCCGGCGTACGAGGCGGGCAGCACGGCCGGCGACCTCCTGCTGAGCCGGCTGTCACGGCGCTACACCGGGGCCGGACGCACCGTCGTGCTGCCCTGCCCGCTGGTCATCCGCGGTACCGCCTGACGGTTCTCACTCCTCCGGGAAGACGATCACCGCCTTCACGAAGCCGGCGGGCTTGTCGTGCAGGGTCGCGAACGCGTCGTCGATCCGCTCCAGCGGGAAGCGGTGGGTGACCAGCCCGGCCATCGACAGCACCCCCGACGAGACCAGTCGCAGGCCGGCGTCCATGCCACGCATGATCGTGCCGAGGTCGCGGAAGTGGGCGTTGACGATCGAGAACGCCATCCAGTTCCAGTGGTCCAGCGCGACCTGCCGCGGCGCGCCCTGGTGGAAGCCGACGATCGCGATCGTGCCGCTCATCCGCGTCACGTCACCGCAGGTGGTCAGCCCGGGCTGGGTGCCCGTGCACTCGAACGTGACGTCCGCGCCGCGGCCGCCGGTGCGCCCGCGCACGACGTCGGCGAGCGACTCGCGGGTGACGTCGACGACGCGGGCGGCGCCCAGCCGGCCGGCCCGCTCGAGCGCGTCGGCCCGAGTGTCGGCGACGATGACCTGGCGCGGGCCGCGCAGCCCGGCCAGCGTCTGCACCAGGTTGCCCATGAACCCCGCACCGAGCACCACGACGTCGTCGCCGAGCCGGGGAGCGGCCAGCTCCACGGCGTTGACGGCGCACGCGAGCGGCTCGGCCAGCGCCTCGTCGAGCGGCCCGTCGCCGGCCGGGAAGCAGTACGCCGCGCGGACCGCGACGTACTCCGCGAACCCGCGCTCGGTGACCCACACGCCGACGCGATCGCCGACGGCCACCCCGGTCGCCGCCTCACCGACCTCGGTGACGACGCCGCTCACCTCGTGGCCCAGGTAGAGCGCCTCGCCCGCGGCCGGTCCCTCGGCCCACCGGTCCAGCTCGGAGGCGCAGACACCGGACGCGACCACCCGCACCAGCACTTCGTCCGGCCGTGGCCGAGGTACCGGCACGTCGTCGATCTCGAAGCGCTCCCGGCCCCGCAGCACCGCGATGCGCATCTCAGAGCGCGCCGTCATGGAACACCACGATCGCGTAGACGCCCAGCCGGTCGAGGACCACCGCGTGGACGCCGTCCTCCTGGGTGAGCCGCAGCGGCGTACGGGAGCCGTCGCTCGCGACGACCGTCCCGTGCTGCTTGGCCTTGGGCAGCCGGACCCGCAGCGGCACGTCGGTGAGCGTGCGAACCGCGTCGGCCGCGGCGTCGTAGTCGTAGTTGACCAGGTGCAGCGCGAAGGAGCCGTCGTCGAGCTGCTGGAGGTTGGCCGCCACCGGGACCGTCGTCTCGACCTGGCGGCCGTGCGGGAGCAGGTCGTCGACGGACGTACGGCCGGCGGAGCGCAGACGCGGGTGCGACGGGAGGCCGTCGGCCACGCGGTCGGTGGTGACCACCGTCCCGCCGCCGGCGAGGTAGCCCTCGACCGCCGCGGCCTGCGCCTCGGTGAGGGCATGGACGTCGGGCAGCACCACGGTGGAGTAGCGCTCCAGCTCGGCGGCGGACGCGCGGTCCGGCGCCGTCACGCCGTCGGGCCAGATGACCACGTCGAACGGGACGGCCGCGTCGGCGAGCAGCCGCGTGACCGCGCGGTAGGGCACCACGACCGACTCGTCGCGGCGGTTGGTGGTGTTGTCGCTCGCGTCGGCCTTGCCGATCAGCTCGCGGGTGCTGGCGACGCTGAACACGACGGCGACCTCGTTGGCCGTGCGGCGGGAGAACAGCCGCTCGTGCTCGGCGAGGAACGACTGGATCTCGGTCGCGAGGCCGTGTGGTGCGTAGAAGGAGTCCTCGATGACGCTGCCCATCCAGGACCCGTAGGGCACCGACATGTTCGCGCCCAGCGCGGCCGCCTCGAACAGCGACAGCCGGAAGAGGTCGTGCCCCTTGCCCTCGGCCAGCAGGCCGATCAGCTCCGGCACGACGCCGCCGTACGGGTTCTCGACGACCACGACGTCCTTGTCGCCGGCGAACGCCGCGACGTAGCGGTACCACTCCGGCTGGCGGTATGTCGTGTTGCGCATCTCGGTGATGACGAGGTCGACGTCGTCGGCGAGGGCGAGGTACATCGGCTCGAGGTTGAAGAAGTTGCCCGAGACGACGATCTCGCGGCCCACCGAACGGGCGTACTCGCGGGCGTAGTCGGCGAGCTCGGCGAAGTACGTCTTGATCGACCGGCACTGGAAGGCGTAGTAGTCGCCGAACAGCGGGGTCGACTCCCGGCCGGAGCGGAAGTCGTAGCCCCGCTCGCGCAGCCACTCGCCGTAGTGGAAGGTGGCGAGGTCGACGCCGTCGAGGGCGATGTCGACCTGCGACGGCGGCAGGCCCCGCAGGTACGCGCGGAACCCCTTCATGCAGTCCTTGCAGAAGCACGCGCCGTACTGGAACGCGCCCATCGGCAGCTCGGCCTCGTCGAGCTGGATGCCGTCGACGCCGGCGTCGATCTGGATCCGGATGACGGCCTTGAGGTACTCGCGCCAGACCGGGTTGTTGCGGTCCATGTAGAAGCACTGGTGCTCGCGGTCCGGGCACTCCACCCAGTGGGCATGGCATGGCTGCTGGTCGATGTCGCGGACGACGCACTCCTCGATGAGGTCGGTGACCGGTTCGCCGTCGCTGTTGACCAGGCCGTGCGGGAAGTAGTGCTCGACCGGCTTCCAGAGCTTCGGGTAGCGGTTGGAGGAGAACTCCCGCAGCCCCATCCAGTCGCGCTTGCCGGCGCCGCGCAGCTCGTTCAGCGCGAGCACGGCGTCCTCGTCCTCGGTCAGCTCGACCGGGAACTCCCAGCCCTGCGCCTCGAACACGATGCCGAGCACCTTGATGCCGCGCTCGTGGCAGGCCGCGATGAACTCGCTGTCGTTGACGAAGCCGTAGAACCGGGACCGGGCGTCGACCGGGCCGAACGCCTCCTCCTCCAGGTAGGGCAGCGCCAGCGAGCCGCCGCCGAGCGAGGCCCAGACCAGCACCGTCGCGCGGTAGTCGACCAGGTCGTCGACCATCCGCAGCCGGCGCGGCGGCAGGCTCGGGTGATAGCAGTGCTGGCGGGGGAACCAGGCGTCGAAGTACACACCGCGGTGCATGGGCGGCCTCTCGGGTCGGGGGTCAGGGTGTGAGGAGCGGGCCCAGGGTGCGCTCGGCGATGGCGAGACCCTGCCGGACCTTGCCGGGGTTGCCGCTCCAGACGGGGTCCTCGTGCTCGACGGAGACCACGCCGTCGTAGCCGGTCCGGCGGAGGGTGTCGAGCACGCGGCTCCAGTCGAGCTCGCCCAGGCCGGGCACCCGGTAGCGCCACCATCCGCTCGTCCAGGGCTCCCGGTCGAGGACCCGGCCGAAGACGCCGTAGCGGTCGCGGTCGGTGGGGCGCACCTCCACGTCCTTGGCCTGGACGTGCAGGACGCGGTCGGCATGGGCCGAGAGCGCCGCGACGGGGTCGATGCCGAGCCACACCAGGTGCGAGGGATCGTAGTTGAGCCACAGGCCGAGCTCCGCCAGCCAGCCCCACAGCTCGGGCGAGTAGGCGAGGTTGGCGGGGTAGCCGTCGGGATGCCACCCCTCCATCGGGCAGTTCTCGATGACGAGGCGGACGTCGCGGGCAGCGGCGTACTCGACGAGCGGCGGGAACACCTTCTCGGCGAGACGGAGGTTCTCGGCGACGGTGCGGGACACGTCGCGGCCCACGAACGTGCCGACCAGGCCGACCCCCAGCAGCTGCGCCGCGTCGACGCAACGCCGGAGGTGGTCGTGGGTGGCCGCGCGGACAGCCGGATCCTCGTGCAGGTTGTTCTCGTAGTACGCGACGGCCGAGAGCTCGAGGTCGTGCTCGGCGAGCAGGTCGTGGACCCGGGCCGCCTCGGCCGCGTCGAAAGACTCGACGTCGAGGTGACTGGCCTCCCAGTCGCGGCCGGGCCGGTCGGGCCACGCGGCCACCTCCAGCGCGCGGTAGCCGTGCGCACCCGCCCACCCGGCGACGTCCGCGAGCGACTCGCCGGGCAGGCAGGCGGTGAGCAGGCCGAGCCTCATGCCGGGGCGGGCACGTTGACGTAGCTGTTGCCGGCGAGGTCCCGCCCGCGGGCCAGCCAGATCTTCCAACCCTCGTTCTGCGGCACGTCCTGCATGCGCACCGAGGAGGGGAAGTAGCGCATGGTGTAGCCGGTGCGGCGGACCGGGCTGGTGTTGGCCTCGGCGCCGTGGACGATGCGTCCGTCGTGCATCGAGAACTCGCCGCGGCCGAGCTCGAAGTAGACCGCGCGCTCCTCGTCGACGCCGGCGAGCCCCGCGTGGAACGTCTGCTCGGTCATGTCCGTCGGCTCGTAGTTCTCGGAGAAGCCGCCGTTCAGGTGGGAGCCAGGGATCACCCGCATGCACCCGTTCTCCCTGGACGAGCCGTCCTCCAGCGCGAGCCAGATCGTCACGATGTTGTCGTAGTCGTCGAACCGGCCCGCCCAGAACGCGCTGTCCTCGTGCCAGGGCGTCGCGCGGCCGGTGAACGGGTCCTTGGAGATGAAGTGGCTGGTCCACAGGGCGATGTCGGGTCCGACCAGCGGCTCGACCCAGTCGAGCACCTCGTCGGAGAGCAGGAAGTCCAGCAGCCGGTCGTCGCGGTAGTGCGGCGTGTCGAGCTCGTCGGAGAGCTTGTCGCCCTTGTCGGCGAGGTGCTCGTTGAAGATCTGCTCGAGCCGGGTCAGGCGCTCCTCGGCGAGCAGCTGCCGGGCCGGCAGCAGGTAGCCGTTCTCGCGGAAGAACGCGACGTCGGCGGCGGTCAGGGTGTCGGTCATCGCAGCGGCCTTTCTGGCTGGTCGGGGTGTCCGTCCTGGACGACTACGACGCTAGGGCCGTGGTCGTCGCGGTCACGACGCCTTTCCTCCGGTCGACTCGACCTATCTTCGGCAGGTCGCCGTCAGGGCTGGTCGAGGGCGCGGATGATGTCGATGAACAGCTCCATGTCCTCCACGTAGTCCTCGGGCGTGGTCTTCGGTGCGCCGCCGGTGGTGACGACCTCGTGGAAGTACTCCAGCTCGTGCGTGTAGGGGTCCTTGAGGTGCGGCCGCACCACCGAGCGCTCGTAGGAGTCGCCGTCCGTGCGCTCGATCTCGAGGACGGTGGGGAAGTGCCGGACGTACGGGGTGTCGTACTGCACCTTCATCGAGCCGCTCGCGCCGTACACCTCGATGTGCGCGTCGAAGCGCAGCTGGTCGTCGACGCCGGTCTCGTAGGTGACCACGAAGTCGCCGTAGTCGAGCAACGCGACGACGTAGGCGCCGTTGCGCCACATCTTCGCCGCCGCCACCCGCTGCGGCCGGCCGATCAGCTCGCGCATGGCCGACAGGTCGTGGCTGCCCAGGCCGCAGAGCAGGCCGTAGGTCCAGCCGAGCTCCTCGGGAACGTCGCCGAGGGCCTCGCGGACCAGCGCGGCCCGGCGGGCCCACTTCTCCTCGATCAGGTCCGGCGGCACGTCGCCGGGCCGCTCGACGTACGCCGTCTGGTCGATGATCAGCCGGTTCTCGCCGATGACGTCGTGCACCCTGACGTAGCGGATCGGCCCGAGGGCGGGCAGCCGGGCGACCGCCTCGGTGAAGGCCGGCGCGAACCGGCGCATGTAGGCGACCATGACGGTCTTGCCGGACCGGTCCCGGGCGGCGATGATCTCCTGGGCCTCCCGCGGGCTGAGGCACATGGGCTTCTCGACCAGCACGTGCAGCCCCGCGTCCAGCGCGGCGACGACGCACTCGGCGTGGTACTCGTCGCTGTTGAGCACGAACACGCAGTCGATGTCGCCCTCGGCGATCAGGTCGTGGAAGTCGCCGTAGCGGTCCTTGACGCTGTAGCGGTCGCCCACGCTCTTCAGCAGGCCGGGGGAGATGTCGCAGATCGCGGTCAGCTCGTACTGGCCGGGCAGCGACTCGATGATGGGCAGGTGGATCAGCTGGGCGACCTCGCCCAGACCGATGACTCCGACGCGCAGGGTGCTCACTTCTGTCCTATCGGTCGTCGCGATACTGCAAATCGGTTTGGTACCCCGCAAACTAAGCCCTGGGCACCCGCCGGTCAATGGCCGTCCGGCGTCACGGCAGCGCCGCCATGCGCTCGGCGAAGAGCGTGGTGAACGCCGCGACGTCGACGGCGGTGGCGATCCGGCAGTTCGGCTCCGGCGGGTTCTCCCACATCAGCAGGTCCGCGATCGCCACGCCGCGAGTCACCCGGCCCTGCGTCTCGACGGCGACGTGCGCGTCCCGCCAGGTGACGAGGTCCGGGCGGGTCACGACGGCGACCGCGAGCGGGTCGTGCAGCGCGCAGCTGTCCTGTTCCAGCAGGTCGCGCGGCTTGGTCCGGTTCTGGAAGTCGATCCAGCCCTCGACGTGAGTGGCGGCGAGCCGGCCGAACTCCCCGCCGGTGGCGAGCGCGCGGGCGTCCCCGCGGGTCAGCCGGACCTTCCGGGTGACGTCGAGGCCGACCAGCCGGATGGTCGCGCCGCTGGCGAGCACCGCCTGCGCCGCGTCAGGATCGCACCAGAAGTTGTACTCGCCCGGCATCGCCGCGACGTTGGTCTGCTCGAGGTAGACCCCTCCCATCACGACGATCTCGCGGGCGGCCGCGGCCACCTCCGGGCCGGACGCCAGCGCGCGGGCGACGTTGGTCAGCGGCCCGATCGCGACGACGGTCAGCTCGCCGGGCTCGGCCAGCAGCCGGCGGGCGATCTCGTCCGCGGCGTCGTCGCCGGCCGGCGCCCCCTCGACGACGGTGAGGTCGGCGCGGCCGAGCACCTCGAGCAGCTCGCGGGTGAGCCGGGTGGAGGTGGCGACGTCGCCGTTGCCGCCCACCGTCGTGACCAGCTCGACCCGCAGGCCGGGATCGGCGAGGGCCAGCGCCAGGGCCAGGCCGTCGTCGATGTCCGAGCCCGGCGCGCCCATCGCGAGGTCGGTGTCCAGGATGATGCGGGTCAGCGGCTGGCCCACAGCAGGCCTCGCTCGATCAGCGTGCGCACGTCGGGATGGTCGAGGTCGTCGAGCTTGTGCCCGATGGTGCTGACGAAGACCTTGCCCTTGCCCCAGCGCCGCGTCCAGACGGCGGGACAGGTCACGGCCCCGCGCCACGGCGTCCCCTCGGCGGGCCGGAAGGTGGTCGTGGCGAGCACGTCGTTCAGCCCGTCCGTGAGCACCCAGTACTGCTCGGTGTCGAGCGACCACCGCGGGCTCAGGCCGGCGACGAGCTCGTGGTGCGCCTGTTCGGGCACCACCTCGACGTCGTGGCGGACGAAGCCGCCGGGATGCGCCGCCCACTGGCCGCCGACGAGGTGGAGGTAGTCGGGCGAGCCGCGGAAGGAGTCGCAGATCCCGCCGTGCCAGCCGGCCAGCCCGGTGCCGTTGGCGACCGCCGCGGACAGCCCGAGGACCTGCTCGTCGGTGGCCACGCCCTGCGTGTAGCACTGCACGACGAGATCGGTGGCGGCCAGCCGGTCGGCGTCGGCGTACACCTCCGGCCCGTCGTGGACGTCGACGTCGAACCCGTGCTCCTTCAGGTGCGGAACGAAGCGCTCGGTGGCCTCGACCGGGCTGTGGCCCTCCCAGCCGCCCCGCACGATCAGGGCTCGGCGAGCTCCGGTGTCCATACAGGTCCTCCCTCGGCGTGATCTCGGGTCGCACGTTAGCCAATCGATTTGCCAAGGTCCAGGGGTCGCCTCCTCCGGCGCGCGTCCGCGACCCTGTCGGACCCGCGTGGTGGGATGGGACCAGTCGTCGGGGAGCAGAGGAAGGAGCGGCAGTCGGTGAGGCGTCCCGCAGCCGTGCGTCTGGTGCGCACCGTCCGGCCCGCCGCGCCGCCGGTCCGCCTCGACGACTCCCAGAAGGCCGCCGTCGAGCATCGGGGCGGGCCGTTGCTGCTGCTGGCCGGGCCGGGCACCGGCAAGACCACCACGCTGGTCGAGGCGGTGGCGCACCGGGTCGAGCACGACGGCATCGACCCCGGCCGGGTGCTGGTGCTGACGTTCAGCCGCCGGGCCGCCGGTGAGCTGCGCGAACGCATCGCGAGGCGGCTCGGCCGGACCATCCGCGAGCCGCTGGCCCGCACCTTCCACTCCTACGCGTTCGGGCTGCTGCGCCGCGAGGCGGTCGCGCAGGGCGAGCCGTCGCCGCGGCTGCTGGGCGGGGCCGAGCAGGACGTCCTCATCCGCGAGCTGCTGCGCGGCGACGTCGAGCAGCTGGGCGCCGGCTACTGGCCCGACCACCTGCGCCCCGCGCTGCTGACCCGCGGGTTCGCCGCCGAGCTGCGCGACTTCCTCATGCGGGCGGTCGAGCGCGGCCTCGGCCCCGACGAGCTGGCCGCGCTGGCCGCCGCGCACCGGCGCGACGACTGGCTGGCCGCGGCCCGGTTCGCGCGGCAATACGCCGGCGTCACGGCGTTCCGCTACCCGCCGACGTTCGACCAGGCCGAGCTGGTGCGTTCCGCCGCCGGGCTGCTGCGCGACGACCCCGAACTGCTGGCACGCGAGCGGCAGGCGCGTGCGTTCGTCGTCGTCGACGAGTACCAGGACAGCGACCCAGCGCAGGAGGAGCTGCTGCGGCTGCTGGCCGGCGGAGGCCGCGAGCTGCTCGTCGTCGGCGACCCCGACCAGTCCATCTACGGCTTCCGCGGCGCCGAGCCCGAGGCCATCCGCCGCTTCGCCGACCGCTTCCCGGCCGCCGACGGCTCACCGGGCGCGGTGCTGGCGCTCGCGGCGTCCCGGCGCTGCGGGCCGCGCCTGCTGGCGGCGTCGCGACGGGTCGCGGCGCGGCTGGGCGGGCTGAGCCGGCACCGCGAGCTGTACGCGGCCGGGTCGGGCGACCACGGCGCCGATCGCGCGTCCGTCCACCTGCTCGCCAGCGCCAGCCAGGAGGCCGCGTTCGTCGCCGGGCGGCTGCGGGCGGCGCACCTGCTCGACGACGTCCCGTGGGACCGCATGGCGGTGCTGGTGCGCAGCGCGTCCGCCATCCCGGTGCTGCGCCGCGCGCTGGCCGGCGCCGGCGTGCCGGTCAGCGTGCGCATCGAGGACGTCCCGCTGGCCGACCAAGCACCGGTCCGGGCGCTGCTCACGGTGCTCGAACTGGTCACCGGGCTGCGCGAGCTCGACGTCGAGACCGCCCTCGACCTCATCACCGGCCCGCTGGGCGGCGCCGACGCGCTGGCCGTGCGGCGGCTGCGGCAGGAGCTGCGCGCGCACGAGCTGACGGCCGGCGGCGGCCGTGCCTCCGGTGAGCTGCTGGTCGAGGCGCTGACCACCCCCGACGAGCTGCGCTTCCTCGACGATCACGCGGTCGCACCGGCCACCCGCGTCGCCGGGCTCATCACCGCGGCCCGCGAGGCGGCCGAGGCCGACGGCGCCACCGCCGAGGACGTCCTGTGGGCGGTGTGGACGCGCTCCGGGCTGGAGGCCCGCTGGACCCGCGCCGCGCTGTCGCGGGGACGCGCCGCGCCGGCCGCCGACGCCGACCTCGACGCCGTCGTGGCGCTGTTCGACGCGGTCGCCACGTTCGTCGACCGCATGCCCGGCGCCCGGCCCGAGGGGTTCGCCGAGCACCTGCGCGACCAGCAATTGCCGGCCGACACCTACCGGCCCGGTGGCCCGGCCACGGCCAGCGTCAGCATCCTGACGGCGCACGCCGCGAAGGGCCTCGAATGGGACGTCGTGGTGGTGGCCGGCGTGCAGGAAGGCGTCTGGCCCGACGTCCGCGAGCGCGGCAGCCTGCTGGGCACCGAGTCGCTCGTCGACCTCGTCGCCCACCGCGACGACTCCGCCGTCACCCGGGCCAGCGCCCGGCTGGCCGAGGAGCGCCGGCTGTTCTACGTCGCCGTCACGCGGGCCCGGCAGCGCCTCTACGTCACGGCGGTGTCCAACGAGGAGTCGCAGCCGTCGCGGTTCCTCGACGACATCGACCCCCTGCCCGCCGACGGCGCCGTCGAGCGGCTGGTGCAGGCGCCGGGGCGCGGGCTCGACCTCCCCGCCGTCGTCGCCGAGCTGCGCGGGGTCGTCTGCGACCCCGCCGAACCGATCGAGCGCCGCCACGGCGCCGCGCACCAGCTGGCCCGGCTGGCCGCCGCCGGGGTGGCGCAGGCCGACCCCGACGAGTGGTACGGCCTGCGCCCGGTGTCCGTCACCGAGCCGCTCGGCCACCCCGACCGCCCGGTGCGGGTGTCGCCGTCGAAGGTCGAGGAGTTCAACCGGTGCGAGCTGCGCTGGCTGCTCAAGGCGTGCGGCGCCACCGACTCCGACCTCCGCCGCGCCGGCATCGGCTCGCTGCTGCACGACCTCGCCGAGCGGGCCGCCGTCGAGAGCTGGTCCGACGACAAGCTGCTCACCGAGCTCGACAACGCCTGGCCGGGCATCGACGCCGGTGAGG